>DHKP01000011.1 GCA_002404865.1 Caryophanales bacterium UBA4691 | reverse complement strand
TCCAGTTTTTTGTCCGCATGCCCATGCGCTTTATTGATTAGATTTGTAAAGTCTTCCATCGTGCCGAAACTAGGGTTTATTCTATGATAGTTAGAAACATCATACCCGTTATCCGCCATCGGGGAATCAAAAATAGGACAAATCCAAATCAGATTAATTCCCAAATCATGGAGATAATCGAGTTTTGAGGTAATGCCATTAAGGTCCCCGATTCCATCTCCGTTTCTATCCAAAAAAGACTCCGGATAAATAATATATCCGATAGACTTCGTCCACCAGTGTTCCATCGAATTCATGATTTTCTTCTTTACTGTTGATATTTTTAACTAGATAAAAGAAAAAATAAAGGAATTTCGCAAAAATCCTTGTATTTATGGTGAATCAATAGTGATTTTCCTGTCGGGCGTAATTGACGGCCAATTTTTTCTTGTAAGCGCTAATTAGGTCATCTTCGCTATAATTAAGCAGAGGAAGAAGATTCAAGAAATCTCCAAATGCCGTTTTATAATGGCTTTCATCCAGGTGCTCACTAAAAGAAGCGACATCAACATATACTGCTTCTAATTGCTCCACAATGTTAGTATATCGAGGCGCAAAATCCGCTTTCATTTCCTTAACGCCAATTGCTAATCCTAACGATAAGAAAAAATGCAAAGCATCCGCGTATTCGTCGAGAATCACAGCTTTTGGAGATGGGCCTTTCTCGCTCCAAAACTTAAAGCAGCGCGTTTCATTCGCAAACTCCCCGAGTTCCACAAACAAAGCTAGAATCCGCTTATGAAGCGTCGAACCATAGCTTTCGTGATGAAGTTTATGAATTTCATTATCTAAGCCGCTTTGTAGGGCGAATAATGGGGTAACATCAATATTATTCATCGTCTGCTCTCACGTTGATTTTCTTTAAATGCCAGATATCACGATTATATTCTTCGATGGTACGATCGCTAGAGAAATGGCCACTGCGAGCGATATTCATAATGGATGCATAGGCAAACGCACGTTTATCCTTATAGAAATCATTCGCTCTTTGGCAAGCCTCAGCATAACTAACATAATCTGCTAAAATAAAATATTGATCGCCATGGTTCATGATTTCATCGAAGATGAATCTGAAACGGTCGTTTTTCGCCCATGGCCCGGTGAATAAGCTATCCAAAACGCGTTTAATGGAAGCGTTAGAATTATAAATATCCCAAGGGTTGTAGTTACCGCTATCCACCATCGATTGAACTTCACTTGCGGTAAGTCCAAAGATGACTTCGTTTTCTTCCCCCGCTAAATTCGCGATTTCAATATTGGCGCCATCAAGCGTTCCTAAAGTAATCGCGCCATTCATCATGAGTTTCATGTTGCTTGTTCCGCTCGCTTCTTTTCCAGCGGTTGAGATTTGCTCGCTTATGTCTGTAGCGGGAATAATCTTTTCGGCCAAAGTGACGCCATAATTCTCCACAAAGACGATTTTCATGAATTTGTTCGCCTCTTCGTCATGATTGATGACATCGGCAACGGAAAGAATTAATTCGATGATTCTTTTCGCATATTCATAGCTTGGAGCGGCTTTCGCGCCAAAAATATAAGTGTGCGGAATCATCGTGAATTTTTGCGGATTGTCTTTGAACGTCAAATACTCGTTCATAATATGAAAAACATTGAGCAATTGGCGTTTGTAGGCATGAAGGCGTTTGATTTGGGTATCGAAAATGCTAGTCGGGTCAATTTCTATCCCATATTGTTTAGCGACGAATTTCGCGAATTTGACTTTATTTTCGTACTTTGATTTCAAAATGGCATCCTGGGTTTTCTTATCCCCAGCGAATTTTTCAAAATCAATTAGCTTATCTGGGTTGCGAATCCATTCATCGCCAATCTTGTCGGTGATGATTTTCGCTAAGGAAGGGTTTGCGTATAGTAGCCAGCGGCGATGGGTTACGCCATTCGTCTTATTGGAAAATTTATTCGGAAAAAGCTCATAAAAATTCTTAAAGGTGTAGTTTTCAAGAATTTCGGTATGAATCTTAGCAACGCCATTCACGCTATAGCCAGCGTATATCGCCATGTTGGTCATATGAATTTGTCCATCGCGAATAATAGACATTTGATAACGTTTATCTGGGTCAACGCCTTTTTCAACCATGTAATTGTTAAAGCGGCGATTGATTTCTTCGATAATCATATAGATGCGAGGAAGTAATCCTTGCATATAGCTAACGGGCCATTTTTCCAAAGCTTCAGGCATAACCGTATGGTTCGTATAGGCAATCGAGTGATTTACAATATCCCAAGCTTCATCCCAGCCAAAACCATATTCATCCATGAGTAAACGCATCATTTCCGGAATTGCCAAAATCGGATGGGTGTCATTAAGCTGGAAGCAATATTTATCAGCGAAGTTCTTTAAAGTGCCATATCGGCGCAAATGTCCCCTCATGCAGGATTGAAGCCCAGCCGAGACGAGAAAATATTGTTGACGGAGGCGAAGCAATCTCCCGTGCTCAGTCGAATCATCGGGATATAAGCCGAAGCAAAGTTCTTTAAGAGTTGCTAAATATTCATTGAAGGAGCAATCGGTAGGAAGATTTTTTTCGCTTGGTTCAGCGCTCCATAAGCGCAAAGTATTGGCAACGCCATTGCGGTATCCAACGACACTAACGTCATAGGGGACAGCGCGAACGCAGCGAGCATTCACCGTCCGAATCGCATAATTGCCATCGGGCTTTATATAAGTTTCAGCTTGTCCATAAAAAGAGACTTCCACGGCATGCTTCGGCTTTCTGACCTCAAAAACGAACCCGTTGCTAAGCCACTGGTCTGGCAATTCGATTTGTTTCCCATCCACAAATTTTTGGCGGAAAAAACCATATTCATAGCGGATGGTGTTTCCGTGTACTGGATATCCTAAAGAAGCACTACTATCGAGAAAACAAGCAGCTAAGCGGCCTAAGCCGCCGTTTCCTAGCCCTGCATCTGGCTCAAGATCCTCTAGCTCGTTAATATCGATGCCAAATTCCGCCAATCCGTCTTTCGCGACATTATAAATGCCGAGGTTTTGCATGTTATTAACTAATAGCCTTCCAATAAGGAATTCCATCGAAAAATAGATGGCTTGCTTGTTTTTCCCTTTGAACATGGCTTCGCGGCACGCTCTCCAATCGTAGCCAGCATAATCGCGTACCATTTCCCCTAAAATGTCATAACGTTCCGTAATGTGACTATCTTCAACGCTGCGACCGTATTTTTCGCTTAGCCTTCTTTCGAAATCCTGCTTAAAATCCAATTTGTTCTGAAACATACGAATACTCCTCTCCCTTTTAGTTGACTTTGCGAGCTTTTTTTCCTTTTGATACGACTTTCTTAGCCGTCTTTCGCTTCATAATAAGCGCCGCGTAACTCCCTAACTTAATAGTAATGTGAAATGGCCGCCCTTCTGGAGCCCCTAGGGAAGTAAAACAAGGCAAACCATTATATTGATTGTTCCCACCATAAACGTCCTTATCGCTATTGAACAATTCAAACCATTCTCCTTCGCTATAGACGCCGATATCGTAATTCGAGTAATAATTCGGAGTCATATTAAAGACAAATAATAATTCGCTATCACAGACTTTTCGCGTAAAAGCAAAAACGCTTTGATCGCAATTATCCACAAGCGTCCAAGAAAAATGAGCCGGATTATGCTCTTCGAAGTGCATTGCTTTCTCGTCGCGATAAATGAGATTAAGGTCACGAACGAGGCGTCGAATGGAATCGTGCTTGGGATAAGTTAATAAATTCCAGGGCAAGGAACGGTTTTCGTTCCATTCATCGAAACTTCCAAGCTCATTCCCCATGAAATTGAGTTTCTTCCCAGGATGAGCGAATTGATAAGTGAATAAGTTTCTTAATAAAGCGAATTTCGTTTCGTAATCGCCATACATTTTGTTGATGATGGTTCCTTTCCCATGCACCACTTCGTCATGCGATAAGGGCAAAAGGAAGTTTTCGCTATAAAAATAAGCCATGGAGAATGTTAATTTGTTGTGGTCCCACTTTTTATAAATGGGGTCGAGAGAATAATACTTCAAAGTGTCATTCATCCATCCTAAGTCCCATTTATAGTCGAAACCTAACCCACCGTATTCAACCGGTCGAGTCACGCCTAAATAATCGGTGCTATCTTCCGCAATCATCATAATCGATGGATGCTCATAATGAAGTTTTCCGTTTAGTCTACGAATGAATTCGAGCGCGCCATCGTTTTCGCCATGGTTTTTATTCCCGTCCCAATAAACGAGATTACTCACCGCATCAACGCGGATTCCATCGAAATGGAAATAGGTCAAGAAATAATTCATCGCGCTCATTAAGAAAGAACGGACCGGGTCTTTTCCTAAATCGAATAAGCAACTACCCCATGGGGAATAAGCGTGTGCTTCATCGCTATATTCAAATAAATGAGAGCCGTCATATTCCCGCAAAGCATAGCTATCGGTCGCGAAATGAACCGGAGCGAAATCTAAAATCACCCCAAAACCCGCTTGGTGAAGCCGGTCGACAAAGCTCATGAGCTGGAACGGGTTCCCATATCGAGAATCCACACTATAGAACCCGGTTGCTTGATATCCCCAAGAACCATCAAAAGGATATTGAGTAATTGGCATAATCTCAACATGGGTATAACCGGTTTCTTTTAAATAAGGAATGAGATAATCCGCAACTTCTTCATAGCTAGGGAAACGCCCATCGATTTTGCCTTTCCAAGAGCCAAGATGGATTTCGTAAATGCTCATCGCATTATCGAAATTGCGGTTACGCTTTTTAAGCCATTTTTTATCATGCCAAGCAAAATTGCGAATGTCGAAAACGCGAGAGCAAGATTGCGGCCTCATTTCGCTAAAAAAAGCAAATGGGTCTGCTTTATCTACATATTGCCCTTTCGCATTTTTGAAATGGAATTTATAGCATTCATAATTGTGAAGACCTGGAACGAAAGTCTCAAAGCAGCCACAGGGATCGACTTTCTTCATCTTATTGGCGGTAACATCCCAGTTGTTCCATTCGCCAATCACAGAAACGTCTTCCGCTAAAGGGGCATAAAGTCGAAAAGTAACGCCGGATACAATAACGGGCTTTTCACTTTTGTTTTCTCTAGGTAACTCTAAAGTACCAAAATGAGCGCCAAAATAGTCGAACGCATGGGTTGATTGCCCCAATAAATAGTCATAAAGAATTCCAAATGCCATAATTAATAAAATACCCCATTAGTATACTGATTTTTATAAAGAGTAAAAAGTCTGAGAGCGCTTAAACTTATCAAATAAAAATAAAGCAAGTGGATTGTTCGCTTCTATTAGTAAATATTTTTATGGTTTTGGTTGCTTTTATTACTCGCACCCGAAAAGAGAATCAGATATTACCTTTTCTCGTTTAATGTTCTTCTTTTGGAAGAATAGAAAGAGGCCAACGGGGTTTTGCGAATCGCCTTTGTAAAGAAGGATTGCATCCATCATGGCAGATTGAACCAACGAAAAAGGAGAGCTCTTTCTCGACGTCTCCCCCGTTTTTTGCGCATTCAATCAAATGATGGACCTCAAGAAAATCTCTTTTGGCGAGTTCCTCTAGATCGAAAAAAGATTCCGTGTGCTTTTTGCCATTTACCATATCAGGCCAAGCCGAATGATTCTTGTTTAAAAAGTCGATGGAAGAAAGATTAGATGGAATAGATTTAGGGATATTCATCGCGCTAGGCAAAGATTCTTTCCCGGCAACAAGACGAATAAAGGCTTTTGAAAAATAATGAGGCGTATTGGTAAGACGCAAAACCGAGCGGTAATCCTTTAAAGAAAGATAAAAAGTATCTTCGTGAATCGAAGGGTCATTAAGCGTTTCGAGATTCGTTTTGTACCAAAGCAAACTAATTTTGCGGAGTGCTTCTCGCGATATAGAGAGATATTTTTGTGGCCTAACCGTATAGATTCCTTTCGAGTTGCTGATTAATGAATCGATCATCGTTTCAAAATAAGTATGCAAAACGCCATATCTTTTGTTTACGAGTGGATCGTTAGAAAAGCCGCTTGCGGGAAAAATATAGGCGTGGCATTCTCTATCAAGGCAATAATGAAGCAAAAGTCCTTCGATATAGGCAAAATAAAGATCTTTGTCTTCCGAATTAGAAGCGATTTTCATCATCGCGCTATAGATAGGAGCGATATCCGTATGATGAAGGAAACTGCCAAAGCGATTCACTTCTAAACGGTCCTTGCTCCTTCTTTTCCAAGGCAATTGCCCATAGAAAAAGAATGGGTCAGGCCCCTGAGTTCCAATAAAAATTGCCTTTTTGAAAGAAGAAGAGCAATAAGGAAGCATATCGAGAGCAAAAGCATAGTGGGTAAGAATGGCAGGCATCAGTCGTCCTCCCCGATTCCTTCTAGCCCTTTTTTAAATTGTGTCTTTGTGGTTTTAACGTTTTTGACAAAGAAGAATATCCCTAAAGAAATGGCAAGCGTGATAAGAGCGTAGACTGGGAGGAAACTCCAATCCAAATGCTTATTCAATAACAATAGGCCCAATAAAATCGGCGTAACGGTTTGGGCAGTCATCGAAGACATATAATAGTAACCAGTGAATTGACCAATTTTCTTTTTGGAACATAGCTCAACAACCATCGGGAAACTATTGAGATGAACTAGGGACATGCCAAACCCTTTAAGCGGCCAAACTAAATAAAGATACCAGGGGAAGGCATAATTAAGAGTTCCGTTAATCGGGGCACCTTTCCCGATTGCAAATTGGAAAATAAGCCAGAGGGCAGTGCCAAATAAAGTCAATGATAGGCCAGACACAATCGTCCATTTTCGTCCGATTTTCGCAGCGATGAATCCTCCGATTGCATAACCCAAAACTGATCCGACTCCACCTACAATCGTCATAATCATGTTCGATGCAGAAGAAACCTTCAAATAATCAAGCGAATAGACAGTCATGAACGTGTTAACGCCATTTTCAGACATAAACCAGAAGAATTCAGCACCCAGAATGAGCAAAAGCATGATTTTGTTCGCTTTGCTCATTGGTTTTTCGGTGTCATCTTCTACCGAATCGATAACAGCGGCTTCTTTATCCCCTTCTTCCATATCTTTGGCGAGTCTTTCACTGAGTTCGTTTTCGTTAATGCTAAAGAAAAGAATCAGCGCGGAGATAACCATCAAGACGCTCGCAACCAAAAACGGGATCTCAATTACCCAAAAATTGTGATAAGCCCAGTTATCCGTGCCTTCATTTCCTAAATAGGCTGAATAGGCAAAGAAAATGCCAACTACCATCGCGAAGGCTCCACCGAAATAGCCCATGATGTTGATGATGCCGTTGGCTTTTGAGCGAAGCGGTTTGGGCGTTAAATCCGGCATTAAGGCAACGGCTGGATTACGATACATCATCGCAAAGCAAACAACGATTGCCATCATTGCAATAACGCCCGCAATATTGTTGTAATAAAAGAAAACGGGAATAAAAGGAAAAGCAATCGCGCAAACGAAAGTTCCTATGAGAATGTAAGGCATTCGTTTTCCGATTTTCGTGTGCGTCTTGTCGCTGAGTTTTCCGAAAATTGGCATCAAGACTAAAGCAGCAAGATTGTCCATCGCCATAACTAAACCTACTAGGTATGTGACTTCTTCGGATTTGCTGGTGTGAAAAGCATCCATAAAAAGGTTCGTTAAAAAGGGGGCACACCACACATCATAAACTTGCCATAAAAGCAAGATACCGAAAAATGCGAACCCGATGATTGCGGTACGTTTTACATTCAGTTTAAGAGAAGGACCGCCACTTTCTTTTTTCGTTGTGTCTTTCATATTAGCCTTAGAATATACGCTTGTTTTCTTTTTGAAAAGGAGAAGATTTTCAAGGATAATTGCCGGAAGAAAGAACAAACTATTCGAGATTTTAGATGCACTTGTTTCTTAATAGACGAAATTCTTTCTCTAAAAACAGAGTGAAATTTACTTTTTTATTGAGGACTATAAGAAAAATAAATAATCTTTACAAAAACTTTTTAAGTAACCATTTTTATTGAAAGATGTAAACTTTCGAATAGAACTTTTTTAAAGCAACAAGAAAGATTTTTGGTAACTATTCTAAAAATCAGCCTATCCAAGAGCGAAAGGACAGATTAATGAAAAGGAAAACCTTGAAACTAATAAAAAGTAAAAGATTTGTCAGGTTTTGCTATCGAGGTTGCTCTTAAAAAGATTAATTTTACTTTGAAAGAAACGCGACAAGGAGAGCAATCTTTAAAGAGAAAAATTAAACAGCGAAAAAGAAAAAAGCACGTCTGGAAAAAGGCGATTTGCGCACCAAAAATAGAGGGATTTGGTCTCGAAATCGAACATAAAATGGCTTTAAGGTTTCCCATATCTAGTCTAATATATCTTTCGAAGATAGTGAGGTAATAATCAATGATTAAATGCATGGCAGTAAACGCAGGGAGCTCTTCTTTAAAATATAAGCTCTATGAAATGCCAGAAGAAAAAGTGATTTGTTCAGGAAATGTCGAAAGAATCGGTCACGATGATGGCATCTTTGGCTTAAAATACAATGGACAAAAATTCCAAAAAATTCTTCCTATTTTAGATCATAGTGTTGGCGTATCCCTTGTCTTAAACGCTTTAAAAGAATATGGAATCGTGAAAGATTTAGAAGAGATAAAAGTCGTCGGCCATCGTGTCGTGCAAGGCGGTAAATTCTTTTCAAAATCCGCCTATTTTAACGATGAAACCGAAGAAAAAGTAACCAAATTAATTCCTTTAGACCCCTTACACGCTCCAGCGCATCTAGTTGGCTACCACGCCTTTAAAAAAGCTTTGCCTCACGCAATCGCAATCGCCGTATTCGACACCGCTTTTCACCAAACGATGGAAAAAGAAGATTATCTATTCCCAATTCCTTATGAATTAAGTGAAAAATACGATTGCCGTAGATATGGTGCACACGGAACAAGCCATAACTATCTAGCAATAAAGGGCAACAAAGATTTCTTAAATAACCGCAAAGGAACTAGAATCATCTCCTGCCATTTAGGATCAGGGGCTTCCTTATGCGCAATCCGAGATGGAAAATGCGTTGCAACTTCAATGGGATTGACCCCATTAGGCGGCGTCATGATGGGAACTAGATGCGGAGATATCGATCCAAGCGTTTTTGATTATCTTTGCGATAATGCCAAACTAAGCCCCGACGAACTTTACGATATTTTAAACAAAAAGAGCGGTTTCTTAGGCGTATCTGGTGTTTCTAATGATACCCGCGATATCGAAAAAGCCGCCTTAGAAGGCAACGATAGAGCCATTACTTCCGTCAAACTTTGGGCTAGAAGAGTCGCAGATTATATTGGTTCGTATTTTGTGAGGTTGGGCGGTGCCGATTTAATCATCTTCAGCGCTGGAGTTGGCGAAAATAGCGGCTATTTTCGCAAAGCCGTTCTCGATAATGTCAAAGAAGCACTTCACCTAGAAATCGATGAAAAAGCAAACGATGCACTTCATGGTGAAGAAGCTTTGATTTCTAAAAAAAATAGCGCGATTAAAGTTGCAGTTATACCAACTGATGAGGAAGTAATGATTGCTCGCGACTGCATGAAAGCTTACGAAGGAACTTTATGAGCGCCCCTAACAAAGTTTTAAAGGAGTATGCAAAAGGGCATAAAGCAGTTTTCTCCGCCCTCCGAAAAGCAATCGCTAAATATGATAGAATCGCTGTTTTTCGTCATATTAAACCCGATTATGACGCGATGGGTAGCCAAATGGGATTGGTCACTTTCTTAAAGGAAAACTTTCCAAACAAAGAAGTCCACTTTCTGGGAGATAATCACGTTTCTTTCACTCCACGATTATTCCCGGAAACCGAGCGCCTAAACGATTCCTGGTTTTCTACGCCGTTTTTGGCGATTGTTCTAGATGTAGGTGATCACGAGCGAATCGCCGATCCTCGCTATACGAAGGCAAGCTGTATCTGCAAAATCGATCACCATCCCTGCAAAAGAGAAATCGCTAGATATTCTTTGCTCGATACAGATAGCGCAGCTGCCGCTGAACTCGTTTCTTCGTTTTTATTAACTTGGCCTAAGAAGAAATTGTCGAAAGAAGCCGCCCGTTACTTATACATAGGCATCGTTGGCGATAGCGGACGCTTCCAATATAGCAGTACGACGGATAAAACATTTGCCTGTGCGATGTCTTTATTGGAAACCGGTATCGACATCACTGAAATCTATCTTTCGATGTATGAAAAGAAGATAAGCGACTTAAAAGTAACTGCCTATATTTTGAATCACTTCAAAGTAAGTAAACACGGCGTTGCTTATTACCTCTTGCCTAGCAAAATCCAAGAAGAACTTGGCATTGTCACAGAGCAAGGCAAAGATAACGTCAATCTTTTTTCGAACATAGAGGGCATTAATGCTTGGTGTTCAATAACGGAAGACCCAAACCCGAAAGATTACTGCTGGAGAATTTCCATTCGCAGCAAAAAAGAAGACATCTCCCCTATCGCGGTGAAGTATCATGGTGGCGGACATGCCCAAGCGAGCGGCGCTAAAATAAAATCACTCGAGGAGTTAGACCTCTTTATCCGTGATTTAGACGCAATGTTTGCTTGATTATCTATTTATTGCCCTTCCTTACCACAAAGAATAAAGTTTTTGGATTATACTAAGAATATGTCATTTATCCCACTCCATATTTATAGTGGATTCTCCTTCCTTAGAAGCGGACTCGTTGCGAAAAAAATACCTCTATTAGCAAAAAAATACGGTTATGAGTCTATCGGTATTTGCGATGTTTCTACGCTCAGCGGATACGCTCCATTCACCGAATCCTGCAAAGTGAATGGAGTTACTCCTTTTTACCTCATGGACTGTGAAGTGCTAGAAGGAACAATCAGCGCCTTTGTTGAAAATGAAGAAGGTTATCGCAATTTATTAAAAATCAGTTTTTTAGCCTCTAAAAACGAACTCACTTTAGAATTTTTAAAAAGCCATCAAAAAGGGCTAACCTTTATCCTCAATAGCGAAACAACCTTTCTTTATCGCGATTACAAAGAAAAGAAAGAGGAAGAAATCGCTCAACGCCTATCGTATTTTTTTCATGATTTCTCTAGTCTATATTTAGGGATACCTTATTTACCAAAGAACGACAATTTCATTTCCTTTTTGCGAAACATTGTCAAAACTTACCCATATCATACGATCGCTTTCCCTTTCATTGCGTACGAAAAAGAAAGCGATGCAATTGTGACTACAATCGCAAAAGCAATCGACTCTCATGAGAAAATTACGACAAAATCACTTGCTGGCGATGCACATTTTTTAGACGAAAACGCCATTAGCTCCTATTATGAAGAAAACGAAATTCTCGCGACGGAAGAGCTAACAAAAAAATGCAATTTTTCCTTCGTCCAAAAAAGAGGGACGCTAATTCATTATGAGAATCCTGAAGGGTTAGCAAGCAAAGAATACTTAAAAAAAATATCGCTAGAAGGCTTAAAGGGGAAAATCCCATTGCCCTCAAGCGATTATTTTTCTCGCCTCGATTACGAATTAAGAATCATTAACGAAATGGGTTATGCGGACTATTTCTTAGTGGTGAGCGATTATGTGAGATTTGCAAAATCGCATCAGATTTTGGTAGGCCCTGGTAGAGGTTCTGGTCCAGCGAGCTTAGTTTCATTTTCCTTAGATATTTCTACGATTGATCCTATCAAAAACGGTCTTTTATTCGAACGTTTTTTAAATCCAGAAAGAAAATCGATGCCAGATATTGACGTAGATTTTATGGACACGAAACGTGATTTGGTGATTTCGTATTTGCAAAAGAAATACGGTAAAGAACGCGTAAGCCACGTCTTAGCTACGCAAACAATCGGAGCAAAAGAAGCGTTACGAGACATCGGGCGAGTTTACGACTATGAAGATCGCGAAATCTCCTTAATCATTTCTACGATACATAACGACCGTTTCTCTTTGCGTCAAGATTATCGGTATTCCCCCGAATTTAAAAGGCTCATCGATAGTGACCCCTATTACTTGGAAATCGTTTCCTTAGCCTCTAAAATCGAGGGGTTACCTCGCCAAGCCGGTTTGCATGCAGCTGGCATAATTTTAAACAACGAACCCCTTACGAACGTAATCCCAATCAAAGACGAAGACGGAATTGGCTATGTGGCGTGTTTGGAAAAGGATTACTTAGAGGAACAAGGGTTTCTCAAAATGGACTTGCTAGGGTTAACCAATCTTTCCACAATCGACTTGACATTGCGTTTAATCGAAAAATACGAAAGAAAACACCTAGAATTCGAGACTCTCCCCTATGATGACAAAGAGGCAATCGCTCTTATAAAAGAAGGAAAAACCATGGGAATATTCCAAATGGAAAGCCCTGGAATGAGAAGGGCGATAAAAGAATTAGAGCCCGCGACATTCGAAGATATCGCTGCTTTAGAAGCGCTATTTCGACCTGGGCCAATGGAATCAATTCCTTTATACGCAAAAAGAAAGAAAGGAATGGAGAAAGTCTATTACCTCGATCCTGATTTGGAACCGATTCTTTCTTCCACATACGGGATTATCGTCTATCAAGAGCAAATCATGCAAATTACCCAAAAAGTCGCGGGGTTTTCTTTAGGGGAAGCGGATTTGTTTCGCCGCGCAATATCAAAAAAAGACTCATCTAAACTTCATTCATTAAAAGGAAAATTTATCGATGGTTGCTTGAAGAGCGGGCGAAATGAAAAACTCGCGAACGAATTATTTTCTCTCATTGAGCGATTTGCAAACTATGGTTTTAATAAAGCCCATGCCGTAAGTTATGGCGTGATCACTTGCCGCATGGCTTACTTGAAAAAGTATTATCCCATCGAATTTTATTGTGCCATTCTTGATTCCATGAGCGTCGGAGACCAAAAATTTCTCAATACGGTTGCCGAATTAAAGGAGCTAGGGATTCAATTAAAAGTTCCAAGCATAAATGATTCTTCTACTCTATATCAAATCGACCGAAATAGCTTGCTATTGCCCTTAAATGCAATCAAAGGAATACAAGGGAATTTCCTTGCTTCTCTTTTAGATGAAAGAATCGAACACGGCAAATTTCATGATCTTGCTGATTTTGCAAAAAGAACGAAGCGCTTCGGATTAAATCTCGTAACGTTCATTCGTTTAGTGGATGCTGGAGCATTTGACGAATTCTCTAATAGCCGCGCAAGCATGAGGGCTAGCGCTTATCGCTATATGAAATACGCTGAAATGATGGGAGATTCTATAGATAATTCTTTGATTAGTCTCGAAATTGAAAAACCATCATTAGTCGAAACGAAAGATAATATCCGTGACAATCTAGACGCAGAATATGAAGCGCTTGGCATGATGGTTAGCGCTTCTCCACTAGATTTATACAAGAATGAATTGGAGGCGAAAAAAGCGATTCCTCTTTTAAAAATCAATGAAGAAAATTATTTTACCACCGCTGGCATCATCGGAGGAATTCGCGTCATTACGACAAAAAAAGGAACCCAAATGTGTTTCTTAGAAGTCTACGATGACGTTTCAAAAGCTTCCTTCACCTTGTTTCAAGAAGCATATAGCGCTTCATTCCCATACTTAAAAGAAGGCAATATCATCATAATTGAAGGAAAGAAAGACAATCATAGGGAAAATACTTTCTTAGCCAATAGAATCACACCTTTAGGAGAATAGAATATGAGCAAACTCGTAGTAATCGATGGAAATAGTTTATTGTTCCGCGGATATTATGCGACTAGTTACGGGGACAATGCCTCGATCATGCGCACAAAAAAGGGAATCCCCACCAACGCAATCTTCGCTTTTGGGAACATGCTTTCAAAAATCCTTGCGACCTTTAAAGGAAATGAGGGAATATTCGTCGGCTTCGATAGCGATAAGGAGACTTTCCGGAAAGAGGAATTCAAAGATTACAAAGCGAATCGTGCTCCCTGCCCAGAAAATCTAAAACCGCAATTCCCAATTTCCCGCGAATTATGCAAAGCGCTAGGCATTGTTTATTTTGAAGAACATGGCATAGAAGCCGACGATATCTGCGGGACGGTCGCTAAAGAAGCGAGCAAACGCGGATATGAGGTCATTATCTACACAAGTGACCACGATTATTTGCAGCTTATCGATAAAAATATCAGAGTTTCGTTGCTCAAAGTCGGCTTGACGAAAATGGAAGAATACGATGAAGCATATTTGAAAGAAAAAATGGGATTGACCCCATCGCAGATTATCGATTTCAAAGGCTTAAGAGGCGACACAAGCGACAATTACCCTGGCATTCCTGGGATTGGAGAAAAAACCGCGACGAAATTAATCCAAGAATATGGCACTTTCCCCGCTGTAATAAGCGCTGCAAAAGCCGATCAAATCAAAGGTAAAATCTGTGAAAAAATCATCGAAGGGGAAAAATTGGGTGAAGCAAGTTATCGCCTTGCACGAATTAAAACTGACGTTTCTCTTCCTTTTTCTATCGATGATTTAACATATGCTGGATATGATTTTTCGTTAGTGAATTCTTTTTCGCAGAAGTATGAATTAAAGCAATTACTTGCGCGTCTGCCTTCTTCTCTAAAAAGAGAAAGCGTCAATTCTTTCTCCCCTATAATCGAGGAAATCCATAGTTTTAAAGACATAAAGCTTCCAAAGGAAATTGGCTTAGCTCTCGATGTGGATTTCTTTTCTTATCACGATGAAGAACCTCTTGGTATCGCGATTTCAACGGGCGAAAAAACTTATTACGAAAGTGTGAATGACCTTAAAAGCGATCAATCGTTAAAAGACTATCTTTCTAACAAAGAAATCAAAAAGAGCGTCTATGATGGGAAAGCGACAATCTATGCCTTGAATAATTTAGGGATCGAAATCGAAGGCATCGAAGAAGATTTATTGCTTGCCGGTTATTTGCTGGATAGCAGTTTATCGTCTCGCCCAGCTTTAATCTATGGAGCTTTTGGCGTCGATATCGGTGAGAAAAAAGAAGAAGCTATGTCTTTGCTCGTAGCCGATGCAAAGAATGTAGAAAAAACAGGAAAAATGTCTTATTTCGCACTTTCCTTACTTCCAAAAATCGAAAAATCCCTCAAAAGCGTGAACGCCTACGCTTTGTATCGCGATATAGAAATGCCTTTAATGAAGGTGCTTGCGAAAATGGAAATAGAAGGGTTTCCGCTTCATCAGGATAAGTTAGAGGAATATGGTAAAACCTTCGCCTTCAAAAAGAGAAATGCCGAAGATGAAATCTATAAAATCGCCGGGGATAAATTCAACATAAACTCCCCAAAGCAAATCGCTCATATTCTCTATGAAGTCATGAATTTGCCACATTCTAAAAACGCTGGCACTTCCATCGATGATTTGATGAATATCTATGATGAATCCCCTATCATTCATTGGATTTTGGAATACCGAAAATACGCTAAATTGCTCGGGACTTATATCGACGGACTAACTCCGCATATCAAAAAAGACGGCAAAATCCATAGTTATTTTAATCAAGCGCAAACCACTACTGGGCGCCTTTCTTCTTCCTCTCCGAATTTGCAAAACATTTCCTCGCGCGACGAAGAGGGGAAACAAATTCGTAACGCGTTCTATTACGATGATCCTTCCGTTTACCTTATGTCGCTTGACTATGGGCAAATAGAGCTTCGCCTTCTAGCTGCATTAAGCGGATGCAAATCATATATCGATGTATTTAACGCCGGGCACGATGTTCACACAGAAACTGCTCGCACCATTTTTGGGCACGAAGATGTTACCCCCTATGAAAGAAGACGAGCGAAAGCCGTCAACTTCGCAATTATTTATGGAACTAGCGACTTTGGGCTGTCGCAGCAAATCGGGGATTCCCCAAAAGAGGCTAGACGCATCATCGAATCCTTTTATTCCTCTTATCCAGAAGTAAAAACTTTCCTCGATAAGATTACTCGCGATGCGTCTACGCAAGGCTACGTAACCACGATGTTTGGCAGACGCCGCTACTTAAGAGATATTAATGATCAGAATTATATTAAGCGAGAAGCCGCACGACGTGCCGCACTAAACGCACCCGTTCAAGGAAGCGCTGCGGACTTAATCAAAATCGCGATGGTGAAAATAGACCGTTATTTAAGCGAAAACCATCTATCTACCAAGATGGTGCTTCAAATTCATGACGAACTTATCTTTAAAGTGCCTTCCAATGAATTAGAGCGGGTCAAAAAAGGAATCAAAGATATCATGGAAAACGCAGTAAAACTTCCCGTAAAGTTGACCGCGGAAGTTGGTATCGGCAAAAATTGGTATGAGGCGAAATAAATGCCAGAGCTCCCAGAAGTAGAAACAGTAAAGCGAATTTTGGAACCCATCGTAAAAGGAGAAACGATTTCCGCGATAAAAATCTATCGCAAGAAAAACATCCTAAATGATGCGGATTATTTCATCTCTTCATTAGTCGGAGAAACGTTTACCCATGTTTCTCGCCTTGGGAAATACCTTATTTTTCATCTCACGCATAAAAAAGCAATCATTTCTCATTTACGAATGGAAGGAAAATATTTTGAAGGAAATATTGAAGAAAGCCGTTTTCCCCACGATATCATGCGTTATGAATTTCTTGATGGAAAAACCCTCCGCTATAACGACGTAAGGACATTCGGAACAATTGAATTCCGCTACGAAAAAGATTTGTTAACCATTCCTCCGCTATCCTTATTGGCGTTAGACCCATTTTCGATTTCTTTAGAAGGACTAGAAAGCGCGCTAAGGAAAACCAATCGCCCAATTAAAGAAGCCATAATGGATCAGCACATTATTTCCGGAATCGGAAATATATATGCTGACGAAACATTGTTTGCCGCAAGGATAAACCCTCTAAAAAAAGCAAAGACTTTATCGAAAGAAGAAGTATGTTCCATTTTGAAAGAAGCTAGGCGAATTTTAACTTTAGCCATAAAAGAAGGGGGCAGTACAATTAAAAGCTACCATCCAAAAGAAGGCGTTAGCGGACTAATGCAAAACGAGCTTCTCGTTTATGGTAAAAGCAAATCGCCTTGTCCTCGGTGTACCTTCCCTTTAAAGCGCATCGTCGTTAATGGGAGAGGAACCACCTATTGCCCCGTTTGCCAAAAAGGAGACCGCCCCTTGATCATCGGCGTAACCGGCCCCATCGCAAGTGGAAAAAGCGAAGTTTCAAAGTATTTAGAGAAGAAAGGGTATGAAATTATTGACGCCGATAAGATCGTCGCCTCTTTATACAAAGAAAAATCCATCTTAATAGGCGTTAAAAAGATTTTTGGCCAAGAGAGCGTTACAAGTTTTGGGCTTAATCGCGATTATTGCCGAAAAGAAATCGCAAAAGACGGAAGCAAGAAAACACAGCTTGAAAAATTAGTTTGGCCGAAAGTTTTCGAAAAAATCGAGCATGAAATCCGTCGTAGCACCGCCAAAAGAATCCTTTTAGATGTCCCCTTATTAATCGGTTCCCCTTTAGAAAAAGAATGCGATTTAATTATTTATATTGAAGCAAATAGAGAAACGCAGGCGGAGCGTTTGTCAAAACGTGGGAAAGACGTTGCTTCTTCCTTAAAAATGAATGAATCCTTCCCGCGAAAAGAAGCAAAAAAAGCCGCCTCCATCCTATTAGATGGAAACGGTTCGGTTGCTTCTTTGCAGAAGATATTGGCTAGCATTCCCTACTTGTAATTCCCTAAAAAAGACTCAAATCCTTTTTCAAGTTCATAGGGACGCTCGATTTTAGATTGGATCAAACCGACCATTTTAGATGCGATGATGCTTCCCGCTCTTGAAGTGCTATAAAGAGCTTTAATCTCGTCGAGGGTATAGTTGCTTGAAAAATAGGTAGTAAGGTTTTTCTTGGCGCGATAATTCAATAAAGGCATCAAGATTTGATCGCGGGTATAATCGCTTTTGAATTCGTTCCCGAAATCATCCAGCACAAGGATATCGTAAGAAGCAATTTGATTCATTGTCTGCTCGAAAAGCTGTTTGTTTTTAATGGATAGAGACTTAAATTCGTCAAAACGCTTATTGCAATCAAGAAAGGCAATCTTCCTTCCGCCTTTCACTAGGCGATTGCAAACGGCAATCAAAATTGAGCTTTTCCCAACCCCAACATCCCCATAAACATAAACCCAAGGATGAACATTGCGATTAGCGATGGCGCTCGTGCAAAATTTAACAAATTCGCGGATTCGCTTCGTATCGCCTTTATAAGCATTCAAGTCATTTGATAAAAAGCTATCATCGAAATCTCGATACAAATAGCCATTGCGGATCGCTTCTTTCTCCAATAAGAAATGGCAATACCCGAAGGTTCGATTCAAAACACCACTATCGTCGAGAAACAAATCCATCGTATGATGGGGCGGAATGGAGGTACATTCCTCCAACCCACGACATTTTTCGCAAGCGTGGATTGCTTCTTGATAAGCTAAAAACAACGGTAAATTCCGTTCTAAAAAAGAAGCGTCAACACCAAGCGCACCCATCTTTTTCTTAACAAGAGGATCACACATTAAATTATCGACGGCACCCATAATAGAAGGGTTCCCATTTGGTCTTATTTTTTCACTTTCTTCTTTGCTCGTTTTCATAACTTATTTCTTCTCAATCTCTGCAAAAAGATCATCGAACGATTCCTCTTTTGTCGAAGAGGATATCGAAATATTGGTATCATTTGTTATTGGTTTTTTTTCGATATTACAAGGCTGATTTTGAATCGGCCTACGAGTTTTCGCTTTATTAGTTTTCGTGAAATAGTTCATAGTATCCAACGCCGTTTCCAATCCCTCACGGACTAAAGAGGCTCCTACTTTTTCGGTATAGGCCCTTGGCAATGTGTTGTTTTGCGTGGAAAGGACATAAAAGAGAAGAGCGTTAGTCACTTCATTATTGAGCCCTATATCTAGTGTCAATTCTTGAACGAGAGTTATATCGCTTGGGGCAGGCATGTTCCCTTTTTGTAAAAACGATAGGAATTCAATCGGGGTTGTATTTTGCATTTTCCGAATCATCCTTGCAATGGAGGTATCGCCGTGAATCGGATTTTTCCGCCGATTTTTGTTTTCCATCTTTAAGTAATCAAAACGGGCATTTTCTTGGCACAACGAAAGAAAGGATTTTTTATCTAAGCGTTTGCCAATAGGCTTAGCAGGAAGAAATGCGCTATTCGCAAAACTCGCCAATGTTTCAGCGCTATAACCATAAAGAGCAGAGACCCGTTCGATATAACTAATCTCTTCACGAGAAAACGTAGTTGGTTCGTAGCGGGAATCATTCTCTTTCAAGGCGTTTAAAAAACCTGTAAAGTCAAATGAAATAGAGGCTTTCCCCGCTTTTTTCCCACCGCTATTCAAAACGCTTTGAGCGTATTTTGAGTCACTGACATCAGGTGAAAAATAAGTCAAAAAATCCATAGAAACGTTTTTGAAATTTTCGGGCGGATTCGAGAAAGAATATTTCTTCGCGAGTTTCTTGCAATCGTCTTTGCCAATGTAGCTTTCTAGCGTCCCAGCGAATAAAGGATCGCCGAAAAAAGCGCGGGGGGATAAAGGAGCGTATAAGCAATAATCAAAAAGACGAAATTTCTCGCTTTCCCCTAAAAACGTTTTAATTAGCGCTACTGCTTCTAGCGCACTAAGCATTGCCACTACTTCACCGAGAGTGAAACTCGTATTACGTAGCATTTTTTCATGGTTGGTAATCGTTTCTGGCTCATTTTGATAAAGATAGAAATAAAAAGAAATAGCCTTCGCGCCGACTAAGGGCATGTATAAATCCAATACGACTTTTGCGTCAAAATCACTAAGGGAAGATAATCTTCTTGTCTCGAATAAATCACCAATCGATAAATCACTAACCATACGTTGCATAACTATACCATTTTTTCTCCTTTTTCTTGTAGTGTTTTCCTCATTGTCATTTCGTTTTGCGAAGCGTTAAATGACAAAGTAAGCCACTGCTTTTCTAGAAGAAACAAACTAAGTTTCTTTTCCAAGCAGTAATCCTTATTTAGTGAAATCGGTAAAAAACAGGTTTTTGCTAGATATTGCTTTCTCATAGAGAAAAAGTGGTTCATAATTAAGCGGATTGTGGCCGAGGAGAAAAAATATGGTGAAAAGAATTGGAATTCTAACCTCTGGAGGAGACGCTCCAGGAATGAACTGCGCAATACGCGCTGTCGTACGTTCAGGAATGAGCTATGGGTTAGAAGTCTATGGCATCTACGATGGATATCGCGGACTCGTCAATGGGGAAATCGTCAAATTAGACCGCGGATCAGTAAGCAATATCGTGAATCGTGGCGGAACAATACTCCGCACCGCTCGTCTTCCAGAGTTTAAAATGGAAAACGTTCGTCAAAAAGGCGTTGAACAATTAAAGAAGTTCGGTATCGAAGCACTTGTCGTTATCGGTGGTGACGGATCCTATATGGGAGCGAAGAAACTTACTGAAATGGGCATTAATTGCGTCGGATTGCCAGGAACGATTGATAACGATATCGCTTCAACGGACTACACAATCGGATTCGATACTTGCTTAAATACCGTTTGCGATTGCGTTGATAAAATCCGCGATACGACTGAATCTCATGGGCGCTGCGCGATAATCGAAGTCATGGGGAATCATTGCGGCGATGTCGCTTTATTCGGCGGATTAGCAGAAGGAGCCGATTTAATAATTACCCCTGATCACCCAATTCCAGAAGAAGAAATCTTCCGCAGCTTAAAAGCGATGCATAGTGAGGACGAATCTCGTCGCGCTATCGTCATTGTGAGCGAAAAACTTTATCCAGATTTGAACGCTTTCGCAAAACGCATTCAAGAAGAAACTGGCTTTGACACAAGAAGCGATGTGTTAGGACATGTTCAACGTGGAGGCTCCCCAAGCGCTTTCGATCGTATCTTAGCGGCAAGAATGGGTGCTTACGCCGTTGATTGCCTATGCGAAGGGAAAGGCGGAATCTGCATTGGCATCGTAAATAATAAAATCGTCGATTACGATATTTATGAAGCTCTCTCATTGCCCCGCGATAAACACATTTCGATGCTTCGCCTTATCGATTTGCTCAAATAGGATTTCGCTATGTTTTTAGTTACAAACAAAAAGACAAAAATCGTTTGCACCATCGGTCCGACAAGCGATACGCCGGATATGATTTATCGTCTCTATAAGGCAGGAATGAACGTGATGCGCGTTAATTTCAGCCATGGCACCCACGAGGAGCAGCTTGAAAAAATCAATATCGCAAGAGACTTTGAGAAAAAATACGGAATCTATTTAGCTGTTGCTTTGGATACGAAGGGCCCTGAATTAAGAACAGGGTACATGGAAAACGGAAAAGTCGATGTCAAAAAAGGTCAAATTATGCGTATTTCCATGACCCCAATGCTTGGAAATAAAGAAAAGTTTTCATGTTCGCACCCAGGATTATATGACGATGTAAAAATCAATGATGTCATTTTAATCGACGATGGAAATCTTGAGATGCAAGTCATTGATAAAGATGAGAAGAATCATGAGATTGTCGTAAAAGCATTGAACACCCATTACATCAAAGACCAAAAAGGCATGAATTGCCCAATGTCGAGGCTTTCGATGCCTTTCATCAGCAAACAAGATGAAGCGGATTTAAAATTCGGCTGCGAACAAAACGTGGATGTCATTTTTGCTTCTTTTACGCGTCGTCCTCAAGACATCATCGATATCAAAGAAACGATTAAAAAATATGGGAATCCAAATATTCCCGTCATCGCAAAAATAGAGAACCCAGAAGGTGTTGAAAAAATTGAAGACATCATCAAAACTGCAGACGGCATCATGGTTGCTCGCGGTGATTTAGGTGACGAAATCCCTCCGCAAGTTGTACCTCTTGTTCAAAGGAAGATCATCAAACTATGCCGAAGATACGGCAAACCCGTAATTACCGCCACTCAAATGTTAGATAGTATGACCACTCACCCACGCCCAACACGGGCTGAGGTTAGTGACGTCGCTACGGCAATTGATGAAGGAAGCGACTGCGTCATGCTTTCCGGAGAGACGGCTAGCGGAGCTTATCCTGTCGAATCGGTTGCGATGCAATCCGCAATTAGCGAGGCGATGGAAAAAGAACTAGATTATGAAAGTCTCGCCCGTGAGGCTTTTGAAACAAGCGAAGCGACAAATAATGACGCGATTGCCAATGCCATCGCTAACACCGCTTTGCTTATCAAAGCCAAACTTATCATCAATTTCTCCCAAACAGGAAATTCTTCTAAGCGTCTTTCTAAAGCCCGTCCTTGCTGCCCGATTATTTCTGTGACAAGCAGTAGAAAAGCAGCATTAGAATCGGCTTGGTATTGGGGCGTTTATAGCGTTTTGATTAAGACACAAATGCCTGATTTCATCGAAGAGATGGAAGCAAAAGCACTAAAAGTCGCGCGCGATTTAGGTTTAAAACAAGGCGACATGATTCTTTTAGCAGGAGGAACGCCAACAGGAGTTGGACAAACTAATTTCATGCGAATTTTAAAAGTTAATAAAGTGGAAGATTTAGACTAATGAAAAAGGTAATTGCTTTAGATATCGGCGGCACTAATACCCGCGTTGCTCTCATTGATGAAAATTACAATATCATCTCCGAGGTTATCAATCCGACTGTGCGTGGAAAAACGGATATTTTTCTAAGTAATGTCGCCAAAACCATCGATGAATGCGTGAAAGACTTTTCGGATGTCATTGCTTTAGCGATGGGAGTTCCTGGAAGAGTTCGCTATGATGGGTTTATTGCCGCTTTACCAAACATCCACATCAAAAACATTCCTTTAGCAGATTATTTGTCTAGCCGCTACCACTTACCTGCTTACGTTATTAACGATGCAGAGGTTGCCGCTTTAGCAGAAGCCAATCTTGGCGAATACAAAAACGCAAAATCTCTCTATTTCGTGACCATTTCCACTGGTGTAGGAGGAGCTCTTACCCAAAACGGGAAAATCGTGAATAGCTCTTACGAAGTTGGCCATACAATGTTCGATTACAAAGGCGAAACCCATGAATTCGAGCATATGGCAAGCGGGACCGGAATCATCAAGCTTGCTTCCATGAATGGACTAGAAATCAAAAACGCACGCGAATTCTTCCAAATGGTGAGAGAGAAAAAACCTATCGTGATGCCGATATATCACGATTGGATCAATTTATTGGCCAGCTGGATCAGGATGAATCAATTCAATTTTGAACCGGAAATATTCACTCTTACCGGAGGAGTGATGAAAAGCGCAGATTTGTTCTTCGATGACTTAAGAAACGCTTGCCCCCACTCTCGTCTTGAACTCTGCTCTTACGGGCAAGAGGCAGGTTTAATGGGCGCTGCGGTTCTTGGCTTTCAAAAAGAAAACATCTAGTTTTCATTAAAACTCATTTGTCCTTAAAAAGATGCTCAAAAAGTATATCAGAGCATCTTTTTTATTTTTAATCATCTAGATGATGGGAATAATCGTATTTACCATATATAAACATGGCGTCGCCAAAAGAGAAAAATCGATATTTTTCTCTAACCGCCTCTTCATAGCAATGCAATGTCCATTTCCTTCCCATAAAAGCGCTCACGAGCATAACGAGCGTGCTCTTTGGAAGATGAAAATTCGTGATTAAGGCATCGATTGCTTGGTATTCATAACCGGGTGTGATGAAAATACTTGTCGCTTCATCATTTGTTGGGGTAAATGCGCCGTATTTCGCCAAGTTGCTTTCTAAAGTACGAACGCTAGTTGTGCCAATCGCGATGATTCTTCTGCCTTCTTTTTTTGCCGAATTCAAAGATGATGCCGCTTCTTTAGAAATCGTATAAGTCTCGCTATGCATCACATGATCTTTAGTGTCCAATACTTTCACTGGCCTAAAGGTGCCTAAGCCAATATTCAAAGTAATATCAATAATAGTAACCCCTTTTTCTTGGATGCGCTGCAAAAGTTCTTCCGTGAAATGGAAGCCCGCAGTTGGAGCTGCCGCACTCCCAGGAACCTTCGCATAAACGGTTTGGTATTCGCTATTATCTTCGCACTGTTTCTTAATATAAGGAGGAAGGGGCATAAGCCCTAACGAATCAAGAACTTCTAAGAAAATCCCTTGGTAGAAGAACTTCATATGGCGGATACCTTCCGGAAGTACTTTTACGCATTCGCAAGTTAGTCTGCCATCGCCAAAAGCGCAGTGCGTACCGACTCTAACGCTATGGGCATTCCCGACTAAACATTCCCAAGTGTCCTTTTCTGCTTTCACTTCATGTAAGAGCAAGATTTCAACTTTCCCTTTCGTCTCAACTTTTTCGCCAATTAAACGGGCGGGGATGACTTTGGTGTTATTTCTGACAAGCACATCTCCTGGGTGCAAATAATCGATAATATCGAAAAACTTTTTATTTTCGATTGTTTTATGTTCGCGATCTACAACCATTAAACGACATTCATCGCGTTTCTCGCTAGGCGACTGGGCGATAAGGTTTTCAGGAAGATAATAATCAAACAATTCAATATTCATAGCTGTTATTTTATTCCTAAGCAAAAGGCTGATAAAGAGGGTAAAAGGCATTTAATCGGCCACTAAAGAAGGAAATCACAAGCAAATTTTGTAATTAAGGAAAACAATAATTAGAAAAGCTAATTAATGCGGAAAGAAAAATAAGAATCGTTTTTTATGCCATTTGTTTTGCTTGACATTGCTTACCCATCGTCCTAGATTTTACTTGCGTTGAAGGAGACAAGCTCAAATGCCTATAGGCATATGGAGTACCACTCCCGAGCTCTTAGCGAAATAAGCTAGGCGAACCTGAAGCACGTTAAGCTCAGAGAGGAATGAATTTTTTCATTCGAAATAAGGTGGTACCACGCGGAAGCGTCCTTAGCGATGAGGGCGTTTTATTTTTTATCCCTCAAGAAAGGAAAAGGATTATGAAAGTAATCTATGACGGAAAAGAAGTTGAATTAGAAGATAAAGCGAATGGCTTTATTGCCGCTAAAGTGCTCGATAATGAACACAAAAAAGAGGATGTCGGCATTAAGTGTGAGGAAGAAATCATCGACATGAGAGAGCCTCTCCACGAAGGAGAGAGTTTCTCTTTTGTGAGAAAAGGAAGTAACGATGCCTTTATGATGCTTAATCACAGCACTTCCCACTTGATGGCTCAAGCGATTCGCCACTTATACCCGGATTGCAAATTCGGGTTTGGGCCGGCCATCGAAGAAGGTTTCTATTACGATGTCGATTTCGGTAACAAAATCGTCACCGATGCTGATTTTGCTCGTATTGAAACGGAAATGAAAAAACTCGCGAAAGAAGATAATCCCTTCATTCGTAAAGAAGTCACTCCCGAGGAAGCGAAAGAAATTTTTAAAGATAACCCATATAAGCTCGAATTAATCGCCGAACACGAGAAAGAAAACATCTCTATCTATACGCAGGGAGATTTCGTTGATTTTTGCAAGGGCCCTCACATTCCATCAACCGGAATGATTAAGCACTTCAAATTGTTATCGATCGCTGGTGCTTATTGGAGAGGCAATAGCGAGAATAAACAACTTACACGCATTTATGGCACGTCCTGGTGGAGCGAAGAAGACTTAAAAGAGCACCTTGCGGTTTTGGAAAGGCGCAAGGCAAATGACCACCGCCGTTTAGGCAAAGAACTAGGCCTATTCATGATTAGCGATTATGGCCCAGGATTTCCATTCTGGCTTCCTAATGGCATGTTATTGAAGAACGCGCTTCTCGATTATTGGAGGAAAATACACCTCGCCCATGGTTACTTGCAAATCGAAAGCCCAACCATGCTTTCCCGTGAATTATGGGAGACTAGCGGGCACTGGGATCACTATAAAGAGAACATGTATACCACGAAAATCGATGACAAAGACTTTGCAATTAAGCCAATGAATTGCCCTGGCGCAATTCTCGTTTACAAAAACGATATCCACTCTTACCGGGAATTCCCGCTTCGCTATGCCGAATTAGGGCACGTCCACCGTCACGAAGCCAGCGGGGCTTTAAACGGTTTATTCCGTGTGCGGGCCTTTACCCAAGACGATGCTCACATCATGATTCGCCCTGATCAAATCGAAAGCGAAGTGAAAAACATCATGGGGTTACTAGACGAAGTGTATAAAGTCTTTGACCTAAGCTACAAAATCGTCTTAAGCACTCGCCCAGATGATTATATCGGTAGCAAAGAATTCTGGGATCAAAGCGAAAAAGCCCTCGCTACCGCCTGCAAAGACAGCGGCCACGAATATCAAATCAATGAAGGCGATGGAGCTTTCTATGGACCAAAGCTCGATTTCAAACTCAAAGATTCGATGGGTAGAACTTGGCAATGCGGCACCATCCAACTCGATGTGAATTTGCCACATCGATTTGGCTGCTTCTACATTGATGAAAACGGCGAAAAGAAAGAACCGTATATGCTTCACCGCGTCGTATTTGGCTCAGTTGAACGCTTTATCGGCATCATTACCGAAAACTATGGAGGAGCTTTCCCAACTTGGTTAGCGCCTCATCAAGCAATCGTTCTACCCGTAAGCAATCAAGCGCACATAGAATACGCTAACGCTGTCAAAAAAGCCCTAGAAGGCAATGACGTGCGCGTCTATCTCGATAATAGCAATGAAAAATTAGGTTACCGGTTAAGAAATGCGCAAGTTCAAAAAATTCCGTATACCATTGTTGTTGGCGACAAAGAAAAAGAGAATCGCGAAGTCACTTACCGAATCTACGGAAGTGAAAAGCAAATCACCGTCTCTTTGGATGAATTCGTAAGACTGATTCGTAATTCGATTGATAAAAAGCTTCGCTTCTAAGAAACGAATAGGGCCGATAAATCGGCCCTATTTTTTATTCGGAACTATTTCTAGAAAGAAACATTTGCTAAAAGCACCATTGCGATTTCTTTTTCTTAGACGAATCTTTTCTAATTCCCCTAAAGTATGGCCACTTTCTAAAGGAAGAGCAACACCTCTTCTTCAATATCGGCGAATTCTTCTAGGGATTCACAGGAAGAAAGATATTCATTCGTTTCTTCTAAGAGTTTAGTCTTTAAGGCGATTAAGGTTTCTTTTTTGCTCAAAATTCTCGTTTTGCCGTCTTTCATCTTTTCGATGATAGAGGGAGTATTGTCGCGACCCAGTTTTTGATAAATAATCACAATTCCATAGGCAAAACAAAATCCCGATGCAAGTCACATTGCGTGTTTCAATAAATAATAAGCCAAGGCGGCAAGCGTTTTTCCATCCTTGATTTTTCCTTCGCTAACCATACGCTTGAATTCCTCGAAACTTTTAAAATAGAAGGACAGGGATTCGTCAGCGTCAAGGTGCTGTTCCTTTTTCTTCAAAGAATGCGCTTCGTAAAGGTAAATCACTTCATCGGTATAAGCGACAGAAGGATAGAATTCCCCTAGTAGAGCAATATCATTCGCTTCGTATCCAGTTTCTTCTAGGAGTTCACGTTTTGCGGTAACAAGAGGATCTTCATCTCCATCCGCTTTACCCGCGGGGATTTCAGTAATGACTGTATTATAGGGATAGCGGAATTGGTCTTCTAAAATAACGTTGCCATTATCGTCAAAAGCAAGGACAGCGCTGGCTTTACAGTGACGAATAAGTTCTCGCGTACTCTTTTTGCCATTTGGAAGAAGAACATCGTCAACAAACACGTTTAGTATTTTACCGTGATAGATTTCTTTCGTATCAAGTTTCTTTTCTAGCAATTTTTGGTCCATAAATTAGTAAATCCCTACTAAATAATCATAAACTTCTTGTTCGCCGCTGAGTAAACCGATTTCCAAATCAGGGTATTTATTTTTTAAAGCTTCAAGTAATTGATTTGCGTTTTCTTCTTTTGTCGCTTTTCCGCGGATTAAAAGCAAGGCACTCTTATTTTCAAGGCCTTTGACATATGAAAGGAGAGAATCTAAGGTCATCTCAGCAGTTAGCCCACTTGCGAGGATTTCTTTATTTATCCCTCCGATATAAGTATGGGAAGGAACCGTTTCCCCTTCGATTTCGATATCGCGGTTACTTAAAGCAACGAAGCCGTAATCAAGGGATTTTATCGCTTCATTAAAGGCATCGATCGTTCCTTGCACATCGTTTTTGTCAACTAGCATCGATAAAGCGATGTATCCTTCAACAAGGTTTTTAGTTTCTACGACATGGATACGGCATTTTTTATAGAGATTTTGCGCTTGTTTTGCCGCAAGAAGAATATTGCTTTCATTAGGAAGAAGAATAACATCTTCCGCGTTGGCGTATTTAGCCGCATCAATAATTTCTTCGGTAGAAGCGTTCATCGTTTTTCCGCCATCAAGCACAATATCTGCCCCTAAGGAGTGGTAAAGGTCTTTAATCCCTTCCCCTTGACCGATTGCGATAATCGCGCTAGGAACGCGCTCCTTCTTTTTCTTCTCTTCTTTGATGATGACTTCGTTATGCTGAAGCGCCATGTTTTCCATCTTAAAGGCAACAAATTCGCCATATTTTTGGGCGTAACGAATCACTTCGTAGGGCTTTTTTGTATGCACATGAACTTTTATGACCGTTCCAGTTTGAAAGCAAACGATGGAATTGCCATGTTCCTCAAGCCAAGCGATAAAGCGCTTTATCGAAAAACGTTTCACGTTAGTTTTAGAAGATAGAAGCTGCAACAAAAATTCCGTGCAATAGCCATAGTCGAGAACGCTATTTTCATTAAAGGCGCTGTAGTCGACTGGGGCTGATGTATTGCTAGCAAAGCTCTCTTCAATCTTTGTATCGATTTCTGAAGACGATTCTTCCTTACCAGTATAAGCGCCTAAAAAACCTTG
Source organism: Caryophanales bacterium UBA4691 (assembly GCA_002404865.1). Classification (GTDB taxonomy): domain Bacteria; phylum Bacillota_I; class Bacilli_A; order RFN20; family CAG-826; genus UBA4951. Next base: position 46,845 of record DHKP01000011.1, on the reverse strand, counting down.
GAAAATCGTAAGTAATCCTTTGCCGCCACTATCGACGACGCCGGCTTCTTTTAAAACAGGCAAAAGGTTTGGCGTATTGTCCAAAGAAGCCTTCATCGCTTCCACAACGGCCGCAAAGAAAGTCGGGAAATCCTTTAGATTCTTGGAATGATTGATAACGTTTTCTATTCCTTCTCTTCCAACAGTAAGAATCGTCCCTTCAACAGGATCAGCCGCTGCAGAATAAGCGACTTTATACCCGTTTACCATCGCTTTAGCGAACGTGGGGACATCTGCATCCTTTTTGTTTTTTAGGCCATCGGCGATTCCTTTGTAATATTGGCTAGAAAGAACGCCGCTATTGCCACGGGCCGCAAATAAAGATCCGCGCGCAAAATCAGTCGCTAGCGATCCTAAGTCATCGCTTTTGACAATCGAGCGGAGCCCACCAGCAAAAGTCATTTTCATGTTTGTGCCAGTATCGCCGTCCGGCACAGGGAAAACGTTGAGGTCATTGATTGCTTCGTAGTTACTAGACAAGGCCTCATATCCCTTTTTGAGCAAACGAATAAAATCGTTCCCCGACAAAGTTTTATTATCCATGAATTCTTATTCACCCTTCAAGGCGACTTCTTTTCCGTAATGGAAAGCAATGATGGTGTTGGGCCCACAGCTAGCGCCAAGAATAGGGCCTAAAGGAGTGAGATAGAAACCCTTAACTTTAATTTTGCCTTCGATTAAGCTCTTTAATTCAAGAGCGTCTTTTTCGCAGTCAGCATGCGAAATCGCTACATAGTGATTCTCTGGGTCAACAATATTACTCGCAACCGAATTAGCGATTTCTTCTAAAGATGCTTTTCTTCCTTTCACTTTTTTATAAGCGAAATTGTTCCCATGGATATCACTGATAATAATTGGCTTAACCCCGAATATATTCCCGAAAAAAGCGGCACTAGCTTTCACGCGTCCTGCTCTCTTTAGATAATTAAGGTCATTGACCGTGCCCCATTGATTGTATTTAAGGCGATTTTCTTCTAACAAAGAAGCGATTTCGTCAAGGGTTTTTCCTTCTTTGCGTAAAAAGGAGGCATAAATCCCTAATAGCCCTTGCCCCATCCCAGAAATTAAAGAATCAACGACCCTAATTTGAGCGCCGGGGCGTTTTTTCATCACTTCATGTGCGATGACTTCCCCACGGGATACCGACTTAGATAAGCCGCTGCTGCACCCTAAGTATAAAACATCCTTACCTTGATCAAGGAGTTCATTGAATTTCTTTTCAAAATCCACATCCTTGACTTGGCTCGTATAGACGCGAGTCTTCTTCATCGTTTCATAAAATTCTTTCGGTGAAATATTGTCCCAAGATAGAAGCGCGGAATATTCTTTATCGCCAATGGAAAAACCCATCGGAACATAATCGATATCGTATTCATGTAAAAGATTGATAGTCATGTCACAAGTGCTATCGAGTAAAATCGCGATTTGTTTCATTTGTTTTCCTTTCTAACAACTTGCGGAATTATACCATAGTAAGCACTAGCCTTTGAATAACCAAAATAGATTGGATTTATCGAATTTTTGAAGAATATAATTAGGATAGTTTCGTGCTGCTAGATAGATGGGCGCCCTGAAGGAAAGAAACACCATCCATTCTCTTTTTGCCTTCAACTTGCACGGATAATAGTTCCAATATGCCGTTCTTTAATTGCAACAAGAAATGCTTTTTATTACAAATAATAGAGCCAATTTCCCCTAAAATTTCATCGGAAAACACTTTTGCTCCGTAAACTTTAAGTTTTTTGTCTCCTAATACAAAATAGGCACCTGGTTCCTCGCTTAACCCACGGATATAGCAAGAAGTTTTATCAACGTCCAAATTCAAAGGAATTCGTTCTTCGGAGGGGGCGATTTTTTTAGCAACCGTTACTAGTGATTCTTCTTGCTTATGCCTAGCTAGTTCCCCATTTGCGTATTTTATTAAATCCTTAACGATTAAATCGGCAGCGGCTTCGCTTAATTTCGTCGCCAAAGAAGAATAGGTATCAAGCGGGTCAATTGCTACTTTTATGGTATCGTAGACATCCCCTGCATCCATTGCGGCAACCATTTCCATAAGAGAAATGCCTGTTTCTTTATCTCCATCCATAATCGCGCGTTGGATAGGGGCGGCTCCTCGATACTTTGGAAGGATAGAGCCATGGAGATTGACGTTACCAATTTTAGAAAGATCGAGTAGCTCTTGGGGAATAATTTGGCCATAGGCCATTGTGACGATAACATCGAAATCAAGCTTTTTAGCAAAGTCATAATTCTCACGGATTTTGCGCGGCTCGAAAACGGGAATGTTATATTTTTCTGCCACAAGCTTGGTTGGCGTTTTTTCTATGAGCCTATGTCTTCCAACCGCTTTATCTTCTTGGGAAACAACGCCAACTATGGTATATCCATTCCCTATTAACGCTTCCAACACTTTAGCGGACATATTGGGAGTACCCATATATAGAACTTTTACATCACTATTTTTAAGAAAACGCATCCTCGAAAAAGCCTCCGTAAGCTTTTATTATAACTAAGGAGAGAAAATCCGCTACAATATGGTGCGAGAGCGACGAAAAGATTTACTTTATAAAAATTAGGCAATAGTTATGAAACATTATGAGCGGGAACCAGTCGCGAGATTACTCGATACGGCAAAAACCCTATTAAATACCAATCGGACTTTCCATGATATTTATGAAATGGCAATGAATTCTCATGGCAAAAACATCTCTACGATTTATTTCGACGAGGACGATAAACGTTACGAATATAATTACGAACAATATAAGACGATCACTTATCACCTCGCCGAAAGAATGACGACAGCTTTATCTAGCGTTCCCGTCGGTTCAGTCGTTGCTTTAAAACTTCGCAATTGCCCAACTTGGCCCCACATGTTTTGGGCGATTTTAATGACAGGTCACACACCTTTGCTTATCGATGCCAAACTTCCGCATGAAAATACTGAGAATTTATTAAAGCAAGCGAAAGCAAAGGCGATTATTTTTAACGAGGCGACTTCCTATGACGTTCCTAGTTTCCGAATTAGCAAAATCACCCAAAGCGAGCCGAATTACAATTTCACGCCAAGTTGGGGCAACGAGGTAATCTTTTGCTCAAGCGGAACAACGGGCAACGTAAAAATGATGGTAAGCGATGGCAACGCCATGTGCAACCAAATCGCTGCCGCTTTGGACATGCCAAACGAAACATGCACAATCATGCACCCAGGCAAAATACGAAATTTAGCGATGATTCCGTTCCATCATATTTTCGGATTTGTTGCTGTGTTTTTATGGTATACCTTTTATGGAAAAGCATTGGTTTATCCTTCTTCTTCCTCTAATAGAGATGTCTTGAACGCGATTAAAAAGGGGAGATGCACGCATATCTATAGCGTTCCTTTATTTTGGGATGCAGTGGCTCAAAAAGCCCAACGGACTATCGAATTAGGAAATCCGAAAAACGCCGATCTATTGCGAAGAATGATTGCGTATAATACCGGCAAAATTTCTAAAGAGGAAGCAGGATTTGCTTCCGCTTGTTTCGTTCAAAACATAGTCCGAAAGAAAATCCTAGGGAAAGACGTTGAATATTGCATTTCCGGAGGCGGATATCTCAACGCGAAAACGCTCAATTTCATAAATGGCTTAGGCTATCCTCTATACAATGGCTATGGCATGACAGAACTCGGGGTTGTATCTGTTGAATTGTCCCCCCGTGTTGAAGATAGGCTTCGCGGCTCAATTGGTCACCCATTGCACGGAATCACTTTCAAATTAAAGCCAATCACCGGGGGGGCGAAAGGCCAAGGTGAATTGCTCGTCAAAACCCCTACGGTTCACATTCGCGAAATCATAGGCGGAATAGAAAAAGAGACGCCTCTTGACGATGGCTATTTTCATACCGGCGACATCGCTGAAAAAGATTCTACAGGCGCTTATTACATCAAGGGCCGAATGAAAGATGTCATCATCAATAGCAATGGCGAAAACGTCTATCCGGATGAAATCGAGTTTTATTTCCACAATATTCGACATGTTGTGAATGACGTCGTTTTGGGAATCAAAAAGAAAGATTCGAATGAAGAAGAAATTACCTTAATCTTTGAATTGGATAATTCCGTGACAAGTGACGATTTCCCTTCCATCATCGCGGATGCAAAGGCGATTAACGCAACATTAGCAAACGAAAAGAAAGTGCAGAGATTTTTGATTTATAAACATTCGATGCCTTTAGCGAATAACATGAAAGTGAAACGATTCGTCTTGAAAGACGCTTTAGAAAAAGGCGATGTGGATGATTTCTATGATCCAGAAGGAAATATCGGAAAAAAGAAAAAATCGTCGCGCGATTTCTCCTTATACGACCAAAAAGAAGTCGAACGAATCACGAAAGGCGTTAAAAACGAATTTGCTTCAACCCTTATGATACCGCAATTCAAAATTGATGATGAAGCTGATTTTGGGAGGGATTTAGGCGGTGACTCGATGAGTTATGTCACTTTAGTAGAAGACATCAACCATTCCTTTAAAATAACTATTCCGGTCAATCTCTATGGAAGGTTATTGACTGTCAATGATTTTGTAGAAGAAATTCTTCTCCTGCTTCATCCAGAAAATAAAGAGGAAAGATAATCTCTCTACGGCCTTAGAAATAGGAAAAGTGTTGTTTCTTCCTTCTAGGAAGTCTATAATCCCTACGCATAAGAATTTTTAAATTATTTTAGGAAGTAAGAATATGGCAAACATCAAATCCCAAGAAAAACGTATCGAAATTTATGAAAGAAATGCCAAATTGAATGGCACTCGCAAAACGGAAATTCGCACACAAAGCAAAAAGGTCGAAACCTTAGCGGCGGAAGGAAAAAAAGAAGAAGCCGAACTAGCCTTACGCGCTGCAATTTCCCTTCTAGATAAATATTCCCAAGATGGCGCGATTACCGTCAATAGCGCTAACCGCAAGAAAGCTCACCTCTCTCGCGTTGTTCGTGAGATTAAATAAATTCAATATTTTAGGCTCGCCAAAATTAAAAAATCTCCGTTTTGGGGATTTTTTTATGTTTAATCAATTAGAAGTAAAATCCATCACTTCTATGCAAAATGACATCGATTGGTTCTTTTTTTAATCCAAACAAAATGGATGCTGAGCTAAGAATAATATCCACTAGGAAGAAAGAAAAATTAGCCAATTCCAAATAGATCAATGGAGAATGCGTTCTTATAGTAGCGTAAAAGAAGGATAACAAATTCAGGCAATTTACCGCAATGCAAAATCCTATCTAACGATTAAAATATATGCCATATATTGTCAATTTTGTCTTAAATATTAAATATTTTTAAAGGTATATTTCAGTGAATTTTTTTCGATATTCAAAACTAGATACGAGCCAACTTCACTATCCCGCGGATAAGACAAGGACCCGGGACAAAAGACGTAAACACCGTCAATTTGAGTCGCTTCTATTTTATGGGTGTGCCCGTGAATAAATATTTTTATATCATCTCTTTTTAAGGTTTCTAGTTGAGAAAGCGATGAAATAGGATGATGTTCGATTCTTAAAAGTCCTAGCGGGGTATGAACAAGTCGAAATTTGGGATAGTCATTAAAATAGGAATCGCAATTTCCTTTAACCGCAAGGAAAGGAACAATGCTATTACTAGGTGCTTCGCTATCCCCGGCATGGAGAAAAGCATCAGAGTTTTGTTCACGCAAAAACACCTTCTCTAAAGAAGCGATGTCACCATGAGTGTCACTCGCGATTACGATTTTCATAATGGAAAATTAGCTAGAAACAAAGAAAATGCCAATGGTCCATCCATTTCGCCAGTGAAAATGGATTTTTCGGTCTCGTATATTTTTTCTAGTACGATAGAAGGAGCGTTTGCTTTCATTTTCCTTAAGTTATTAGAAATCGCGCGGACTTGATAAATGCTCATCCTAGTTCCAGATAACGTACTAGCGATAACGCCTTCACTTTTCCCTTGTTTCAATAAGAAACTAACCATGTTCATTTTGCGGAATTGATTTGCAAGTTGGATCAAAAGTGAGACTTCGTCATATCCTTGAACTTTCAAATCGTTATAAATATGGAATGCACCTTTAACGTCACCCTTTGTCAAGGCATTAGACAACATATAGCTTTTATCTTCCAAGGGTTCAGATATAAGAGCCTTAATATCGTCAAGATTTAATGTTCCAGTCTTAGAGGCGTAACTCAAAAGTTTTTGTCGTTCCACTAAAAAGCGACCATAATCCATTGATAAACGACGGATTAATTCATTTGATGCATCAAGAGAAATGCGAACGCCTTTTTTCTCAAAAAAAGCGGGAACGAAATTCTTCCAATCGCTTTCTGTGAAAGCATTAACAGATGAAGGCTTAATTCCTAAAGCGGCTAGCCGTTGCCCATATTTGCCTTTGCTATCGATGTTGTCGCCATAAGCGGACATATATAGATAGATGGAGGGGTCTGGATTATCCAAATAAGACAAGAACGCCTCTTCTTTATCTCCTTTTTGAATCTTTAAAGCACCACGGCCTCTTGAAGGAGCTAGCAAAAAGAAGCAATTTTTTACAATGACGGCTTTTTTATCGCAGCCAATAGGTAAATTTAAGCATTCTTCGGCTAAATCAATCATCGTATTTTGACTCATGTCAAGAGTCACGGAATTTAAAGAAGTAAGCTCTTCTCCGAAGGTGGCTTTGATTACTTTATTTAGTCCTAGAAGCGCAAGCTGAGGATCACTAGAATAAACGACTTGAATCATATTTAACCATTATAGAAGCAATGGAATCATTTTGCATTGCTTAAGGTGATCGAAAGCGAATAATCAATTAGAGCCCCATTCTTTAGCTTTTTAAGCGGTCTTTCATTAAGGCAATGAAGCGAAAAATCGTGTTCGGAGAACGAGCGGAAGCGCTCTTTTACGTATTTGGCAATCTCTCTTTGCTCACGATCAATGGTGATTTTTTCTTTTGTAGCAATGCGGACTTGCGAAAAGGAAGAACCATTTTTGTCGAAAACGATTTTAGCAGTCTTTTTGAAAAGAGGATCGCACAATATGTCATCGTAAAAAAGAGGCTCCACTCCATCAACGGCCTTTCGATATGCTAAACCCGTAATCCCTCTTCCGCTTTCCGCAAAAGAAAAGAAATCACAATAAAAGAGAAATTTAGCGAAGCGCCTTTTTGATAAAGAACCATTTTCATCTTTCCCTAAAGTCAAAAGAGAAGCAATTGCGTTAAGCGACAAACTAGCATCGCCTATTAATGAACTCTCTTCTAAATAAGGAAGCATCAAAAACCGGTAGTCCCTTACTTTCGCTAGATGAATCATCGTCTCGCTAGAAGATATGCTTTTGATTTTCTTCACGATTTTTTCTCTCGCGTTCAAAGAAAGATTTTTCTTATTCTCCAAATATTTTTCATACAAGAAAAGAGGTTCGGTTTTTGCTTTGAGGAATAAATCATTAATCGTGTGAGACTGAATCAATTTCGTTTCGTAACGGGCAACCGAAATCTCGCCTAATCCTAAAAGCAAAGAAAATTCTTTTTGGTTTAAACCTAAGCCAACTCGGATTTCCTTTATATCTTGACTCGTTAATAGACCCTTGCTTTGCCGCGCTTGGTCTATTTCTTTAAGGGAAGAGTTACTGGCAATAAAGGCGTTCTTTCCTTTATTACTTTTAATGGAATTTTCAATTGGTTTCATGTATAACCCTCAAATATTAGTATCTTTTGATATTTGTATTAACGCAATAATATCAGATTCATTCCAATAATAAATCAAAATTTTATCGGTGAATTTAGATAGGAAGTATAAGAGATCGTTCCTTCTAAATCGGTGCGTCTAATGGCTATCCCATTCGCCTTAAGCTTTGCTAAAGTTGTCGGGTCAGGATGACCAAAATTGTTTCTAGCGCCAACGCTAATAATCGCGACTTTCGGCTGCACCGTTTTTAAAAATAATTCCGAGGTGGATGTATTGCTTCCATGGTGTCCTACTTTAAGAACATCACATCTTAAATCGGGATTGTCTTGTATAATTTTTTCTTCGATTCTCTTCGTAGCGTCCCCCATAAATAACCACTTTTTCCCCAAATGTTTCAGCGATAAAACAAGAGACTTGTCGTTTTCTTCATTTCCTCCATAAAGATTAAGATTCCTAAATTCCATATTCCCTATTTTTAAGGGAAAGGAGGAAGGAGAATCGTAATAATTTTTGATAGGAATCAGCTTTTTAAGCGATGCGTATGCACCAATATGGTCATAGTCCCCATGGCTAGCGATTACCGCATCTAGATGATAAATGCGACGTTTATATAAATAAGATAAATCCACTTCTTTTCCTAAATCAAAACTAGTGACGCCGCCTGTGTCTAATAAAACGCTCTTTCCTTTTTCGCGAATCAAAATCGCATCGCCTTGCCCTACATTGATAAAAGTGACTTCATCGCTAAAATTTAGAGATATCGGCATCGCCCGAAGGATCAAAACAACAACGAATAAAAGAGGGACTCTTTTCTTAGCTTTACTAAAACCGCATTCGCTTAAATAGAAAAGCGCATAATAAAAGCAATAATATAACAATGACAAATAAACGTTAGAACCTCCGCCAATAGGAATTATGATGTCTATTTTTTCTATTAAGGAAAGGATGAAATTTAATAACGATGCATAGCCATTAAGAAATGAAACAAAAGGGATGGTGAGAAACGAGAGAATTGCAATAAATCGAAAAGGAAAAACTAGAAACGGAAGGAACAAGGAATAAAAATACGAAAATAGATGAATGGAAGAATTTGAAACTAAATTCGGAAGCAAAAAGCAATGGAATGAAATAGAAGAAACAATTTTTCTTTTTCGCTTTGAATCAATTCGAGAAATAACGCTTCCCAAAAAAGCATGATTAAGAGAAATTCCTATTCCAAGCAGATACGCGCTTCTTAACGGGGAACGGAAAGAAAATAAATAAAGAATAATCCCAACGAGGGAGGTTTTACCTAATGAATCGATCCCGCCTTCTTTATTTTGATAGATCGCACGAATTATTCGAGAAAGAAAAACACGATAATATCCTAGCTTTACGATATAAAAAGGAAAAAGAAGAATTAGAGTCACAAATGAAACATATTTTGTCCCTCGTTCACTTAGAAACTTTCTAGTACCACCTTCAATGAGGCGGAGAGCAATCCCTAAATAAATCCCGCTGCTAGAAAATAGATACAGAATCCCTAAACTAGTTGCCTGCACCAAAAATTCGCTTTGACTATCTTTTCTATCAAAAAGAAGGCCATCTAACAAACTACGAGTTCTTTCATCAAAGTGAGAAAGAAATTGTTTTTCATGGTTTCTAAGGCGAAGAGGTGCCTTGAATCTTGGTATAATCGAATAAGCACGTAACGAGTATTTAATGCCTCGCGAGCAAAGATATTCTTGGAACGAAAAACGGCTTTCGTATTTTGTCTCGATAAATTCTTCTTTCTTGCCATTGATGAAAAGATAATCACCGATTTCCCTCTCATTATCCTTTTCATAGACGTAATAACGATGGATTCCGCTTTGTAAGAAAAAATAGTTCTTCTTTGTTTCGATGACAATACCAGTAATTTCGCATTTCTCTTCTCTTTGGCTTGGAATGGGAATCGCTTGAAGAGAAAAAGAAAGGATCGATGCGAGAAGATAAATCCCTAAAAACGTCTTCCCTTTTCGCATTGCAAAAATCGAGAATAAGAGAATTAATAATAAGAAAAATGGCAAAAGATACAACTTATGGCAATAGAAAGCAAAATTGCTACCAGTCACAATGCCCAATAGCAAGAAAAAGGCGATAAACGTCTTTTTCTTAGTCCACAAGGGTAACGAAATCTTTCGCTTTGGCGAATATCGCATTTCCTATCCCGGTTACATTTTTTAGCTCTTCGATTCGCCCAAAAGAGGATGTCTTTTCTCGATATTCAATAATCGCGCTCGCAATGGTGGATGAAAAAGCGCTGACTTTCATAAGAGTAGTTTTGTCCGCACTATTGATATTGACTTTATCAATAGGAGAGACAGAGCAAGTGTTACTATTATCGTAAAGAGGAGCAATATAGAACGATTGCCCTGCGCTTAATAAAAACTCGGTATTATAAGCTTTTGAGTCGGCATTGCTAGTAACGCCGCTAGCGGCCTCGATTAAAGTCAATAAAGTACTTCCCGTCGGAACGTTATAAGTTCCAGTTCGTTTTACTTCTCCAGTAATCGATACCGAGAATGTATCTATCTGACTGGACGTTTCGGAAGTGGAAGGGTCAACGATATTCCCGGCCGCTTTATCCACAACGGCAAATCCCACTAGTCCTACTAGAGTTGCCACAACGACAATGATGATTACTTTTATCATATATTTCCTCCTACTTTTCTATAGACAAAAAAATGGAGTTTTTACAAAAAAATAATGGAAATCTTTTTTCAATAAGCCTTGTATTTAAATAGTAAAGGCAAAATTATCACTATCTTTGTGATTTTGTAAACATATATGATTTATACGAAAAAACCAGCCCTTAACATGAACTGGTTTTAATAAGATAATCGTTTTTATTTTGTGATTTCAGCGGAGAGAATTTCAATCTCGTAGGGATTAGCGGCCTCAACCATAACTTTGTCACCGATCCAGTGATCGATTAAAGCCTTGCCGATTGCGCTTTGATCGCTGATGGAGGGAATCTCGCCGAATGGGTTCGCTTCAATCGTACCGACAAGGCGAACCGTTACCTTTTTATCGTCATTAAGCTTTTTGAATGATACGGTGTAACCTAGGTTGATCTTTTTGCCGGTTTTATTTTCTTCAATAATGACGGCAATATCTTTAATATGCTCAATTTCAGTAATTCTCGCTTCGATTTGAGCTTGCTTATTTCTTGCTGCATCGTAGTCGGCGTTTTCGCTTAAGTCACCTTGAGAACGAGCAAGTTTAAGTTCTTCGATAACTTCAGGGCGTTGATTATCAATTAAATCACGATATTCTTTTTCGAGTTTCTCCATGCCCTCACGGGTCATGACGATTTTTTCTTCTGCCATTATTACTCTCCTAAAAACTGCAATAGGAATTATACTCTCTTTCCGTTAAAGAAAAAGACAAGACTCATTTGCTTTTGATGGAAGCGATCTTCGGGTCGTCTTCATAAGTCTCTAGCATCTCAGAGGCTTCTTCCATCTCTTCGACTGTTGGTTCAAGAAGCGTTTTCCCATCCTCGCTAGCCATGACCAGCAAATCGTCGGGATTCTCGTCTTTATAGATAAAATAAAATGTCTTCTTCCGTTCGGGGTTTTCATAGTAGAAAAGAATTTTCCAAGTCTCTTCCATCCCACTATCGTCGGTAATGATGATTCTATTATCGGTGATTTCAGCCATAAGTGCTCCTTATTCTTTTAAAAGCGATAAATATTTTTCGGCAAGTTTTTCAAAACCGTTTTTCGTCTTCAATTGACCGGTAGCCATTTCAGGGCGTCCTCCGCCTCCTCCACCAAGGGTTTTGCTCATTTCTTTTACGATATCACCCGCTTTGACTATTGTTAAAGCCTTTCCGCCGACCATTGTTACGATTGGGCGAGCGTTCTCATTTCCGCCAAGAAGAATCAAAACATAGTCCTTATTTTTGCTTTTAAGCGTATCGGCTAAAGAGAGGAGATCTTCTTTTTTAGCGCCATCTTTAATGAGCGCAACGAAACGGACCCCGTTAATTAAAGGAGTCTCAGCAAGATCTTTTGCTTCGATAGAAGCCAATCTCGCTTTTAAGGCACTATTTTCTTTTTCAAGCGATTTCTTTTCTTCATTAGTTTTGGTTAGTCTCGCTAAGAATGAGCTATCATCGCTTGAATAAAGATCCTCCGCCTCTTCAAGCAATCTCATCTTTTGATGCAAATAGCGAATCGCACCCAATGAAGTACGAGCCTGGATACGACGAATTCCGCTAGCGACCGCCTCATCGCTTTCAATAAGGAATAAGCCGATTTCACTAGAATTTTTAACGTGGGTGCCACCGCAGAATTCCTTACTATAATCACCAAAGGTAACAACGCGGACGGTCGTGCCATACTTATCTGAGAATTCCATTTCCGCTCCAAGCTTTTTCGCTTCTTCTAGAGGAAGAACCTTCGTTACCTCACTAATGGCCTCCGCAATCTTTTTGTTCACTTCGTTTTGTACTTCGCTAAGTTCTCCAGCGCTTAGCTTTGTTTCAGCGCTATAATCGAAACGGAGATAGTTTTCATCGACATAAGAGCCTTTTTGATCCACATGTTTTTTTAATACATCGCTTAAAGCGCTATGAAGAAGATGTGTCGCGCTATGGTTTCGCTCAATAAGGCGGCGTCTATCACTATCGATTCGTAAATGAACTTTATCGCCAGTGCGAAGAGAGCCATATTTTACCAATATATGATGGAGATGTTGCCCATTGGGCGCAACGCCAACGTGCTTCACTTCCGCTTCAAACGTGTCGCCACGGATTAAGCCAGTATCGCTCACTTGTCCGCCCATTTCGGCATAGAAAGGTGTCTTAGTAAAAATAACATCCCCTTCCTCGTCAAGCGCTTCAACACTTTCTCCATCTTTGAATAAGCCAATCACATTGGCATCGCAAGTATCTTCATCATAGAGGAATTCGCTTCCCGTTTTGAATGCTAATAAGTCTTTGGACTGTTTATGGAAAGAGTCAATTTCTCCTCTAGCGAGCCGAGCGCGTTCACGCTGCGCTTTCATCGCGGTAAAGAAACCATCCATATCACAGTTAACATGATATTCAGAACAAATTTCCTTGGTCAAATCACTAGGAAAACCATAGGTATCATAAAGCTTAAAGATTTCTTCGCCTGTCAATTCGCTTTTGCCTTTAAGCATGGACAGAAGCAAGCTTTCCCCACTATCAAGAGTGCGCAAGAATTTGCTTTCTTCGCTTTGGACCATTTTGGAGACTTCTATGACTTTGTCTTCCAAATAGGGATAGAAATCTTTGTATTTATCCGCGACAACTTGGATAAGCTTGTACATAAATTCGCCTTCGATACCAAGCTTTTGCCCATATCGCATCGCGCGGCGGATAATGCGGCGCAAAACATAACCTCTTCCTTCATTAGAGAAAGTCGCTCCATCGCTTAAAGCAAAAGTAAGGCAGCGTGCATGATCGGCGATAACACGGAAGCTCATGAGGTTCTCACCTTCGTATTTTTTATGAGAAAGTTCTTCGATTTTCGTCATGATAGGAGCGAATAAATCGGTCTCAAAATTGGTTTCCGTGCCTTGAAGAATGCAAGCGATTCTTTCCAATCCGCAACCCGTATCGATGTTTTTGCTTGGAAGCTCCTTATATTCTTCTCTAGGAATGGAGGGATCGCAATTGTATTGACTGAAGACGATGTTCCAAATCTCTATAAAACGGTCATTTTCCAAATCGTCTTTTAGTAATTTTATCCCGAGATGTTTTGGGTCAAATTTTTCGCCACGGTCAAAAAACATTTCAGTGTCAGGTCCGCCAGGTCCCTTGCCGATTTCCCAAAAATTGCTCGCTAAAGGAATCAAGTGGGTTGGGTCAATCCCGCATTTAACCCATAAATCATAAGTCGCTTTATCATGCGGTTCATAAGTCATATAAAGCTTTTCTGGAGGAATCCCGAAGCCCACCTTCTCACTAGTGAGAATTTCATAAGCCCAGGGGATGACTTCGTTTCTAAAATAATCCCCGATGGAGAAATTACCGAGCATTTCAAAGAAAGTATGATGACGGGCCGTATGGCCAACGTTTTCAATATCGTTTGTCCTTAAACTTTTTTGAACATTGACGATGCGGCGAGAAGGCGGAACTTCGCTTCCATCGAAATATTTCTTCAAGCCGGTGACTCCAGCATTTACCCATAAAAGCGACTTATCTTCGTCGCTAGGAATCAAAGAGACCCCAGGGAGCCACTTATGCCCTTTGCTTTCAAAGAAACGAATCCATCTCATACGAATTTCTTGTCCTGTTAATGGTTTCATGATAATCCTCCAAAAATAAAACACCCATTTACGAAGGAACGCAATTGCGCGGTACCATCCTTCTTCACCTAAGGGTGCTCTTGCTTACTTATTAACGCTAAGTGGCGGCGACATTACTCGCATTGTCTAGAAGCGGCGCGCCCAATGAGTCTTTTCACCCTGCAACTCTCTCTAAAAAAGGGCTTAACTTCTACAAGCAAATTCTATCACTTCATCTTAGAAATAAAAGAGTCGCGTGAATTTAATAGACCAGGTGAGAGTTGCAATAATTTTGCGTCTAGATTTCCTCTAGATTCATCAAGCAAAAAACTTTTGTTTCTTTGTTTAAGGCGCGCGCAATGGCTAAACGTTGATTCTAGCTTCCAGAAACAGCGGAAATTGCTACTCCGCGCTTATTTCCCAAACTAACGAGATTTAAAAGCGATGCAATGGTTTCTTCCCCTTTTGCGCAAGGAAGAAAAAGATTCTCTTCACAAAAAATCGGCCAGTAAATGAAAATCCTGGAAAACAAAACTAACTTTGTTCGCTAAAAATCCTTCTTTTTTTAGAAAAGCTTTTTGCGAGATACGCCATCAAATTCGTATTCTCTAGTCGTTCAAGGTTAATAATCCACCAATTGCACCAAACAAGGCGGTCTTGCCAGATTCTGACTTTCCCATAATCAAAAATAGCCCTTATCTTTAAAAGAAAGATTAATTTCCTTCAAGACAACAATAGGGATTCTATTCGTGCAAAAGTCACACCTGCATGAGAGAACTTTATCGTAATTGCTCGTAAAACATTGCGATAAGCGTGCTATTTCTAACAACATTATGAAAGTCTATTGAAAATCGGGATATCGAATAATCTCTAAAGAGGATGGAAAAACTACACAATATTAATCGTAATTTAAGAAAGCCAATTCTTTGGCATGGTGCGATTATTTTTCATCCACTCGCTATCTTTTAATTTTGCTGAACTAGCGCTCCCTTTAACGCTTTTTTGCCCCGTTTTATTGTAATTTACGGTTATGTTCCCGTTTAAATCCATGCAAGTGCCTTTAATAGTGGGGTCTGCATCGTATTTCATATAACTAGTCAAATAAACGTCATCCGTATATTTGGCCCAATTATCGATCGTTCTTTGATAAGGCATCGTATTTTCTTTAACTTCTGTGTATTCCTCGCTTCCAGCAACACAGCACGTACAAATGGTTTTTGGTTTTATCTCATCAAGAAAGAAATCGGGGTTTGCATTAATCGAGCCATGGTGCCCTCCTTTATATAAATCAACTTCGCCGATTTCATTACCATCCAATAAACTTTTGCAGCCTTTTTCTTCTAAGTCGCCTGTAAAAAGCATCTTTTTCTCGCCTTGCTCAAAAAGAAGACAAACACTGTTATTGTTCTCATTGCTTGAAGGGGGAATATCATAGGCTTCTTGATATAGAATTCGCATCGAAAGCCCTTCTCCTAAAGAATAAACTTTTTGGGCACCATCAGTTTCATAGAAACATTGCTTGCTTGAATAATATTTCGCGCCATTTTTAACCGATTCATCCCGGCCTTCGCAATATTTAGAATAAATGGAAGAAGCAACCGCTTTTGTTTCACCAAAATCGATAATCGTTCCAACCTCGTATTTTGCGAAAATTCCCTCGTCGCCACTAAAGGCAGCAATATGGTCTTGGTGTGCATGAGTAGCAATAACGTATTCTAATTTTTTGTCGTTGCAATATTGATCAATGTAGGATTCAATCGTTGGAGCGCTATTGATTCTGCTGCCTGCGTCAATAAGAATATCGTTATCCCCGGCTTTGATATAAATGGAGTCGCCGTTGAAATTATTCCCAAGAGTCAAAAAATGAAAGGAAATCGGAGAATAATCACCTTCGCCGATTGTTTCGCTACTAGAACTATTGGCAGAGTCGAGTGAACTAATCGAGTCACCATTCGAGGAGCTAGTACGTTTGCTTGATGAATCTCTAACCAAATTCCATTCTAAAGCACAACCGCCAAGCGAAAAAGTCGATAATAAGATGAAAAGAAAGGAGATTTTCATCCCCTTAATTGAATTTTTGGAAGGCTTTTTCATTTTCTTAAACAATTAAAATCAAATGTCATTCCGTTTTCCCTGATAAAAGGTTTGGTCAATGATTCCGCCCCCTAACATTCTTCCGTCTTCTAAATAGAAAGCGGCAAATTGTCCTGGAGTTACTGCTTTATAAGGGGAATCGTAAATTAATTTTACGTTATCTCCCTCGAAGTGAAGTCTACAGGGTTGATCGGTCTGCCGATAACGGAATTTCACTAAGACTGGAAGACTCTTTGAAGGCTTTTCGCCAATCCAATTAATATCGGTAACAAGGCAAGAATCACTATTGAGGTGTTCGTCTTCATCCCCGTTTGCGACATAAAGAATATTATTCTTAACATCTTTTTTGCAAACAAACCAGGCTTCTTCTCCTAGCCCTTTTACTCCACCAACGCCTAAGCCTTTATGTTGACCGAGAGTGTAATAAAGTACACCCATATGCGTACCGATTTTCTTTCCGCTTTCAATATCGATGATATCGCCTTTTTTTGCAGGGAAATAGTTATGCAAAAACTCGCGGAAATTGCGTTCGCCAATGAAGCAAATTCCCGTAGAGCCGTGCTTAGAAGCGACTTCGGTAAGCCCGAGCTCTTCGGCAAGCTTTCGTGATTCGACTTTTGTGATGTCGCACATCGGGAATAAAGAACGAGCGATTTGCTCTTCATTAACTTGGCAAAGAAAATAAGTCTGATCTTTTTTCTCATCGAGAGGCTTCGCTAAATAGACATGACCATCTTTGGTTATTTTTTTGGCGTAATGCCCCATTGCAATATAATCAAATCCTTTCTCGCTAGCGAATTTCAAAAAACTATCGAATTTGATGTATTTGTTGCATAAAACGTCTGGATTAGGAGTCCGGCCTCTTTCGTATTCGCGCAGGAAATAAGCGAAGACGTTATCCCAATATTCTTTGATGAAATCGATTCTTAATAGAGAGATTCCTAATTTCTCCGCGACTTTTTGAGCATCATGGTAATCAGCTTCTTGTGGGCAAATATTATCATTAATGGTGGGATTACCTAAATAATCGTTATTCGCCATGGCGTCCCAATTACGCATAAAGCAACCGGTCACTTCATAACCGCTTTTCTTTAGTTTATAAGCGGCAATTGCACTATCGACGCCGCCACTTAAGCCAAGCAATACTTTTTCGCTCATTTTCCCCATAGCTCCTTACTATCTAACCACAAAGTAAATGGCCCATCATTAACAAGACCTACTTTCATATCCGCTTGGAAAACACCGGTTTTTACATGGGGGAATCTTTTCATTAATAAGTTATTCCATAGTGCAAAAAGCGTTTTAGCTTCTATTGGTTTCATCGCTTCGACAAAAGAAGGCCGATTTCCTTCTTTTGCGTTTCCATATAAAGTAAATTGACTAACCGAAAGGATTTCGCCATCAACATCATGAAGCGAAAGATTCGTTTTTCCGTTCGAATCTTCAAAAATGCGTAATTTTGTGACTTTATCCGCCATTTTTTCTAAGATAGAAATGTCATCGCCTTCCGTAAAACCGACGAAAAGCAAAAACCCCTTTCTGATTTGGGAATATAGTTTCCCTTCGATTGTGACGGAAGCTTCTTTAACGACTTGAACTAGAACTCTCATTTGTGAATATATTCGTGAATAATTGGGCGAACTTTAAGTGGGGTATCGCTATAAACGAAAGCATTATGAATATCGGAGTAAATATCGTCAACACCGTTTTTATTTGTATAAGCGGTTGCGAGTAACTCGCCTTTTTTTACTTTATCGCCCACCTTTTTATTCAAAACGATGCCGCTAGACATATCAATTGTATCCGACAACGTTTCTCTTCCGGCGCCAAGCTTCATCGCGCTGATACCGATCGATAAAGAATCGATACGTTTGACATATCCATCACGAGAAGCAAATATTGGGGTAATGATTTTTGAAACAGGGAATTTTTCGGGATGATCAAGATATGAAATGTCTCCGCCTTGGGCCTGGAACAATTCTTTTTGTTTTTCAAAACCTTTGCCATTTTCGATCGCTTCTAGGATTTTTTTGCCTCCATCTTCAAAAGAAGAAGCAATATGAGCTTGTTCAAGCATGATTGCGCCTGCCCCAACGACAAGCTCGACAAAATCCTTTGGCCCATGTCCTTTTAAGGTTGCGATAGCTTCTTTGACTTCCAAAGCATTTCCTACCGCTAAGCCAAGAGGTTCATCCATATCCGTCAAAATCGCACGCGTATCTCTTCCCAAAGAATCGCCAATCTCAACCATGCAGGTCGCGAGTTCACGAGCTTGGTCAATCGTTTTCATAAAGGCGCCACTGCCGAATTTGACATCCAATAAAATAGCATCAGCCCCACTAGCGAGTTTTTTGCTCATGATGGAACTAGCAATCAAAGGAATAGATTGAACGGTCGCGGTAACATCACGAAGCGCATATAATTTTTTATCGGCCGGATCGATATCGGCGGTTTGGCCGATAATGGCGATACCAATACGATTTACTTGATCAATAAATTGCTTATCCGTTAAAGAAATCGACATTCCTGGGACACTTTCCATCTTATCAAGCGTCCCGCCCGTATGGCCCAATCCTCTGCCACTCATCTTAGCGAGTTTTGCTCCGCAACTAGCAACCAATGGGCCAAGCGCCAAGGAGGTTTTATCGCCAACTCCCCCCGTACTATGTTTATCGACTTTGACCCCTTTTATCAAAGAAAGGTCAATCGTTTCGCCACTATGCATCATGGCCTCCGTTAAATAGGCGGTTTCCTCTTTATTCATTCCTTTTAAAACGATTGCCATCGCTAACGCACTCATTTGATAATCGGGAATAGAGCCATTCGTATATCCTTGGATAAAGAAACGAATTTCATCTTTGGACAAAACTAATCCATCTCTTTTTTTGGCAATAATATCAACCATTCTCATAAGCGAATAACCTCATTAAATTACTTCAATTATAAAGCGCGAGATGTTTTCTTCAAACTCGAGGTACAAAATCTTAAATTTCAAATATTATTAATTATCGTAAGCGTCTATCTTTTTTTATACTTTTCGCCTATAATTAGGCCCATGACATTTAAAGAAAGTTTACTTGAGTATTTACCTGAAAGCGAAGCAGACTCCTTGATTGCCTCCATTGAAGAAGGAAAGGTGACCCACGCCTTACTTTTGAACACAAAGAAAATGAGTGATGAAGAATTTCTTTCCCGTTTTCCGAATGTGAAGAAGCATCCCTTTGTGGAACATGCCTATTTGTATGACAAATCCGAATACGAATTTGGAAAAAGTATGCTTTATGAAGATGGCGTTTTCTCGATTGAAGACCCAGCCGCAATGATGCCGGTCTATTTCCTTCATCCGGAAGAAGATGATGTCATCTTGGATATGTGTGCAGCTCCTGGAGGAAAATCCATTGGGGCTTCTTTAGCAATGAACGATAAAGGCTGTATTATCAGCAACGATATTTCTTATCCCCGCGCAAAAGCCATGAGTCAAAACGTAGAGCGAATGGGAAGAGGCGATATTATCGTAGCGAGCAACGATTTTGTTTTTAGCTATATTCACTTTAAAGACACCTTTGACAAAATCATTGTCGATGCGCCTTGCAGCGGTAGCGCAATGATGCGCAAAAATAGCGAAGCGAAAAAAGACTGGAGCTATACGAAAGTAAAAAGCAATAGCAAACGTCAGATCGAAATTCTTGAGCTTGCCTATTCGATGCTAAAACCTGGTGGCACCATTTCTTATAGCACTTGTTCGTTCAATATCGAAGAAAACGACAATGTCATTCTTTCCATGAAGAACCGCCATCCAGAAATCGAACTCGTTCCTTTGAAAGAAGACCCTTCCTTCTATCGGACAAAAGAAGTCCCTGAGGCCGTGCATTTGTTCCCAACCCATTTCGAAGGGGAAGGCCAATTCATTTGCCTATTCAAAAAGCCAGGTGAACTCGTTAAAACGAAAAAGGAAGTTCTTTCTTATCCTCGCTATAAAGAATTTTTGGGGGAATATGGCCTACTTGACCGTAGCAACGAGGAAATGCGCCATAAATTTTATTCCATATATCAACATTTTGATACCTCCCATCTTAATGTGCTTCGCTATGGCGTTAAATTATTTGAGATGCGCGATATTTTCATCCCCGACCACCACTTAGCCCATTTTTTAGATAGCAAATACAGCATTCCGATCTCTTTAGAGGACGCAAAAAAATATGTCCACGGTGATGTGTTTGAATTAGACCGAAGGGACGGTTTTTACATCGTGAGCTACGATAAACGAAATCTCGGATACGTTAAAGTTACGCAAGGAATTGCAAAAAACCACTATCCAAAAGGTTTACGTAGAGACTGGGAATGACGGGCAAAACCCGTCTTCTTTTTTGGAGGATATAAATGATTACCGATAGTTATCATGAAGGCGAAACCCCCATCATGGGCCCTAAAGATTTTTGTTCTAATCAGGGCGATTACGGAGATACATGCATTGCCTTTTTTTCTTTAGATGTTTTAAAGAAAGCGTTAGAAAGATATGAAAGTGAGCAAGTTGGGCTCGTCAGCGAATCCATCGCCCGCTCCCCTTTGTATCGGATAAAAGGTACTCGAATCCTCTTTTATCTATCTCAAATCGGAGCGCCAAGTGCAGGAATGATGATGGATGAAGCCCATTATATTTCAGGGGCTAACAATTTTATCGTTTTCGGAAGCTGCGGTATCCTAAACCAAAACATATCGAAAGGCAAAATCATCGTTCCTACTGGTGCTTATCGCGATGAGGGATTTTCCTATCACTTCAATAAAAATAGTGATTATATCAACGTAAAAACAAGCGATATCACTGCAAAATTCTTTCAAAAACTAAACGTACCATATCTAGAAGGTAAGACATGGACAACAGACGCTTTTTATCATGAAACGAAAGAAGAAATGACACGACGCGCCAAAGAAGGATGCATTGCAGTTGATATGGAATGCGCAGGGCTAGAAGCCCTTTCGGAATATCGAAATTTCCGTTTTTTCACTTTCTTCTTCGGAGGTGATTTGCTAGATGCCCCAATTTGGAATAGAGAAAATCTAGGTGATGACAAAGAAAAGAAAAGCCAAATAGACGCGTTCGATTACGCGGTTAAATTCGCAAAAGAGTTACCTTATTGAAGCGTTTTAGCGTTTTTTCCCCTCAATGGGATTTTTTCTTCATCTAATAAGAAATAAGAATCAGCTAAAGCACGTTCCGAATAAACTTCCTTTGCAATCATTTCTTCGAGAATCGGAGCAAACTCAACCGCCGAATATTTTTCATATTCTTCCTTATAAATCGGCGGGAAAAATGTCATATAAATTGGATAACGCTTGAAATTCGTATCGGCGTGAAGAGGATATTGCGTGCCATATTGGGCAACCGCAATAACAGGGACCCCCGCTCGATAAAGACTTTTGAGAGAACCGGCGTGAAAAGAGGCTAAAGGACCAGAAGGTTCACGATTCCTCGTTCCCTCTGGATAAATAAGAACGGAACATTTTCCGCTTGCTAATTTTTCTGTGGTGTCTTTAATCATCTTAATGCCGTCGCGTAGATCGCTTCTATCCAAAAAATAGCCATCGATGGATTGAATTACTTTCCCGACAAAAGGGAATTTTTTCGCTTCTTTTTTGGCAACGAAAGTAAGAGGCTTTTCGCACCAATAAAGAATGCAAATCGCATCTAAGTCGCTTAAATGATTGGGAACAAGAAGGAATGTTTTACCTTCTTTCTCGAGTTTGCGGATATTTTCTAGGCCTTTAATTTTCCAGTCCAAACGAAAATGATCCAAAACGACCCCGAATAGCTCTTTCACCCTACGATAACGCTCTTCTAGAGGATAACGTTCCGGATGACGAGCGTAACGGACGATATAGCGAAAATAGATATATAGCAATTTCCATCCACACGAAAAAATAATCCTTAAATATTTAAACATGGATTTATTTTATCACGTCTAATCCTAAGATTACGCGCTCTTTTTTCGTTTTAGTTCGGGAGCATAGCATTCACGATGTTCTACCACCAAAGCGAGTCCGACGTTCTTGTCTTTCTCGATTCTTCCTTTGAAAACAATGAATGTCCCTTCTTTTTCTTTCATCCAAGATTCCGTCGCAAAATAAGAAACGCGCACAGGAATTTCATCCACTTGGTATTTTCCTTCCTGATTGACAAGAGGACGCTCGACTAAAACGTATCGGAAATGGCTATCAATGATCTTGCCTACTCTACCCGACACAAAAACACTTGAAATCATATTGATTTCTCCTTCTTAGTATCTATAGAAACGCAGTAATTTAGCCGTTATTCCGGCAAGGCAGTTGCAATAAATTCGTGCGGAGGCACAATTACGCTACAACCTTTCGTCGCGATGAGAGAGTCTATTTTTCCAAATAAAGCGACTTCTCGAGAGGTTAACTTATGGACACATTTTACATCGGTTGGATTATAGAAGAAATGAATTTCTTTATAAGGGGAGGCATTTTCTTCTCCTAAAATAGAAACTAGTAATAAGTCCCCGTCATTATTCACATCAAGAAAACGGTCTAAAAGTTCAGGGTCATAGGCATGCAAAAAGCGCGTTTTCTTTCGAAAAGCAATCAAAGAGCGGAGATGTTCCACCATAGTCATTCTTTCGTCAATTAATTTATAAGATAAACGATTGTACCAATCAGGAGAGTTATAAGTATTCTCATTCATCCATTTGGATTGGCCTACTTCTTCCCCTGCGTGAATAAAAGGTATGCCGATGCTGCTTAAAACAATCGACAAAGCGAATTTGCAAAGAAGAAGTTTTTTCGTAAGCGAAGCATCAGGCAAAACTTTACTTAAAAAATCGAAATAAGTCGCATTGTCGTGGCATTCTACGTAATTAAGCGATTGCGAAGCACTCGAAAACATCTTTTGATTCCCGCAAAAATCGACAGAAGAACCAGCGATGACGAATTTAGCCTGGCTTATCGCTGATAAATCGCCAGAGCTATAGCGTTTCACCGCTTCACGATATTTATCATTGAAGAAAGCGTACTCTTTCGCTAAAGAATGGTTCTCCATCGTCAAAAGCGGTTCATTTACTTCCCCTCCCATATTCCATCCTTCGCCATAAGCGATGAAATAAGGATCCTTCTTCTTCCCGTAAGCAATGATTTCTTGGACCGTTTTAACCGTGATAATGCCGCTTAAATCAAAACGGAATCCATCAACACCATAAAAATCAATCCACCATTTCGCGCTATCGACAATCAGTTTCTTAGCCATAGGGCGTTCACTAGCAATGTCATTGCCACACCCACTTGTGTTCGCGATTTTTCCATTGCTTCTACGGCGGAAAAAATAATTGGGAACGATCTTTTCCAAACTAGAGAATTGGTATTCGTAAACGTGATTATAAACAACGTCAAGCACAACACGGAGGTGGGCTTTGTGAAAGGCTCCAATCATCATGCGACATTCTTTAATCCGACTATAAGGGTCCAAGACATTGCTTGCAAAGCTTCCTTCTGGAACGAAATATTGCGAAGGGTCATATCCCCAATTGTATTCCTTCTCCGGATGAAGTTCGTCGACTGTCGCATAATCTTGAAGAGGCTGAAGTTGGAGATGGGTGAAGCCTAAAGAAAGAAGATAATCAAAACCAGCGGGGTTACCTTTTTGAGTTTTTCTCCCTTCTTCAATTAAGCCAAGGAATTTGCCTTTATGCTCAATGTTGGTGCTTGGGTCAATCGTTAAATCACGAACGTGCCCTTCATAAATAATCGCGTCGCAATAGCTATTCATCGCAGGGAGATTTTCGCGATATAAAGGAACCATTAATCTTGAAAAAGAAGCAACAACGCTTCTACTACCGTTTGGGGAAGAGCATTTTGCATAGGGATCGATGCTAGAAACGAATACTTCATTATTTTTTACGTGATAAAGATATTCGGCACGCTCATAGTCACCCTTCAATGAAAGACGGTAAACGCCTCGTTCTCCGCGCTTCATTGGGTAAAAGGAAGGTTTCTTTTCTTTTTCTTTTCTGATTTCTAAAATGACTTCGCTACTAATAGGAGCCCATAAAGCAAAAGAGGTTTTGTCTTTAGAATAAGTCGCTCCTAAGTCGTCACCGTCATAATAAAAGTCCTTATCGAAATCAGAAAAAGAAGTCGCCTCGGTAACATCAAGAGGAATCGTCCCATAGCTAGGAATGACAATCAAATAGCTATGGCCTAAAATAAGAGGCTCTTCAAAACGATAATCCAATAATACTTGGCTAGACAAAGAAACTACCTTATTCGGAATAAGCTTGACTCGTTTCTTTTCATCTACGAGTAGGGTCGCTTCAACCCCTTCAAAAGGGACACTAGAAAAGATAGCTAAACGGATAAGATTCGCTTCGATTAAGCGCGCGGAGAGGAAAGTGTTTTTCACTAGAAATCCCCTCCCTTAATAACACTATTATCGTTACTTCCAATTGGTAAACCATCATTATTCGGCGCGTTATGAACAAGAACCTTGCATCCTTTTGAGCTAGAAATGCTCTCAGGGGCACTAGCAACGATTCCTTCTTGTTGAAGACGAGCGAATATCCTTCCAGCGCGGGGGAATCCAATCCCGTTTTCACGTTGGATGCGAGAGACGCTAGCGTATTCTTGCGTCATGACTTTTGCTTTGATTTCGCTATAAAGGTCATCGCCTGCCATTTGTCGAAGCTCAGCGCGAGTAGGCGCGTTCGCTAAAGCCGCTTCTTCCGCCGCTTTCGCTTCAGCTTCATGATCCACTAAATCCATAAAATAAGGGTCGTATTGAGGCTTGCTTTGCGAGCGAATGAAGTTAGTGACAGCTTCAATTTCTTTTGTTTCAACGTATGCGCCTTGTGCACGAATTAAGCCGTTTCTTAAAACTTCTGGGCAAACAACAAGCATATCGCCGTGTCCGGCAAGTTCTTCAGCTCCAGCTTCTCCTAAAATGGTCACCGAATCAACGGCGCTATTCATACTTAAAGCGACACGAACAGACAAATTGGCTTTAAGTCTACCGGTAACAATATTCACAGTTGGACGTTGAGTTGCGATAATCAAATGAATTCCAGCGGCACGGGCTTTTTGCGCAATTCTAACAACCGGATCCTCAACGTTTTTGAATGTATCCATCAAATCGGCGAATTCATCGATGATACAAACGATAAAAGGCAATTTGCGAAGATTCTTTTTGCTGGCATATTCCTCATTATATTCGCGAATTTCTCTTACTCCTGCCTTTTCGAAGATGGTATAACGGCGTTCCATCTCGTGGCATAGCTTATCAATGCATATCTTTGCTTGGCTCATATCTTTCACAATCGGGCAAAGAAGATGCGGAATAGAGTCATATTTAGCCATTTCAACGCGTTTTGGATCAACCATGACGAGTTTGAGCTCTTCTGGGCGATTACGCATGATAAGCGACATAATAACGCTTTGCATGAAAACAGATTTTCCTGAGCCTGTTCCGCCACTAATAAGCATATGTGGGAATTTTGAGAGGTCCCCCGAGATGATTTTTCCAGAGATGCTTTCCCCAAATGGAATGTAGAGCTTCGTTTTTTCCGTTAAAGGAGGCAACGCTTCAAAAATCTCACGCATCGTGACGGTTCGGCAGTTATCGTTAGCGATTTCTAAGCCGCTCGTCATTTGCCCAGGAACTACTTCCTCAAAACGCGTTGGAATACCGCCAAGCTTAACTTGAATATTTTGTATATAACGCTTAATGCTAGAAACGGTGACGCCACTATCCGTATCGATATTGAAGCGGGTAACAGAAGGACCAATCGTATAATCTATGACATGTGCACCACTTTTGAAGCTTGCAAGAATGGTGTTGATATTAGCCATTCTTTCATTGCATTCCTTCATCTGTTCTTCTAATAAATTATTGTTAGAAGTAGGAAGGAGAAGATTTACATTAGGCAGAATGTAGCTAGGAAGAGGGGTAGCAAATTTTTCACCGGTTAGCGGGTCAACATCTAGTTGTTTTGGTCCAGGAACGCGATTCGTCGTGGCTTCAAAAACGCTAGAAGCGTGCGAAATAGGAGAAGAATTATCCTGAATAATGGGATTAGAGCCAATAATAGGTTCACTTTGTCTATTTGCAAGGGGCTCTACGATAGAGGATTCTATCGTAGGGGGGGTTTCAAGAAGCGGAGTGCTTACTTCGCTAGATGTATCTATAGTAGGAGCCTGAGAAATAGATTCAAACGGTTGCGAAATATTCTCTTCAAATTTGGAAGAGGGTGGCTCTTCATTAAGAGAAATAGAGCTCTTAGGGGTTTCAAAAGAAGGACTTAAAGATATATTAGGGTTAGAGGAAGAGCGTTCTATCCCATCGCTAGATGAAATCGGGGCGGGTTGCGTTCCCGTTTCCATTTTCTCACCCACTCCATTTTGGAGGGGATTGGAGGATTTGCTTGCTTCAAAAATAGCAGCTTCAGGCATATAGGTAGCTTCTTGCAAGCCAGCATTATTAAGTGAAGAGGGCAAAACATTTGTGAAGGAAGCGTCTGCATCGATAATTCTAGCTTGCGTCGGCGTAATAAAGTCATCTTCATGATGATACAAATCCGTCCGTTTGCCAATGCTCTCCTCTTCATTAGACGCTGATAAAGAAGGGGCGTTTCTTAAATCATGAACTTGTGATTGAGCCATATCGACAAAAGGAGCCTCAAACGGCGAAAAAGGCACATTGTTATCGATAGGGCGAATCGCGGCTTCATGCTCAATTGCCTTGCGTCTTGCCTCTTCTTGGAATTCCCTTTCTTTTTCGCTAGCGATTTTTGACTTATGAATCGCGAGTTTACTCAAAATTAATGAGTACGCTCTTTTCTCAAGAGGGAAAAAGATGATAATTAAGCCGGCTAAAATCGCTAAAGTAGAAATGAAATAAACAAGCGAAGAACCTCCGAGGTTCAGAATGGAAGCGGCAATAAAACCGATTGCTCCTCCCCCAATCGAAGAAGCAATAAAATAGCCACTAGGCTCTTTCACCGCATTGAAGGCACCCATGAACAAAGAAAAATCAAAGGATTCCTCTTTATGAAGTCCTAAGTGGCTCCAGATCGCAGCAATGCCAATCAAAGCAATCGCCATTCCTATATTGATGCGATGAGCATAAGAAGGAAATTTCCCTTTGATAAATGCCAATAACGAAAAAACGATAAAGGTGGGAAGAGCAATCCAAACTAGTGGCAATCCTCCTAGCCAAAATAAGGCCTTTCCTGGCCAATACAAATGTCGAGTGAGAGAAGAAAGCAAGCAAAATATGCCAATTAACGCGAATAATAGCGACAAAGCTCTATGAATGCTATCTTCATTAATGTTACGTTCTTTATAGTTTTCCATCGAGGAATATTATAAGCAAAAATAGATTTGACTAGCTTACTTTTTTTAAGTCAGTTTTCTTCTTAGGCAAGTTCAATGATTAATGGCAAAACCATCGGCTCTTTTCCAGTTTCTCTACGGATAGAGCGCAAGCATTTTTCATACACATCTTGTCGAATCAGAGCCAAATCGTAATGAGCGTCATTCAAATGCGATTCAACGCTGCTAACAAATACTTGGCTTAATTCTTTGGTGACGATTTCGCTATCGCGATTCGTCGTAAGACCTTTTAATTGGACATCGGGCCCAGCGACAATCCGGTGAGAGGATTTTGAAATGGCCAAAGACAAAACAACAACGCCTTCCGCAAGCTTTTGACGGTCAGCAATAACGGCGTCTTGCACGTCTCCCACACCAATTCCGTCAATCATGATGTCGCCGTGCGGAATCTTTTCGTCTAATAGATGGGCACCTTTTTCGTCATAAAGCCAGCTTAAGCCGTTTTCTAATAGGAAGACATTGCTGTGATTTAAGTTAATCCCCATCGAAAGAGCTACTTCTGCGTTATCAAGAAGATCTTTGTAATAACCTTTCATTGGGATGTAATATTTTGGCTTAAATAAAGAAATCATCATCTTGAGATCTTCTTCGCTAGCGTGCATCTTGAGGAATTCTTTCTTCTTAATACCAATTACGTGGCAACCAGTGCGATAGCATTCATCAAGTGCATCCGTTGCTTCGATTTCAGTGTTGTCATTCGCGGGACAAGCAAAAATAAAGGTATCGGAGTTCGAAAGAACGATTTGACGATTTTCGTTCTCTTTAGCAGCGAGCAAAGCGATTTTGTTATAAAGCTTTGTACCACTTCCGAGAACCAAAACCAAGATATCCACCGCCCTAAGGCGATTGATATCGTCGATTGAGGCGTAGTTTTCTCTTGGGATAATGAGTTGTCCGCAGCTTTGCATCGCTTCAATCGTACTCTTAGTTTCCTCATCGTAAGGAATGATTTTCTTTCTAGAGGCAATCGCTAAAGAAATAACTTCATCAATGTTATAGAAATTCGTATTGAACAAAGCGATGAACAATCTTCCTTCCGCGTCTTTAACATCACGTTCGATAAGGCGAGACAATTTGTAATTAGGCGCCGTATATCCGCTTTTTCCCGCATAGACGGATTCGTTCATGAGGACAAGTGTCGGCTTTTCGCTAATACGAGCGATGGCTTGTAGGTCGTGAAGATAATTTTTGTTCGCGTTATTCTCAACGACAAAATCGCCAGTAATAACGATATTCCCATAGCTTGTTGCAATAGCAATCCCACTACTTTGGGCGATATTGTGCGCGGTTTGGAAGAAAGAAATACCATGACCTGCAACGAAGAAGGAACTTGTGGGCTTCACGAATTGCATCTGGTAACGATTAGGGTTTTTCCCGATGTTTTTCGTAAAAATGCGGAACATCGTAAGGGTTACTTGTGAACCATAGATGGGAGCGGGAACATCATCCCATAGATATGCTAAAGCGCCCATTTGGTCTTCATGGCCATGCAATAAAAAATAAGCTTTCACACGGTCTTTGTTTTCCTTTAAATAACTGAAATCCGCGATGACATAGTCAATACCAGGCATATTTTTGTCCGGATATTTCACTCCGCAATCAATGACAAAAATATCGCGGTTAATTTCTACAACCGTGCAATTTTTGCCATCTTCATCCAATCCCCCAAGGG
Source organism: Caryophanales bacterium UBA4691 (assembly GCA_002404865.1). Taxonomy (GTDB): domain Bacteria; phylum Bacillota_I; class Bacilli_A; order RFN20; family CAG-826; genus UBA4951. The sequence goes on along the minus strand of DHKP01000011.1, from coordinate 17,665 downwards.
CAAAGATACGAATTTTATCGTTCATAAAGTTTCTCCAAAGTATGAAAAGTCAAGTTTCCCTAAGTATAGAAGAAAATAAAAACAAAATGTAGAAGAAACCTCTTAGAAATCCATGGAAGCGATTACCGAAGAATCTATAAGTCTATGAATCGCAATCCCTTTTTCAGTAAAGACGGCGTAGCTAGCTTCATTGCCGCCTTTTGGGAAAGAAGGGCTGCCAGGATTTAGATAAGTGATGCCTTTTTCTTCTTTAAGAACTTGAATATGGGTATGCCCAGAAAAAAGGATATCCCCTTCTTGGAGATCTAAAAACATTGGATCAACGTCATCTCCATGCACCAAAACCGAGCGCCTCCCGTTTCGAAAAACGCAAGCGCGTCTAGCTAATTTCGTCTCTAACACCATCTCATCAACATCCGCGTCGCAATTTCCTTTCACAAAAATAGCCTTTTTTAATAAAGGGCGAAGCATATCGGCTACCGCTAAGCCGTCATAATCAGAGGGGACGCCATTTCGAGGACCATTATATAAATAATCGCCAAGGAAAAAGAATTCATCTGGTTTTTCTTTTCCGATAATCTCTAATATTTTTTCCATCACGAGTTTGCGTCCGTGGATATCGCTGAGAACGAGTATTTTCATGCTTTATTTCCTTTCCATATTCCTAGTTGCCACTAAGTTAATGCCGCTTCCCGCCAAATCTTCTTTGACGACATCCCCAATATGAACCGGCGCAACAAGACGAATTTGATTAATTTCTTTCATCGCAAGGAACAATTTTCCTTTTGGGATTGGGGAGGCGCTCTTTACGGGGCACATAGGGAGGTCACTCCCTCCAATTCGCACCGTGGATGTGATAACACGAGTAGGATTCTTCACTTCTTGCAAGCCGTATTTTGCGCCACGTGGGCAAAAATTGCCTGTAACGGAATCCGTGCCGTCGTCAACTGTTAAATGGCACCCTCTAGGACAGCAAATGCAAATGAGTTCAGTTTTCATTATTTCGCCTCCTTTTTGCGTAAAGAAATCGTAATATCATTCCCTTTTAGAAATAATTCCTTCGGAAGCTTCGCAATTTCCATTTCGCTAGGGATAATCACGGGTCTGAAAACGCTTTTCACGAGTTTATCGCCGCTATAGTAATCGATATAGACGTTTTTGGAAGGCTCTTTGACCCGGAATTTAAAGGTAATCTTCTCGCTAGCGTTACCAAAATCAAGCAAGGAAGGAACGACATATCCAATTCCATCTCCCGCAAAAATATTCGTCGGTTTTTCCTTACGGGTTAATGAGCCTTGAATGTATTTGCTCGCCATTCTTCCCGCTTCTTTAGCTTCGCTTACGACATTATCGACTAAGTCATGGACGTGAAGAGCGTTGCCACAGCTGAAGACTCCCTCTAGAGGGGTCTCGTAATTTGTGTCGACAACCGCGCCTTTGTTTCTTCCTATAGGAATAGAGATATTGCTCAATAAATTGTTATTCGGAATTAAGCCAATCGACAAAATAAGCGTATCCACATCGAAGCGTTTTTCCGTGCCTTTGATCGGCTTAAAGGAGGAATCGACTTTGCTGACGAAGACGGCTTCAACGCGATTTTTGCCGATGATTTTACTAACCGTATGCGACAAAAATAAAGGAATCGAAAAATCATAAAGGCATTGCACCATGTTGCGGTTAAGGCCGTTGCTCCAAGGACAAATTTCCGCAACGCCTAATACTTTCGCTCCTTCTAGAGTCAAGCGTCTAGCCATGATTAAGCCAATATCGCCAGAGCCAAGAATGAAAACTCTTTTGCCCACTAAATACCCATATTCGTTAAGAAAAAGCTGCGCTTGTCCAGCCGTAAAAACTCCAGCTGGACGAGTTCCAGGGATAGCGATTGCTCCAGCATTCCTTTCGTAGCAACCCGTGGCCATGATGATGGCTTTGGCTTCAAGAGTAACCGCTCCTTCTTTTTCGTTTGTGTAGGTTACGATTTTGTCTTTTGAGATGTTAATCACCGTGCTTTCTAAGCGATAATCAATATGCCTATCCTCGACTTGCTTGATAAAACGCGAGGCAAATTCTGGACCGGTCAGTTCTTCTTTGAATTCCGTTAACCCAAAGCCATTATGGATGCATTGGTTTAAGATTCCACCTAAAAAAGGCAACTTTTCTATGATTAAGATATCGCGGATTCCATTATCGTAAGCGCCAACCGCTGCCGCTAACCCAGCGCTACCTCCCCCAACGATGACCAAATCTTTCTTCACCATCATTTAGCCCCCTTCTTGACTTCGCTAAGGAGAATTTCGCTCCCCTCTCCATCATAAAGAACTTCCAAAGGCGAGATACCCTTGTGCTTGGCTAAAATCTCTAAAACAAGCGGCTGGCAAAATCCCCCTTGGCATTTTCCAAACCCGGCGCGGGTGCGCTTCTTTAAAGCTTTGATGCTATTGGTAGGAACGCTTCTAGAGAGAACGTCTTCGATTTCTCCTAAAGATACTTTTTCGCAATTGCAGATAATCTTGCCGAAATGAGGATTTTCATGAATTAATTTATTGCGATTCAAAATGCTCATATATTGCGGTCTAAAGTAAGGCCTTACTGCTTTTCGATAGTTGTTTTTTCCTTTTAGTACCAACACTTTTTTGACTAGTTCTTCAACAACGTATTCCCCAATCGCTGGACTAGAGACTAGCCCAGGGCTTTCTATGCCCGCGACATTGATGAAACTAGGGTATTTTTTGCTCGGTTCAATGATGAAATCATGAGTAGAAGGCGTCGCTCTAAGCCCACTATAAACCCGAATCTGTTCTCCAAAAGGAATCGAAGGCACTAAATTTTTAGCTCCCTCTTTCACGGCAAGAAGCGTCGAAGTGTCGGTGGAAGTATCCTCTTTATCGTCAACCCACTCACTGCTCGGTCCAATAAGAACATTCCCAGAAGTGGTCATCGTCACAAGGATTCCTTTCCCTTTTTCACTAGGGAGAGGGAAAAGAACATGGTTTACTAGTCCGAGAGCAAAATGATCAAGAACATAGTATTCGCCTTTTCTAGGATGAATGCTCCAAGATATGGGCTCGATCATTCTAGCGATATCATCGCTATGCAAGCCTGATGCGTTAATCACCACTTTGCTTTCGTATTCGTGCTTTTTCGTTTTAACTAAGAAATGTCCATCGATATAAGAAATAGAAGTTACTTCTTCGTTTAAAGCAAGTTCAACACCGTTATCGAGCGCATTTTCAAGCGCATGAGTAACAAGCAAAAACGGATTGACTATCCCGCCGGTTGGGCAAAGTAACCCCCCTTTAGCAAGAGGGTTAATGTTTGGTTCCATTTTCTTTACTTCTTCGCTCGTTAATAGTTTCGTAGGAACATTATTCTTAGCGCCGCGCTCTTGAAGTTCTTTCAGTAAAGGAAGCTGTTTCTCTTCCAAAGCGACGGTTAATGTTCCGCACTCACTAAAAGGGACATCAAGATCCTTGCAGACTTCTTTCATCATGCGGTTTCCTAAAACATTAAATTTTGCTTTTTTGGTATTGGGGAGAGGGTCATACCCGCTATGGGCGATCGCGCTATTAGCCATGCTCGTAACGTCACATACATCGTTTTCTTTCTCCAAAACGAGAACGGAAGCGTGGTAACGTGATAAACTTCGAGCAATAAAAGCCCCAACGGCACCCGCACCGATAATGATTACATCTTTCATACGCTAAAATGATAGCACAAATTCGTAAAAGTAGGCGAAAACACACGCCTATTTTCCTTCATAAATAGAAAAAAGCGAGAAGAAGGAAATTCCTTTCCGCTCTTGCTCGCTTTTATTAAGGATTAGTGACGGTTTCCACCTTTGTGGTCATCGCGTCGATGTCCTCCATGGAAGGACCCATTTGGTTTATTTGGGCGTTCTGGACGCTCGACATAATCAGCGGGTTTATCTAAGAACTCACGATGGGAAACTTTGACTTTGCCATCTTCAATGCCGATGACGACAACTTTGAGTTTGTCACCGACTTTGACGGCTTTTGTCGCATCTTCAACATATTTCCAATCAAGGCGAGATACGTGACATAGCCCATCAGTATCGCCGAATAGATTTACGAATGCCCCATAATTTTCAACGCGAGTCACGGTGCCTTCATAAATTTCGCCGACCTTTGCTTCGCGAACGATATTTTCAATCATATCTTTCGCTTTATTAATCATCTCGCGATCGACATGATAAATGGTAACATCGCCGCTATCTTCAACATCGATTTTAACATTATCGCATTGGGCAATGATATCATTGATGACTTTTCCACCCGTTCCAATAACATCTCTAATCTTGTCAGGATCAATGGTGAAGTGAACCATTTTCGGCGCGTATTTGCTGACTTCTTTGCGAGGTTCAGGAATAGCTGCTTTAAGGACTTCGCGAATCTCAGCACGGGCTTTATTGGCTTGTGCGAGAGCCTCGCTAAGAACTTCGCGCGTTACACCATGTATCTTGATATCCATTTGAAGGGCGGTTAAGCCTTTTTCGGTTCCCGCGCACTTAAAATCCATATCTCCGAAGTGGTCTTCTAACCCTTGAATATCGGTAAGGATGGTATAAGGGTGTTTGCCATCGAATGGGCCACTAGAAATTAAGCCCATGGCGATCCCGCTTACAATCCCTTTGATTGGAACGCCAGCCGCCATCAAGCTCATACACCCAGCGCAAATCGACGCTTGGGAGCTAGAACCGTTGGATTCAACGACATCGGCTACCGTACGAATGGTGTATGGGAATTCTTCGACGCTTGGCAAAACATAAGAAAGGGCTCTTTCTCCTAATGCGCCATGTCCGATTTCTCTACGACCTGGAGTGCCAATACGGCCGATCTCGCCAACGCTATAAGGCGGGAAATTGTATTGATGCATGAATCTCTTCTCGGATTCGCCAGTGAGATTATCAATAAGTTGAGCGTCACTAAGCGGCCCTAAAGTCGTTGTAGAGATGACTTGGGTTTGCCCACGAGTGAACATCGCGCTACCATGGGCGCGAGGAAGTAAATCGATTTGGGCGTTTAGCGGACGGATTTCATCCACTTTTCTGCCATCAGGACGAATCTTTTCTTCGGTAATAAGACGGCGAACTTCATTCGCGACCATTTGTTCGAGAATGTCATTAACCATCATCATGGTCTTCATGTGGACTTTTTCGTTTTCGTATTTGTGGGAATCATAGTCTTCAAGAATTTCGTTCTTTAATGCATCGATTGCGTCTTGACGTTCGAGCTTATCAAAGATAGAAATGGCCTTAACCATTCTTTCACCAATGCGGTTTTCGATGTCTTTTTTGACTTCGATATCTGGCGCGTAAAGATCGATTTGACGTTTTTCGCGACCGATTTCTTTGATGATAGATTCTTGGAAGGCACAAAGTTTTTTGATCGCTTCATGACCGAACATAATGGCATCAAGCATCTCTTCTTCTGGAACTTCTTTCGCCCCAGCTTCCACCATCATAATAGCGTCTTTGGTTCCGGCGACAGTCAAATTGATATCGCTTTGCTCTTTTTCTTTAGCGGTTGGGTCAATAACGAATTTTCCATCGACTCTAGCAACGATGACTCCAGCTACAGGCCCATCAAAAGGAATATCACTGATGCAAAGGGCTAGCGAAGAGCCAAGCATAGCGGTCATTTCGGGGGAATAATCTGGATCGCAGCTCATCACCGTATTGACGAGTTGAACTTCATTGCGGAAGCCTTCTGCGAATAAAGGGCGAATTGGACGGTCGATAAGACGGGCGCTTAAGATGCCGTGTTCGTCTGGCCTTCCTTCTCGGCGAAGGAAAGATTGAGGAATCTTTCCAATGGCGTATTGTTTTTCGATATAGTCGACGGTAAGAGGGAAAAAATCCCCTTCCTTTGGATTGTCGGAGCAGCAAGCAGTCGATAAAACGACGGTGTCTCCGAAGCGGATGAAGGTCGCACCATCGGCTTGTTTTGCGATCTCTCCGGTCTCGACGATAATTTTTCTTCCTTCAAAGTCGAGTTCGAATGTTTTTTTCATTTTTCCTTTTTCCTTAATTTAACGCCGTCAATCTTACCATAAAAGTTTGCGCCTGAGATACAAAAGATAAGGAAATGCAAGAAAACGAATATGGTGATTCAAGAAGATAGTTTTAGAACAAAGAGGGAAACTAAATGAAAATTAAAGAAAATTAAAGAAAATTCACGGAAACGATAAGCAATGAAATAGTCCTTCCGAAATCAAATGAGCTTAAAGGACAAAAGACCATAGAAGAATTTTTCACGGAAATTTCCGGAATGTTCCCTCAAAAAAATAAAACCTCGTTCTATCGAGGCTTTTAACATTTGGTGCCCCGCCGCAGAGTCGAACTACGGATTGGTCCTTACCATGGACCCGTTATACCGTTTAACTAGCGGGGCGATTCGCAAGAAAATCTTGCGAGAGTGATTATAAGTTAGTCTTCCTTGCTAATCAAGGCAAAAAGAAGGGAAATGATGAAATTTCATTCCGCTATTTTGGAGACAAATTCGCCAAACAAATCATAAACGGAAGAATCGGTTATTCTTACTTCGACCACTTCCCCTAATTTAAGAGTTTCGTTAGAAGTGAAGAAAATGTTACCGTCGATATCATCCGGAGCGTTCCAATAGCTTCTTAAGGAGTAGCGATGATGAACTTCATCGAAACCGATGACTAAGCCTTCCATCGCTTCGCCAATATGAGTCTTGTTGTTTTCATACGAGATCTTTTGCGCAAGTTCCATAATCTCTTTTTGACGTCTTTTTTTCGTCATATAAGGGATTTGGTCCTTGAATGAGTATGCGGCAGTTCCTTCTTCGCGCGAATAAATGAAATCGCCTAGATGGTCGAAACGGACTTTTTTAATAAAGTCTAGCGCTTCTAAGTGATCGAATTCGCTTTCCATAGGGAAGCCACTGATGAGAGTGGTCCGCAAAATGGCGCTTGGCATCAGTTCCTTGATTCGAAGAAATAAAGAAAGCATCTCTTCTTTACTTCCATGTCGATTCATAAGTTTAAGAAGATGATTGCTCGCGCATTGAATCGGAACATCAAAATACGGTTCAATCGTTTTTGAATCACGAATGAAAAGAAGCTCTTCATCAGTAATTTCTTCCGGATATAAATAGAGCAAACGAACCGAATAAAACCCAATCCCGTCGATCGCTTTTAATAAATCTAGCATATCAGGTTTCTTATTCGGAAAATCGCACCCATAATGCATAGGATCTTGCGAAATGATGGAAATTTCTTTAATTCCTTCTTCTTTTAGCTTTTTCGCTTCAAAAAGGATTTCGTCAAACGGTCGCGACAAGTATCGTCCGCGAATATAAGGAATCGCGCAAAAAGAGCACATATTGTTGCAGCCTTCGCTAATTCGAAGATAGGCAGAAAAATCGCCAGTAGAAACGACGCGCCATAGGGGAGAAAGAGGAACGATATCGTTCCGATTGAGCAAAGAAGAAATAATCTCGTGAAGATGAGAATATTCCCGCAAAGGAACCCAAGCATCCACTTCAGGAATTGCTTTTTTTAGTTCATCAAGGTTTCTTTCGACAAAGCATCCGGTGGCCACAAGCTTTGCCTCATAATGGCTCATCTCGAGAATCTTCTCAATGGCTTCTTTTTTCGCGTCTTTGATGAATCCGCAAGTATTGACAATAATGAGATCCGCCTCTTTAGGATTGCTAACGATTTTGTAATCACCATCGCGAAACATCGCAAGCATCATCTCACTATCGACGAGATTTTTGCTGCATCCTAAAGAAACAACACCAATTTTAATCATAAACGTTTATATCTTTCTAATAATGGGAATAAGGAATGGAGGCGCTCTTTCACTAACGAATAGTCAGCGATTCTCCAAGTCCAATTAATCTTATCGATGACGCTAGGAACGTTCAAGCGTGCTTCACTCCCGAGTTTAAGGACGTCTTGGAGGGAAAGTAGAGCGTATTTAGCAGGTAAAGCAAGCTCATAAGCGATAAGTTTATCTAAGAAATCCCCTTCTAGGAACCCAAGAGTCTTCAAAATTTCATTCCAAAGTTCCTTGTCTTTTTCGCTTAAAGAAAGATAGAAACCTTTCGTTGTGTCATTATCGTGCGTCCCTAGATAGGCAACCATATTCTCTTTTTTATAATGAGTGACGTGATGAACCTCACTATCGATAAACGTGAATTGAACAACGTTCATCCCAGGAAAATGATAATGGTCGCGTAGCAACAATACTTCTGGACGTAATTCCCCTAAGTCTTCCGCTAAAATTTGGGCATCTGGCATTTCCTTCTTTAATAAATCAAATACTTCATAGCCAGGTGCCTCTACCCAAGACCCATCAATCGCAGTTGGACAAGAAGCGGGGATTTTCCAATAGGTATCGAACGCACGGAAATGGTCAAGACGAAGAATATCGTAAAGATGAGCGTTATTTTTGATACGGTTTAAAATTAAAGCGTAATTATCTTCTTTTAATTTATCCCAGTTATAGATCGGGTTCCCCCATCTTTGGCCTGTTTTGGAAAAATAATCCGGTGGCACTCCGCTTATCCAACTAGGCTTTCGATCAGCATCGAGCAAGAACTCATCCTGGGCTTCATAGACATCGCAGCTATCATATCCGACATAAAAAGGAAGATCGCCAATAATGCGGATTCCTTTTTTATTTGCGTAATTCTTTAAATTTTCCCACTCTTCATAAAGGGTTTTCTGTAACCAAATTTCATAATCAGCTGCTTCTTTTTCTTTTAGAGAAAGAGATTCGTATCCTCCTTTGATTTTATTGATTTTTTCTAGAGGCCAACGATTCCAGCTCGCATTATTTTCGCTCCGCTTCATCGACATAAAAATGGACCAATTTTTTACCCAAGAATGAGAAACAATAAAAGCGTCTAGGCAATGATGGTCAAGAGCCATTTCTTGAAGAAAAGCTTTAAAGAAAAGAGGGCGCTTATAGTCACGAATCGCTTCGTAATCGACGCGTTGCTCTTTTTCGCGAAAAGCCATTGGCTTATCGATGAGATGCTTTCGAAACAAATCATCTAAATCAAGATAGATTTCGTCTAAAGCGAAACTAGAAAACGGTTGGTAGGGAGAATGGCCATAGCCAATGGGATTCAAAGGCAAAATTTGCCATAAATGAAACCCGTTTTCCGCTAATAAGTCCACGAATTTGAATGATTCTTTGCCAAAATCTCCGATCCCAAAACGGGAAGGCAAGGCACTAACGGGGCAAAGAACCCCTGCATAACGTTCCATATGATCCCTCTATTCTTCAATATGCGCACCAAGAGGTGGAATTTTCACTTCTACGATGCTGCTTTCTTTGTAGTAGCGTTTCATGCCGTTCAAAAAGTCTAAGAGTTCATCTTTTGGCACAAAGTTGATGGTTGTTCCGACTAAACCGCCACCCATGACGCGGGAAGCGCCTTTCTTTAAAAATAAATTCGCGCGCATAACGGCTTCTAGTGGGCTACCCGAGAATTTAGAGGGGATCATGACGTTTTTAAGCAACGTTTCTTGCGAAAGTTCGGTTTCTCGCTCTAATTCTAAGAAAGCATCGCGATTATTAGAGAGGATAGCGTCTTTCGCTCGAAGGACGCGTTTTTCTTCACCATAAAAGTGACGGGCGCGGTCTAAAGCACGTGAGGAAACTAGTCCTTCTTCTCCTTTGCTTAGCGCATCAACGAATAAAGTTTCATCCACTTCCCCAAGAACATCTTTATGGAAAAGGGTCTTCGCGACGTTTTTCATATCGAATGGCATTTCGCTATATAAATCGCTCAATCCCGCGTGAGAAGCGCCAGGATTTACAAGGATAATGGATAAATCCCAGATAGAAGGGAAAGCCAAAGGCGAAACAAGCGGCTTATTCTTATCTGCGAAATCTAAATAAGCGATTCCGCCATATGCGCTCCCGCATTGATCAAGCAATCCGCTCGCCTTACCAAAATAGACGTTTTCGGCGTATTGGCCGGCTAGTGCCATATCCATTTTGGAAATCTTGTCATCGTTATATAGATAATTTAAGGCTTCCGCGATGAATAATTCGAAAGCAGCACTGCTAGAAACGCCAGCGCCTGGGAAAATATCGCTCGTTAAGGCGGCGTTAAAGCCACCGACTTTATAGCCCATTCTTGCCAGAGCGCTAGTAACGCCACGCGTCAAGCTTTTCGCAGTGAATTTCTCGCTCTCCACTTTCTTCAAATTATTAACCGAAAAGGAGAATAAAGGATATCCGTCACTATTAATGGAAATTTTATCATCCGCTTTTTCAATATAGCCTCTAATCCCTAAACTGCACGTAGCAACAAGGCATTTTCCTTGTTGATGGTCGGTGTGATTCCCTAAAATCTCAAGTCGACCATAGGATATCTCTTTAATTTTCGGACTATGTTTGAAGGCTTTTTCAAAAAGCGCTTCTGCTTTTGTGAATGCTTCTATATCCGTCATTTGGTAACCTCCTTTAAGAATTTATGTAAACCGCTATTTCCCTTTTCATCGTTCTTAAATACGGCGACATTGTTTAGGATTCTTCGGCATACTTCATTAATATATTCTCGGCTTGTCATTCTTTTTTCTTTCATTTCTATAATCATATCTTTGAAGATCTTTAAATCAGGATAAATTTTAAGATATTCTTCTTCGGAATAACTTTTTTTGATCACTTCTTCCACTTGTAGACATTGCCGTTTAAGTCTAGCAGGCAGAATAAATAAACCCGCTGCCTCAATTAAGCCAATCCCCTCTTTTTTAATGTGATGATATTCTTTATGGGCGTGGAAGATGCCATCAGGATAAGTTTCATCGCATTTATTATTCCGCAAAATCAATGTCATCTCGTATTGATTTCCGTTTTTCCTTAATAAAGGCGTAATCGCGTTATGCCGACCCTCTTCGTCTTCACTAATAATGAAGTTTTCTAAATCGTTATAATGAAGCCACTTTTCTAAAATCGCAGAGGCTAATAAAAGCATCTCGTCACGGTCAGTCCCCTTTAAGCGAATTGCCGTATCATAGAAATCCACAATCGAAATGGTCGTGTTTTTATAGAAAGAAGGGATGATTTCCTTGTCTTTCGCTAAAAGTAAAGGCAATAAGTGCGCGCCGCCTTGGAAGTGCTCGTGATTTAGAATCGATCCGCCTACAATCGGAATATCGCTATTGCTGCCGATAAAGAAATGAGGAAATTGATCCACGAAATCAAACAGGCAAGTCATCGTCCAAGGAGAAATCTCCATCGGAATGTGCTTTTCATAGAAAAGAATGCAATGCTCATAATAATAGACATAAGGGGAATATTGGAAATACCACCTTCCGCCCGCCAAGGTCAAAGGAATGATACGGATGTTTTCGCGAGCTGGATGATGGCTATTCCCTTCAAAGCCGAGATTCTCTTTGCATAAAACGCATCGAGGATAGGAATTAGTCGAAGGGGCTTTCACCAATTTTGCAATGTCTTTATTGTTTTTCTCCGGTTTCGAAAGATTAATCGAAATCTCCAAGGATGGGGAAGATGGATAGGTGGCGGTCCATACTTCATTTTTATCAACTTTGGTTTTAGCAATGTAATCGTTAGCGATTGATAAACGATAAAGATAATCCGTCGCATGAGAGGGATCGTCACGATACAAAGAGAAGAAAGCTGAATTCACTTCGCTAGGTAGAGGAGAAAGAATCCCCATGATATAGGTCGCTTTTCTAGAAGCTTCCCCCTCATCAATGCCTTTCGAAACAAAATAAGATACGAAATCATCCACGATTTCATCAGGAACTTGTAAAGAAGAAAAGTGCGATTCGTCTATTTCCCCTTCATATGGAGCTTTGGCGTCGCAATAGGCAAGCAATAGATTCGTAAAATAAATTGCGTCTTCTTCTTTTAGCCCTAGATGCTTTTCGGCATAATAAACTGCTTCTTTGATTGTTTTTTCAACCATAAATCATTCTCCAATTTTGTGAAATTCATAACGGATGGTGTTGATTTTCTTTTCGTAAGCTTTACTAACCATCTCTTCAAAATCCATTGGCAAATAAACAGGCTCAATCGCTACGCTATTATGAGCATAAAAAGGTTTATCGTTATTCGCGATTAAATTATCAGGAAAGAAATTCGAGCTATAGACCTGCACTGCAGGAAGGGTTGTGAAGATATCTAAGCAAACTGAATTTCCTTTTAAAGAAATCGGCGCTTCCCCTTCTTTTTTTTCATTTAAATAGAAGCAATGGTCATAGCCATTGGTACGAGTAAGATGCAAATACGAATCAGCAATATCATCGCCAATTTTCTTTCCTTCTCTAAAATCTAAGCAATCGCGCACTGTTTCTAATCCCAAAGGAATGAGTTCTTTGCTGTAGCGTTCCACTTCATTGCTCGCTAAGCGTAAGACTAGGTTTTCAGCGTCGTCTTCGCCAAGATTGAAATAAGAATGGTTGGTGAAATTGACTGGGGTATCTAGGTCACTAGTCGATTCATAACGGATTGTTAAGGAATTACCATTCAAGGAATAAATGACATCAAGATGGAGATTTCCTGGAAAATTTGAATCGCCATCCTCTGAATCAAGAGAAAGAATGAGTTCATTATCTTTTATTCTTCCAAGGAATTTTTGAAATGAAAATCCTTCTCCGCCACTATGAAGAGTATTGCCATTTTCGTTAGTAGGAAGTTCATATTCTTTGTCACGAAATTTCAAAACTCCGTTTTCGATTCTCCCTGCGATTCGGCCAACGGTTTTGCCATAGTAGCCATCACTATAGCAATAAACCATGTAATCCTTTGGTGTAATAACCATGTTTCGCTCATGGTATTTTAAAGAATAAATGCCAGCCCCAAACGAAGAAACGATAACGTCAAGTTCATCGTTTTTTAATTCGTAGGCTTTTTCTCCATCGATCATCAGTTCCTTAATTTCCATATAACTCCTTGTTTCTAGATTAAACTATTTATAATAAAGGCGCGATCAATCTTAAAATCGGCCATAGCCAACCCCGTTTCCGTTTCATTTTTCGATAATCTTCCATCGTAATTTCTTTAGAAGAGGCGAACGTTTTTTCGAAATCCTCTTTCATCGTAAGGCAAGCTTTACTATAAGCGAAGAATACCGCGTTTTCATAGTGAAGATAGAGGGAACGATAATCGAGGTTAATAGTTCCATCAACGGCTAGATGGTCATCGACCAAAAAACTTTTTGCGTGGATAAACCCAGGCGTATATTCATAAATTTTCACCCCCGCTTCAAGAAGTTCGCCATAATAGCTTCTTGTAAGCTGATATACTTGCTTCTTATCGGGAATCCCGGGCGTAATGAGGCGAATGTCGATCCCACTTAAGGCAGCACGTTTTAGCGCTTCGTTCATTTCCCGGTTTAAGATAAGGTATGGGGTAGTGATATAGCAATATCGCTCCGCCCTAGCAATTAAAGAAAGATAAACGTTTTGCCCCACAGCGCTATAATCAAAAGGAATATCGTTATAAGGTTGAACAAAGCCATCCGTTATAGGGAATCCCCCTGCTTCAGCGATGAAAGTATTCGCAGAATAATAATAAAAATCGATATTGAAGTTTTTCTCAAATGCAGTCTTCCATTGGCCAAGGAACGCCATGGTCAAGTTGTAGACCCCTCCCCCAAAAAGACGAACCGCATTATCTTTCCAAATACCAAAACGCAATTTCTTATTAATATATTCATCTGCGATATTAATACCGCCCGTATACCCGGTGTGACCATCAATCACTAAAATTTTACGGTGATCGCGATTGTTTAATTTAACAGATACGAATGGCTTGATGGGACGAAAATTATGAGCTTTGATGCCATAGCTATTCAAAATTTTTGTGTAATCAGCAGGAAGAGTGGTCAAAGAACCAAAATCATCATAAATCACACGGACATCGACGCCTTCCTTGGCTTTTTCTTTTAAAATATCGAGAATCCCGTTCCACATTTCTCCTTCGGAAATGATGAAATATTCTAGGAAAATATAATGCTTCGCTTTTTTTAAGTCCTCTAGCATCATCGGGTAAGCATCTTGGCCGAAGGGGTAATAGCTCACACTTGTATTCTCAAAACAACCATTGCCAGAGCTTTCTTCAATATAGCGGGCAATAGCAGCGGCGTTAGGATCTTTAGCGAGAATCCTCTTTTTGGTGTCGATACTAGTGGGCTCAAGAGAAAGCCGCTTCATTAAACGAATAGAAGCCCTTTTCTTTCGAGGGGCAATACGCTTATTAGCAAACAAAACAAAAAACAAAATCCCAACAATCGGCAATGCGCCAATCGCGAACATCCAGGCGATTTTATATTCGGGTTCGGTTGTCGTATAGAATGCATAGCATTCAAAAAATATTTGTAGCGCGAGATAGGTCCCTAGCAAAGGAACATAGGCTCCTCGGTACAAGCCATCCACCGCAAATAGATATGCGAAAGTCGCAACAAGAACAATTTGCAAAAAGATAAAAAAGAGCGCCAGTATCTTTTGCCAACTTCCATTTGCGAACAATTTTTTCATACCATATTCTATTTTAATTGTCTTTATCGCTAAAAGCGATAGAACTTGCTTTTTATTCCATTCCTTTTTATCGTTTTCGCATCCTAAAATCAAAAATGACAAAATTTTCAAAAGACAATTTGCATTTCTTTCGCGTTTTCCCTTCAATTCGTGTAAATTAATGCAAAGAAGAGGCCAAAAATATGGATGCTCAAGAATCATTAGAAGATTATTTGGAGCGAATTGTGATGCTCCACGAGAAAATGAGCGTTGTTCGTTCAGTCGATCTCGCCAATAGTATGGGATATAGCAAGCCTTCGATTTCCATTGCCCTTAAGAAAATGAAGGAAAAAGGCTTTGTGGAAGTCGATGAGGCGAATGGGAATATCTTTTTGACAAAAAGCGGGAAAAGCATCGGCGAAAGCACATACCATCGCCATAAAGTCATCAGCCATTTGCTTGAAGAGATCGGCGTAAGTGAGAAACAGGCTTTGATTGATGCTTGCAAAATCGAACACGATCTAAGCGAAGAAACTTTCGAAAAATTAGAAGCTCATTTATTGGAAGTTGAAATGAAAAAAGAAAAATAGTCGCGATAATTGCGACTATTTTTTGTTATACGCTACTTCTTTAATAACGGGGTGCCGATTTTGAATCCTTTCCCGACCATTTTACCGATTGCGTAATAAGACGAATCGATTTGGCTCCATAAAATTGGATCCATTTTTGTGACATCAATTTGTCCTTCTTTGTCTAAGATATCTTGGTCCACTAATATATCCTTAATGCGCGCATAAACCAAAAAGCCGAGGTCATCATTAGTGATTTTTTCGACTTCACATTCTAAACAAAGCGGAAATTCTTTCACAATCGGCGCATTGACGCTTTCGCTTCGTTCGCTATGAAAACCGGCTTTACTAAATTTCATAGGTTCGACAGTTCCGCTCACTAAGCCAACATAGTCACACTCTTTGGCGTATTTTTTAGTGCCAATCGACAAAGTAAAGGCACCGTTTCGTTTAATATTCGCGCTTGTTTTGTGAGATTCATCTAGGCTTAGGACGAGCAAATCAGTATCGAGAATTCCTCCCCAGGCAGCATTCATAATGTCGGTAGAGCCATCTTCATTATAGGTAGCGACCATTTGAACTGGCATTGGAAACAAATATGGAGCGGCTTTAAATTTAATTTTCATCTTTTTTCCTTCTTCCGCTTTCATTATTGTGCGAAAAAGCAAAAATGAAAACGACATTTTTAAAGAAAGAGAAGGCAAATCGCTTCGCCCTTCTATTTCCCGCCGATAGTTGGCGCTCTATCTAATTGGTGTGAACTAGCCCGCCATCTTTGGGGAACAAGTCAAATTTAGCAAGCAAATCAATAGAATGCCTTTCTTCTTCCGCTTATTCACCGATAAACCAGTCAAAGAAATTTGTCGTAATCGTAATAATGTCTAAAAGCTCAGATGCTAGTTTATAAAGCGAAATAATCGAGGAAGACACTTCTTTTTCATGCTTAATTAGGAAAAGCAAGGAATCGGGAAATCCTTAAATTTCTCTTTTAAGACTTCAGTGGAAATAACGATCCGCCTCACCTAAGTCTTGAAGGCATTCAGGGAATTTTTTGCATGTTTTATTTCTTCGGAAGCTTGCTTTCTAAACCAGCTGTGGAAATCGAGTGAACCCTTCGCTCGATAATATTCGGCAACAAGGTAATATGTCTCAGCACTATAAATTTCTTAGTTGATCTGCGTGTTGATGAATTTAGGCAACTATTTGTCCATAGCTTTCTCCTTTATTTCTAACACGTTATAGCGGCTAAAAAAGGGCATCATTCGAGGTTCTACAATTTTTAAAGATGATAGTTCAAGAATTACGAAATGAATTACTTCTTGCCTAAAATCGTTTGAATAAGGCTTTTTCGACTGATATTACGATTGTTCCCTTCATAGAAAACCGCGATTGTTCCTGGGCCAACATGGGCACCAGTCACTAAGTCAAAATAGTAGATTTCGGTATGGAAAATCCCTTTTTCGTGAAGGAGCCTTTCGAAGAATTTCGCATCTTCGAGGGCGTTACAATGCGTGATATAAATTGTTTCGTCCTTATTAGCGATATTCATCGCCACATTTTCGGAAAGCTTTTTTAAGGCGTTTTTTCTGCCCCTAACATTAGCGAAGGGAACAATTTTTCCTTCATTCGATCCATATAAAAGAGGCTTGATATTCAAAACATCTGCGATTGTCGCTTTAAAATTAGAAATCCGGCCAGTATTAGCGAGATACTTAATGCTATTAACCGTAAATTCACTTCTAACCGTAGAAAGATAACCTTCAGTTTTTGCAATTATTTCTTCAAAAGATAGTCCTTCTTTCACTAGCCGATCAGCAAAAATCGCAATCATGCCTTCGCCAAACCCCGCCGTTTTAGAATCAATGACTTTGACAACTTCTTCTTTCATCTCTTCATTAATTTGCTGAGCAATCAAGAAATCGCTTTGGTAAGTTCCAGAAACCCCGCTCGATAAAGTAATGCAAATCACTTTATTGCCACGTTTGACTTCTTCCGTTGCTTTTTCTAG
Organism: Caryophanales bacterium UBA4691; assembly: GCA_002404865.1. Classification (GTDB taxonomy): domain Bacteria; phylum Bacillota_I; class Bacilli_A; order RFN20; family CAG-826; genus UBA4951. The sequence continues at coordinate 595 of DHKP01000011.1, read as the reverse complement.
AAATAGGCCTGGGTTTGGCAAAGAAGTATGAGGAATCGCCCCCGCTTCCATTTCTAGATAAAAGCTTTTTGAAAGCTCGGAAGCATCGAGATTATCTTCATAGCACAAATATTCTTTGTCCTTGATCCTTAAAGACATAGGCAAAAGAGTGATGTCTAGCTTTTTTCCTTTAATGATGGAACCGAATAAATTAGATCCGGCGTCAGTAAAAATTCTTATTCCCATATATGTTCTCCTAAGTAAGTATCAATAAACAAATTTGCTAGCGGAAATTAAACATTTTGCTCATTTAATTTCCAATGCTACTTATCTTAGTTTTGGGAACTAAATAAATCAAGGGAAGTGATTTTACTTGCTTCAACTAACTTTGTAACCATCGATTGTCACGTTCTTTGCCATCAATAAAAGACTAAATCTTAAGAGTGAGAAAGACCGGTTGCGTTAGTTGTTACTAGCCAATAGGCAACTTCCTTTTCTTTTTAGGAATGTGGCCAATCAAGACACAAATGACGATTTCACATCTAAAAATATATGCATTTAGAATATGATAACTTTTACCAAAATTTTCCAATTAAAATAAAAATCCGCGTCTTCA
>DHKP01000034.1 GCA_002404865.1 Caryophanales bacterium UBA4691 | reverse complement strand
CAATTTGGTGTGCTGTTAGAAATTTTTTTGCTCTCCTATTTTGCGTTTAGAAAGAAAAACTGCCCCTTTCTATTCTAGTAACTAGCGAGGTAAGTCCTTAAACCCTTTGCCAAGGAGGAACGTTTCTCTAGTTTTCTATTTGAAAGTGGCTAAAATATTTTTGTTTTCGGAGGAACGACAATGAATTTAAAAAGAAAAATTGGAATTGGCATACTTAGCGTAGCCTCTTTGTTTATGATGACTTCTTGTAATGAAGAGGATAGCTCTGACGCTTACTATTATTATTCGACCTATGAAGTGCTCAATAACTGCAACGGAAATAATACCTATTATTCGTTCTATGTGAGCATTTTGGAGCCGGGGAACGATGCTTTTTCCCTAGAGACGAAAAAAGAGGATTTCAAGGTGAGCGATACTAGTGGCTCTTATTCTCCGATTGGCTTTATTAGCGAGCTTTCTAGCTCTACTAGGACAGTGGATGGCGTGAGACAAGAGACCAATACGGTTAAGTTAGCGGATACTTTCACTTTTAAGAAAACGGATGGCGCATGGGTGAACGCTCGCCTTTGCTTTAAAGATAATTTCGATAAGGCGTCAGCGAAAATCACTTATAAGAGCATCACGATGAGCCTTGATCCGGGCCAACAGTTCTAAAAACAAATAACGAGGCGAAAGCCCCGTTATTTTTGTAAGGATTATTTCTTTTTGGCAAAGCGGAGAGAATCTAATGAAACTGCCGCGAGCAAAATAGTCCCTTTAATAATGAACTGATAATAGGAAGAAGCGCCCATCAAGGACAAAACATAGCTAAGTCCTGTGAAAATGCAGCACCCGATCACGGCGCCTTTTACTTTTCCTATACCCCCTAAAAACGACACTCCTCCAACCACGCAAGCGGCAATCGCGTCCAATTCATAGCCATATCCAGCGTTGGATGCTGGGTTAGAAGTAAAAGCAAAGAAGAAGGAGCCAAATCCATATAGGATACCCGCCATGACAAAAACGAGGAATGTGACTTTAAAGCAAGAGATGCCAGATACAGTCGCCGCTTCTTTGTTCCCGCCGACCGCGAACATATTCTTTCCGAATCTGGTTTTGTTCCAAATAAACCACACGATGGCGATAGCGATTATTGCGTAAATGATATATTTTGGGAAGCCATCGCTCCCGCCGATTCTCCCCAATATAACATCGTCTATCCCTTTGACGTCGGGCGGTCCTGTTGGAGTGCCAGAGGTAGCGACATACCCTAATCCATAAACGATCATCATGGTGGATAAGGTGGTAATGAAGGCATGGATTTTAAATTTTGCCGTGAAGAATCCTGCGATCGAAGAAAATAGCGTGGTCGCTAAGATTGCGATGAGTAAGGCTAAAACGACTCTTAGCTCCACCGGGATTCCATCTAGATTGATGAAGTGCCCGAATAACGTCGAGGGAAGGGTACCATCATGGAGCAAGAAGCCAACGCATACGCTTCCTAATCCGAGTAGCCTTCCGACCGAAAGGTCTGTCCCTCCTAATACGATGAGTCCCGCGACTCCTAATGTGAAGAAGATTCGCGATGAGGCGCTTTCTAGATATCCGGAGATGTTCTCCCAAGTAAGGATGTTGCCTGAGCCTAAAAGAGGGGAAGCGATGAAGCAAGCGATAAAGAAAAAGGCTACAGCGATATATAAAGCGTTATTGATTAACGTTTCTTTTAAAGAGAAGGAATAGAGATAATTTTTGAATCTTTTCTCTATGCTCTCACTTGGGCTTACTTTGCCATCTCTGACATTGCTAATTTTGTTATAACGGGATAAATAGGCATTAAATGCCATGTCTTTCTTTTTTGAAATGACACTTAAGTGCCGATTCTTCTCGTCGCGAAGGGAAGAAAGAAAGGCGACTCTAATCGAATTCAAATCATCCTTGCATTCGCTTTTTAAGTTCCCCAATTCCTTTTTATATTGCGCTTTCTCAATCGAACTAAAGTTCGCTAGATTCCTTTCTTTTTCCTCTTTAAACGCCAAAAGTCTTTCTTCGTTCTTCGCTTTACATTCGCTTTCGTCTTTACGATAACGCTCTTTTATCTCCTTTACTTTCGCGCGATGAGTCGGCTTATCTAGAGCAAGAAGTTTTTTCCCTTTATGAGCCATTTCCTTTTCGTAAGGGAGCGAGATTTCTAAGATATAGCCAATTGCTTCTTTTGCTACTTCTTGAATCTCGCCCTTCTTTTCTTTTTTGTCTTCTTCCGCCTTTTTGAGAAGCGCTTTATTAGAAAGAATTATCCTATTCCTTGTTACCTCATCGATGATTTTGGCGTGCTTGATAGAATAAAGTTCTTCTTTTAGGGCGGCGATTTTCGTGGAACCTTCTTTTCGCAAAAAGGAAAGGCGGTCTAAATAAGCTTGGACCTTTTTGTCCGTTTCCAAGGGAGATGTCATTTCTTTGCGTAGAGATACTTTGTTTGCCATTTTTGCCACCTCTATAAATATTTGGCCGATAAGCGCAATAACGTCTCTTGCGTTGTGGTTTTTGTATTAACGATTCCGCTCAATCGATGATTGCTCATCACGGCGATACGGTTGGTGATACCTAAAATCTCTGGCATTTCCGATGTGACGACAATGATGGTTTTGCCTGCTTTAGCCATATCTACCATCAATTCGTATATTTCGTATTTTGCCCCAACGTCGATCCCTCGCGTTGGCTCATCCATCAAGAAAATATCGGGGTTTCTATCTATCCATTTCCCCAAAATGATCTTTTGCTGATTCCCTCCTGATAGCGATGTGATCGGGTCGAAGATAGAATTGGCTTTCGTTTTTAAGCGCTCCATTTCCTTTTTTGTGGCAGCCTCCATCTTCTTTGCTTGCAAAACGCGACATTTCAAGTAACGCTCTAGATTAGTGATCGTTGTGTTGAAAACCAAATCCGCTTTCGAGAATATTCCGTTGATCTTCCTTTCTTCCGTCACAAGCGCAAAGTTATAAGACATCGCTTCTTTGGCCCCGTTGAACCGTAATCTTTTTCCATGGTATTTGAGGTATCCCGTCGCAAGTTTTCGTAAACCAAATAACGCCTCCAATAGTTCGCTTCGCCCAGCCCCAACTAAGCCATAAATCCCGAATATTTCACCTTTTTTGACGCTGAAATCTATGTTTTTTAAGATAGGGGAATAAGCGGTGGAGAGGTTTTTTACCTCCAAAACGGTTTCCCCTGGCTCATTGTCTAAAACGGGGAAGCGGTTTGTAAGAGGCCTTCCCACCATCGCTACAATAAGCTCATCCATATTCGTCGATTTCGCTTGTTTATTCATGATGAGCTCTCCATCGCGAAGCACGGCTATTTCATCGCATATTTTGAAAATCTCGTCGATTTTATGGGAGATGTAGATGAAAGAAACGCCTTTTTTCTTTAGCGATAAAACGATTTCGAATAGCCTAGCGATTTCACGGTCGGAAAGAGAAGAGGTGGGCTCATCGAGAATAATCACTTTCGCCTCATAAGAAACGGCTTTGGCGATTTCGACCATCTGCCGTTCTGAAACGGAAAGCTTTTTCGCTAGAACCGTCGGGTCGATATTTAACGACAAAGAGCGGAATAGGCGCATGGCCTTTTCTTTCATTTTCGCTTCGTCGATTATTCCGAAACGGTTCACGATATAGCGCCCTAAAAAGAGGTTGTCCACTACGCTCCTCTCTAGACATTGGTTCAATTCTTGATGAACCATGGCTAACCCATGCTCCAATGCGTTTTTCGGATTCAGAAAATCTGCCTTTTTCCCTTGGAAAACGATTGTGCCTTCGTCTTTAGGGTAAACGCCGAAAAGGCATTTCATCAATGTGCTTTTGCCAGCGCCGTTTTCTCCCATTAAGCCCAAGATGGACCCGGTCTTGATTTTGAGGCTCACGCGGCGAAGAACGTGATTGTCACCGAATGATTTCGACAAATTGTCGATTTCGAGGATGTATGATTTCTTCATACTTTTTTAATGGAGTTTCTTTGTGTAAATAGACCCGGAGTTCGTTTTGACCATATTGATGGCGTAAGCATCGTATTTCCCCAAGTTGACAAATTTCTCGGATACGGATTTTTCTTCTTGCCCATCGCCTTCCACTTTGTGGATTTCAATGTTCATGAGCTTTTGATAGTGGTCTAGGGCTGGCCAATATGAAGCGCTTAAGAAGTTATCGGAGCCATTGTACAAATCAAGCCAGACTTTGATTTTCTTGATGTCTTTTTGCTTAGTGATGTCTTTGATTCCTTCGTCGCGTTTTGCTCCAATATAGGAGTCTACGTTTATGGCAGTGACTGCGGAATTATTCGCCATGATGGCTCTATCTTTTTCGATGTAATCCATCTTTGGCGTAATCTTATTGCCCCATTTATCGGGCTCGCTGAACCCCTTTTTGATGATATTTTCCCCTTTTTCTCCATCAATGATGTTGCGTATCAATTGGAGAACGCCCGCTGCTTGGGCATCGACATTCTGCGAAACTGTTCCGGTCATTTTCTTATTTTTGATTGCTTCTAAAGCGTCGGCATTCGCGTCATATCCGAATAGGGGGAGAGTTTCGATCCAACCGGTCGAGCCTCTCATTCCTCCTGCCATGCCGTCATTATTGGAAACGGCAAAATCAATTTCCTTGCCAATCGAACCGCTCCATTCTCTAAAGGCTTTGCCTGCGGCATCCGCATTCCAACCAGCTCCATCATCGGCCGCCATGACTTGGGAAGCTAATTCAACAACTTTGATTTTCTTATCTTTTAGCTCTATTTCCCCTTCCTGATTCACGCCTGCTTTATAGTTTTCATGCGCTTTCGATTTTTCGGTAACTAAAGTACCTAGCGCTTTTCGGATGCCGATGGTTCTTGCTCTCGAATCATTGTGGGCTTCGTCGCCAATCGCAAGGACATAGCCAAGCTTTCCGTCTTTGTTTCGGTCGACTTCCTCAGCGGTTTTCGTTTTGAAGTAATCAAGGATCATTTGCCCTTGCACGTCTCCTCCGCTAATGGCGTCGAAGCCAACATAGAAGGTGTTTTCGGAAAACTGCATGGTCTTATAGTCGATTCCAGAAGCATCCGGCATCGAAGGTTGGCGATTGAAGAAGATGAGGGGTTTGTTCTTATTCGGCGTAGTGCCGCAAGAAAATAGCAGAGCCACAAACGGGACAATGCAAAGAAGTTTTTTACGAGTTTTCATTTTCCGCTCCTTAATAATGATTTCATGACCATTTTTGCGGAAAGCCCTTACATTTGAAATGGAATAAACTTCACTAATTTTTGGAAAAAACTACTTTTTTATGGCTGAAAACAAGATGCCATCGAATGAAATTAATTGCAGTGGATTTATTTTTTTATCGCAAAATCCCTTCTTCTGAAATTTTGAGAAAAATAAAGTCATTGTTTTTTGCTAGTTGTTTATGGTAGAGTCTTCCACCGGAAACAAAACATGGAGTCAATAGAAGAAACCCTCAACCGTTTGAAAAAACATAGGGGTAGTATTTTCTTCTTCGGAGTTTCAGTTTCTAAATTCCATCTCGTTTCAGTTTTAGGGGCTTAGTCATCTAGGTCCCTTTTTCTTAATGCGAAATGGCAAAACAAAGGAGGGCTTTGGCATGGACCAAGCAAAAAAATTAATTCTCGATGTTAACGAGAGCCCCAAGAAAATCTCGCAGTGGATTATCTTGGCCATTCAACATGTGCTTGCGATGTTTGTCGCTTGCATCACCGTTCCACTTCTCGTGTTCGCTACTCCGCTTACGGTTGGCGAAGGATTCCTTAACGCAGGGGCGAAGGTTTCTTATATCAACATCTATGGCCAAAGCTTAGCGCAAACGATGATAGCGCCTACTCTTGTCGCGGCTGGAATCGGCACCATCATTTACTTGGTGCTCACCAAAATGAAGAGCCCCGTCTTTCTCGCTTCTAGTTTTGCTTATATCGCCCCGATGAGCGGCGCATTGATGCTAGGGGCACTTCCAGCTAGCATGGGGAGTGACGGATTAGCGCATGCCGCTAACGCTGGAGAAACCGTCATCGGATTCTTTGGAAACGTTTGGGCGCTTCCCATTGGCATGGCGATGGTTGGCTTAGTGTATGTCGTTGTCGCTATGATCATTCGCTTCGCCGGTGTCAAGTGGCTAAACAAGTTGCTTCCTACTATTGTCATTGGACCGGTCATTATGGTCATTGGGTTAGGATTGAGCGTTAGCGCAGTGAATAACCTTATGTCGAGCAGCGGAAATGGCGATAGCTACAATCTTATTGCGATTCTTTCTGGAATTGTCGGGATGGCTACGACCGCTATCTGCGCGCATTATGGCAAAAAAACCTTGAGCCTTATCCCTTTTGTAATGGGGATGCTTGCAGGATATTTGACTGCCGCAGTATTTACCGCGATTGGCTATTATGGCTGCCATAACGATTATTTCCACATCATCGATTTCTCTCCGATTGTGAATAATTTCAAAGAAATCAGTATTCGTAGTTTCTTAGATCTTCCAAGCTTTATCTTCCTTCCAGAGAACTTCAAGGCAGCCGCCCCGGTTACGGGTCCGCAAATTGGAAGCATCGCTTTATTATTCATCCCAGTTTCCTTGGTTACGATTTGTGAACATATTGGCGATCATAAAAACCTTTCTGGCATTATTGACCGCGACTTACTTGCTGACCCAGGGTTATCAAGAACTTTGATGGGGGATGGAATCGCTACAGCGGTAAGCGGTGTGCTTTGTGGCGCTGCGAATACGACGTATGGCGAAAACGTGGCAGTGGTCGGGGTTACCAAAATTGCGAGTGTGAAAGTCATTCTCCTTGCTTGTGTCATGAGCATCCTACTAGGATTCCTCTCCCCGATAATGTCGATTGTTGAAACGATTCCTGCTTGTGTGACGGGCGGCGTCTCCCTTCTCCTATATGGCTTCATCGCCGCTAGTGGCGTGAAGATGCTTATTAATGAGCAAATCGATATGTCGAAAACCAAAAACATCTTCGTTGCATCTTCAATTCTAGTTGCTGGAATCGGTGGCTTAGTGATTAGTTTCGTCATCAAAGATACGACCGTCACTATCACGTCCACGGCCGTGAGCATGATTTTAGGAATTTTAATGAATATCATGCTCCGCGAAAAACAAGAACCAGCTAAAATAGAAGACAATAAATAAGGAGAAAAGCTATGAATATCAAAGATTACCCGAACATCACTCTTCTTGATCACCCTTTGCTAAAACACAAAATTTCTCATCTTAGAATGAAAGAAACCCCGACAAGCGAATTCCGCCAATTCGTGAAGGAGATTGCGATGATGGAAGGATTTGAGGCCTTGCGCGGATTAAAGACCGTCCCAACTGAAATCCATACTCCAATCGAAGATACCATTCAGCCAATGGTGGAAGGCAGCAAATTATGCTTCGTTCCAATTCTTCGCGCCGGCATGGGGATGGTTGACGGGATGACCGCATTAATTCCTACCGCTCATGTTGGGCATATCGGTTTATACCGCGATGAAGTTACCCATGAGCCGCACGAGTATTACTGCAAACTCCCTAGCGGGCTTGAAAATATGGATGTCTATATCCTCGATCCGATGCTTGCAACTGGCGGCTCTGCGATTGACGCGATTAAGATGCTCCGCAAACACGGCGCCAAAAAGATTTCCTTCATTTGCATTATCGCCGCTCCAGAAGGAGTAGAGGCTTTTGAAAAAGCGAATCCAGAAGTTCCTCTTTATATCGGCGCTCTTGACCGCGAACTCAATCAAAACGCCTATATTTGCCCAGGGTTAGGCGATGCTGGCGACCGCATCTTCGGCACCATGAAATAACGCTTTTGATTTTGATTGCTACGCCAATTCGAGGCGTAGCTTTTTAAATTAATAAAGCACAAAAACCTTTTATCATTTTCTTTGCAAATTCCGTATAGACTATCAAATTTCAAGCAAAAACAGCCGATATACATTTACAAAAATTTTACATTAAGCGATAATTACAAACGTTGTGAAAATCGCAACATAAATATGTTTTCTTGGAACGAAGTAGCTTTTTGGACTATGACGCTTGGAGGCCTAGGATTATTCCTATATGGCATCACAAGTCTTTCTTCGACGTTAAAGAAGATGGCATCGAGCCGTCTATCCAATGTCATCAATAGATTAGGCAAAAACCCTTTGATTGGCCTACTTGTTGGAACTGGCCTTACCGCTATTATCCAGACTTCTGGCGGGACGAGCGCTTTGACGATTGGATTAGTTCGCGCCGGGGTCATGAGCTTTGAACAAGCTAGTGCCGTTATCATCGGCGCGAATATCGGGACAACGATTACAGCCTTTATCGTTTCGATTCCTTTTATGGAATATTTTCCGTTAGTGCTTTTCCTTGGCTCGATTATTCTATTATTCGCTACCAAGAAAAAATGGTCGAATATCGGCGAACTTTGTTTTGCTTTTGGCGCAATATTCCTGGGATTATGGATCGTTCAGCTTTATTTATCCAAAATCGCAGAAGAGCCTGCTTTCGTAGCTTTATTCTCCACGCTTAACGATAGCCCTTGGTTAGGGTTTTTAATCGGTATCGTTGCTACTATTTGTTTGCAAAGCTCGAGCGCGGTTGTTGGCGTAGCGCAAGGGCTATACGCCGTAAGCGCTGGGTCGGCGATTTCTTTATTCGGCATCCTTCCGATCATTTTCGGCGCGAATATCGGCACGACATCCACGGCGATTTTTGCTTCTATCGGCGGGAGTAAAGAAAGTAAGAAAGTTGCCTTGTTCCATGTTATTTTCAACGTGACGGGCTCTTTATTGTTCATGGGCGTCATTTACATTTTCCGCGATTGGCTATCAAATGCAGGCAATTTAGGCGTGGTGGACGCTTCAGGGAAAGTGAGTGAATGGTATGTATCGCCGATGATCCAAATCGCTTTATGCCATTTGATTTTCAATTTGGTGACGGGTGCGATTTTCTTTGCCTTGCTTAAACCAGTTACGAAAATGATTAATAAAATGATTCCGACGAGCAATCAAAAGAAAATCGAGCCAATCGAACCGCTTGATTATGGCTTGATGAAAAGTTTCCCTTCTGAAGGTTTAGCGCTAGCAAAAAAACGCACATTGATTATGTTCTCATACACCAAAATGATGTTCGAGACGATCAAGGAATATCTAATCTCTTTCAAAGACGAAGACGTTGAATTCGTTCACAACATCGAATCGAACGTCGACATGATTGACCGTCAATTAAACGAATATCTCTCTAGCTGCAATAAGGAGAACCTTTCGGAAGATGACGTTGCCTTATTGCTTAGCATTTTAAAGGCAAGCAAAGATATCGAACGTATTGGCGATTATGGCGAGAATCTTGTTAATTTCTATAGCGAGATTAAAGAAAAGAAAGATGAATTAACGGAGAATGAAAAAGAGTTTTTCTCTAGCGTCACCGATAAGGTCATTACTTTCATCGCTAAAACGATTGAAGTTTATGAGAAAGCGGATAAAACGCTTGGGATTGAAGTCATTCAAGAACGTCGTGATTTCTTAGAGAAACTTGACGCCACTATCGATCACCACTTTGAAGAAGAAACGACGATGGATGGCACTATCTCCAGCCGCTTCGTTGAGCTCATTTACGTTGATATCGTCAATTGCTATGAGCGTGTTGCATCGCATTGCTCTAACATTGCTAAAATATTCGGCACCGATAAAACTTATGTTCTAGACGAAGAAGACAAAAAGCGTTTTTCATCTTTAGCGGAGCATCAATAATTACCAAAAACAAAAAAGCCCTTATTTAGACTTATCGATATAAATAGGGGCGTTTTGCGTAGATTATTCTTTTATAGTGGTCATTGCTTTTAGATATTCTTCTTCATTAACTTCCTTGAGCCAAATCGTTTTACTATCCTTGCCAGGAATTTCTATGGCAAGATGCGAGAACCAGGAAGTGGGATATGCCCCATGGAAATGCTCAACGTTACTTGGAACGAAAACGACAGTTCCTGGAGTCATAATAACGGGATCTTTCCCTTTCTCTTGATAGATTCCTTTTCCTTCAATTGCTAGCAATAATTGCCCGCCGCCTTCTTTAGCGGCATGAATATGCCAATGGTTTCTGCATCCTGGTTCAAATGTCACGTTCGCGACGGCTATGCCATTATCTTTAGAGGTGAGCATCTTTAAATACGATTTGCCCGTGAAATATTTTTGATAGGCGACATTTTCTTCGCCCATTCCGAATATTCCGCCATGATTGGATATATTGTCATCCCCATAGACTTCTTTTGCCATTTTTAGCGCTGCCCAGGCATTAGGCCAGCCAGCGTAAAAAGCGATATGCGTTAAAATATCCGCTATCTCCTTTCGACTGACGCCATTCTTTTTCGCGTTCGATAAATGATATTTTAAAGAATCGTCGGTGATGTCTTTTCCTACTAGGGTGGAAATGGTGATAACGCATCTTTCTTTTAGAGTTAAGTTATTATCGTTTGATCACACTTCTCCGAATAAGACATCGTCATTATAGGTGGCGAATTCATCCGCGAATCCGCCGAGGCTATTTCTACCTGCTTCTTGTTTTACCATTGCTTTCTCTTCCTAAATTGAGTAACCCATGTCATAGGCTTCTTTTTGTAGGGCGGGCGCTTCTATTGCCGAATTTGAGTCTGTTAAGGAAACGCCGCGGACGATTCCTTTGATACTAGAACGAGGGTAGCATTCACTCCAACCTTCTATCGAATGAATGAAGCGCTCTAGGCAACTAGAGTCAGAATCCGCGCATGTTGCGATTAGATAAATGTCTTTAAAGCGATAATCGCCATCGTATAGGGGATTAGAACGGTCTAGCACCGTTTTTAAGATGCCTGACATTTCGTAATAATAAATCGGGCTTGCGAAGCAAATTGCATCCGCCTCATTCATTAAGGGCAATAACGATTTCATATCGTCATCTAAGATGCATTTTTTTGTTTTTTGGCAAGTAAGGCATCCAACACAATATTTAATGTTTTTGCCTTTTAATGAAACAAAAACGACATTATGTCCTTTTGCCTTTGCTCCCTTTTCGAATTCTCTCGCGAGTATTTCAGAATTGCTACCGTATCTAAGACTACTTGAGATAATAAGAACTTTGCTCATATTGATGAATCTCCCTCTCCTAATTATATTAATATTGAAATACCTTAAGGTAACTTTAGGTCAAGTATTTTCGGAGGTAAATTCTATGAATACAATCGGAGAGGTTTCTCGCGAATTCCATTTGCCGGTGTCAACACTTCGCTATTACGATAATGAGGGACTATTTCCACATTTGGAGAAAAAGAGTGGCGTTCGTCAATTTTCACCAGAAGATAAAGAATCGCTTCGTGTGGTTGAATGCCTAAAGAAAGCGGGATTAGAGATAAAAGACATCAAGCGCTTCATGGATTGGTGCAAAGAAGGGCCATCTACTTACGCAAAAAGAAAAGAACTTTTCGAAAAACAAAAAGAAAAAGTGGAGCAAGAGATTGCCTCATTAGCGAAAACTTTGGCGATGATTGAATTTAAGTGCTGGTACTATGAAGAAGCGATTAAAGATGGGAACGAAAATAGAATCAAGAAGATGATTCCTAATCATTTGCCTAATGAAATTCGCGCGATTTATGATGAATCGCACTAGGATTGATTAAGAGCGATGAAACGTGTTTCATCGCTCTTAATGGCATTACCAAACATTCACGTATTTTTCCTTTGCTAGATACATAAAGTCCTTTTGTTTTACTTTAAACGCTTCTTTAAATTCATCGCTATGCATGAGAAGAGGGTTAATTCTTCCTCCTCCAAGCGGATGCGGATCGTTTTTGATTTGGGTAACATAAAAATCGGAAGTCACATAAGAAAAATTTAATTTCGCAAGTAAAAAGAATAGTTTTCGATAATCAAATTCTGGATAAGTTTTCGCAAGGTCAAGTATCATGTTGAATCCTCCTAAGTCAGCGGTGGCCTCCATGACTTTTAATTCGCCTTTTTCTTTGTAGCCAGGAGCTTCTTCGAATCCGCTATAAAACTTCGATACTTTGTCATTCCTCCTTTTGAACTCTAACATGTTTTTTTCGCCAAGCCATTCATTCACGGGCTCGTTTTTTTCGTTGAATAATGCACCGTTATTATCAAAGCTATGCGTCATCTCATGGCCAATCACAAAACCAAAGTCACAAAGCAGCTCTTCTTTGCTTTCCTCATGGCTCTCTTTTTTAGAAAAGAAGTATCCTGGCGGAATAAAAATTGTATTTGAGGAAACGTCGTTGAAAGCGTTGGCCATGAAGGCATTGCTTGTGTAGATGGTTGCTTTTCCATCCGTTTTGCCTAGTTCATTGCTAAGAAGTTCCATTCTGGCTTTGTTATAGATGCAATAATTGGAATAGAGGCTGCCACTATCTTCTTTCGTGTTTTTGTAATCGTGGGTTCTTAAGATTAGCTTTTCGCCTGTTTTGATGTTTTTCGTCATGATGACCGCTACCATGTTACTTAGCTTGTCTTTTAGTTTCTTTTTCCCTTCCCCATCGATCCACGTATTAGCGTCGAATCGCTTTTGCAGTGCACTTTTGAGCTCGAGAAATAGGGCTTCGACCGTTTTGACATTTTTGGCATAACTAGTGGTTTTTTGATAAGAATCCAGAATTTCATTTGCAATATAAGGCATGAATTCTTCTTTCTCGTTAATCATTTCCTTTCCTTGCATAGCCAAAATCGGCATTCGCATTTCTTTCGGCAAGCAAAAGCTATATCTTTGGATGTAGGAATGAATCAAATAAGCTCTAAGTTCATCTTCGCTTGCTTCTGATATAGCGAGGAACAATGCGACAATCGAAGGGAAACGGGCAACCAAAATGCGATTGGTGTCATAAGTTTTGCCTATTGTTTTTCCTCCGTATAAGTCAGTTATGATAATCGCGTTTTCGTCTTCTGAAGGTCTTAATCGGACTTTTGGGAGGCCATTCAGCGGCCCATTGCTTGTTTCTTTCACCATCGGGTTAATGGCAAGGATTCTCTTAAGTTGGATAAAATATTTCTCCATGAAGCTTTCGTAACTTTTTAATCTCTCTTTCGAGTCTCCCCCTACAAGGCTCCTCAGGGATTCAAACGATTGGTAAGCAGGGGCAAGGAATTTGACAGGATTATTGAAATCGCTTAAAAAAGGAAGCGTTTCATTATGCAAAACCATGTAATTCCCCATCGTTTTGGTGTTTTTCATTTTGGTGACCAATAGATAAGGCAATAAAATCGATTCGTTTGAGCGTTTGAATTCCTCTTTTAAAAGCTCATAGATGTCTCTTTTCGACTTTTCTTGGAATTTTGCGAATAAATCCTTTAAGCCAGCTAAATTGCTCTTCTTTTCTCCTTCGTTAAAATAGGTTTCCATGAAATTATCGATTCTAGTTTTGTTTTCGCCAGTGATTTGTTTCAAAAAGGCATCTAGATTCTCGTCGATGATTTTCTTATCGACAAAATTGTTGCGATAGCTTTGGTCTAAGGAAAATAATTCTTCGTGGTTCACATAGCTATAGAAATCATCTTCTGGGTTTTTCCCTTTGTATCCTTGGATTCTTCTTAGAATCGTTATAAGGTCATGCTTTGAAGGTTTCTCATACGGATTGAAGTGGTAATAGGGGTGATCTTGATCGACGCGTTTCGTTTTTGGAAAAAATAAGGACCGAGATTGAAAATAATCCAAGGAAGATTGAAGGTTTTCCGATAATTCGTCCCAATTTGCGAGTGAATATTCGTTTAAGCCGCGATTTTGCGCGAAACTCATATAATAAGGACTTGGCTTATCTAAGTTAGGGAATGCTCTATGAAGCAAAAGAATCATCTTTTCATTCGTGAAGTTTTCGTCTCCCCTATAACCTAATGAAGAGAGAAGCTTTTCTACTGTAATTGCGCTATCGCTCTTTTTTGCGACCCGCACGATTTCTTCCGCGTTCAAATATGCTGCCCCTTTTTTATACGCGTCAACATTCAAGCAAGAAGCAAGGGAAGCGCTAGTCATTATAAAGAATGCAAACAAAGCGAAATTCTTAGTTTTCATTTTTTCTTCCTCCTATAATTTTTCGGTTTTATAAAAACATTATGTTTTTGGTAAGTCAATCTTTAAAAAAGTAGGTAAAACCTTATAAAAAACTTAAAATGTAAAATTATATTTTCCAAAAATGAGTAGGGATTTGCAGGCGATGGTTACTATAAATAACGATGGCATTTACTCTTTTCCAAGAATAAAAATATGAAAAAAGAGACGATTGGCTCTTTCTCTAATTGCTTAGATTTATAATAAAAAAACGCGAAAAAAAGTTTGTAACGCTTGTTTCTAGGGTGACTCTTTTCTTTTTAGGAACGCTCACAATAGAGCAAGCGCAAAACCCCTTCTTCTAGAAAAATTAGGGATGAGCTTTATTTGCGAATTATAATATTTATGGCTGTAATCATTCGTTTTACGGAACTCGCCGATCCGTTTTGGAAAGGACTCTCTATGGAAAATAGCATACTCATCATTTCTCTTATGACCTTAATTATTTCTTCCCTTGCCATCATTATGTCTACTATTCTCCTTGCTTTGTTTATAAAAAGAAAATCAACGAATGGCGGGGCGTTCTCTTTCGACACTAAAAATCTAGAAAAAGAGCAAATCCAAAGCGCGGCGGAAATCAAAGCGGCAGTGGAGAATCTCGAGAAGAATCTCTCTTTGAAATTCGAAGGCCAGATCAATGATAAAATGAAAGACCAGATTCTCGAAATCACTAAAGCGATGAAAGAAGGGGCGGAAATCGATACAAAACGGCTTAATGATTTTCAGCAAACCATGACCAATAATCTCAATGAGCGGGTATCTACGATGGATGAAACCGTGAGCCGGCGGCTTTTGGATGTCACTAGCAAAATAAACGAGCAAATGAATGCGATGCAGCAATCGATGAAATCTTTGACCGAAGCCGACACGGCTCGTCTTAACAATTTCCAATCAACCATTAATGAAACGATGGTTTTGCAAATGAAGACGATGAATGAAAGAATCGATGCGTCGATGAGAACCATCAATGAGAAAGTGAACCAATCCCTAAACGATGGATTTAAAGGCACTAGCGATTCTATGATTAGCCTTCAAAAGCAGCTTGGCATGGTTCAGGAAGCCCAAAAAAGCATTAATACCTTACAAGGAGAAATCACTTCCTTGAAAGATGTTTTAAATAACAATCAGCAACGTGGAAGATATGGGGAATTCCAGTTAGAAATGCTTCTGGATAACCTTTTTCAAGGCTCGAAGGGCGTTCTTTATGACACGCAATTCATTCTTCAAGCAGCAAAAGGGGATGAGCCTCAGCTTAAACCTGATGCCGTGATTTTCCTTGATGGAGAGGCGCATCATCAAATTGTCTGTATCGATAGCAAATTCTCCTTAACTGGATACGAAGAACTCTTCAATCATTCAAAGCCTTTAGGGGAAGCGGAGATAAGTAACGCAAAATTAGCCTTCAAAAACGCGACGAAACTTAGAATTGACGAGACAGCGAAATATATTATCAAAGGCAAAACGATTTCGAATGCGTTGATGTTTATTCCTAATGACGGCGTTTTCGCCTATATCCATAACGAGTTCCCTGATTTAGTCGAACATGCGCAAAGAAGGAATGTCGTTATGGTTTCGCCAACCATTCTTCAACCTCTTTTAGCGTCTTTCCGCGTCATTCAAATCGATGCGAAAAAGAGCAAAAATATCAATTTGATCAATGAGCAGCTTAACGCTCTCGCTAAGGAGTTTGTAAAATTTATGCCACGCTGGAAATCGCTAAATGACAGCATTCAGAACCTGACGAAGAAGAGCGACCAATTTGATACAACCGTTAATAAAATAAGTAAGAAATTCGACCGCGTTCAAACGATTGATTTCGATAAAAATGAGATTGATGGAATAACGGAAAATAGAGAAGATTCAAATCAAATTACAATGGATAAGGCTTTAGAATCCGATATGGGTTAATGTTTTAATCGCGTTTCGCTAGCACCATTTCGCGCGCGTATTCCAGTTGTTTTTCTGTCACTGTATCTCCTGAAATAAGATAGGCAACTTGCTTAATCTTTTCTTCTAGCGATAGCTCTTTCATATGAGAAAATGTGCGGTTACCTTTTATTTCTTTCGATATTAAGATGTGGTGGTCGCTTAGCGAAGCGACTTGTGGCATGTGGGTTATTGCAATAACTTGACTGAAGAGAGAAATCTCGTGGATTTTTCTAGCAACGGCTTGTGCGGTCTCGCCGCTGATACCCGTGTCAATCTCGTCAAAAACAACAGTTGGGACGTTATTTGCTTTAATGAATAGGGCTTTAAAAGCAAGCATGATGCGGCTTGCTTCGCCTCCGGAAATGACTTTGCTTAAACTCTTTAATCCTTCGCCGACATTGGTTTCGATATAAAAATCGACGTTATCGATTCCCGATTCGAGCAAGCAAGAATCATCCTTATCGTTAAAAGGGAGAAAGACAATATTGAATTTTGCTTTTAATAAAAGATCAGCGAGGCTCTTTTCTAACTCCTTTTCAATGGATTGAGCGACTTTTTGGCGAATAATGGAAAGTTCTTTCCCTCTTTTTAATGCCTCAAGGAAAGCGTCACCCATCTCTTTTTTCTTAAGGGAAAGCGTTTCTCCCAAAGAGGATTCTTCGCTTAAGGAATTCGCAAGTTCATCACGATAGGCGATAAGTTCAGGCAGAGTCTTTTTGTATTTTCTTCGAATTGAAGCGATATCGCTTTCCCTTTGCTCTAATTCATTTAGGCGCGAAGGATCATAATCGATATTGCGGAATTCCTTTTTAAGATTTTGCAATAAATCTAAAATCTCATAATAACGGTCATCAAGTGTTTTCCATTTTTCTTCATATTGATTTTGAAAAGAAGAGAGTTTTGCAAGGATTTTATTTAAATCATAAAAATGGTCAAGGAAATCCCCGTCGATGATTTCGCTTGCTTCTTGCTCTAGGGAATATATTTTGTCGTAGTTTCTAAGCAAAGATAATTCAGAAGAAACGCTTTCTTCTTCGTTTTCTTTTAGATCCATGGCTTTTAGTTCTTTGTATTGGTATTCGTAAAAGTCGCGGCTTTCATTTAGCTTTCTTTCTTTTTCCACTAAGGCTTCATATTCGTTTTTCTTTGCTTTATAAGCTACTAAAGCAGAAAGATATTCCTTTTTGTAAGAAGAAATCAGCGGTGAGGAAAATCCATCGATAATTCCTAGATAGTTTTCCGGATTTAAAATCTTTTCATAATCGAACTGGCTATGGATATCCGCTAAATAGGGCGCAATCTTATTTAAATCATTCAAAGAAATCGGCGTGCCGTTAATTTTAATGTTGCTTTTAGCTTTGCTAATTGTTCGTTCAACAATAATGCCTTCTTCGCTAGTAGGTACATTCAGACGATTTAATAAGGCGTTTAAAGCGGTTTTTTCGATTGAAAAATAACCTTTAATGGTCGCTTTTTCTTCCCCTTGGCGAATTAATTCGCTAGAGGCTCTCGCTCCTAATAATAGCGACAAGGAATCGATGACAAGGCTTTTTCCGGCCCCTGTCTCGCCCGTTAAGACCGTGAAACCGTCTTTAAAAGCGGTATCGATGTTTTCAATAATCGCTAAGTTAGTAATAATTAAACGTTTTAGCACTCAATTAGTATACACTTGCGCTCCTCAAAGCGCATCAGAGAGACTTCTATCTTACGCTTATAGAAGCATTTCTAACGCCATCATGATGGCAAATCCAATCATAAAGCTCCACAAACCGTAGTGTTCATACCCTTCTTTTCTAGATTCGGGCAATATTTCGTCGAGAGTAACATAAAACATCGCGCCTGCGGCGAAGGATAATAGCCAAGGGGTGATTAAAGAAAGCTGTGCTAAGAATAAGCCGATAATCCCAAAAAGGGGTTCCACGATTCCAGATAGGGTCCCGAATAAAAACGCTTTTCCTTTCTTTTCCCCATCTCCTAGCATGGGGATAGAGACGGCCGCTCCTTCAGGAACGTTTTGAATCGCGATGCCAATCGCTAAGGACAGGGCTGCGTAATTTAATTCAATCGCGTTTCCTTTTAAGGCAAGGCCGCAAGCGAAACCGACGGATAATCCTTCTGGGATGTTATGAATGGTGACCGCCAAAAAGAATTTAAAGTTTTTGCCGAAATTAGATTTTCTTCCTTCTTCCACGCCGGTCGTTTTATGAAAATGGGGGATGGTTTTGTCCATAATCCAAAGCAATAATCCGCCGAATAAGAATCCAGCAATAGGCGGAAGCCAAGAAGCTTCCTTTAAAACGTTTTTGCTTTCGCTAATCGAAGGGAGTATGAGCCCGAATATAGATGCCGCTATCATGATACCGCCTGCAAAGCCAAGGATAAGGTTGTTCGTTTTCGGCCCAAAGTCTTTTTTGAAGAAGAAAACGAAGGAGCTCC
The DNA here is from genome assembly GCA_002404865.1 of Caryophanales bacterium UBA4691. Classification (GTDB taxonomy): domain Bacteria; phylum Bacillota_I; class Bacilli_A; order RFN20; family CAG-826; genus UBA4951. The sequence goes on along the minus strand of DHKP01000034.1, from coordinate 23,368 downwards.
CTAATGTAGTAGCTAAGAAGATGATGGATAGCGAGATTATTGATGTTGTGATTGCGTTCATGCTCCCTCCTTAAAATTACGAAGATATGTTAGTATATACTAACTTATAGGAATGTGTTGCAATATAATAAATAAGGATAGTGGCGAATAGTCTTACGCGCTATCCTTGCGTTTACGACATTTTATTTAATAAAAGGAGATATTGATTATGCCATGCACGACGATTTTAGTTGGAAAAAAGGCAAGTAATAATGGCTCCACCCTTATTGCTAGAAACGACGATTGCCCATCCGGATCATTTCACGTCAAGAAGATGGTAGTGGTTAAAGAAAACGAACAGCCACGACTTTATGAATCAAAGATTGGGCATCTTAAAATCAAGTTACCGGATAATCCATTGCGTTACACCTTGATGCCGAACGTTGATCAAAAAGAAGGAATTTGGGGCGCAAGCGGAATTAATAGCGAAAACGTTGGGATGAGCGCAACGGAAACTATTACGACGAATCCTCGTGTTTTAGGCGCAGACCCTTACGTTGAATACGCTCCTAAAGAAGGCGATAAAGAAGAACAAATCGGCGGCATTGGCGAAGAAGACTTATTGGTTCTAGTTTTACCTTATATTCATAACGCTAGAGAAGGCGTATTGCGCTTAGGGGCATTGCTTGAAAAATATGGCACATACGAACCAAACGGGATCGCTTTTAATGACGCTGACGAGATTTGGTGGTTAGAAACGATTGGAGGCCATCATTGGATCGCGAAAAAAGTCCCTGATGACCGTTGCGTCATTATGCCTAACCAGTTTGGGATGGATTTTTTTGATTTTAGCGATGCTTATGGGGCGAAAAAAGAGAACCTTTGCTCTAGCGATTTAAAAGAATTCATGGAAAAGAATCACTTGTATCTAGGGAAAGAGGGAACCTTTAATCCGCGCCTTGCATTTGGCAGTCACGATGATAGCGATCACGTTTATAACACCCCTCGGGCTTGGTATATGGGGCGTTATTTATGTCCAAAAACTTTCAAATGGGATGGAGAAACGAGGGATTTTGGCCCAGAAAGCGATGATATTCCGTGGAGTTACATCTTAGAAAAGAAAATCACTATTGAGGATGTAAAATACCTTCTATCATCTCATTATCAAGGGACAGAATATGATCCATACGCAAAGGGCGAATCTCCTAAGAAAAATTTGTATCGATCAATTGGCGTCAATCGGACTTCTTTCTTGGCGTGCTTAGAAATTCGGAACAATTGTCCAAAGGAAATCGCGGCGATTGAATGGGTCACTTTTGGCTCAAATGTCTTTAACGCCCTTGTTCCTCTTTATGCGAATGTCGATGATATCCCTTCTTATTTTGGGAATACGACGATGACTGTCGCAACGGATAATTTCTATTGGGCAAATCGCCTTTTAGGCGCTTTAGCGGATGCGCATTTCCAAAAGAATTCCATTCACATTGAACGTTATCAAAACCGTGTCGCTAGCGAATCTCATCGACTTATTCATTATTTCGACGATGCTTACATGCATAATCGTGATTTATCGATTTTGCATAAAGCAAACGAAGCAATCGCGAATATGGCAAAAAGCGAAACGGATAAAGCTCTTAACCAGGTGCTTTATGAATCTAGCATGTTAATGAAAAATGCTTTTGCTCGCTCTGACAATTAATTTTATATTTCGAGAGCGCTTACTAAGAAAACGTTCAAATTTTGCATTATACTGATTGAGCCAATATAGGAGGCTAATGAGTTATGGTTAATATTAAAAAAGCAGCAATAATCGGTTGTGGATTCGTTGGGAGTTCAATCGCTTTTGCTCTTATGCAAAAAGGGCAATTTAATGAACTCGTTTTGATTGACGCGAATAAAGATAAAGCGGAAGGCGAGGCAATGGATTTGGCGCATGGCTTACCTTATACCTATTCGATGGACATTCACGCCGGTGACTATAATGAACTTAAAGATGCATCCGTGATTATCATTACGGCTGGTGCAGCTCAAAAACCTGGCGAAACCCGCTTGGATTTGATTCAAAAGAATTCGCGAATCATGAAATCTATCGTTCGCGAACTAAAGGCCGTTAATGTTGAAGGGATTTTGCTTATCGTCGCCAATCCAGTGGATGCACTTACTCACGTTGCTTATGTTGAAAGCGGCTTACCAAAAAACCGTGTATTCGGAAGTGGTACCGTGCTTGATACCGCTCGCTTGAAATACCTTCTTTCGAAGCATCTTAATGTCGATGCGAAAAACGTTCATGCGGTTATGATTGGGGAACATGGCGATAGCGAGACCGCGATTTGGAGCGGCGCGAATGTAAGCGGGGTTCCTCTTAATGACTTCTGCTCTTTGCGTGGATACACCGATCACGACGCCGGCATGAAACGTATTCAAGATGATGTTGTGAATTCCGCTTATCGGATTATCGAGAAGAAAGGCGCGACTTATTACGGAATCGCTCTCTCGGTTTCACATATCGTTTCTTGCATTGTGAATAATACGCATACGATGCTTCCTGTTTCTACGGAGCTCGATGGTACATATGGCTTATCAGGCTTAGCTTTGTCTATCCCTTCTCTTGTTGGGAGCGATGGGGTAGAGAAAGTTCTTGAGCTTCCTATTACGGAAGCGGAACGCGCAAAACTAGAAAAATCCGCTACCGCTTTAAAGAACGCGCTTGCAGAAATTAAAGAATAACTTTTATCCATTTTCCTAAGTCGGGAAGATGGATTTTTTGACTCCTCAAAACCTAATGGTGAAGGGTTTTAATACCTCTTCCTTCCCATTAGAATTCGGAAAGCGTTTTATTCAGTAAGCAAATTTCTTATTGCGTTGATATCTTCGTAAGAAAGCCCTAGATAATCGTAATAGTTTTCGAATGTGAGAAAGCGTTCTTTTAAGCTAAGCAACAAGGAGGGAAGAAAGTTCTCGTTTTTTGTGTAATAAGAAGGCGACAAGAATAAGTTCCTGCTTTTTATGTATGACAAATGATCCTCCAAGTCATCGTAGGACAGCAAATATTCATGATTAATGTCCTTCGTGGAGACACCGCAAATTAATAGAAGCAGCGTTACGATGACCCCCGTTCTATCTTTTCCAGCGGAGCAATGGATTAATGTCCCTTTTCCTAAGGCGACAATTTCTTTTAGTATCGGGAGTAACTCCTCTTTTGAAGCAAACATTTCTTGATAGAGACGAAAATTGTCTTCGTTGCTTAAAGGCAATCTTTCGCCTGCTTTGATATAGAAGGAACAATAAGCGAATTGTTTAGAAGTGCTTGTTGGGTCTATTTCTCTATTTTTTGCATTGTGTGAACGGAGGTCGATAATGTTTTTAATACCGAGCTTTTGCAGGGATAATAAATCATTTGCACTAGATTTGCTTAGATTTCCAGAACGAAAGATAATACCTTTTTTTATTTTGCCATATGGAGAAAAGTAACCTCCGATATCGCGGAAATTTGGAATCGATAATAAAAGTCTATTCATCGCTATTATGATAAATGAAGCCGTTATTTTTCCATAGAGCGAATATTAGGGGTCCTTATCCATGATAGAGCAAGAGGGACTTCTCACTCTTTAGAGTGAATTGAATTTGTTTCTTAGGTATAATTAGGAATTAATGAGCAAAAAAGAAGATAACGCGAATTTGATTGATGAAGGCATTAAACCCAAGAAAAAGGGCAATGGCGCTTGGAAATATCTCCTTACCGTCGGTGTAGTTTTAATACTTACGGGGATTTCCCTTGTCCTTTCTTTATGGAACGCTGGGAATGGCGATATCGGAGAGGGAAGCAAAATCATCTGGAACGCAATATGCGTTGCTTCTATAAAATGGCTTCTACTCATTTTTGCGATTGTCATTCTCGCTTTTTGCATTGATGGCTTAATTCTTTTGGTATTTTGCCGTTTATACACAAGAAAATACAAATGGCACCAAGGCTTTTTTAATTCCTTAATCGGCGCCTTCTATAGTGCGGTCACTCCTGGCGCGAGCGGTGGGCAAGTGATGCAAGTATATGTTTTGAAAAAACAAGGTGTAGAAGTGTCTAGCGCCGCCTCCATTATGGTGATGTGGTTCATCCTTTATCAAACCAACCTTATCGCTTTTGATTTTTTGGCGATTGGCGTGGAGTGGAACCGTGTGATGTCTCTTAGCTCTTTTGAGTTCTCTTGGGGGGATTTCCGTCTTACATTGCTCCCTTTGATTATCATTGGATTTGGTTTGAATTTAGGCACCTTGGTGATTTTGGGCTTAATGAGCTATTCCCATCGTTTTCATAATTTCATGCTTCACCATGTCATTAATCTAGGCGCCAAGCTTCACCTCGTGAAAAACCCAGACAAAAGCAGAGAGTCTCTTCGCGTTCAGGTCGAGAACTTTAAAATGGAACTGCGGCGTCTTCAAAGCAATATCCCTGTCACGATACTTTTGTCTATTTTCTTCCAACTCAATTTCTTTTTACGATATTCCATCCCTTATTTTTCCGCGATTTCTCTTGATGCGGTTCAAGGGTCTTTCGATATTGTCAATATGTTCCACACCTGTTTTTTAAGCGCCTTCCATCAAATGGTCACCGGCGTTTTCCCTTTACCTGGAGGAGCGGGTGTCAGCGAACTTTTCTTCAATAGCATCTTCCATGATATTTTTTGCCCTACGGTTTCCTCTACTGGGGAAGCGGTTCGTAGCTTTGAAGCAAATATGAACGCCGCTCAGATTATCTGGCGTTTTGCAACTTTCCATGCCGTTGTGTTTATTTCGGGGTTTGTTGCCGCCTTTTATCGAAGCAGAGGCGGAGACAAAGAGTCTTTTGGATATGTTAATCGTCAGACGTTTATCAATCTTCAATTCGAGACTTACGAGATAAGAAAAGCCAGTGCTGACACACTTTATGAAACTAGGCAATTAAGCAAGAAAAGGATACGGGCAGGGCTTAAGAATTTTGAATCGGATAAACCATTGGAAAAAAAGAAGAAAATAACAAAGAATAGTGATTCCACTGAGGAGAAAGCAGAATGAAAATCGCTATTTTTACCGATACTTATCCACCAGAAATTAATGGTGTTGCCACTTCCGCTAGAAACCTATATCGGACTTTAAAAGCGCATGGAGAAGACGTTATCGTTGTCGCAACAAACCCTTTTGACAGCGAATTTTCTTATGTCGATGATATTATGCGCGTTCCTGGCATCGTCATGAAAAATCTTTATGGCTATATTGCTCCTAGCCCCTGGAATGAAAAATGCACGCGTTTAGTGGAAAATTTTAAGCCTGATATCATTCATATTCAAAGTGACGGGATGATTGGTCAAATGGGGTTTATGCTTGCTTCTCGACTTGGGAGTGCGACGGTATATACCTTTCATACGATGATGGAAGACTACACTTATTATGCGAACAAAGGCCATTTTGACCGCGCGCTAAAAAGTTTGGTCCGTTCTTATGTCCGCTATAAAGCAAACGAAGTAAACGAATTCATCACGCCAAGTGAAAAAATCCGTGAATATATGCGCTCAATCAATGTTGACGCTTATGTATCCGTGATTCCGACTGGGATTGATTTTTCCTTGTTTGATCGAGATAAAATAGCGAAAGACAAAATAAGCCATCTCAAAGAAAAGTTTTCTATTGGCGACGATACGTTTGTGATTTTATCTTTAGGGCGTGTCGCAAAAGAGAAATCGATTGATGTTTGTATCCGCGGGTATTCTCTTTTCTTGAAGACGAATCCTACAATCAAAACCATGATGCTCATTGTTGGGGGTGGCCCGGCAATGAATGAATTAAAAGAGCTTACGAAGAAACTCGGCATTGAGAATTATGTTATTTTCGCGGGTCCGGTTAATCCCGATGACGTGCCTCCTTATTACGCGCTAGGCAATTGCTTCGTGAGTGCTTCCACTAGCGAGACCCAAGGCTTAACTTTCATGGAGGCGATGGCTAGCGACAATATTTTGTTTGCTCGATATGATGATTCTCTTGCGGGTCTAATTCATGAAGGGGAAAATGGCTTCTTCTTTTTTGACGAGGAAGATATGGCAAAAAAATTGGAGCATATCGTCTCTTTAACGAAGGAAGAGAAAAAGAATATTTTTGTACACGCTCACGCATCCATCGAGCCTTATTCCTTAGAGCGTTTCTATTCGTCGATTATTGAGGTGTATCATCGTGCCATCAAAAAGAATTATTAATATCAATTCCGTTTCTCGCGATAAAAAAGGCCATTATTTGATCAAAGCGGGGTCTTATTCTTTTCTGTTGAACGAAAACGCTTTTACGGATGGCTTTTATTATGAAGGAAAAGAATTGAATGATGACGATCTTGCTTTATTAAAAGAGAAATCAAGCGTCACTTTGCTTAGCGATTACGCCTATTCTCTTCTTTCTAGGCGAAACTATTCCCGCCACGAAATCAAAGAGAAGCTTCTTTTAAAAAGCAAAAATGAAAAATCCGTATCTATTGTCATTATCGAATTGGAAAAATCCGGACTAATCGATGATGAAGCCTATGCGAAAGATTATAAAGAGAGTAGAGAAAACGCTTTATATGGAAAAAACCTCATTCTCGATGAATTACGTTACAAAAAAGGGATTTCACCAAATATCTTAGAGAAGCTTACTTTCGCCCAAGAAAAAGAAAACGCGCAAAAATATCTTCTTCGCAAGTCTTCTTCCTTAGCTTCCTACCCCTCTCGTGTCCGTATTGAAAAAGCAAAAAACGCTTTATGTAGACGGGGCTATTCTTTGGATACTTTTGGCCCTTCGTTATTAGAAGGAGAAGAAGATAAAGTGAAAAGTAAGTTGAATTCTGAAGCGAATCGCGCCTATTTACGATATAAAGAAAAATATAACGATTATGAATGCTTCGCTCGTCTATATTCCTTCTTAATTAGAAAAGGGTATGAACGAGATGAAGTCGAAAACGCAATTAGGAGTATTAAAAATGAACATTTGTGATTTAAAAAGCGGCGACCATGTTGAAAACGCTCAATTTCTCATTAGTGATTTAAAAATGTGCGTTAGTAATGCTGGAAAGCAGTATTACAATATGACTCTTCAAGACAACACTGGGAAAATCGATGCGAAAAAGTGGGAAATCCTCCCTGATGATCAAAATATTTTCGTTATGGGGAATGTCGTCAATTTCAAAGGGGAAGTCAATTTATACAATAATTCTTTGCAGTTTAAAGTACTCGCTGGAGAGGTTGTTCCTACCGCCCATATTGATATTGCGCGCTTTGTTCAAAACGCTCCTGAAAGTGAAAAATCTCTTGAAACAGAGCTCCGTGGGTTTGTCTCTTCCATTGTAGACCATGATTTGCATGCGATTGTCGCCGCATTATTGAACGACAACAAGAGCGCATATTTATCTTATCCTGCCGCTGCAAAAAATCATCATGCATACGCTAGTGGTCTCCTTTACCATAGCGTTTCTATGACTCGTCTTGCTGATCAAATTTGCAAGCTTTACCCGACTTTAAATCGCGACTTGCTCATTTCTGGGACGATTCTCCACGATTTAGGCAAAGTAAAAGAGCTTACAGGGGTCATTGCGACCCAATATACGACCGAGGGAAGGCTTATCGGGCATTTAGTCATTGCAAGCGAACTCATTGACGAGAAAGCCAAGGAACTCAATATCCATAGTGAGCAAATTCTTTTATTGAAGCATATGATGCTATCGCACCATGGCAAGCTTGAATTTGGCGCTGCGAAACTACCAGAAACGAAAGAAGCGCTCGCTCTTGCCCTGATTGATGACTTTGACGCAAAAATGGAAATTCTTCGCATTGCTTATGAAGGCGTTGAGCCTGGTGAATGGACAAGTAGAATATTGGCTCTCGATGGACGTAATTTCTATAATTCTCCGTTTGTTTGCGAGAAAAAATAAAACAAAGAGGCAGGGAGATGAACCCTTGCCTCTTTTGCTTATTTCATGGCTTTTCCAATATTGGACGCGAGTAGAGGGAGATCTTCTTTAGAAGTGTCTTGACTCTTCATTGTGATTTGGAAACCGCCTTCACCGCCGATATATCTAGGAATGACATGAACGTGAAAGTGAGGAACACTTTGCCCGGCTGATTCGCCGACGTTGGTAAGAATATTCACGCCTTTTGCTCCGAGTACTTGCATTTCTGCTTGCCCGATTCTTTGTGCGACATCAAATACTTTATGCATCGTTTCTTGTGGGCAAGACAAGAAATTATCGTAATGCTTTTTCGGCATAACTAGCGTATGGCCTTTCGTGACTTGCGAAATATCTAATATCGCCAAAACATCATCATCTTCATACACTTTGGTTGATGGAATCTCCCCATCGATGATTTTGCAAAATACATCTTTCATATAACTGCCTCCATAAAATTAAAGGAGCGAGAGAATCTCGCCCCTTTATTATAGTCTATTTAACGATTAGAAGAGATCTGGGAAGGTCTTCTTGAAGTAATCGTAGACGCTTTGATCATGGTAAACCAAAGCCATCTTTTTGACGAAGTATTGATTGCTACTCTTCTTATAAGTATCAGAGCTAGAGAGCGTCGCAGCGATAGAACGGGCGACATAGTCTCCGAAGTATGGCTGATTCTTTAAGGCATCGTAGTAATTTTCCTTGTCGGTGGTGGAGAGTTTAGAACTCTTAACAGCTTCCTTCACATCGACTAAATACCAGTTGCTGGAATCGCCGATAACATAAGGGATCTCATTTCCGGTTTCATAAGTCTTTGGCGTGATGAGGTAGTGGCTATCGCCAGTGTTATCTGTAGCGCCATTGCGGTACCAAACATAGCTGCCATCCTCTTTTGCGGTGCCTTTTTTATTGAGACTATCGACTTCTTCGGAAACGCCCATATTGAACACACGGTTTTTGATATCGCTTGGCAAATCCGTCAAGCCTGTGGAAGTGTACCAACCGCTTACGGTGTTGTCCTTTGTGAGGAGTTCTTTGTATTTGAGCGCTAGACCATATTGATACGGATAAGCGTTGCTATTGGTGAAGTCTTTGACGATGCTATCGTTATCCTCGTCCGTCTTGTTAATTTTCAAATAATCCGCAACATATCCGCCGAAGGTCGATTCTTTGTAGATTTTTTTGGAGTATTTTTCGGTTTCAGCGGTTGACCAAGATTTAGAATTCGTGAAATCGGAATCGCTGAACAAATGCCAATCTGCATCCGTATAGATTTTTGTGATAAGAGGGTCACTTTCATAAGAAGGATCTTCATAGAAAATGGTCCCTTTGATCATTGAATCTAGAACGCTAAATGGGTATTTGTCGAGCTTATTCGCTTCGATAACTTGCATCGCGTATTGAGCAACGAGTTGTTTTGTTGCGGCTTTATATTCGGTTTTGCTATTATCCGCGAGTTTGATGTAATTCACTTTTCTTCCGTAGGAAATACCGAGTGTGCGGTAGTTTTCACGAACAAGGTATTCGCAAACTAGCTCATCGCGATAGATGTCTGGGAGAACTGCGATTTCAATATAGGAATTTTCCGTTTTCCCTTCGTCATCTTTCCCGTATGTGCCCCAAATATCCTCGAAATACGTATCGATGATCGAGGCGTTTTCAGCCATATCTACGTCATCGAGGTGCCGGAAGCCGTAAATTTGTTTTTTCGTTTCAACAATTGTTTCTCTCTTTTTTCCTAAAGAAGAAGGATCGTTTTTCCATTGGGCATCATAGAATTTCTTTTCTACAAACTGGCTCTCTTCTTGATAGGTGGTGTTTGTCACATAGGAATAGAAAGTTTTATAGATGCGATATAAGAAATTGTTATAGATGCTCTTTAATTTATCGGTAGAACCTTTTCCGTCTTCCACATGATAGATTTCGTATTTGTCCGCAATAGCTTGAAGCTTTGTGATATCGGCACTATCGATAGCGGGCTTCAATTCGGATAAGAAGTCGCCGAATACGCTTTTGCTATAAAGAACGAGGATATTGTTCAAAACTTTTTCACTATTGGAATCGCCTTCGCTCACTAATGCGTCATAAATTTGGCCCATTGTGTTATTTTTGATGCCATCAATATCAAGGATTTTTTGATTATATTCGCTTGTGGGGAGCTCGGCTTTCACGGTAGAGCAGCCAACCATCATGGCACCGGCAGTTAAAACGCTTAGTCCAAAAACGAGTAAATTTTTCTTATTGCTTAACATAGTAGCATTTTCCTCCCGCTAGCCAATTTGAATCGTTATGGTCTTTAAATCCAATTGCACAGACTTCGCTAAGCATTGCTTTGTTTTGCGTTGCGCTTCCCTTGTGGTCATCGGGAAGTTTGTAGTCTCTTAAACTATTCTGCCTTTGAAGTTTTTGGGCATATGATTTCCAGTTTTTGACCCAGGTTTGATAATTGTCATCTTTTGTGGATTGACGCTTGGTGATGCTATAGTTACGAATGCGCTTACCAAGGGTCTCATCGGCGAATTTAATCGAACCATCTTCGATTAGAGATTGGAAGATATAGGTGCTAAGAGCGCTATTGTAGGTTTTTACTGCGTTAGTGATTCTTCCTTGTCTAGTAGTATAGATCGAAGAATCTTTGCCAGCGTTAGTGTTCACATAAGTGTCTTTGTCTTTCTTATCTGCACCATAGGTTGGGTAACCTTCTTCGCCTGGCTTGACCATGGTATAATATTCGCTTAACGTGCTGATATTTTCTCTAGAAGTGCCAGCTTGTTTCACGAATTCGCCATTAAGGTCGAGGCCACTACGTTTAAGAACCATCAAATGGACTCCTTGATAGCTAGAGCCGCTTCCAGCACGAACCGCGAGAACAATATTTCCGTCTTTGTCGGTTAAAACGTTTTCATCAAGGGCAACAATGTTCTTTGTGTTGACTTGGAAACCTGGAAGGCTCTTATATGTGTCTGCAACAACTCCGTCCTTTTTATCAGCGTCTTCTTTATTGCCAGTATTGTAAGCGATGTCGTTTGGAGTAATGACGCAAACGTTGTGCTTATTAAAATATTTATTAAATAAGATGTTGCGCGGGTAGAAGGTGGCTTTCCCTTCATAAACGGTATTTCCACTTCCATCAGTCGTTATGCTAGCTGATTCTAGGAGCGCTTTAGCGGCACCATAAGGAATCTGGCCGATGCCATTAGTGCCATCATCGTATTTTTCCCCATACGCAAAGAAATCATGAATCGTCGTTCCTTCGCCTGGGCCAGCTTCGAGTTCTTGATTGGTATCGATATCGGAAGCGCTTGTTGCGTCTTGCTTTAAGCCTGGGGTTAATGAAGCGACATTCTTTTCGTAATACTCTTTTTCGTTTCCTGTCGTCGCCGCGTAGCCTTTGTTATAAAGAGTTTCAAAAGCATACATTCCGAGCTTGAATTCTGGAACGAGGTCACTGCTCATTACTTTGGTGGTTGGCTCATTCAATTCACCATAGGCTTTCCCACTAGTTTCGTCATCGGAAACTGCTTCTGCGATTTCGCCAAATGTTTCACGAATTCCGCCTCCGCTAGAGCCAGAATCGCCAGCCAAACGAGTGATGGTCAATCCAAGCTTTTTCGCATTATCTTCGCTAATCTCAGCTTGGGTGTATTCGCCATCGGCAGCGTCGACTTTCACCAAGATGTGGTGGATATTCATTGGAACTTGCTCGCGGATCCAGCCTTTGTTTTCAGCGCCGTAAGTTTCGCTTGATTTCATGAAAAGGTCATCGGATGTTAAACCGCCTTTCGATCCATCACGGATATAGTCGAGGTAGTCGTTATTGTATTTGTTCTCGAAATTTTTCTTTTCTTCTTGATAGAGGAAGTGGTCGTAAAGTTCATCAAGATTCTTAACGTTATTCTTGTCGAAAATCTTTTCGAGTTCCTCCTTGTAATTGCCACCCGCGTTTTTGGCGGCTTGTTGTTGCTCAGCGACGAGTCGATTGGCTTCGGTTTTCGCTACACTGAGAGATGCTTTCATTTCAGGTTTTTCGTAATATTTGCGAATGAGAACCTCGTAAACCTTGTCGAATTCGGTAGATGCGCTTTTTCCACCAAGCTGATAACTCTTTTCGAGGTCACTAGCCGTATAAGAAACGGTCGTTCCTAATGCGGTTGTATAAGTAAAAATGGTGCCATCATTTGCTTTGGTAGGCATGTTGCAAGAAGCCAAAACAGCACAGGTGGCAGCCAACGTTACTAGACATAGAGCGGATTTAGATTTCTTCATTTGATGATTCGCTCCTCCTTTAACATTAATGCTCGATAAGTTTATTCTCTTTAGAGAATGGGTGCAACATCTAAAATAAGCCATTTTCGCGGTTTATGTTTTTCCTATGTCTTATCGTTTGCCACTTGAATGACGTAATATTAGAATTAAGTGCTTTTTCAGGAGCGAGTAATGTTCACATTAAAAATTAAAAATTTACATGTTTCCGTAAAGGGAACCCCCATACTTCGTGGCATCAATTTGGAAGTGAATGAAGGCGAAACTATTGCTTTGCTTGGGCCAAATGGGCACGGGAAGAGCACTTTATTAGCGGCAATCATGGGTAATCCCGCCTACCAAGTGAACGAAGGATCGATTACGTTAGATGGCAAAGATATTTTAAAAATGCCAGTCGATGAAAGATCGAAAGCCGGTTTATTCCTTGGGATGCAATATCCTAGCGAAATCCCAGGCTTGAATAACGCTGATTTTTTGAAAGCAGCAATGAATGCTCATCGTGAAAAACCGATGAATTTATTTGAGCTTTATTCAAAATTGCAAAGCGCCTATAAAGAGATGGACATTCCTTTCGAAATGAGCAAAAGGAATTTGAACGAAGGATTCTCTGGCGGCGAGAAAAAACGCAACGAAATTTTACAAATGAGGCTGCTTTCTCCAAAAATTGCAATGCTTGATGAAATCGATTCCGGACTAGATGTCGATGCGATGCGAATTGTTGCTAGTAGCATTCGGAAACAGCAAAGCGGAGGGACAGGTTTTTTGATTATTAGTCACTATGCTCGCTTATACGGAATGATTCATCCGAGCAGAGCCGCGGTTCTCATTAATGGCAAAATCGCTATTATCGGCGGGCCTGAACTAATCGAGCGCGTCGATCATGAAGGGTATGAATGGATCCATCGTGAACTTGGCATCAATATCGAGAAAGAAACGGATGCTCCAATGAATCATGTGAGCATTGGCTCTTGTTTAACGAAGGAAATCGTCAATGGAAAAAAATAGAATTTCCTATATTGATAAAATTCCTGCAAACATCAATTTAATGGTGAAGCCAAATGAGTGCCTTCATCTTGAATTGGCTAGTTTTTCAAAACTTGGCGATATCCAAATCAATATCGATGTTTTTAAAAATGCGACCGCCGAGATTTGCTTTGCCGATTTCAGTCATGATAGTGGCGAAATTAAACTCAGCGTTAATCTTTTGGAAGAAGGCGCTATGATGAATTGGAATCTCGCTTCATTGTCAATGGATCAAGATGTAAAAGCGTTTTCTCCTTCTGTTTATCATAAAGCGCCCCACACTCGTTCTTTGGTGAAAAATTATGGAATCGCTCGCGATGCGTCTTCATTATTTTTCTATGGCGAATCTTCTATTGAACGGGGGAGCGTGAAATCGTTCACCCGCCAAGAAGCGAAAATTATTGTTTTTGATGAAAAATGCAAGGGCAAAGCATCGCCGATTTTAAAAATTTCGGAAAATGACGTTATGGCAAGCCATGGAGCTGCCGTCGGACGCCTTAATGAAAGCCATCTTTTCTATTTAATGAGTAGAGGCTTAACGCTAGAAGAAGCAAAAAGGCTCATTACGTTAGGCTATTTAAAACCGATTGAAGATTATTTTGAGGAGGAAACGCTCCGTCAAAGAATCGATCAAGCAATCGAAGGAGGCATCTAAGATGTTTGATGTCGAAAAAGTACGCCTAGATTTTCCAATGCTTAGAAACAATATTCAAATGCAAGGAAAGCCATTGATTTGGCTTGATAATGCCTCGACGACATTCAAGCCAGATTGCGTGAGAGAAGCGGTGGACGCTTATTACCTAAGCGAAACGAGCAATAGCCACCGCGGCGATTATGATCTTTGCGCACAAATGGATCAAAAAATATTGGAAGCAAGAGAGACGGTCGCCAAATTTATCAACTCCAAAACAGAAGAAGTGGTTTTTACTTCCGGAACAACAGGTTCTTTGAATCTAGTCGCATTTGGCTATGGGGCAAAATATCTAAAAGAAAATGATGAGATATTGCTAACAGAAGCCGAACACGCTAGTAACGTCCTTCCTTGGTACAAGGTTCATGAAATGACGGGCGCGAAAATCAAATTCATTCCGCTTGATAAAGATGGGAGATTAACGGTCGAAAATCTCCGCAAAACCATTACAAAAAACACAAAAGTGGTTTCTGTTGCGATGGTGACGAATGTTTTGGGTTACATTGCTCCAATTAAAGAATTAGCCAAGGTTTGCCACGAATTTGGAGCGGTTCTTGTTTGTGATGGCGCCCAATCAGTGCCACACATTAAAACGGACGTCGCGGATTTAGACTGTGATTTCTTGGCCTTTAGCGGCCATAAACTATGCGGGCCTACTGGAATCGGGGTTTTATATGGCAAGTTCCCTCTTTTATCCAAGATGGAACCTTTCATGACCGGTGGAGGAATGAATGCGAAATTCGATTTATGCGGGGATGTCGCCTACTTAGAGCCTCCACTTCGCTTTGAGGCGGGCACCCAAAATATGGAAGGCATCCTCGGCTTAAAAGCTGCGATTGACTATATTTCTAAGCTTGGAATGGATAATATCGAAGTTTATGAGCGTAGCCTAAAAGAATATGCCGTTACGGAATTAGAAAAAACGGGAAACGCGATTCTCTATAACGCGAAAAGCGAGGCGGGTATTGTAACCTTCAACATTAAAGATGTTTTCGCTCAAGACGCCGCAACGTTCCTAAATTCACGCGGAATCGCTTGTCGAAGTGGCCAACACTGCGCAAAAATCCTCATCGATTTTCTTAAGACCGTCGCTACGGTTCGTGCTTCTTTCTATTTTTATACCACAAAGGAAGATATCGACCAGCTTGTCGACGCGGTAAGACATGGAAAGGAGTTCCTTGATGCCTACTTCAATTGAATTAACCCCATCTATGATGAGAGAAATCATCATGGACCATTATTCCTCTCCGGCTCATAAAGGCGTGCCTACTGAAGAAGGATACCGAAAAATCCATACCGATTCCGTTAATTGCATCGATGATTTTGATCTTTATTTGAAAGCGAAAGACGATGTTGTCATCGATGCGCGTTGGGAAGGGGTCGCTTGCACGATCTCTAGCGCAAGCACTGACATTCTTTGTGAACAAGTCATCGGGAAAAATTTCAAAGAATCCGAATACATGATTCAGCAATATCTCAATATGATTGAGGAAAAGCCATATGATGATTCGGTTTTAAACGAAGCCCTTGTTTTCATGAACACGGGAAAGCAAGCGGCTCGAATTCACTGTGCGACCATGGGCTGGAGCGCGATGGATGAACTACTTAAAGACGAGGAGCGCAAATAATATGGCAGATACGAAATTCCTCGATGAAAAATATCGATACGATTTTAAGACGAATGCCGATGTCGTTTTCTCAACAGGCGTTGGCTTAAATGACGATGTCGTTAAAGCGATTAGCAAAGAAAAAAACGAACCGGATTGGATGCTCCAATTTCGTCTTAAGGCCCTTCACACTTTTCAAAAGATGCCTATGCCTACTTATGGCCCAGACCTGAGTTTTTTAGATTTTGACCATTACACTTATTTTACGCGCGTAGCCAATAGCGAAACCAAAGATTGGTCGAAAGTTCCTGAAGCGGTAAAGAATACCTTTAAGCAATTAGGGATTCCAGAAGCGGAGCAAAAGTATCTTGCTGGGGTAACGACTCAATACGAATCGGAAGTCGTCTACCATAACATGCTAAAAGAAGTGGAGGAAAAAGGCGTGATTTTTCTTTCAACCGATATGGGGCTACAGCTTTTCCCCGATCTTTTCCGCAAATACTTTGGGAGTGTTGTTCCGATTGCCGATAATAAATTTTCAGCCCTCAATGGCGCGGTTTGGAGCGGTGGCTCGTTTATTTATGTCCCAAAGGGCGTAAAGCTAGAAAAACCTCTTCAATCCTATTTTCGTATCAATAACGAAAAGACCGGCCAATTCGAACGAACTTTGATTATTTGCGACGAAGGAAGCGACATCCATTACATCGAAGGATGCACTGCCCCGATTTACCAGAAAGAATCGCTTCATAGCGGTGTCGTGGAAATCGTTGTTCTCAAAGGCGCGCATTGTCGTTATAGCACCGTTCAAAATTGGAGCAGCAATATCGTTAATCTTGTTACTCAACGCGCTAGAGTGATGGAAAATGGCTTTATGGAATGGGTCGATGGCAATATCGGCAGCATGCGCAACATGAAATATCCCGCTTGTATCTTGGAAGGAGATGGGGCGAAGGGAAGCGCGATTTCAATTGCGGTCGGTGGCAAAAATCAATTCCAAGACAACGGTGCTAGGATGATCCACATTGGTAAAAACACCTCCTCAACCATTATTAGCAAGTCCATTTGCAAAAATGGCGGAACCGCAAATTACCGCGGAACCGTAAGGATAATGCCTTCCGCAACCGGTTCTTACGCTCACGAAGAATGCGATACGCTTATTTTAGATAATCTATCTTCTAGCGACACGATTCCAAAGAACGAAGTCTTTAATCCCTCTAGCACTCTAGAGCACGAAGCCACGGTTTCAAAAATCAATGAGGATCAGCTCTTCTATTTGATGAGCAGAGGATTAAGCGAAGAAGCGGCAACACAAATGATTGTGATGGGCTTCATTGAGCCTTTCTCAAGAGAATTGCCGATGGAATATGCGGTGGAGTTAAATCAACTCATTAAGTTAGATATGTCAGATGCGATTGGTTAATATGGATTACGATATTATTGTTGTGGGTGGCGGGCACGCCGGAGTAGAAGCTTCTTTAGCCGGAGCCCATATGGGGCTCAAGGTTCTTTTGCTTACTTTGAATAAAAAAATGATCGCCAATATGCCATGCAACCCTCATATCGGAGGAAGCGCGAAGGGGATTGTCGTTCGCGAAATTGACGCGCTTGGCGGATTCATGGGAATCGCTGCTGACCATCATCCCCTTCAAATCAAAATGCTTAATACCGGGAAAGGCCCTGGCGTTCAGTGCCTTCGCGCACAAGAAGATAAAAAGGGATACCCCGCTTTTGTTCAAAGCGTTGTTCTCAATACGAAAAATCTCGACGTTAGGGAAGAAGAAGTGAAATCGCTTCTTCATAATGATAATACCGTTTACGGAGTCAAATTAGCGAGCGGAGAAGAAATTCATTCGAAAGCCGTGATTCTTACCACTGGCACCTATATGAATAGTACGATAATCTCTGGAGCAGATGTTCATTCGGGCGGGCCAGATGAAGAAAATGCAAGTATCGGTCTATCTTCTTGCTTGCTAGATATGGGAATCGAACTTTTCCGCTTAAAGACGGGAACACCCCCGCGCCTAGATAAAGACACCATTGATTTTTCCAAAGGCTCGATCCAGCCAGGGATGGATGGGGAGCTTTCTTTTTCTTACTCGACCACTCATTTCACTCCTTTGAAGGAACAATTGCCTTGCTATTTGATTTATACAACAGCTGAAACATTGCGCTTAATTCAAAATAATCTCGACAAATCCGCTGTATTTAATGGAACAATAAAAGGAATCGGCCCTCGATATTGCCCTTCCATTGAAAGCAAAGTCGTGCGTTTTGCGGACAAAGAAAGGCATCAGCTATTCTTAGAACCGGAATTTGAAAACGGGAACAGCATTTATCTTCAAGGATTTTCCAATGGTTTCCCCCATGATTTCCAAGAAAAACTGGTGCGGAGTTTACCAGGGTGCGAAAACGCGAAACTATTGAAATACGCTTATCAAATCGAATATGATGCGATAAAACCACTTCAATTTGATGCGACGCTTCGCGTTAAAAAATATCGCGGCTTATACGGGGCTGGTCAAATTTGTGGCACAAGCGGCTATGAAGAAGCGGCTGGCTTAGGCTTATTGGCAGGAATTAACGCTTCCCTTATGATTCAAGGAAAAGAGCCATTCGTCCTTCGCCGGGATGAAAGCTATATCGGAGTAATGATTGACGATTTGGTAACCAAAGGGACGGATGAGCCATATCGCTTAATGTCATCACGTGCGGAATTCCGGTTGCTGTTACGTCACGATAACGCCGATTCTCGTTTAACAAAATACGGCTATGAATTGGGTTTAATTTCGGAAGAGCGATATCGATCTTTCTTAGAAAAATATCGCAAAATCGATGAAGCGATTGACTTGCTTGATCAAACAGTCGACCGCCGTGCGGCATGCAATGAATTTTTGAAAGCGAAAGGATTCAAGGATACGGATGTTGGGCATCGTGGTTTGGATTTGCTTAAGCGCCCTGGGATCGGATATCGCGAACTCGCCCCCTTTTTAAGCGCCCTTGATAAATTTAGTTTCGATGATGCTTCTACGCTTTCATTAGAAACAAAGGTAAAATACGAAGGCTACATTCAAAAAGAGATTCGCGATGGGAAAAATGCGGCAAAACTCGAATACATTAAATTACCGACCGACATTGATTATTCTAAGATTGATGGCTTGGCGTTAGAAGCTCGCCAAAAATTAAATCAAGTTATGCCGCGCACCCTAGGACAAGCGAGTCGAATCAGCGGCGTTAACCCAAGCGATGTCTCCATCTTGATACTTCTATTACGAAAAAGAGGAATACTATGACTTATACTGAACTACAAACTTCATTCTCTCTTTCTAACGAACAGATTGAACAATTCCGAAAGTATTCTTCCTTTCTTCGAGAATGGAACAAAAAAATGAATCTTACCGCGATTTTGGATGAGGATTCCATTGTCGAAAAACATTTTTACGATTGCTTAATCCCTGCAAAAAGCCAATATTTTAAAGGAAAAACCATCCTAGATGTTGGCTCTGGAGCGGGATTTCCTGGCATGGTTTTCGCGATCGCTTTTCCTGACAAAAAGATTGTTCTAGTGGACGCAACGAGCAAAAAATGCGCCTTTTTGAACGCTTTAAGCAAAGAACTAGGCTTAAAAAATGTTGTCACGATTAATAAACGAGCTGAGGAGTTGAATGACCGTGATCATTTCGACATCGTCAGCGCTAGAGCGGTTGCCCCTCTATCGATGCTATTAGAAATCACGGCCCCTTTTGCGAAAGTTCATGGGGTAGTCCTTGCTATGAAAGGCGATAAAGGCGAAGAAGAACTTATTAGTAGTCACCGCGCAATATCCTTGCTTGATTTGCATTTGCTTGCAAAAGATGTCGATGAGCTCCCGAACGGGATAGGAAAACGCGTGAATTTCTTTTTTGAAAAAGGCGCGAAAACGCACAAAAGATATCCGCGGATGTGGAGCGAGATCCATTCCCATCCTTTATGACCGTGAAACTTTTAAAAGTGTTTCACAAATGATAGAGTTTAATTATGCCATTTATTATTTCAGTTGCAAATCAAAAAGGCGGTGTGGGGAAAACTACCACAGCGATTAATCTTTCTGCGTCTTTAGCCAAAACAAAGAAGGTTCTTCTTGTCGACATGGATCCTCAAGGGAATGCCGGCAGAGGATTAGGAATCGATATTACCGCCTTACGAAAAAGCGTTTATGACGTTTTGCTTTCCCATTGTAGCCTTGAACGTGCCATTTTTAGTGGCGTCACTTCTAATTTAGATGTCTTGCCGAGCAATCTCAAGCTCGCCTCTTTGGATGTTGAGATTCAATCCCGTCACTTGCCTGACCCTTTTTTCTTGCTCAAAAGCACACTTTCTAAATTAAAAAGAAATTATGACTATATTATTTTAGATTGCCCGCCTTCCTTAGGGCTATTATCCATTAATTCTTTGGTGGCGAGCGATTCCGTCATTATCCCCGTGCAATGCGAATATTTTGCGATGGAAGCAATTGCGGCTATTCTTTCTTCCGTTCGAAAAATCAAAGGCAATTACAATGCGAACTTAAAAATAGAAGGATTCCTCTTAACGATGTACGATGCGCGTGCTTCTTTATGCACGGAAGTTGCCACACAAGTGCGTGGCTTATTTAAAGAGAACACTTTTTCTACCTTGATTCCTAGGAATATATCTCTCCCAGAAGCAAGCGCGAGGGGGGAGCCTGTGACAATTTTCCGCCCAACGAGTCAAGGGAGCTTGGCTTATTTAGCTTTAGCGAGGGAGATTTTGTTTAGCCATGACGAAAAATAAGAAAACGCTTCTTAAAAATTCCTTAAACGATTTGGTCAAGAAGTTCTCTGAGAACGATGTTATCGCTCGCATGGAGAAAGAATACCAATCGCAAGGGGGCAACAATATTCCTTTATCGCTTATCGACGACAATTCTTTCGTCAAAAAAGTCAAGATTCGTTCCAGTTCCATCGAACGTATTTCCGAAGGAATCATGGAGCGGGGCCTTTTTAATCCTCTTGTTGTGCGGCCTAGCGGCGCCCATTATGAATTGATCTTGGGGAGAAAAAGATATTTCGGCGCTAAGAAAATCGGCTTAAAAGAAGTTCCTTGTGTCAAAGTAGAAGCAGGGGATGAAGAAACTCTTTTGATGCTTCTAGCGGATAATCGTGACCAAAGAGAAGCGAATGTCGTTGAAATGGCTTTGCTTTATGAAACGTTAACGGAACGTTTTTCTTATTCGCAAGCTACATTAGCTTCTTTATCTCACCAATCAAGGAGTCAAGTGACCAATATCATGCGGCTTTTATCATTACCAGAAAAGGTATTGATGGAAGTAAGCGATGGGGGTTTATCGTATGGTCACGCTAGAGCGATTCTTTCTTTAAGCGATGAAGAAATTGAAAAGATCGTTTCTCGCATTCACGCTGAGAAACTCTCCGTACGTGATACAGAAGAACTCGCTAGACAATATGCAAGTCGCCTTCCTTCCCCCTCTCCAGTTTTGAATGACGATTTAAAGCTAGAGACTCGCGCAAAAAGCGTTATCGTTCATAAGCGTTCGATTACTTTCGAATTTGGAAGTGAAGAAGAAAAAGACCAATTTGTGAAGCGGATTATGCAACATGAAAAGCAATAAACGTTTGTTCGAGCTAAATATAGAGCCTGCATTAGACAAAAAGGAAAATAAGTGCATCAACGCTTCTTTTTTCGAGAATGGGTTACTCATTCTTAGCGAATCCCCTTCTTATTCTTTAACTGAGAAAATCAAAATCATTGCTTCCTTTACACTTATGGATGAAGAAGTCCTTGATTCCCTTCATTTCTTTTTGGAGGCGATGGAAAAGGAAATGAGCGAAGCCCCTCGAATACTTAAAATAGAGAATTTTTCGAGTAGCGAATATTATCTATCTTTCGGTGCGGATATTTTTACTGGTTCGCTTGTTTTGACGGATGATGAGGCGATGGGCTTATTAAGCGAAAAAGATCTAAAAATTGCGAAATGGAACAATAAAGTCGTTAATTTTTTGAAACGATGGAACGGATATCTATCCGCGAAAAACTTGTGCGGTAAAATTTTTTCGAACCCTTTAGAAGCGCATCTTCTTCGTGCTCAAAGCCGCTTCTTACTAGAAAAATCTCAAGCTTTTCTAGGCCCACTATATGAATGCGATTCTTTGGATAAAGCCATTAAAAACGCTGCAAAAATCGCTTTTTCCTCTTTGAAAATGCCTATCGGAGAAAGCCGTTATCTTCTTGAAAACTTGTTTTTAAAGCGTCTAGTCCCCAATTTAAAAAACGCAAAAAACAAAGAAACATTTAATCACGAGTACGATTCTTTAGTAAATGAAGCACTCACTATCGATTCTCGCTATTCCTTTGGAGAAATCGCCTATTGGATCGACAACATCTATTTAGAGCTATTGCTTAATAAGAAATTTATTGACGATGAGCGGAAAGTCGCTTTGTTGCACGAACCGATTTTAAGCGAAACATTAGTTGATTTTTATGGAAAAAATGACGCGATTTCCTATTATAAGATGCAAGAAAGAAACCGTTTGTTCGAGGATGAAAATAATTCCCCTATTTACAATTACTTAAAAAGCTACTTACAAAATAATTTCAATTTTTCGCCTGAAAAAGTGCCTTCTCACCTTGCGTAGCGTTAGATTCGTCCTATAATGGAGGTACTTCAGGGTGACGAGAATTACGTCAACTGGCGGAGACAGCCCGCAAGTCCAATGGTAGATTGGTCATGATCTGGTGAAATTCCAGAGCCAACGGTACAGTCCGGATGGTAGAAGTGGATTTATTGCTTTTACTGGCCTCCCTGAAGCGGAGGCTTTTTCTATGAATGAGTTCTATGAATATCTTAGCTTATTTATTTTTGCTCTTTTGCTTATTTTGTATGCAGCGTTTTTAGCGAAAGTTACGCCGCAAAACCATCGTGATTCGACTCGTCTTGTGGCTCGCGTCGGCATTTTCGGAGCACTAAGCGCAATTCTTTATATTGTTCCTATTTTCCAGATTAAGCTATTTTTCCTCCCTTCGTTTTTGGAATTGCATTTTGACGAGATCCCCGCGTTTATTGCTGGATTTGCTTATGGGCCAATCGCGGGAGCGATGGTAATCCTAATCAAAACAATCCTAAAGCTACCGTTTACCTCTTCTTTGACGGTAGGGGAATGGAGCGATTTTCTCTTTAGTTTAGCTTTTGTTGTGCCCGCTTCTATTTTGTATCAAAAGAAAAGAACCCTAAAAGGGGCGGCGCTTGCGATATCTTTCTCTTCGATTTTGCAATTAACGATAAGTGCGGTATTGAATGTCTATCTGATTCTTCCTTTTTATATGAATGTCATGGGGCTTCCTTACGAAAATCTTCTTGCTCTATGTAAGCTCGCTAACCCAAATGTGACGGATTTAGGATGGACTTATGGTTTTTATTGCGTCGTTCCATTGAATTTAATCAAAGATGCGATTGTTCTAGCGATTACTTTCTTCCTTTATCGTCATATTCATGTATTACTTCATTTGGAAAATCCGCGCAATTCTTAGCTAAAAAAGAAAAACCCCTCAAAGGGGCTTTCTATTGGAATCGAAATTATTCTTCGACGATTGCGCCAACTGGGCAATTGGCAATCGCTTCTTCAACCGCCGCTTCGTCATCGACTTCGCCAGCGACCGCTTTCCCATCATCCCCAAAAGAGAAGACGCTTGGAACCGTGCCAACGCAAAGCCCACAACCAATGCAAGCATCAGCGTTAACCGTTACTTTTTTTGCCATGCTTTTCCTCCTAGTCAATTTCTCACATTATAGGCATTTCAAAATTTGGGTTCAACGTTAAACTCGTTCGCTTGCCATTATGACGTAATTTGTTTCCG
>DHKP01000016.1 GCA_002404865.1 Caryophanales bacterium UBA4691 | reverse complement strand
CCTACATTAAAGAAACGGAACCCGCTGATTGTCGGCATTCGTCAGTGCGGAAAAACGGAAACGGTTCAAGAATTTGCCAAAAGAAATAAGCTGGAACTTATCGAACTCAATTTTTGGACTCACCCTGAATTTTGCTCTGATTTTGATGGGTCATTAGATGTTGAGGGGATTATTTCGAATATTTCCTTGCGTTTCCCAAAAGCAGCATTGAACCCTTCAAAAACCCTTTTGTTTTTCGATGAAATTCAAGATTGCCCTCGCGCTCGGCTTTCTTTTAAGAATTTTAAGAATGATGGCAGGTTCAATGTCATTGGCAGTGGGTCGTATCTTGGAATCAATGGGTATATTCGTGGGGATACGACACCCGCTCCAACGGGTTGCGATACGGTGTTTCACATGAAGACGATGGATTTTGAGGAATTTCTTTGGGCGATGGGGTATCGACAAGAGCAAATTTCCTCGCTTTCTATGTACTTTGAAAATAAGATTCCCGTTCCTCAAAACATTCATGAAATCTTTAAGAATTTTTTTTAAAATACGTTTCAATAGGTGGCTTTCCGAAAGTAGTTAAAAAATACGTCGAAACGAATCGAATCGTCTTTGCTTATAAAGAACTAGAGAGCACAGTTTTCGACATGAAAAGCGATTTTGGAAGAAGAAAAGATAAAAATGGCAACCCTGTTTTTAATGCTTCAGAGGTGTCCCGAATTCAAAACGCTTTTGATTTAATACCTACATTCTTGGCGAAAGAAAACAAAAGATACATCGTTTCGAAAATATCAACGGGGTCGCAATATGACAAAAACGACGCCATCGAGTATCTGCGACAAGCGCATATCGTCTCAAAAGTATACAATCTCGAGGTGCCATCCTTGCCTTTAATAGGTCAAAGAATTGAGTCTCAATTTAAGCTCTTCCCTGAAGATATCGGTATCGTATCTTCGATGTATGGTCTTGAAACGATAGCAGCGATTAATCGCGGGGACCTAGGACAAGGGAAAGGAGCATTTTACGAAGCTTCGGTTTTTGATTCACTATATAAAGGCGGTATCGAACCCTATTATTTCGCCAAGGAAAGCGGCCTAGAAATCGATTTCGTTATTGCTTATCAAGGGAGTTCAACGCTGATTGAAGCGAAATCGACATCGGGTAATGTGAAATCTAGCAAAACAGTTATGAAAAACCCCGCTCACTATGGAAAAACGAAGTTGATTAAAATAGGGGACTATAACATCGGGCAAGAAGGAGATATCGTAACCATTCCGCATTATCTGACTTTTTTGCTTGGGAAAACAAAATACGATTTCTAGTGTTGGAATAACGCCGCTACGATCGATCCCATTCTTTCAAATTCAAATTTGCTCCATTAAGTTAAAGGACGCAAAGCGGATTCCGCTAAGCGCTATTTTCTAGAAGAGCTGAAAATTGCTTTCTTTATTAAGTTTTAGCGTCCTAATAAAAATTCCGTTACCTTCTTGAATAGATAGTGGTTCGACTCTTACTTTACAATATTTCATATTTATTTAGTGACGGAAACAAAATAGTTGTTACAATACAGGTACTATGCAAACACTTATTTCAATTCTTCCTGTAGAGGGACAAACTTACCGATTTGACTGGATTTCAGTTATCTTTTTGGTAGTTTTGCTCGTCGGTATCATTTTGGGAATTAAAAGAGGCTTTTTATCGACTCTTTTGAAATTCTTTGGTCTAGTCGCCGTCGTTCTTCTAGCTTATCTACTCGCTAAACCATTTGGCACTTGGCTATATTCCTTAAATGGTTGGGGTAAAGGATTAGAAGGTCAAATCAGCGGCTTCCTTATTGATACGGGCGCGAAGAGCTTGGTCTCGACAGGAAACGAACTATATGATGCGGCGATCCTTGCTCAATATGGATCAAATAACATCATGGAATGGGTTGTGAGCCAAAGTGATTTAAATCAAGCAGTACCTGGAAGTGAATTAACGGTGCTACAAACGGCTTTGAATGCCGCAAAAATCCCTGCATTCCTCCATCAATTTGTTGGCAATTTCGTTCTTAATGCTGTTCCTAGTGAAGCAGCAACCCAAAATCTTGCTTTCTATTTATCCGCTTCTTTGGCTTCGTTCGCCTTCATTGGCATTGGTTTTGCGGTAATTTTCTTAGTTGGCTATATCGTCTTGATCGTTTTGCGTATCCTTGCGAAGAAATTAAATCACGCGAAAGCGATTGGACCAGTGAATCGCTTATTAGGCGGAGTATTAGGAGCCTTGCTTGCCTTCATTGATATTTCTTTAATTTCAGCCGCTTTAGTAGCATTAGGATCAGTCCCTCAAATCTATAGTGTTCTTGACGGGCTTCTTTGTCTAAGCGATGACTCGATTTACACCATCGGTAAGATGTTCTATAACAATAATTTCCTCGAGATATTGATGGGATATTATAACGATATTGCCAGTTCAATCATGGGATAATCGCTTTTGATTATTCCTTGAATTCCTTCTTAATTTTGCATTGATTTTTCTAACGCCCGCTTTTAAAATGCTTCTCGAAAATAGCGGAGGATTTTTCCTAAGCGTTGCTTACTTTTCGCCCCGTGGATTTTGGATCTAAATCGTTAAGTCTAGATTCCTTCACGAGGTATTTTTATGGAAAATAGCAGCAAAACCAATCAAATGGGAACCGAAAAGATTCCTACTCTTTTAGTAAAGACGGCTCTTCCCATGATGTTTTCGATGGTCGTCAGCGCTTTTTATAATATCGTCGATAGCGTTTTTATCGGGATGATGGGCTATCCCGCTAACGAAAAAGCGATCACGGCGTTAGGTTACGCTTATCCGCTTCAGATGCTGCTTGTCGCTGTAGCGATAGGAACGGGGATTGGCGTTAATGCCGTTTTGTCGAAAGCCTTAGGACAAGGAAAAAACGATAAGGCTTCTAAAGCGTGCGTTAGTGGCTATATGCTCATGCTCTTTTTCTACGTTATCTTCCTAATGCTAGGCTTAGCGATTTATTTTGGCAATTTCTATTTTTCTTTCGTTACTAGTGATCAAGACGTGATGGCAGCTGGTTCTAAATACCTTGGCCTTTGCTTCATTTTTTCTTTTGGGCAGCTATTGCAGCTCGTCAGCGAACGCTCTTTATGCGCGACAGGGAAAACCCATTTAGCAATGATCATGCAGCTTGCTGGAGCGCTTACCAATATCGCGCTTGACCCTTTGTTTATTCTCGTTTGGAACATGGGAGTGGAAGGGGCCGCGATAGCGACGATTATTGGCCAAATGGTATCCATGATTGTTGGCTTTTTGCTTGTCGGATTCGTCAATAAAGAAATTGCGATTCATAAAGAAGATATCCGTTTTGATTTTTTGATGATGAAGAAGATATTGAAAGTTGGTTTGCCTAGTATTGCTCTTCAAGCTCTTCAAAGTCTTCAACCGCTTGTATTCCAACTTGTTTTTATGACGCTTTTCCCGAGTAGTGGCGCTACGGTTGATATGCTTGTCGCTATATACGGGATTTATTATAAATTGCAAAACTTTGTCTTTATGGCGCTTTATGGGATGGTTAACGCGATGCTTCCCATTATTGCCTTCAATTATGGGAACGGGAACAAAAAACGCGCCAAAGAGGCGACACTTTATGGCTACCTATATGGACTAATTATCGCTACTATCGGTGCGATTGTTTTTGAAGCTATACCGAAAGAGCTTTTGTTACTATTTAATCTCAACGAAGAATGGGTCGATACTGGTGTCGTTTTAACGCGTATCAGCGCGCCGACGTTTATTTTCGCTTCCCTTTGCATTGTCTCTAACGCGACTCTTCAAAGTTATGGGAACGGCGTTCATCCTTTGGTTGCGACTTTATTAAGGTTACTCGTAATTCTATTCCCTGCTTCTTTTCTTTTCGGCTATTTAGGTGGCGTTAATGCGATATGGTGGGGAACCTATCTAGCAGAAGCACTAGGAGCGATATACGCGCTTAGTTTTACTTACCTAGTTTCGAAAAAGAAAAATGTAATAAACAAAACAGGCGATGTTATCGTCAATAGCTGAACCACATAGTCACGAGTGCTTACCATGTTTTTATAGATAAGTTTCGTGGTTACTATTTTCACTTAAGAAATCGGTCTAAAATGCACAAAATATTGCTTGTCGATTTTTGATTATACAGAAATTACTTAGAAAGAAAGCGGCAAGCCGTTTTCTGATGACTCTAATTCCGTTGTTTCGTTTTCCTTCAGCTCATTAACGTTCATAAGTTAATACCAAAACGTTTTAACAAACTATACAACCATGAAGCAAAACTATACAACTAAACTCTAAAACTATACAACTAAACTATGAAACCGAACTATACAACTATTGCTAGGGTTGCTGGTACTGTTGCCTAGCGCCTTTCAAGAAACGCCAATGCAAAAGAGCACCTTATTTTTTAATAAATAATGAGAAGCAAAACGCCTGTTTGTGATGACAAATGAAACTTAGTTAGGAATAAACATAGTGTTCCCTTGAGAATCGATTACTAGAGATGAGAAAAAGCGCATAACCAATGTCGTCCACTCAGCCTGCGTTGCCAATCACATTAAAATGCGATGATTTTGAAATAGCAAAGCAAGAAAACAGCCACGATTTGTAGGGATAACCATATTAGATTTGAAAACAAGATCAAATGATGGTGAGTAGTGTCCTCGTCTCTGATTTCTTTTGCTAAAGCTAGCACAAGTAAAACGCCTAATGAACCAAAAGGGATGCCGGCGAGTATTAATTCGTAATAGGGGTAGCGTTTTCCTTCTCCGCGAAGCCCCTTTAAATAAGCGATACTCCCGATAACGCCAGTTAGGAACCCTAGTAGGAGAATTAAGAAGGCCCAGTAAAATGATAAAGTCATATGAATCTAGAAAGGAGGAACCATTTTTAGATGGTTCCTCCTAATTACATTATTTTTTCTTGATGTATTTGATGCAGTCAAGGGTAACGGCGGCAAGAATAATGATGCCTTTGATGGCGAGTTGGTAATTCGCGTCGGTGATGCCGATCATAGGCAAGACAACAACAATGGCTTGGAAGATAATCGCCCCGATGACTACGCCACTGATTTTGCCAACGCCACCCGAGAAAGAAACGCCTCCGACCACGCAAGCGGCAATCGCGTCGGCTTCCATCCCTTGCCCGGTTTGCGCTCTGACGTTGCCTGTGTAAATGCCGTACATACTTCCGCCAATTCCGTAATAGATACCGGCGAGAATGAAGACGAGCATCGTCACTTTGAAGACGTTGATGCCAGACACGGATGCGGCTTCTGCGTTTCCGCCGACCGCGAACATGTTTTTCCCGAATTTCGTTTTATTCCAGATAAACCACATGATGAGCACGCCAAGGGCAGCCCATATGATCATGATGGGGAAGTCTCCATCGCCTAACCCTTTTCCGGAGACGATTGCAGTGACTCCTTTATCTGGCGCGCCAGTGAAGGAATTGCCTGTAACGCCAGCCATGATGCCAAATGTGAACAGCTGAGTGGCTAAAGTTGAGATGAAAGGATGCATTTTGAATTTGGC
This sequence comes from Caryophanales bacterium UBA4691, assembly GCA_002404865.1. GTDB lineage: Bacteria > Bacillota_I > Bacilli_A > RFN20 > CAG-826 > UBA4951. The sequence goes on along the minus strand of DHKP01000016.1, from coordinate 33,154 downwards.
GGTGAAGAAGCCGGCAATGCCTGAAATAAGGGAACAAGAAACAATGGACAATAAGAAAGCGAGTATTACTCTTAACCCTAATGGAATCGCGCTGAAATTGGGGGATATTCCAAAAAAGGTGACTGAAGTCTCTCCGCTCGTTGTGACAAGCATTCCCGTGAAGACGGCTGACATGCCAACGAGCCTACCAATGCTTAAATCGGTACCCGCTAGAACGATTAGTCCCGCAACGCCTAACGCCAAGAATATCTTCGGAGACACTTGGTTAAGGATAAGCAAAATATTGTCTCCATTGAAAAGGAATCCGTTACCTTGCGCCGCGTAATAAATGGCCGCGACGATCATAAGAAGGAGAATCGTCAGATATAACCCGTTCTTGAGGAAGAACGATTTGAGATTAAAGTTATATTTTTCCTCTTCCACTTTTTGTTCAAGCATGAAACGAAGAGGGAGCTTTTTGTTATTCGCTTTTTCAATGGAGGCGTATTTATTCAAATACAAAGCGTGTATCGCTTCCTTCCCCTCATCGACTGTATCGCGATAAGCGATTGCGGCATCATTGCATTTTTGCTTATAGATTGCGCTGATTTCATCGATCCGGGCTTTTCGGCTTTTCTTCTCTACCGCTAGCGCTTCTCTATCGCTAGGAAGAGGGGTGGAGGCAAATTCCTTTTTTAGCGCTTGTAAGGATGAATCTCTTTCTTGCCGGTTTTTATTTAAAATGCGGAGATATTCTTCTTTCTCCTCTTTGTTTCTCTTCTTCGCCTTCTCTATTTCGTTTTTGATTAATGGGGCGTAGCCATGATGAATCTCGTTGATGGATCGCTTTTTCAACTCATGTAGCGCCTTAGCGTTATTCTCTTTGACAATTTTGGCCTTAGCGATTTCCTCTTTGTTTTTCTCGATCAGCTTATTTTTCGTCTCTTTGTCGAGTTGATAATTCCTTTTGATATTGCTGATTTCGTTTTTGAGAATTTCGATTTTCTCGATGCCATCTAGACTCAGCTCATCGATTTCCTCTTGCTTTTTTTTGATGCTTTCCAATAGCTCTTTTTCGGAAATGGTTTCTAATACGTTTTCCATAATACTTACCTCTATAAATATTTTGCGGAGAGCCTAAGTAGCTCTTCTTGGTTCGTTTCTTTTGTGCTAACGATGCCAGACAAGCGGTAATTGCTCATTACCGCGATGCGATTGGTGATACCTAGAATCTCTGGCATTTCGCTAGAGACGACAATACAGGTTTTCCCTTTCTTCGCTAGATTGATGATGAGTTGATAGATTTCGTACTTCGCTCCCACATCAATTCCACGCGTTGGCTCATCTAGCAAGAATACATCCGGGTCTCTTTCTAGCCATTTTCCGATAATCACTTTTTGCTGGTTCCCGCCGCTTAAAGAAGAGATTAGGTCATTAGGCCCCATGCATTTGGTATGCATTTGGTTGATTTCTCGATTCGTTGCGTCCGTCAATTTACGGTCGCTTAAAACCCCAAATGATTTATATTTATCAAGATTCGTGATCGTGGTGTTAAAGATAAGATTGCCTTTCAAGAAAAGCCCAGACGCTTTTCTTTCTTCCGTGACAAAGGCAAAGTTGTATTTCATGGCTTCGCTAGGGGAGTGGATAAAGATTTGCTTTCCGCGATAGATGATTTTCCCCGTTTTTATCGTTCTCATCCCGAAAAGGGTTTCCAATAGTTCGCTTCTGCCCGCTCCGACTAGCCCATAGATTCCGAATATTTCCCCTTTTTTCACCGAGAAAGTGATGTCGCGCAAAAATGGAGCGTACATCGTTGAGAGGTTTTGAATTTCCAAAATATCTTCGCCTGGTGAGTTAGTAACTGGTGGAAATCTTTGCGTTAAGCTTCTTCCAACCATCGCGGAGATGAGCTCGTTCATATTGGTGTCTTTTATGGGTTTGCTTATGATCATTTCACCATCGCGAAGTATCGAAACCTCATCGCAAATTTCAAAGATCTCATCCATCTTATGGGAGATATAAATGAAAGAAACGCCTTTCTTTTTTAACTCATTGACGATTTTGAACAGCTTTTTTACTTCTGGTTCGGTCAAAGAGGAGGTCGGTTCATCTAAGACAATGATTTTTGAGTGATACGAGACCGCTTTGGCAATTTCAACCATTTGCCTTTGCGAAACGGACATCGTTCTCATTTTTTGTTTCGGGTTCACCATGATCCCCAAACGGGAAAAAAGACTTTTTGTTTCGTAAAGCATGTAATTTTCATCGACAATCCCGAGTTTTGTTTTGTAACGTCCTAGCCACATATTGTCGAGGACGGTCCTGTCCAAACATTGATTCAATTCTTGATGAACCATGGCAACGCCGTTTTCTAAGGCGTCTTTTGGGTCTTTGAAATCGATTGGGTGATCATCGAAATAAATCGCGCCATCGTCTTTAGCGTAAATCCCGAAAAGGCATTTCATCATCGTGGATTTGCCAGCGCCATTTTCTCCCATGAGTCCCATGACGCTTCCGCGTTTTACGGAGAGATTGATGTTTTTTAAGACGTGGTTTTTGCCAAACGATTTGGAGAGTCCGCGTATTTGTAAAATATAATCGCTCATCGTTTTTCTCCTTGTAGTAGTGGAACAAAAGTAGGGTGACTAGCACCCTACTTTATCGTGTCGAATTATTTTTCGAGTGCTTTATACCAGTCTTTAATGATTTGGCCTTGCGCAACGCCTTGGCCGGCGCTTCCTGATCCGACAAAATAGGTTTTCGCTTTTTTGGATAAATCGGCTACGCCTTTATTGTCGCTTGTTTTTGGCTGACGGTTGAAGAACACCAAAGGTTTATCGCCGACTAACCTTTGATAAGATTCCCAGTTTGCATGGGTGATGATATTAAAGGCAAAGCAATCATATTGGGTAGAATTAATCTTTGTTGTGATTCTTTCTTGCAAATCAGCATCGTTTGAGCCATCTCCTTCAACAACGTCCACGGTATAACCGAGTTTTTGTGCGTAGGCAGGTAACGCTTGTCTATAGGTTTCTTTGATGAAATTGTCGTTATTGTTATAAGTAGCGACAAGCATCTTCTTGCCTTTCACCGCACTATCTTCGGCGACATCCACATAAGAACCCGGCTTTAAGCTATCTGCGTTTTGTTTGGTAACGGCCGCGAATTTTGTCTGCACGATGTGCTTATCAATATCTTCGAGATTCAGTTCGGCTTTCCCACCATACGTGGAATCAATGACGGAAGAAGAGCCTTTTAGCAAATTCGTTAACACTTTAGCGGTTGCTAACGCTTGGTCGTCTCCGTTTTGCGACACTGAGCCCGCTAAGGTACCTTCTTTAATCATGTCACAGGCGGCAGAAAGAGCGTCAAAGCCGATGATCGGCGTGCCTTTGGCTAAGCCGCTCGCGTTCGCGGCAGCAATGGCCATGCCGTCGTTATTTGAAATAATGAAATCTAGTTTGCCTTTATATTTTTTCGTCCATGTCTCGACGGTTTCTTTTGCAACCGTGTCATTCCAAGAGCCGCTTTCGTTGATACAAGTCTTTCTTTCGAGCTCTTTGGCGGTGAATTTGCCTTCTTTTGCGATTTCATCCATCGCTTTGATGCAACCCTCTGTCCGGTCTTCGGCTTCAGGGTTACCGTCTTCTCCTACGAGAATGACATAGCCTAATTCGCCATCCGAAATCGCATTTTTCCATGACCAGGCGTTATTAGTGTTTCCGCCGCAAGAAGCCAAGGCGCTTCCTAAGGCAAGCAACGAAAATAGTGGAATAATTTTCTTTTTCATTTTTGTTCCTCCTTCTTATTCCTACTTCTTGATTTACCGTTCTAATGACTGGTAAGTAAGCGGTTACATCATAAAATTAAGCCTAGGGAATAGAAATGGAAAAAAACGCACAATTTTTGAAAAAAACGCATAATTCAATTTTTGTGAGGCAATCGATTCGAACTCGTTAACTAGTAGGAAGAGACGTTTTCCTTTGAGATGACTTCTCCGTTAATATACAAGGAATGATTATCTAAAAATGAGTAATCCAAGGAAGAGACCGTGCCGTTTATTAATAAGCTAGTACCGATTTCGTAAATTGCTTTGCTTTGCTTTTCTTCATCGTTTTTGACTGTCGAGGTCAATAAGCCATCTATGATATATTGGAGGGCATCCTTGGTTCCGTCGACCGAAATAACCGGGAATTGCTGAGATTCCTTCCCTTTGAAAAAGATATCGTTCTTTAAGCAATAATCGATTGCTCCTATTGCCATATCATCGTTATTGGAAACGATGGCTTCGATATCCGAAAGATGCTTTTTCGCGATTTCCGCCATCGCGCTTTCGGCTTTATCTTTTTGCCAATCGCAATAAACGGAATCGACGAATTGAAAGGGGATATCGCTTTCTTTCAATGTCGATATAAATGATTCGCTTCTTTTTTCGGTGTCTTGATTGCCAATTTCGCCCTTAAAAAGGACAATATCGATTTTGCCATTCTTGTTTTTGTCGTATTCTTCTTTTATCGCTCCGTCTTTGACGAATAAGGAAAGAAGGAATTCCGCTTGTTTTTTGCCTTCTTCTATTGGATTTGCACCTACAAAATAAACGTCTTGCTTTGTTTCTAGCGCCTTATGCATGTCAGACGACAAAGGCTCGCGGTTAAAGAAAATAAGCGGGGTATTGGCTTGCATTGCTTTTTCGATGCAAACGGAGGCGGACAATCGATCGACGAGATTGACTAGCAATAGATTCGTTTTCTTTTCTTCGATTGCCTGAAGGAGGTTTTTGTTTTGCTCTATTTGCGAACGATAGGAATCATATTGGTCGATTTGATACCCGCCTTTTTGGAACCGCTCATTGATTTTTAAGCATAATGAATGGATGAAAGTGTCGTCGTTATCGTAAATGAAGATGGAGACGCTTTCTTTTTTGCTCGCGCACGAAACTAACGCCAATAACGAAGAGAGAGTGAGAAAGAATCGCTTAGTTTTCTTCATTGTTTTTGGCCCCCTCAAGCGGAATCATGATGACAATCTTCGTGCCGACGTCCATTTCCGATTCAATTTTGATATCGGCAGTAGGTCCATAGAACAATTTGATACGGCGATAGACATTGCTTAATCCTACGCCGGTATGCAGATTTTTGTCAGCGAAGGAAGCGAGTATCTCCTCTTTTTTCTCTGGCAAGATTCCATATCCATTGTCGTAAACTTCAAAAATAAGGTACTTTTCGTTTGTTTTAGCGGATATCGTAATCGAGGCGTTTTCTTTAGGATATTCGCCGATTCCGTGCACAATCGCGTTCTCAACAATCGGCTGAAGAATCAGTTTCATGACGTAATAGGGGGCGATTTCGTTTTTGTCGTAAATGAATCGGTAGGAGAAATTATCCTTGAAGCGCATTTTTTGGATTTTTAGATAATAATTGACGTGATCTAGTTCGGATTGGACGGGGATGATATTTTTCCCTCGTGATATCGAAATGCGGAAAAAACGCGATAAGGCAACAATCATGTTCGCGGCGTCTATGTTATTCCCTTCATCAATCAATAGGAGAATGGAATCGAGGGTATTATAAAGAAAGTGTGGGTTGATTTGATTTTGCAGAGCCCATAGCTCCGCTTTGTTTTGCTCTTTTTCTTCCTCTAATAAACGATTGGCGAGCTGCTGGATGCGGGTTAGCATTTTGACATAGGATTGATTGAGGGAAACGACCTCCTTCGTTCCTTTCAGTTCTTCCTTCGTCGCTTCTTTGAAATCCAATGATTCGACTTTCGCCATTTCTCTTTCTAAAGCAACAAGGGGCTTTGTGATTTTATTTGTAATGAAATAGATGAGAATAAGGAACAGCAAAACGAAGAGAATGCATTCCACCCCGCAGATAATCACGATGAAATTCTTCGCTTCGATGATGGCGTCGTAATTGGTGGCGATCGCTACCCTCCAACCGGTGTTTTGAATGGTGGAAACATATAAATAATACGTGCTTTTATTGATTGGAAGCGTAGTTTGCCCGATGACCATTTTTTTGATGGTTCTAATCTCAGCATCGTCGACGCTAGGGAGAGAAGAATAAACGATATTATAGTTTTTGTCATAGATAATGACGTGGCCTCCATTCCCTAAATTGGATCCTTCGATTAAGGTGATGACTTTGTCAAAAGAATATTGGACGCGCAAAACGTAGTTCATTTTTTCATTGGTTTGTATGAATTTAGACAAAGTAAAATAATTCCCGTCCTCTATCTTGGAAAAAGAGTTGATAAGCGGCTCGTTTTTAGCGCTACTAAACCAAGGCGAAGACAAAATGGATTCCTGGCTTTCATCTTGATGATAATAGGTGTTTTTGGCTGCCAATTCGCCATTTTCCTTATATAAAGCGACAAAACGAATCTCGCTAGAAAAATCCATAAGCTCGTCAAAGTAGGCATAGCTTTTGTCTTGGTCGATCTTCTCGGAAAGAGTGATGACGTCGAGTTTCTTTTGCACGGAGTCAGAGATATTAGTGACGTTATTCACGTAGATTTCGAAATTGTTGATCGTTTCTTCGCTAGTGGAGGCGATTTGCTTGCGGTAAACATCCTCCGTCGTAGCGGAATAGACAATCAAAAAAGAGGAAAATAGGCCAGCGACGAATAAAAGCATCAAAGAGAAAGTCGCGATGAAAAGTTCTCTTTTCAAAGTGAAATTTCTATGCGTTTTCTTTGATGTTCCGGAATTCATCGGGGCTTACCTTGTAATATTTTTTGAAGCAGTGGGAAAAATAATAAGGATCACTATATCCTACCTCTTTAGCGATGGTGATGATTTTTTCGGTAGTTGAAGTCAATAAATGGGCGGCCATTTCCATCCGTTCTTTCGTAACGACTTTGGTGAATGTCGTCCCGTTCTTTTTTAAAATCGTGGTGATGTAGCTAATGGAAAATGATAATTCATTGGCAAGATCATTAATGGAAAGGCTGCTATTGGAATAATTCGCATCGACGTATTTTAAGATGCGGTCGAAGGAAGTCTCTAATCCCGCCATCCGCTTTTCTTTATTGATCATCATGACCTCATTTGCCAAAGCATAGAAAAAATCCTTTGTGCTTTGCTTGGTTTTCAATGCATAGAGCTCTTGGGTGAGCTCAATCTGGGAATTGAGGCGCAGATAAAGCTCTTTTAAGGAAATGCATGACTTTAAGATCGCATCCATTAGGTTCAATAGAATGAAATAGTAGCTATCTTTGAAAGAAGGGTCCGAGATATTGTTAATGAGCTTATCAATTGAGGCAAGGACGGTATCTTTTTTGCCATAAGAAAGCGAATAGGTGATGTTTTTGTATTCGTTTTCATCCACCTTGCCGATTTGTTCATTCCCCTCGCTTCTTTCTAAATCGTCGAAAGAAAGGACGGCGCCGCCTCCCATTACGGTGCGGAATTCCAAAGCGCGTTTTGCATGGCGATAGATTTTGCGGTAATTGATGGTGCCGCTTAGGCATTCCGATAAGCCAATCGATACGGAAATCGAAGTGTTCTTTTTGATTTTCCAAATCAGCTCATTCATTTTCGCATTGAGGGATTGCTCGTCGAATCGTTCTTCTTTTAATAATAGACCGATAAACTGTCCTTCATAGAGGAACGAATAGAACTTGTAGTCATAACAAAATGCCTCTTCGCAAATCTTCTTTGTGGTAAAGTGAAGCAAATCGAGCTGCTCGTAAGGGGTGTCTTCTTGATCGGAATCAATAATAAATAGCAATTGATATGGAAGAGATATATCGATTTTGTCCTCCTTGAGCTTTTCTTGAAAATTCAAGGGAATCTCTTTGATTGTGATGAGCTTTTGGAAATCTTCGCTTTGGAGCATTTTCAAGGAGATTTGCGCTTGTTCTTGCAAAATCGAGATATTGCGCTTGCTTTGAATTTGTTTGTCTAAGGTTTCTTTTACTTTCTTAAGCGCCTCGAGGAGCTCCTCATAGACGAGAGGTTTCGTTAAATATTCGGTCACCCCTAAGGTTATGGCCTCTTTCGCATAATCAAAAGAATCATAGCCAGAAACGATGATGAATTGGGCTAGAGGCAATTCGATTTTAGTCTCTTTGATGAGCTCCATGCCGGAAATGTAGGGCATTTTGATATCGGTGATGACGATATCTGGCTCCAAAGAGGGGATGTTGAGCAAGGCGTCATAGCCGTTTTGAAACGTTCCGACGACTTTGAAATCATCGCTTAGCCTTTCGAGCATTTTAAGTGCCCGTTCCCTTACTCCTTCTTCGTCATCCACAAAAACAATTTTATACATTTTGGTCACTACCAATTTTAAGATTGCTCACTAACTCTAGCAAATTTTGGTATTCCGAGAAAGACATATCCTGCGTTAGAGCAATCGTGGGCGTTACTTTCCCCAATGCGATTTCATAGTTTGATACCAACCTTGAAAAAGGGGCGATTTTGTTGCTTGGAATGTAATTTTTGAAAAAGAAGCGGCCGATGGAAGCAAATATGCCTTCTTGAGAAGATGATTTAGTAGTGGCGTCTAGATAACCGTTGATGGTAGCTTTTAAGAAGGAGAAATCTCGCTTTGAAATCACGATGAAGGAGTGCTGCTCTTTGAATAAAATATCGATGCTTTCTTCCTTATCCGGGAATCGGGTCTCGCTATTTATCGTCTCTATCAATGAGCCACTAACTAGATGATAACTTTGCGGTGAATGATAGAAAATCTTAGAGAAAATAATGGCCTTTTCTATATGCTCATTTATCACAAATGGGTTTTCGTTTTCGTCAATGATGACTAAAGAATTCATTTCTTCCTTATTGAGGCCAAAGCCAATCAATTTGTCCTCGTTATTTTCGCCAAAGCTAAATATAGCGTCATAAGCAATCGACTTTTCGCTTTTTGCTTTCCTTATGTTTTCAAAGCCTGAAAAAGGGATGAATTCTTGTTTAGAACATTCAACTTCAAAAATAGTGTCTTGTCTTTTTAAAGCAAAAGACTTTAAGAAGGAAGTCAGCGTTTCTTTGTTTTTAAAGGTAGAAAGGGAGATAAGTATTTCTTTTTTGCGCATGCTTTATTTTATCATAATGTCAGAGGATTGATGATATCGCTAAGGAACCTGAAACAAAGGCCATTAAGTGGGCAAAGAATATCTTAGTTCTATTTTCCTAGGCTTTTGTAGAGATAACAAATGAATTTCTTTTCCTTCTGGCGATTTCTGAATGGATTTAGGCGATTCCTCCACAAGAAAGCAATGGGCGAGCGAATTCTGCTTTTCTATTCTTTATAAAATACACTTTATTTTTATACCTAACGCATGAGATGACTAAAAGAAAATAACGCATTCATTTTCGGATGCCTCCATTTGCCTAAATGCAATGAAAAAAAGAATCGAGTATCTTAGATAATGCTATAATTTTTCCGCGAAGAAAGGAGAATTCATCGATGAAAAAAATGCCGTTTCTATTTCTAACGTTAGCGAGTTGCTTTTGCTTAGTTTCGTGCGAGGAAGAAGAAAGCACTATTATTGGTCAAGGGATCAATCACGATTCATCCGCTTGGTTTAGCGAGGATGAACTAACGAAAGTCGGGCTTTCTGGATTAAGTGCTCCAACGGGGTGCCTAGGGGAATTGTCCACTAGTGTGACATGGTTCAATGATGGTTATTCTTTTCATCAGCCGTGTGGCGATGAGAGTGTTTTAGAAACAAACGCAGCAGCCTATTTTTCTTACTTTCAGTCGAATTACGGAGGGAAGTTCGGTTTATCAAAGCCCTATGCTTATGGAACGGAAACGAATACGACTTATTATCGTATCGTAGCTGATTCTGAATTATCTTCTTATAAAGAAACAAATCCTTCTCCATTGTATAAGTTTTATTACGTTAGGGACGACGCTTTAGCGGAAGATAATTATCTAAACGATGATGCCGTTTGGAGCTTAGACATTCGGTATGAAAAAGATTCCTCGGGCGAATATTTTCTTAAAATCTTCATTGAAAATGAGCATACGAACCATAATGGCTCCTTCACTGATAAATTCATAATCGCATAATTAGCAAAAACCTCGCAAATCCTAGATAAAATAAAACTATTCGTGTTAATTAATGCTGTTTTGCAATGATTTTGGTACTAAAAGATTTTTTCAATCGCTTCGAAATTAGTCTTTCAATGCCGTTATTGGAACAATATAGACCCCATTTTTGATATAACAATCACCATGACTCGTTAGAATCATTTTAAATTTTGGCATTTTAGAACCGTTTTTTACCACTTTCCTTTCGAAACCGGATAAAGAAGAAAGACCATCGTTAATGTTCTTTTCACTTGTAATCTTGATTTCGATTGCGCAGTAATCACCATTTGGGAGCTCGATAATTGCATCTACTTCTTGGCCTGAACTATCGCGATAGTGTTTCAGTTTTCCATTTATTGATTCGGCGTAAATTGATAGATCCCTTACAGCAAAATCTTCGAAAAAGAATCCGAATGAATTTAAATCCTTCAATAAGTCTATAGGTTCTATTCCTAAAGCCGCGGTTGCAATTGATGTGTCGACAAAGTGATGAGTTGGAGCGGTTCTAACGCTGACACTAGTTCTGAGATTGAGATTCCAGGCAGCCATATCGTAAATGATGAACAAATCTTTCAACGTTTTTTCATAGCTTGAGAAAGTTTCATCGTCTAATTTTCTTCTGATTCCCGATTCCAATATATCGGATATCATTTTTGTCTTTTTTGCCTGAGTTGAAATATTTCTGGCGAAAGATTTTAAAACCAGCTTCAGTAATTCAATATCTTTGTTTTTGAGAAAGTAAGCAAAGTCGTCACTTTCGTTTTCAATCGTAAATAGGCCATTAAAATAATTTTGCGTCGACATGATGGCGTATTCTTTTTTAGCCAATAAAGAAATCGGCCATCCGCCTCGGCATAGTAAATAGGCAATGTCGAAAAGACTTGTATTACCTAGGAAATACACTTTGTCATTACTAGGTGCGTCTTGCTTAAAGAGTGTCGACAAAGAAATTGCTCCTGAAGATTCTCCTGATTCGAAAAGGGAGAAAGGCTTTAACGACATTGTGGAGATTCTCCCTTCGCCTGAATGTTGGATTTTATGGGGATTAATAGGAGTAGTGCTACCTGTGATTATATATTTACCAAAGCGGTATTCTTTATCCAAATCGTTTTTTATTTCATTCCAAATCTCTGGAGCCTTTTGCCATTCGTCGATTAAGCGTGGATATTCGCCTTTTAACATAGCGGTGGGATCAGAATTAGCTAGAGCAATGGTGTTACTGGTTTTCAAAGACACAGCCGATTTTGCAAATCTACTGCAAAGCGTGCTTTTCCCGCATGCTTTCGGCCCTGTCACCAACACGCATCCTGATGAATTCAACTTATCGGTTAGAGTTTTTTCCGCCAAGCGTCTTACATATTCAATAGCCATATTCACACCCCTTCTAAGAGAAATTAAAACAAGGGAATGTAAATCTGAACCGACGTTTTGAAAGAAATAAATCCGACGTTTTGAAAATTTTTATGCCGCTTTCAATAATCTTGCTAGTGTAGTTTCTTTGTCGATATTTCAACAAAAAAGTTTTGGATGAAAGGTAGACTGGATTCTACTTAACGCTTTTTAATAGAGCGATTCCCTTAAGAGCGACGCTTATCTGAGTGGCGCATTGAATGAAGATGCCTCTATTAGGAATTGAATGGTACCTATGAATAAAGCGTTAAAGACTTTTCTGTGGATAGCCTTAAATCCCTCAAAATTCCATTTCCAATAAATTGAAATTGAATCATTATCAAAAACCTCGCAAATCAACGATAAACAAAAACTATTCGCGTTATTTAACGCTTCTTTGCAAGGATTTTGCCGAACGATTTTGTAGCACTTAGTTTAATGATTAAAGGGATAAGATTGTAAACTCCAACGAGAAGTTCTTTTGATTATCGAATTTGCCATCGTAATGGAATTGACTAGCGTAATCGCTGAGTTTAAAGGAGTCGTCTTTTTTGAACAACGCACTAGCGTCAAAGCGATTGTTCCCATCGATTAAATCCTTGTCGCTGCTGATAAGACGGATTTCGTCGAAATAGTCTTTGATTGAGGATACCTTATATTTGGTTTCCGCGCGCTCTCCCGCTTGGGTGTTGGTGATGCAGCGGTAGAAATATTCGCTGCTATTTAAGACGATATCCGGATCGCTTGGAAGTGAGAAGGAATCGCTTTCGTCATAATAGTGTAGCAATCTACTATCGATATGATATAGGCGTCCGCCTGCTTCGCTTGGATAAGAGTAGACGGTCCCGTATTGATTGTAATTGTCCTTATAAAAGTTTTCGTAAGTGTAATAATCCAAAATCAAATATTCGTCGAAAGGATTGAGGATAATGCGCCCGAATTCGTCCTTTTTGTATGTTTTGTTATCGTAAGGGAGCAAGAAGAAACTATTTTCTTTTTGGCTAGAAGGTATTTCGATTTCGCAGTCATCCAAAACTAGATACGGCTTTGTCCAGCCAAGCAGCATCTTTGAATAGGGGTTATGGTCACCAAACCCCATATCCATGATATCAAGCCTCCCCAAAGGAGAATAATAGCTTTCGTTAGTCGTCGTTGGCGAATAGGAATAGTAATCGCTTAGGCCTAACATATGCCCTGTTTCATGCTCTAAAACGTGAGGGTCAATGCCTTGAGTAGCGACATAGCTAGGATCGGCGTAATTCCCCCATAGATGGGTGGTTCCAGCCCACGCGAAGGTGTTTAATGTCGGGCTTTCTTTTGTTCCTGGGGCAAGAGTGCTACAACTTGTAAATGGCCAAAATGGCTGATTGACGTTGATGGTTAAGGAATTGTTTGGATCTTCCATATAGATGAGCCATATTCCATCAATATATCCATCGTTATCGCTATCGTAATCATCAAGATTGACTTTTTGCTTTTCTTTCAGCCAATTTAAGGCGTCTTTTGCTAGGGATTCTGGCGTATTGATATTGAAAGAGCGAGGGTTGCTATAGCCTTGATATCCTTCTTTTGAAGGGTTGAAATATGGAGTTACCTCGCCTACAAATTTCAGCTGTTTATAGGAAGAATAGTAATAATAGGACGCTAAGGAAGAAGGGGTGCTTGATTCTGCTGCTTTGCCAAAAAAGCCGCGTTCCAATTTTTGATGGTTTTCGTCTGTGGCTTGCTCTTCGTAGCCATTTAAAACAATGGGGACAACCAATAGAGGGACTTCTCCTAACGATGGGGTTTGCTTGAAGTTAGAGGCGTCACGGTCACTAAAGGCGTTTAGATTATAGTCGAGATTAATTTCATCGGGGGAGTAGTAGGCTTTTTCTAGTGAGGCATTCGGATTGGCGAATTTCACTTTCATTTTGCTATCTATCTCGCTCCAAACGTATTTTTGCTCTGCGTCTTCAAGCTTTTGATTATCTTTCTTTTCTTTTGCGGATTGATAAAGTGGGAAAGTCGCGACGAGGCTATTCTCTAATTCGTTAAGGCTAGAGACGACTGCGTATTTAATCGTGTATCCCTCGGAAGAAAAAGTGTAATCGGAAGCATTAATTCCATCGATTTTGATTTGGTAATCCGAATACGGCTCTTTAGCGGAGACTCTCTCCCTATTTTGCTTGGTGTAACTGATTTGATAAGAAACCTCTAATCCATCCGAAACGAATTTTTCTCCTTTTTGGTATTCGGTTTTGCTCGGCTCTTTATCGATGACGAGCCTTTCATCGAGGTTTGAGGACTTTTTTACGCTGATTTTCAAAGTAGCGTCAATAAAGCCATCGCGGTGGAACGTAAGCGTGACATCCCCAAAAGAGTAAATCCTAGTTTTTTTGTTTTCGAGCGTTTTGCCGTCTAGTGAAATGGTAAAATCCTTAATTTCGGATTTCGAGGCTTCCTCTTTCACCGAAAAATCATCATAGTCAATCGCATCGTATTGATAATAAGCTTTCTTAATCGCTTTAACGGATAATGTGCTTTCGGTTAAGGAAGAATCCGTTTTCGAATTTGATGTAGAGCCTTGGCTCCCATTCCCGCAAGAGAGCAAAACGCAAGCGATCCCTAATAACAATAGTTTTCTCTTTTTCATATTCTTTTATCCTCTCTTTAGAAGCGAAAAGCCTTACCTATTTGAATATAGGCAAGGCATTGATACTTTTGATTCTTTAAATATCTGGGTATAAGCCACTTGCTAATTTAGCTCCTTGCCCATCGATTGTGGCATATGGGTAAACTGCTTGATAAACATTAATTCCTGTGTTCCCGTTCCAAACCTCGTCGCTGGAATTGTACAAATACAAAGTTGTAAGTGGTGTATTGCTTACCCCGTATTGAACATTGCTTGCGGTCAATGAAGCGTCATTGGCTTTGCTCGAAGTTACTTCAAAGAGAATGTCAGCAAAATTACGTCTTAAGTTATAATCATCATCACTTTCATTTTGCATCATTCTAAACGTGAATAAGGCTGGGTTTCTATACCAACTATCATCGTTTTTTATGTCGGTATAGAAATTGACGGAATCGAGTTTGACCGATGCGGTTTTCATATATTTGGCATAGAGCTTGCTATTCATGCCAAAACGATCCGAAATATAGTCTTGCTGTCTAAAATGCGACCAGATTTCGCGGATAGGAGTATCGGTAGTTCCGAAAGTGGAATCTTTTATCTCAAAGTCAAAATAAGGGGTGTCATAGAAGGATTTGAATACTGATCCAGCATAAGGGCCGCCATTATCGGCTAGCTTCTTCACATCGTTGACAGTGAAATTATCAATGAAGACACGGCTAAATTGCGTTGCTTTTGTTTCTCCAAATGTCACAGCGGTTGTGAGTTTAGCGGTTACTCCGTCTTCTTCTTTCGACGTATTGATTTTTGAATCTTTGATAGAAAAGTTGCCTGCTTTGAAATTTAGCGCAGTATTCACTGCTTTATCGACGGTGATGGTGCAATTTTCAAAGTTTGCATAATCGCAATCGAATTCGAGGATCGATGCAGCGTCAACATAATCGCTTGCGAGGACGAAATTGATATTCTTTAAGGTAAGATAAGCTGAATTGAAGGTGGATTTCTTATTCACGTAGATTGTTGTTATGGGTTTCCCTTCCTCATCGGTTTTACCTTGGATGTCAATGATTTTGCCTTTCGCGGATAAAGATAAAGCGATTCCCTTTGAGGCTTCTCCATAGGAGTCAGAAAGAGCGTAGGTGCCGCTTCCATTTTCGCCTATTTTTGTAATATCAGTGACTGCGATAGGGGCCTTATCTTCCGCGTAGATTCCTTTAAAGACATATACGTTTTCTTTTGCTTTCAATCCATTGGCTAATAAGTCGCTTAGTCCCGTCTCCGCGGTATAGATGCTCTTCACGCCGTTATAAATCGCTTCCACGCTCTTTAATTCGTAACTGCTTTCGGCAAAACTTGTGAGCTTAATTGTTTCACCGGCGGCATAGCTACCTTTATCGCAATAGAGATAACCGCCTTCGCTTGGCAAAAAGGTATTGGAATAATAAGGGATTGCATCTTCGCCCTTTTCGCCCTTTTCGCCCTTGACGTTACCGGTTTTTGTCCATGTCCCTTCTTCCTTTTTAAAGATATCAAAGGTTTCAGTATTGATATAAAGATCGCCATCCACCCCCAGTGTGTCATCAGGGTCTTCTTTTCCGGATAAGAAGGACAATCCGTCTTTTCCGTTCTTTCCGTTCGCACCTGGTTTGCCATTGAATCCGTCCGCGCCGTCCGCACCCTTGATGCTCCCTTTTTTGGTCCAAGTGTCGTTTTCTTTTGTATAGAAATCAAAGGTTGTTAAGTCGATATAGCTATCGCCATCTTTTCCCAAAGTATTGTCTGGGGCACCTTCTCCTGTGAGAACGCTATTGCCCTTTTCGCCTTGTGGACCAGCGACTAGCTCCCCACTATTCAAACCAGATGTAACGACATTCTCGTCGCATCCCATTAATGCGACTGCGCATAACGCTAAGCACAATATTCCTGTTTTTTTCATTTGGATGACCTCCTTGAATTGAATGATGAAATATTGTGACGAAGCCGATAACTTTCAATAAATAAATGCGTCCTTTACAAAATATTTACATTCTTAAATTAATTCAAAAATTTATTCGCTAAATATTGAAAATAGATGTTGAAAAATGGCGATATTAGTGAATATATTCAAGATTCTAGTAGGGAGGATAGCCAAAAAGTATTTGATGATAAAAATTAAATTAATTGAAAAAATTGAACGGCATATATATAGAATAAGGTTAATGGAGCGCGTGGCCAGCGATTGATTAGCTTCTGCCATTAGATCATTGTTAAAAATTATGGAATGGAGGAAAAACACCATGAAAAAAAGAACAATTCTCCCAATTGTATTATCGTCGATGACTATCTTGCTCGCTGCTTGCGGGGAGGAATCTCCCTCTTCGAATACGAATAATAGTAGTGATGAGCCCTCGGCTACCGTTGATATTGATCCTGCAAACGATTATGTCTTCGATAACTCCCTCAATGGACTGAAGGACGCGATTTTGAAATTGAAGACGGATTTCAATTTTGTTTTTCATAATGATTACGATGACTCAGAGACGTTAGTCACAAAGGATTATTACAAAGGCAGCGACTCCGCTTATGTGAATATCGTTAGCCATAAAGACGCGAATAAGAAAATCGCTTACGGGGTCGAATATTTGAAAAACGGCGATCCTTATATTAGCTCGATGGGCTATACGATGGATACTTATGGCAACCGCTATGAATTGACTTTCGATGATTTCAATTTCTTGCATTCCGTCAGCGATGATTTGTCCGTTACGGCATTTTCGTCGGAGTCGAGCCTTTATTCTACCGATGATAGCGGGATTGTTTCGGCATTTAATGAATGTTATGGGACTAACCTTATCGGCAAAGTGTCTTTTTGGTTCGAGCAAGATAACAAAGTCCTTGGTTTCGAGATCTTCGATACTTCTAATACGAGCTTGACGACGGGTTCTTTCTCTCACGTCGATAATGCCATAGACAAAAAGCTCTTGAACTTAGCGAAAAACTTTTCTTGGGAAACGGATGGAAAGGCCTTGACTCTTGAACAAGGCTCTAGCTTATTCTCAGAGAATATTTCTTGCTCAACCGATATCAAGAAGGTCAATAAAGTCGGTGGCAAAGAAAGGATCGCCAGCGTCGATTTCAAATGCAACAAAGATACCATATATATCCACCAAGTGAATGACCCTGACGGAAAATCGACCGATTATTACACTTTTTTGACTAACGATGGCACTAATGGACATGCCGTTTCTCATGGGCTTAATGCTCAAAATGAAAAAACGGAAGAAGAATCTTCGAAATTCTTCTTTGATCAATGGGGCTTACCAAAGGATTTAGATATCAATGATTTCCGTCTTTGTGGGGATGGGAATTACCGTTATTTCGCGCTTAGTCCAAATCGCGCCTATCAAACATTCGTTCACACTGACGTTAATGATTCAAATTGTTCCTTTGAGGAAATCATCGTGAAAATGGAGAACGATAAAGCGATTGGCCTTGCCATGAATTCGCCTGCAAACCTCCTTTATTATTACCAAGCCACAATGCTACTAAAAGATTATGACGGCATCTCTTTGCCAGAATCATATATAGAAGTCGGGCCTTCCGAAGTGAGCAATGCGATGTCTTACTTTGATGGAACTACGCCTTTTAAAGTCGTGAAAACGAATCGGAAACCAGGGGTTCAGCCAACGCGTCGCGTGACTTATTTGTTTGATGGGACGACTTATTTAATCACGGAAGAATCCTATAATTCCCAAAAACAAAAATGGGAAGGCGAAACGCACGGATACACATGCAAAGACGATAAAGAAGTAATTGCTTTTAGACAAATCAAAAACACCAATCGTCTTGTCCAAAGTGAGGATATCGTCAAAGATGACGTAATCACCAACTATTTCCCGAAGATAATTGATCCTAAAACCGTGAAGAAAGACGGCAATAGCTATACGTTCCGCGAACTAGTGACCGACGCTACATCTTCTTGCTGGATTTCAGGGAATGTCATCCCTAGCACCGTGAATATGACGATTGAAAAAGGCGTCTTGAAATCAATCGAATACGAGGTCAATTACAGTATAGATGACATGGAATATTTGACTTTCAGCTACGAAGATATCGCTTTGCCAAGCGATATCGATGTTAATCGTATCGGAGCGATGGAATTAACTTGCTATGCGGATGATTCTCCAGATGAGTGGGAAGATTTAGTGAATTATATCGGGGAAGATAACGCAAAGCTCATTCCTTATTATTACGACAAAAAGCATGTTGGGGATTGGTATGCCCAACCGCGTTATTCCTCTGGAACTGGTGTACCTGATAAAGATGAAAACGGCAATGTGGACTATGATTCACCTTTAATTGGCGTAGGGTTATATTGCGCTGGAAGCGAAGTCCTTACTAGTAAATTAGATGAAGGGTTTACTGAAGCCGGCTTTAGTAAACTAACTTCTAGCGAAAAAATCGACGTTGGTTACCGCGATGACGATTACAAGGCGAATGGCTATACGAGCTCGACCTATCTCATTGATCCGAGCAAGCAAACGGTTTGGATTAAAGAACTAGGCGATGGCAAAAAACTCCGCGTCATCTATGATAGCGATATCGCTTTCTTCCATTTTAATCCAACACATACCCCTAATTACGTTCTTGGGAGCGGGTTACTCATACAACCACTTGATGAAAACGGGAACGTTATCATCAATCGCGAAGGCGAATTCCATTAGAACATAGTGGATTTATCTACATCCCTTTTAAGCGAATGCGTTTCAGGCATTCGCTTTTTAAATTTAATGATGCCTGAGACAATGTTTGAAAAGATAATTAAGGACATTAGAGAACAATTAAACTCATTTATTGCATCCTTTCATAGGCATGAAGACATCGCTTTCCATGTCTTTAATTGTTCTCTTTCCTAAAAAACTGAAATTTTTTGCACAAAAATCTTAATAGCGATAAAGGATAAATAAACTCTTATGATATTAAGCGATATCAAATATTTAATGATTTTGAGAGAAACATTATATTTCTCGTATTTGTCTCATGGCGACTAATTATCAGTACTCTATTATTAAATTATTATTTAGTGAAAAATTAAATTAACATAATTGTTCTCTTTCGTAAAATATTAATATCCCTTAAGAAAAAAGTTAGAAAATATCGGTTGATTTTTGTTTTGAAATTAAAGATATTAATCTAACTTGACGGCAAGAAATAATCTAAGCCGCCAGTTAAAGATAAGGAGTATTTTTTATGAAAAAAAGCATTACGCTTGGCCTATTATCCTTCATTAGTGCTTGCTCAATAATCAGCTGCACTAATGGGAAAGAGAAAACCCCGCCTAAGGATTATGAGGAATACACAATTTATGTATCCAAAGGCGGGAAGCTCCCCTATTTAGAATGGGTTAAGGAGAAAAAGAGAAGTGGCAAAAAAGAAAAAGGCGATCCTGGCAGTTCTGTCAAATCCGTCAGCGTGAACGAAAAAGGGGAACTCATCATTGAACTTAGCGATGGAAGAATCATTAACGCTGGGAAAATATCTGACGCTTTTGAATAGAGAGGTTAGCAAAGCTGATCAACGATGAACTTGTAAGGAGAAAAAACATGAAGAAAAAAGGATTTGTCGCATTATTTTTCGGAGCGTGTCTTATCACATCTATTTCGCTATCGCTATTTCTTGGCTTACGAAGCGGAGCGTTTAATATCGGGAAACAGAAAGACTACTACGCTAATTACGCCATCTATGTTGCTAAAGGCGGAAAACTCCCTTTTTTGGAGTGGAAGGAAAAGGAAAACGGTAACTATAAGAAAGGTGAAAAAGGAGAGGCAGGCGTTTATCCAGTCGCTACGAAAATCACCAAAGACGGTCATTTGATTTTAGTGCTTTCTAATGGGCAAGAAATCGACGCCGGCGTGATGCCGATTGAGGTTGATTAATCAATATGCAAAAAGGAGAAAAAACATGAAAACAAAGAGAAACGGTACGATTTTGTTGTTGGCTTCTTTATTACTCATCACTCCTATAGCGGTATTGACTGCTTGCGTGAGAGAAAAGGAGAATAATGTGGATTTAAGCGTTTATTCTTCTTACGTCATTTACTATAAAGAAGGTGGGAGAAAAACATATACGGAATGGCTAAAAGAAGGTTCTCCAGCCCATCCAACCGAAAAAGAAAAAGAAGATTTAAAAGGTGAAAAAGGGGCGGATGTTATTTCTTCTTATATCGACAAAAAGGGGAATCTAGTTCTCGTTTTATCGAATGGAAAAGTCATTACGACACCTTTGCCAAAGAAAAAGATGCACACGGTGAAATTCTTCCTTGGGAAAACCCTTTTAGCGGAGAAAAAGCTCTTCCATGGGCATAAGCTCGAACTCCCTCGCCTTGATTTTGTCTATAACGATAATTGGTATCTTGATGAAGGGTTCCTTTCTTATTGGGACGTTAACCGTATGAACGTCACAAAAAGCGTGAATCTATATGCGCGAATCGATTCAGAAAAGGAATTCAAAGTAACCATCATCGATGAAAAAATCGGGCATACTTTCTCACCTCTATCCATGCATTTTGGCAAAAGCTATGAACTCCCAAAGCCATTCGATATGAATTCGGAATACCTCTTCAAGGGATGGGGACGCGAAACTAGCGAAGGTCATGTGGATATGTTTGATAACAAAGGGATATGGAATATTCCTAAAGACATCGTCTTGAAGGCGAAGTGGGAAGAGAAAGACGCGGTTAATTTGAATGAATTCGGACTTTATCCCCAAACAAAAGTCGTTGACGCTGCTTTATTGGATAAAATCCGCAAAACCGATCAAAAAAGCAGCCGCAACAATCCGATTGTCGATCATTATGAATACTTGCATTTTAAAGAGGGCGAAAGCGATAACTATTACCGTTATGAGCCTGTGAAATGGTTTTTGCTAAAAGAAGATGAGAAGGGGAAAAACTATCGCTTGATGACGGATTTAGTCATTGATTCGGGCGCGATTAATCCAGACAACAAAGCAACATCGTTCCTCGACTCCCCACTTCATAAATGGATGAAAACAAAAATGAAAGACGACTATTTTGTCTTCGGTGGTAGAGAAAAAGACTTCATCATGGATATGAATCAAGCTTCTCCTAGCGAAGGCATCCTTGATTTGATTAGTTGGGACGATTGCAAAACCATAGTTCCAAGTGACCGTCGTGTAGCTTATCCTTCCGATTACACGATTCGTAACAAAATCCCTAACTATGACTCTTCGAGTAAAATTATCGCTTATTGGTCCAAAACGCAAGACGAAGAATTTCCAAACAGATTCCGCAACTACTACTATGGTTACGTTATTTCCCCTGGGGACTGGGTTTTGGGAGTAAGACCAGTCATCCGAGTGTCCTCGATTAAGAAATGAAAACCCTCATTTGAATCAAGATAGACCAAAACGGCTAGTGAGTTATCTCATTGGCCGTTTTTCTAAAAAAAGAAGAAGTTAAATATGCTATATTATTGACACCAAAAGTCTGCTATTTATGGAAAATCGTAAAATAATAGAAAATGCAGTGGCGAAAGAAATATCTCTTTCTATTAAGGAAGGCAAATGGCTTGAGGTGGTTTATGATTCCTTTAAAGAAGGAAGGGCGACTTCTTTTTGGTGTTTCGTTAATGATATCGAGCCAGTGGAGAGAAAACTTTTTGTTTCCGCGTTTAATGAGACTAAAGGTGTAGATACGATTGATTTGCTTTTGCGTTTCAACCGTATTATCAGTGCCAAAGTCATTCGTTTTTCGATTGGGGAATATAACGCCGCTTTGGTGAATAAAATCAACTCGAATTTAAAGGATTTTGAATGGCTGAAGTTTGAGAATTTCAGCAATAACATTCTCCGCTATTTGGAAAGATGCTCAGAAGCGGATTCTGATCCATACGTTAAAGATTATTGCATGATAAAAGGCTTAGATGCTGAGATTTTAACAAAAAACGGAGAACTGCTTTTAAGCGATGAGCAAATTCATAGCCTTGTACGTTATGTTATTAAATACGATTTGAAGGAGTGGGAGAATCGAAGAACCGAACTCGCTATTTCTCGACTCTCCATTGATAAAGACGATAAGAAATATATCGTCGCCTACCAAAACGTCTTTTTCTCTCCTAAAGACAAAAAGATGAAAATCAAAGACAAGATTCGTGTCAATCCCTCTTTTCTAGTTGATGGATGCAAACATTCTTTGCACTATTACACGGAATTGAATGCGTTGGAATTTAAAGAAGCCATCAATGCTGATTTCCTTGACGCGACAAATTCTTTGCGCGAAGGACTACGCGCTTATGAAAAGATTAACACTCGCCCTGAATTCTTTTGCCTTCAAAGAGAGATGCAAATCAATCTCCCTTTATTGTTTTCGAAAGTCGAGGAGCGTTGGGCGAATAATACCCTTAACGCCCCCTTAAAAGCCTTTTTCGGTAATTCAAGTCTCTCCAATAATGGCAGGATTCTTCCAAATATCGTCTTGTTTGATGACCGTGTTAACGTTGATCAAGCCTTATTGATCTATGGCGCGCTTAAAAATAAGGTGACTTATGTTCAAGGCCCTCCAGGAACTGGGAAAACCCAAACTATTTTTAACACTATCCTCTCCGCCCTATTTGCGAAAAAAACAATTTTAGTATCGACAAATAACAATCGACCTTTAGACGGCATCGTTTCAAAATTCAATCTCCTTTATCATGACAAAAGGATTGAGATCCCCTTTTTAAGACTTGGGAACACCCAAAAAACGGCTGAAGCCGCTTTAAAGATTAGGCATTTATTTTCGCTCGACTTCGGGGATTCGATTACGACAAGCGAACTCGAAGAAATGCGAAAAAAAGTGCTAAGCAAAAACAAATCCGCGGTCGTTTCTCTTACCGATTATCAGAAGCGGAATGTCGCTTTGGATAACTTGCGTTTCTTAGAGAAAATGAAAAAACTAGGAGCTAGAAATTCCATCATCGAGAAGCAAAAATCGCTTTTAGAGCGCCAGATTGCAGGGATTCCTAGCGAAAGCGAGAAAGAGATTATTTCCCATTTCGTATCACTAGAAAGCGATGAAGACGCGCTTAAATACCTTTATTATTCTTCTTTGGTTCATTTTAAGAAACTGCAATCGCCAAAATATGAAAGATTGAAGGAAATCGTTTTTATCGATGACCCTCTATCAAGAGCGATGAGTTTCAATTCTTATCTATTGGACAATAAGAACATGGAACTCTTGATTGATGTTTTTCCGCTTATTTTCACGACGAATATTTCTAGCTTTCGACTTGGGGATGGCGATTTCTTTTTCGATCTCCTCATCATGGATGAGGCAGGGCAAGCCGATATCGCGCATTCCTTAATCCCGCTTTCTAGAGCGAAAAGTCTGTTGCTTGTTGGAGATGAAGACCAATTAATGCCGGTGATTGAGCTAGATTCTCATGTTAACGAAGAACTGAAAAAGGAATTCAAGATATCGGAAATTTATGATTATTTAGACAATTCCATTTTGTCGACCATGAAAGCGGCGGATAAAATCACCAATAGGGTATTGCTACGGAACCATTATCGATGTGGCAAGAAAATCATCGATTTCAATAACAAATATTTCTATCAAAACAAACTTAAAATCAGTCCCTCTTTAGGCAATGGAGAAGTCTCTTTCATCAATAGCAAGAACGAAGTGCGTTCCCCTTTTCGCAATCAAAACTATCAAGAAGCGATGAACGTGGTTAATTACTGCAAAAATAATGATATCAGCGATTGCGCGATCATTACTCCTTTCGTGAATCAAGCAAAGCTCATCAATGATTTATTGCATAAGAACGGTATTAAAGAGGTTAAAGCCGCGACGATCCATAGTGTTCAAGGTGATGAGAAAAACACCGTGATTATCGCTGCTGGAGTGTCTTCTTATTCTTCAAAGCATACGCTTGATTGGCTGAATTCGCATGGTGAAATCGCAAATGTGGCCGTTTCTAGAGCGAAGAAAAAACTCGTTGTTTTCGGTGATAAAGAAAAATTGAAACACACCAATACGGGGGATGGGGTATGGAATGAGCTAATTCAATATTGCGAAGAGAATGGGAACGTTGAGGTTATTCCGTCTAGCTATTCGAATCTCACCATCGGGAAAAGCAATGGTTCCTTGAGCGAAGACGAATTTTATAAGACCATCGAACAAATCGTCTCTACAAAGAAAAGGCTTAAAGTAGTGCGTAATGTCCCTTTAAAAGAATTATTTGAGGAATATAAGGACTCTATGATGGAATTTGATTCCGTCATTTATGAAAAATCAATTTTTGGCGCGTTAAAACCAATATACGCTTTCGAGTTCGATGGAGGAGAGCATTATTCTGATTATCGGAGAATTGAGGCCGACAAAAGAAAGATGTCTATTTGCAATACCCACGAAATCAAATTGATTAGACTTCCAAATTCCTTTTCGCGAGACTATGAATTTTTGAAGAAACTCATTGAAGGCTATAGAGACTACGAAGAAGCGGAACAATTATCGCTTTTTTAAATAATCGCTTGCCGCTTTTTTACTTATTAAATGCCCAACTAAAAGAATCAATCAATACGACTTTTTAGCAATGACTCGATGAAAAGATTGGAGTTCCTTTTCTGCTAGGAATTATTAACTTTTTTCGATAGGATCGATAACGATTTCATTGAATAAATAACATAGGATTTAATTGAATGGTTTACTCTCGTATGAGTGCTGGAATGTCATTCAATTAATCTTTACTTAGTTGCGGAATTTATTTAGAAATCTTCAATGCATTATTTTTTAGTTAAAATAGCGTTTTTTCTTATTCTTAGTCAAAATTAAAAACAAAAACTAAAAAGCAAAAAAGTAAGTATTTATCGATTGATTTTTGCATAAAAATTGCAATGATTGTTTTATCTAGTGCGGCGTGATTATGCCTAGTTGGATGATTAAGAAAAGGAGTATTGCCTAATGAAAAATAGAGTTCTAAAAGCTTTCGCTAGTGCCATTGGCGTTTTTTCTATTATGGGCTGTTCTAATAACGCGGAAGAGTCTAATCGCGTGAATAAAAACGTAGAATATTCCATCTACATCAGTAACGGCGGGGAACTTAGTTATGAGAAGTGGATTAGAGAAAGAGAAAAAGCTCCTTTCAAGAATAATAAAGGAGAACCTGGCGAAACGATTAAATCCATAAAAGTGAATGATAACGGTGAGCTTATGGTTGAGCTCACTGACGGACAAATCATTAACGCTGGGAAGGTGAAGGAGGAATAAACCATGGAGAAAGTGCGAACGCACGTTGGCTACGTTATTGCTGCAATTATTTTCTTATCCGTAGTTTTAATCCTTGCTCTTTCGCTAGGGAAATTCAATATTCGACCAACGAGTGACAATAGAATGAATTATTATGCGAATTACGCCCTATATGTCTCAAAAGGAGGCAAATTGCCCTTTTTAGAGTGGCGAGAAAAAGAAACGGTAGTCACGGAAAAAGGGGAAAAAGGAGAGATGGGCATCCACCCTATCGCAACGAGGATCACTTCAGAAGGGCATCTTATTTTAATTTTGTCAAACAAGACGGAAGTTGACGCTGGGGCGCTTCCTGTCGAAATAGATTAATAGAAAGGAACGATGAACATTATGAAAAAAAGAATGCCATTAACGCTATTGATTGTCTTTTTCTCTTCTATGGCCTTACTTGCTTGCTCCAATGGGGCGGGGGAAAATATCGATTTGAGCCGTTATTCTTCTTATGTTCTTTATTGGAATAATGGAGGGAGAAAACCCTATACCGAGTGGATTGAGGAAGGATCGCCCGTTCATCCGAGTCAAAAAGAAAAAACAAGTGAAAAAGGGGATAGGGGGCCAAGCGTTGTATCCGCTTGCATCGATAATAACGGGAATCTAGTTCTCATCCTTTCTAACGGAAACGTAATCAAAACAGCTCTCCCTAAAAGAAAATTGCACACGGTCAAATTCTTTTTGGGCGATACCTTATTGGGAGAGAAACAAATATTCCATGGCAAAAATGTCGATTTCCTCAAACCTGATTTCGAATATCGTGGCAATTGGTATCTCGACAAGAATTTCAACTTCGCCCTACAAGCGGGCTCACCCATCACTAAAAGCATGAGCCTCTATGCGAAAATCGATTCAACTAAAAATTTCAAAATCACTTTACTCGACGAAAAGCTAGGGCATTCCTTTCCCTCCTTGACCAAAAAATTTGGCGAAGATTATAGTCTCCCGAAGCCATTTGACATGAACTCTGATTTTTCCTTCAAAGGTTGGGAACTCGTCGATGGCCGTAAAAAGAAGATGGTTGAAAGAGAAGGGAAATGGGATATCCCAAAAGACGTTACTTTGAAGGCGATATGGGAAGAGAAAAGCGGCGTGAACCTGGAGGAATTTGGGTTATATCCGCAAAGTAAAGTGACGGACTCCGACATGATCGAAAAGATCAAAAATACTTCGATCAAGAACAAAAGAGGTCGACCTGTGGTCGATAATTACGAATACATCGAATCTTTCGGATTTTATTACCGATATGAGCCTGTCAAATGGGTGCTTCTAAATAAGGATGGTAATGCAGGGCGCTTATTGCTGACGAAATCGATTGTTGATCGCGTACCTATCGATGAAAACAATAATTCAGCAATTTTTGACGGGTCTCCCCTCCATTCTTGGATGAATGGGGGTATGAAAGAAAAGTATTTCGTGTTTGGTTCGAAAGAGAATAGTTTTCTGATGAAACTTTATTTAAAGTCTACGTCTGACGCCTTTGGACTATTAACGAAGAAAGAAATAGAAAACTATTTGCCCGAAGAAAATCGGGATACGGTGTCGACTGAATACGGTAACCGTGATGGAAAGATAGAATGTGTCGCCGATGGGACTCATGGTTGGTGGACGAAAACGCCAAAGGATAGTGACGAGCATGCTTTTTGGGCGTATGGTGGATACACAAACCCCGAAAAGCGTTGGTGGAAGGCCCTAGGGAAACTGTATTTTGGCTTGCGTCCAGTGATTCGAGTTTCTAGCATCGGAGAATAAGCGAAATCGATTAGAAATCTAGTGCCTATTCCCTTCCTTTTATTTGCACAAAAACATGGTTGATTTACAGGGATTTAAAAATATTATCATTGTTTTGCTGTGTTTTTTCATAAAGCAATATTAACCTATTTTGCTAATATTTTGTGCTACTTTTGTTTTTTGGTGCTAAGATTCCAAAGAATCAAAATCGAGGTAATTTTATGAACAAAATCATTAGGTCGCTGAGTGTTCTTATGTTTGTTCCGATTCTTTTTGCTTGTGCGGAAGATAGCAAAACTTGGATGAGGATTGGCGATGGCAAGAAGGAAAATGACTCCGTATGTGTTGAATTCTCTTTGCCCTCAACCATTAAAAAGGATACGAAAGTGAGCTTTAAATTTTCCGCGGAAAAAAACGTAGAATTCGCTTCAAGTTATTTTTTCAGCGTTTTTGATGTGGATCCATTGCTCAGCGATAGCTATAACGAAACGGCTTTGGTTAGTTTTACTAAGGACAAACTTGAGAATCTAAAAAAAGATGATGGTAGTTATGGCGACTACCTTGTTGATGTTATTTTTTCTGATTTAGAAAGAGCTTTCCCTAAGCAAGCTGAAGGAAAGGGGAACGTCCATCTGGTTCTTCACACTGATGATTGGTCCAGAGGAGAGATTTCCAAATACTCCTCGATGAAATTTACGTATTCTTATTCGGGGGAGAATGTTGTTATCGAGTGAGGATCGCTTTGGTTTTGCCTTATTGCAAATGATGTGAAACAAAATTTCTAGCTAGTATTTTTAGGGGGTTTTATTTTTTGTAATAAGTACCATTTGGTTCTACGATGACGTTATTGGTTAAATAGAATAGTCATGAGGGTTGAGCCTATCATTTCCTTATTTCAAAATTTTCCTTTTCGTTATCTTTGCATAGGCACTTGCGAGTCTATTTGCCATAATGAAGAAATCGATTAATAAGAAGTGTAGATATAAAAATATCCATTCTCGCTCGTAAAGCAGCTCCTAGGCACGAAACTGTCCGGGTTGAGGAAAGAATTGCTATGATAGGTGTAATCGAAATGGATGGATTTTTCTCCGCCGATAGTGAAACTTTTCTTCACTGTCTGCGACACTTCTAAGGCAGGTCTATTGTTATTACCCCAATATCGAATCACGAAGTTGATATGGAATGTGATTTCAGCCGAGGCATCGTCATATTTCGGGCTTAAGGCCGCATCGATGGAAAAGAGGATATCGTGAATGGCAAAAGAGCCTGGCTCTTTCACGAGTTCGTATTTAAAATTCTTTTCGATGATTCCGTCACCCGGATTTTTCACTTTCTTAGTTTCGTAAGGGATGATATCAATGGACAAAGAGAAATATGAAGTGAGTTTTTTCGTTTCGTCCGTTACGGCTAAAACAAGCGAATAATTGCCTTCTATGCCAAAATCGATAGAACCAGAATCGACGCGGATTTCATTCGTGATGTTTTTTCCTGATGAAGAATAGGCTTTTATCCCCAATTCTTGATAGGGAATTGATTGATATTTGTTTTTGGCGAATGTGGCGCGATAAGAAGTGGCGACTTTGCCATTGACCTCAAAAGTTGGGGAAGAGGGAGAAATCGTTTCGATTGTGAAATCGAATTCGGTTTTTGCCCCTGTGTATTCGGTGTAGGCCTCTACATGAACATCGACGCTTCCGATTTCTTTTACAAGGAATTCATTATTATTGTCTATTAATGAGATGACATCGCTATTCGAAAAAGAGAAAAAGAGGGATGCGTTGCTTGGTTCGACAAGCAGAGGAAAACTATATCGATTCCCTTTCCGATAATCTTTGAGAGCCTCTTTCATCTTGAATGTTTTGGCAATTGTCGCGATTTTGATTTCTTTTTCCGCTGAATAATCGCCAAAGCGAGCAAATAGCTTGGTCGTTCCGTTCTTTTTAGGCGTAATAGAGCCAGCGCTATCGACATTCATGTATTCTTCGTCCTCAACGCTCCATTTGCAGGAAGAAGAGGGAACGCTCGTCGTTTCGCCTTGTCCGTTCTTTTTTATGACATCAAATTGCGAGATGCCCCCATTGGTGAAACAGTATTCATAATCATGGATGAGCGGGTTTTTCCTTCGTATGATTTCGATACTATTATGATTTTCGGAAGTAGACGAGTTCGAACTTGGCATTTCTCCCATGGTGGCGGACGATTTCTCAAAAGCAGAGCAAGAAGGCAAAAGAGCAGCGCCGAAAATAAAGGAAAGGACGACGATTTTTTTCAAGAACAAAGAACGTATGCTTACCATAAACTTAAATTAGCATATTTTGCTACATGGGCAAACTGCTTTCTTGAATATTTGGAAAGAAAACGCCCTCCTATTTCAAGAGTCTAGCGGGAATCCTTTTCTTTATAAATCCCTATGGGGTTCTAGGCTCAATCGTGTTCTATCTATGGTTTTCTTCTATCTTCTTAAAGTTCAGCGACCCGTTTAATCGCATTTTGAACGGATAGATTAAACGTTCTACATAAGCAATTCCAAAAAAGCAATTTTCTATTCTTTGCCAGAAATGATGAGATTAACGGTGATTGATAATCTTAATCATCCTTTGACTAATATGATTGCTTAAAGTGCTTTGCTCTTTTAAAGCTCATCATTTCATAACCTTTTAGTAGCTTTACTATGCTTGGCTTGCTCTTTCCTTTAGAATTAAAGAAA
Source organism: Caryophanales bacterium UBA4691 (assembly GCA_002404865.1). Lineage (GTDB taxonomy): Bacteria > Bacillota_I > Bacilli_A > RFN20 > CAG-826 > UBA4951. Next base: position 3,413 of record DHKP01000016.1, on the reverse strand, counting down.
GGCAGGTTAAGAAAATGATTGATATTGATGAAGCGATAAAAATACTCCTAGAGCACCCTTCGGAAGATTTTTTGATTTATTCGAAAAACTCAGGCAAATTTGTTTCTCTTGAATCCGAAGAGGCCCGCTTACTTAAAAAGAATGATTTTTACGTATTATGCGATATTCAAGAGCGTTATCTTATGGCAAAAAAGGTTTTTCGTGCTAAGCACAAAGACATTTTCCCTAAGTCGCCATCTTCCTATTCGTTTAAGAAGTGGGATGAAATCATCGAAAAGGAGAACCTAAAGGCAGAATGGTTCGATGAGCTTCGCTCTTCTTTATCCGAATCAATTACCTGGTTTTCTAAACACTACGGGATTCAAGAAGTCGAAGCGAGTGACGATTTGTATGAACAAATCAGAAAAGAGCTTGTCATTTTTGAAAAGAAACATTACGAAGAAAGATACTCCGACCAAGTCTTTTTCCATCTAAAAACGGATTATGAGCCCGTCCCTATGACCATTTTAGGGAATGCCAAAAGCGTCTTCGGCGTAAGCTTTTATCCGAGCGAGCCATTCGGCGAAACCTATTTATTGATTCAAAACAAAGAAGATTTCAATATCGATCCAGAAACCGCTAACGCATTAGCCAACATGGTTTCCTTCTATTTCGAGAATGATGAATCGCTTCCTTATGAGTTCGATCATAATCCTTATGGCGAGAGCAATCACTTCACTTCTTGCTATCTTACTAACGGCAACCTAATGAATTCTTATCTCCCAAAATCGATTGCGATACGTTCTTTGAGCTATTTAAAGGAAGCGAATAGAACGATGGCTATTTTTGATAAAGACAAACATGACGAGGTCAAAGACAATCGTTTTTATGATGTCTATCTAACAAGGAACAAATTTGAGGTAATGAAGAAAGATATTCGCAAATTGCCTTATGAATTGATTTCTGCTCTTGGTGATGTCGTTTTCAAAGACCAGGAATTAAAAATCTCGCCCACTGGGGCGCTAGATGCGACTATTAGGCTGCTCCCAGGATATTTCTATACCCCTGGGCTTCCTGATCGCTGCGTCCATTTTGCCTTTGCGGCGCTTTTATGCGACCACAAAAGTGGGTATTTACATAAACCCGTCCTCGGAGAGGCACTTAATTTCCGCGCTTTCGATAGTCTCTCCGCGAGTTTATCGAATGCCCTTAAAGATATCACGATCCCAAAAACGATTTATGTGAATAATTACCTTGATGGTCTATTCTTTCACGCGTTTTTCGCTCCCTATATCAAAGCAAAGAAAATTAAAATCGTGATAACTATGAAATCGCTTAAGACCGATGAAGCCTTTGAGGAACTTGCATCTTTTTTGGAACATCAAATGGAAGAGGAGAAAAAAAGCAATCTTTCCTAACATTCCAAATTTTACGGGTGTTCGAAAAATCGAAAAAACTCCGATTTGGCTAGTTTAAATGCTTTCAGCTTTCCTAGTCGGAGTCATTTTTTAGATCCTTGTTTTCAGCCGTATTTTTTCAGTATCTCTTCGTTTTATGGTAGAGGCTATCATAATCCGCGCACCTTCTTTTCAGCTGATCGAATACGAGCGTGAGATAGGAGAAGAGAATAATCTTCTAGTCCCTTGCCGTCGAGACGAAGGGAGTGGCAATGGTCATCCTCTTGACGAAGCCGGCGATTCAATGGTGTTATGAGCTCTACCTTATCATGACGAGCAACCTGAATTTTCTTCTCTCTTCTTTTCTGGTCAGCCAGAGGATTCCCCTAAGGACGCATCCGGATTTCTGACTGATGATGAATGCTGCAATTAGCTTAGTGCCTGAGGTCTATAAAGACCAGCGCGGAAAACTTGGAATGTTACGTGCTTTTACTAATTTAAGGAAATTAAAGAAAAGGCTTGAAAAAACGCGGGGGGGGGGTAAAATTTTATTAAATTTTAAGGGGATTAAATAGACGCAAAAAAACAAAAACTAAAAAGGTAAGGCTTGTTTTTGAACGGGGAAGGCGGACTAAAAGGAAAGAAAAGGAGCTTCGATTTTGGTTGTTGTTTCGCTAGCTCACTAGCGAAACGGAAAAATACAATTTTTACATCATTAATTTAAGAAAAACGAAAGGTATATTTATGAAAAAACATAAAATGTTAAAAGATTTTGGCTTGATTCGTTACTATGGAAAAGACACGAAATTCTGCCAGGTTTCCAAAACGCTTGATAAGCAAAAAGAAATCACGACGGCTTTCTATTTTGGGGATGCTGGAGTCTTCACTGAATTCGTATTCGACAAAAAGGTCGCATCTTTTGTTAGCTACAATGTGAAAGATATTTACGATGAATATGGTGCGAAAGACAAATATCCTACCGCTGAAGATTTTGCGAAAGGATTTTGCGAAAAATACCCTTTCTATAAATATGACCCAAGCAAGACATATGGGACTTTCGTCACCTGCGATTTGAAGCAGTTCAATAACGAAAAATCCGTCTCCCAAGGTTTATTCAATCTCGCTATCTTCTTCGGTGAGATGAACACTTTCACTGGTAACCATTTCGAAGGTATCAACGAAGGCGATATTCGCGAATACAATCGCACTTATTTAACCAAGACGACCAAAAAATGTAAGCTCTTCTCCATTGGGAGCCTCGTCGTTAGCTTGGTCTCGCTCATTCTTGCGATTGTCATCGGCACAGGGAACACTGAAACCTCAGGCTGGGCCAGCTTATTCATTGTTCTTTTGTTAGCCGGTCTATTCTCAGCGGGGTTCTTCTTCCTGAAATTTAAGTATTTCGATCATCTCCGTATACACGCTAAGAGGTAATTTCGCCATATGATTGTGGGATTGATTGTTGGCCTAGTTGCTGGATTGGGTTTAATCGCTCTTTTATTGTGGCTATCCACGAAGTACCCAATGATCCAATTAGTTTGCATGCTCGCTCTCGCTCTTACGTTGACGATTTGTTGCTTTATTGGGCCTGATAAAGACACATCTAGTCTTGACATGTGGCTTGTTGAATCTTTGTTCTTGGCGGGGTTCTTTGTCTTCGCTGGTGCGGATCTTTGCTTTGACACGGAATATTACCTAGACACAAAATTCGATAAGGCTTTGCTCTCTGATGAATATCATGCGACGACGAAACTTGAAAGCCAGTCAACGTTCTGGGGGACGCTTGGATCTTGCTTGCTTAGTGCTGGTGTTATCCTTGGCATCATTCATCTATGCTGTGGCGATGATGTTAAATTGGCGATGACTATCGCTGGGTGGATTGGAGTAGTTTGCATAGTGATATCTGTCGCACTTATCGCTAAATTCGTTTATTACTACATTCAAGCAAAAAGAAGATACGAAGAAGATTATTGAGATTCAGAATAAAACGGCAGCGTCGAGTTGCCGTTTTTTGTTATGTGGACCGATAGGGACAGC
>DHKP01000020.1 GCA_002404865.1 Caryophanales bacterium UBA4691 | reverse complement strand
ATTTGGTGTGCTGTTAGAAAAAATTTAAATCTTACCCCAATAAAAAATAAGAATTGAATTTTTATAAAGTGAGCACATCATGTGCTTAGGAGAGCGTCACCGAGCCCCTAGATGAGTGGCGCTCTTCTTTACAGGTTATGGATGAACAAAAATTAGAACAATCTATGGTGTCATTGCGGAATGGCAATGGCAACGCGCTCGCGGATATTTATTCATTAACGTCGCGAGGTGTTTTTACTTTTGTTCTTCCCTTGCTTCACGATTACCAGCTTGCAGAAGACGTCATGCAAGATACGTATGTTAGCTGCTATAACCACATTCAAGAATATTCGCCTAACACAAACGCCCGGAATTGGTTACTCACCATTGCAAAAAACACCGCAATTTCCATGCTAAAAAAGAAAAATAGGGAAATCTCTTATGATTTTGGGGAGGAAGTTCACCCTGATGGAGTTTACTATTTGGGCGAAGTTGATACTCCGACAATCACATTAGCAAACAAAATTCTTTCCGAGGAAGAATTCAACATCGTCATGATGTATGCGATTGGCGAATATAAGCATCGTGAAATCGCCGATTTGCTCCATTTGCCATTAGGGACGGTAACTTGGAAATACAACAATGCGATAAAGAAAATCAAAAAGGCCTTGGAGGAAGAAGACCGAAAATATGAAAAACGACGCCTTGAAAAAGCAAAACAAGAAAATTGATTCTTTTAGCGAAAAGCAAATTCTTTCTCTTCTCCAAAAAGAAGCCAACTTTTTTGTCCCGAATAAAATCGATGATATCCAAAAAGAGGTACCGCTAAATATCGAGCCGATAGAAGACGCACTCTTTCTAAAAAATAAGATACATGCTGAAAGCGAAGATCTCATTCCAAATGTCAAAAATGAGATATTGAAAGCCACAAAGGCGGAACATCCTTTTTCGTGCTGGTTTAGAAAAAACCACATTATTGCTTTTTCTATCGCTACCAATTTTGCGATTATCGTCACCGCCCTTTCACTAGCCTTTGCGCTCCGCTCTTACGAAAAGGAAAACCACAGCGCTTTAGTCTCGCTAGAAATCTCTCCTGCTAGTAGCGAAGCAAAACAAGCAACGAGCGAATGCAATCCTTATTCCCCTGCTTTTTTGTTCCAGGTTGATAGAAAGGGGAAAGTCATCCCATCTTCTTTGCATCCAAGCAATTACAGTGCCTCATTAATCAAAAATGCTTCTTCTTTCCCTTCTCTCGAAAATAGCGAGGACGGGGCTTCTACTGCCGCTTCTTTGCTTCATCCGGCTTATGAAATGGGTTATCTAGAAAAAACAAACTATTCTTCTCCAAACAAAATCAAAATTACCTATTTCACATTGAATGCAAAAAGAGCAGAAGCAAGAGAAAAAGAATATCGCTCCATTTTCAATAAAACCTTAAAAAGGAAGAAAGGAAACGGCTTAGGCACTTATGCATCCGTGACCTTCACAAATGGCTTAAACGGCCTTGACTTGAGCGATTTTTCAAAGTTCAGTGACGAAAATAAGTTAACCCTCATAGAAATTTACGCAAATTCAGCCATCAAAGATAATGAATATTTGCTTAACTTTAGCGATTTGCTTTCGGTCGACCAAGAAGTGCTTGCTGAATTATCAAGCACGCTTTTTTCCGTTAGAAAAGCAAAGTTATCCCCTTGTGCCCTTCGTAGCGTTCTAAAAGCAACCGCGACCGCTTATTCTTCTGCTAAAGGAGAGAGAAAAGAATCCCAAAGAGAGTTAATTGAAACAAAGAAAGAGCAACTCATTTCAAAAATCGATTCTTTTTATAAAGAATCATTAGGCTCAAAAGAAAAAGTAAAAGAGTTATTAGCGAAAGACGCTTATTATTTGGTTGAACTGCCTCAAAAAGAGGAAAACAATTTGCCAGAAATCTACGCTTCTTATTTTGAAATTCGCAATTTAATCTATAAAAACATCACTTGGGATAATTTAAAATCGCTTTTAAAAGAAGAAAAAGAAATCGCAGAATCGGATGTCACGTTTTTGGATGTGTCATCATTAATTAAGCAAGAGACGCCTTTAGATCCTGGTGATCATAAAGACGAAAGCATCCAAAATACAAGCGAAGAAGGCGGCGGCGTTATCGAAAATTAAAACGCCCAAGTTCCGTTTTCAAAAATCGTAACTTCTTCACCGTTTTCTTTTGTGCCAACAATCTTCAAGTCACGAGTGCCAATCATGAAATCAACATGGGATAAAGAACGGTTGATGCCAAAAGACAAAATATCATCCGCGCTGTAATTTTGATAATTTGGATATAAAGAAGGGAATCCTCGCCCAATCGCTAAATGGCAGCAAGCATTTTCGTCATAAAGCGTATTGAAGAAAAGAAGTCCGGTTTGGTTAATCGGGGAATCGAATGGCACAAGAGCAGCCTCTCCTAAATAAGAAGCGCCTTCGTCCAACGTCAAAATACTCTTCAAAACGTCTTCGCCCGCTCTAGCGTGTGCCTCTACGACTTTCCCTTCGTGGAAAACAAAATAGAAGTCTTCAATGACTTGTCCATTATAAACGAGTGGCTTAGACGCATGTACTATCCCTTCCGCTTTGCCTCTCATAGGAGAAGTAAAGCATTCTTCCGAAGGGATATTCGGTTGGAACAAAGTTCCATCTCTCGTCTTCTCTCCTCCCCCTAAGAAGATAACGCCTGGAATTAAGCCAATCGTCAAATCTGTGCCATTATTGCTTAAATAATGAAGCTTTACTAATCGCATATCGTTAAGAGCTTTGCAGCGTTTTTTCAAATCGATTTCGTGATTTTCCCAGTTCTTAACGCCGTTTCCGTCACTTGCTCTAGAAGTGTATAAAATTGCTTCCCAAAGTTTTTCGAAAGCTTCTTCTTCGCTTAAAGAAGGGAATACTTTCTTTGCCCACTTGACGCTAGGAGTTCCGACAATGCACCACTGGAATTTGTCTTCTCTTTCTTCGATGAGTTTCTTAGCAGCGTTATAGCGAAGGGCCTTGACTTCCGCCATTTTCTTCGCGTCTGCTCCTTTTAATCCATCTGGATCTTCCGCATCAAGCCAAATCAAAACGGGGAGGTCCTCGGTTTGGAACTTTTGAAAACCATAATCATAAGCAGTTAATCGCCCTAAGTTTCTTGTCTCCCCGTATGTATAATCAATCGCATCGAGATATTGGCTCCTCCACTCCATGCAAACGCGTTTCGCGCCAACTTTATAGCATTCTTTCGCTACTAAAGCGGCAATTTTTTCTTGATCAGGGGTTGTGCGAATAAGCACGCATTGCCCCTTTTTAACCGCCGCACCAACGTGAACAATAAGTTCCACATATTTTTGAATTAAATTTTCATTCATATTCTTTCTCGCCTCAAAATAGATATACTATACCTAAAAGTAAGAAAACCCGAAGGAGAAATGAGCATGGATGAGATAAAAAAAGACGAAAAAATGAATCGATTTTGGGCAATTTGGAATTTAATTGAAGCCGTTATTTTATTGGTCGCTGGGGTTTTAGCAATTACTCTAGCCTGCGTCAACAAAGAAGGAAGCGATACAAACACCGAATCATTTGTCGCTTACGCGATCGGCGCCTTTATCTTATTGGATGGGATTCTCCGTATCGTGATGAGTTTGACTCATTATAAAGGCCCAAATGACTCCGATGAATCAGGGATGCTTATCGGTGGGTTCGAGTTATCCATTGGGATTGTGATGGTTTTGCTCGAAGTCCATTTTTACGCCTCCACAAAGGAACATGTCATTACTTTCCTCATCGCTCATTTTGTCGCCGTCCTTCTTATCGTCATCGGACTTCTATTAATCGTTTTCTCTTCCATTACTATCGCGAAAAAATTCGCAAAGATGTTCATGCCGGTTTTAGAGATTCTATTCTCTGCGATTTTGATTGGGGTCGGCATTACAATCTTGGTTCTGTATTACAAAGAAAATAACGCGAATATCGTTCTCATACTAACTGGCTCAATTCTTTCTATCGCCGGCATCGCGCAAGGAATCATTACGCTTATTACGCTGAAGAAGAACAAAAAGGAATATAAAATCGTTAGTCCAAAAGAAGCGAAAAAACAAGCGAGTTACAAAGAAAAACCAGTTGATGTTGATGCGACAATAGAAAACAAAGACAAAGAAAAGCAAATTGAAAACACGGTTGAGATCCAGCAAATCGAAGGCCCGAAAGAATAGAAAAATACAAATAATCCACTTTTGTTCAAAAAGTGGTTTTTTGTTTGTGCTTATCTAGTTAAAGCAATATAGTAAAAGTGTCTTAAGGAGGATTTATAAATATGCTGAAACGTGGAAGCATAGGTTGGACCATATGGAATTCAATCGAATCATTAATTCTTATCGCTGGCGGGATTCTTTGCTGTATCTATTGCGCGAATGCTAATTTCCAAAAAACGGCGCTACTCATTGTCGGAATTCTAATTATGCTCGATGCCGCACTTCGCTTGACGCTTGGAGTGATCGACGTCATTCGAATCGGAAATCACGCGATTGTGAAAACGGATTATCTACAAGCCTTCACCGGTTCATTAGAATTAGCTCTGGGTATTGTCCTAGTATTAACTTATGCCGAAAAAACATCGCTAGAAGTTGTTTTCAAATTCGTTGGATTATTCTTAGGGATTTTGCTCATTACGCTAGGCACGGTTGCTCTGATTTACGCGATTGCCTATATCGTAAAGAAGCTCAATACCTTAATGAATAATATCGTCTCGGTGATTGGAGGATTATTAGTCATCGCAGTTGGAATTCTCGCAATCATCTATCTCACTAGGCAAGACACTATCATGACCGTCTTCCTAGTCGTTTTAGGAATCATGCTCATCGCTTCTGGAATTGGCTTATTAGCGCTTACGGTCGCAGTCGCTCGTGGTGTTAAGAAAGTCAAAAACTTTGTTAAAGAAGTCAAAAGCGATGTAGCGGTTGAAGCTGAATCAACGCCAAAAGAAGAAGACAACACAACAACGAATTCAGAAAATTAAGATAGATTTTGCAAAGATATTTAAAGTGGCTAGTTCTTAGCCACTTTTCTTTTTATAAGGAAAACGCTTCAATTATCCCGGCAGTTTCTTTTAATTCATCAATGTCGCCTTCAATCAAAGGACGCATATATTCACGGAAAGAATCGCTGAGCCTAGTGTGATCGACGATAAATTCGCTAGGGATGAGCTTAATGCAATTTGCGACCTTAGAAACAGGGACTAATTCGTAATGAGCACGATATGGGCTAGAAGAATCTCGAACGATGGAAACCATCGCTTTAGTCCTTCCTTCGATTGCCATTTTAACCGCGAATTCCCCGACTCCATAAGCTTCTTTCTGATCAACTCCGCTTGTAAAAGAAGGAGAGCAACGAGTCGGGATCGACAAAGAAATAGAACGAACATTTAAGCCTGTATCTTCTTTTGTCTTTTTCGCCAATTCAATGGTCGCGCCATCTAAAATCTGATGGCCAAATTCATCTTGTATCGCTGCGTTGACGTGCGGGACTTCTATCCCTTCTGAAACGACGCATAGGCAGAAGCCTTTTTCTTTTTGCGTTTTGATGATCTCTTTTAAATACGTATCGTAATCAAAATTGTTTTCGCGGAAATAAATGTAGTCAGGGCGATAAGGAGCGTCAAGAATATCCGTGCTAGCGGCATTCCACCCGGCGTCACGCCCCATAACTTCCACTAAAATCACTTTTCCCGAGCGGTAACAAGAAGCGTCAATAATAAGGGATTTCACCGTATTGATGATGTATTTGGCGGAGCTAGCAAAGCCCGGGGTGTGATCGGTCTCAACCAAATCGTTATCCATTGTCTTTGGAACGCCAATAACGCGGATATCTAGGCCCTTATTTGCAAAATAATTGCCTAACTTAAGGCAAGTATCCATGGAATCATTCCCGCCATTGACGAGAACATACCCAATATCGTGCTTTTCTAAAATGCTAAGAATCACTTCTTCTTCGCCCGGAGCGACTTTATGGCGGCTAGAGCCAAGCGCGGCGCCCGGAGTTTGTTTTAATAAAGCGAGTTTATTCTCACTAAGGGAGGTAAGATCAATCAAATCATCGCTTAATAGTCCTTCAACGCCAAAATGCGAGCCATAAATTTTAGAAATCTCAGGATGTTTTTTTGCTTCCATAATGGCGCCGAGCAAAGAGCAATTTATGACAGATGTGGGGCCACCGCTTTGAAGATAAACCATCGCTTTTTTCATTTTGCTACCTCAATAAAATAAAATCGTCGAATATCGACGATTCAAAAAAACAAATAGACTATTTGGCGTATTTACTCGCGCCAGTCAATTCTAAGAAGCGCGGAAGTTTCTCACACCAATCACAAAAAACATGCCATTCTTTTAATTTGTGATGCCGGCGTTGAATGTACATAGTTTTTAGTTGCTGATAATTAGTAACCATCGTCGCCCCTAGGCAAAAGCCTACTGGCAAAGAGGCAACAAGCACTCTCCATTTCTCTTTTTGCTCTTTTTGATGAGCTTCGTCAGCCTGGATACGGCTATATTCTTCCACAAGCTTCTTCATGCGCTTCAAAATGACGGGATCGGTTTCGTCAACGCATTGAGAAGAAATGTCAAACTTAAGCAAACAATGCATCGTAGATTCACTGCTTACGAAATCAAACCAATGATAACGCTGCGCCTCTTTCCACCAATAGAGAGGAGCGATAACGTCAAGCTGAACGGTGATGCCTTTTAAGAAATTATCATGCCCTAATCCGTTTTGGGCGCTGCCAAGTTTACTAGCGCGCAAAAAGTCTTTGTCGGTCGCTTCGCTCGTATCGAGCTTAACACGCATGGGGTTACCGCTAGCCTTCACGGCCCTTTCTAAGCCATATACAAATTCATTTCCGATGTAATAATTCATTTTTGGTTGCCTCCAATAAGTTTTCAAGTAACGCAAGTCGCGTTAATAGCCCCACTCCGCCTGGCACAGGCGTCTGAAGTGCGACAGGCAAAGCGGGTTTGCAGTCTCCATGTAATTTCCCATCTTCGTCACGATTAATGCCAACATCAACCACTACTGCGCTTTGCTTTAGTTCATAACGTGTATCGATATAACCGGGTCTCCCAATCGCGGAGACAATCAAATCCGCATGCTTTAAATAGAATTTTCGATCTTCCTCGCTCGTCTTACTATGAAGGACGGTCACATTAGAGCTTAAAGAAGTAAGTAGCCTTGCCATCGGTAAGCCAACTATTTGGCTTCTTCCTAGAACAACCGCATTTTTGCCTTCAAAGACAAATCCTTCGCTTTTAAGATAATCGACAATTCCTTTAGGGGTGCAAGGAATAAAATGACTATCAGGAACAAACCCATCCACGTCTTTACTAGGAAGAATCGTTTCGTTAATCGCTTTTGAAGAAATTTGAGGAGGAACAGGGAGCTGAACCAAAATCCCATCAATCTCTGGATCTTGATTCTTCTCCTCAATCAATGATAAAAGAATTTCTTGGCTGCTATTTTCGGGAAGAACAATGACCTCGCTAAGAAAACCAACTTCCGCTGAATCTTTGCTTTTCCCGCGTACATAAGCTTCGCTCGCAGGATCGTTACCAACACGAATAATGCACAAATGAGGAATCTTAGGAAGAGAGAGGAGTTCCGCCCTTAATTCTTCTTTTCTTTTTGCTACAAATTCTTTAATCGTCATAAGTCAATAAAGGCTAGCACAAAAAGAGATACCCTTCACGTAAAGAAATCAAAATCTTTATGACTGAAAATCATTTTTCATTTTTGAAAGGCGACATTGCATCGCAGCCATTTCTCCAGGCAGGATTCCATCCCTTTGGCCGTTCATCGCCAGTAGAAACAATTTCCTTAAGAAGATCACACCCATAAAAAATGGAGGCCCTTACGCTTTTCACCTTGTTAGAAATAGTGACTTTTTGAAGGCTCGCGCAATCTTTGAAAGCATAGCTACCAATAACATTGACCGTCTCAGGAATGACCACTTTCGAAAGTGAGGCCGAGCCATAAAAAGCGTATTCTTCAATTTCACGAACGTTAGAAGGAATCGTAAATGGAGGGTCTTTTTTAAAATCATCCCCAAGTTCTTTTCCGCTTGGGCAACATATTAGCCTCTCGCGGTCTTTTGAATACAAGATGCCATCATTTGAAGAATAAAATTTGCTCTCTTCGTAAACAAATATCGACGTTAAATTTGGGCAAGAAGCAAAGGCAAGCTGGCCAATCATTCTAGTAGTAGAAGGAATCAATATAGAAAGGAGAGAAAGGCAATTTGCAAAAGACATTTTCCCAATCTTTTTTATCCCATGTGGAATAACGACTTCTTTTAAGAATCTTGCACTCTCAAAAGCGTTACTAGCGATTGATTTCGTGCCATCGCGAATTTCAAAAGCTTTACTTCCTTCCAATCCTTTTCCTGGAGGGAACACGATGATTTCGTCTCCGTTTTTTGAATAGATTACCCCATCGTAACTAGCGAATTTGTCATGGCTTTCAAATGTACGTAGCGAGGTGAGGGATTCCGCTCCACTAAACGCGCCAGCTTTAATCGTTTTCACAAACTGCGGAATGACAAAAGAGGAGTCTTTCTTCCCAGCTGGATAAACAAGGAGTTTGTTCTTATCTTTAGAGAAAAGAACCCCATCAAGCGAGCAAAATCTTTCGCTTTTCTCATCGACTTGAATCGATTTTAAAACGCGACAAGAAGAAACAAAATTATCGCCAATCGCTATTACTCCTTTAGAAATAACGATTTCTTCTAGAATCGGGCAAGAAGAAAAGGCGTTTTCTCCTATGAAAGTAACATTATCGGAAATCGAAACGCTTTTTAAAAACGAGCAGTCTAAAAAGGCCTCGCGAGCAATGCGAGTAACGGGAAGCCCATTGTATTCATTAGGAACAACAAGGCGCATTCCGTCTAGGGAAGAGTAATCATCTTTGGTTACGCCTAGAAGAGCATAGCTAGATTCGTCAAAAAGCTTCTCAAAGCGAAGCGAAGAAAGGGGGATATCTTTGATTATTTTAGGCCGAATAGGCTCACCTTCAAGAGGTGAAGAGGATGGAATTGAAGAAGTTTCTTCTTTCGAAGACTCCTCTATTGAATTCTCCGCAGGTTCAGAAGAACTAGTCTTTTGCTCTTCACTCGTTTGAGAAGAACCGCAAGAAGATAAGCTCACGCTGATGAGAGAAGATAAAAATAAGAATAGAAGTCGTTTGCTTTTCATAATGAGACTATCATTACGAATAAAATCCGCGTTTGGAATGGAAAAAACAAAGCGAATTTCTTGCAAAAACATTACAAAAAAGATAAGAAAAACCAGCCTAAAATCTAAGAATAATTAAATTTTATTTCTCTGCGATTGCCATAATTAAAAACAAAAATCGCAAAATTCAAAGTTCTATTTTGAGAGGAAAAACAGTTTTCCTTTTGTCGTTTTTCCATTATCACTTACCACGTTTTTTTCTTTTAGAGCTTTGAGCGCAAGGCTGATGGTTGCGGTACTGACATTTAATGCTTTAGCAATCGAAGTAACATTGCTCTCCCCTTCTTTGGCGAGGAAAACGACAATATCCTTATCAATATCTTTGTTTGGTCTTAAAGCGCCAGAAGGCGGTAATAAAAGTGTTAATGTTGTAACGCTAGGAAAAGCATCATCTTCCCAAATAGGTTCAGGATAACCAAGCTTTTTCATTTTAAGAACGATGTTTGGGATGCCAGTCCCTGCTTTATCGCCGATTTTCACCAAATGAAGCAAATTCATAACACCTTCATTCCTTGGATTGCTTTCGCCGCCAATTAATGCTCGATTGAGTGATAAATGCATGCGCCCTGCGTTTCTAAAAAGGATTCGATTTCCTTCGTAAACAATGGATACTCCTCCAGATAAAAGGAAATCACAATTGCAGATTGCGTTTGCGATTCCTTCGCGAACACATTCTAGTAAGAGAATTCCGCCATTTTGTGTAATACCATCGTCGGACAAATGAAAAGGATTAGGTAGCAACGGTTTCATATGAGTAACGCTTTTAACAATAAAATCAAAAACATTGCCACTCCAAGTCAAGTCACTAGCATCAAGCCGATAGTCCCAACGACTCGAATGACTAGCGTTTTCTCGATAATCCAAATTAAATTCAGGGAATATTTGTTTGATTTGAAGATAGTTACCAAATAGTAGTACCGCTGCATTCGTAGGAAGATAAGTTCCGTCTTTATTCGTTAATGCTCCAATAGACTTATAAAAAGAAACATCATCAAGAGTAATAAAAATGTTGTCTGGATTCTTTTCATTAAACATAGAGCGATATGCCTTAAGTGTTTCTTGGTTCAGATCATTGAAATGGATTCTAAATTGATTTGCTCTCATATCTTGTTTTTGTGGGAAAGAATCTAATTCCATGGCTTTTCTTTCATACTCGCTTGCAAGATAATCACCATCATTCCTTCTTATATAAGTCAGGGCTGGATTGCCATTTAAATATAAAGGTTTCAAAGAGCACGGGGCCTCAGGAACGGCAATTTCAACAATCGTTTTTCCATCGATGACTTTTTCATTCCATAATTCATCATCACCTAAACAAGCAGATACTTTTGTTTTATTAGAAATCGTGTTGAAAAAATCTTTTTTCAAATTTTTAACATTGCTTACTCCTACAATTACGTTCGCTTTTTCGCCTTCTTTTATTCCTAAAACAATCGTTCCGCCTTTCGTATTGGCGAAGCTACAGTAAGTTTCGAATACACTAGCTGGTAGACCTTTTTCGGCAGCCTTGAATTCAAGAACCTGACTTTCTTTTGCTTTGCTATACTCTGAGTTTTTCATTTCGCTTTATTTTACACTATTATTCATTAAAAGTAACTACTATTCATTATTTTATTCGTTTATTCGTTATTTTATTCATTAATTCATTAACTTTGCTTTGAAAATTAATCCATCAATCGCCCGTCATACTCTCCTAAAAGCTAGGAAACTTTAAATAATTTATACCTATGATAGATTTGTGGCATCGTTTCTATGTTAATTGATTATAAAAGAAAACGTGGGTATTCCCCACGTCAAAGTTCCTCATCCAATATTAGAAATGTAAGAACGGTAATAGCATTCCGATTGCCGTGCTTGTAGCGCTTGAATCAGAGCTAGAACTATCGCTAGAGCTCTTTCCGCCAAGAACGACGATTAATAGAGCCATAAACAAGAAGAGAATGCCGAATCCGAAAGTAAGCCAGCTTACAATCTTTTCACTGCCTCTTTCTTTTGTCTTTGCAAAAACGTTTAAACCACCACCGGTAATCGCACCGGAAGCACCTTCACTTTTTCCACCTTGAAGCAAACTCAAAATGATGACGATAAGCGAAACGATGATAAATATAATGTCATACCACTTGAGCATCGAAATAATCTCCAGCGCTATTTGCGCCCAATAACTTTAATCTAATCGAAATCGATAAGCAACTTGAAGTTTATCCTCACCTATAGGTGAAAGCGAGGAAAGTGCGGTTTTATTACTTCAAAAGCTCTTCCAAAGTGCTGATTTTTGTTCCTTTATACGTCGAATATTCTTTGTTTCGCTCGATAAGGATGCCGTCAACGAGAGCGTTTTTCGCGCATTCAGGATCCTGCAAAGAGTCTCCAATATAGACGATATCGCTAAGAGCAATCGTGGGATAAGATCTCATCGCGTCCAACAAAGGATCTGGGAAGGGCTTTGGGCGACGGTCGATCGATGCCCCAACAATGGTAGAGAAATATTGTTCCATCCCAAATTCTTTTAGCGTTAGTCGAATATGCTTTTCGGAATTGCCGCTCACAATCGCAAGCTCTTTGCCTTTTTCAAAAAGAGCTTCAATCGTAGGTTTAGCGTCTTGATAAATCTTGATTTCCTTCAGATGCTTTGGGAAATCGAGCGCGCGATTTGTCGCTTCAACCACTTTCATCATGTCTTCATGGTTCAAGCCGCGATTCTTGCAAGTATCAAAAAGTGATTCATGCATATAGACTGCCGCTTCCTCAGGAGTGCAAGTTTGGCCAATGCTAGCAAATCCGTCTTGGTAAACGCCAATCAAAGAGAAATAGCTATCAAAAAGCGTTCCATCAAAATCAAAAAGGTATAGTTTGTAGTCTTTCATTTGCTTAATCCCGCCTTTGCTTCAAGAATAATGTCGCGTATAGACGCGGCACGCTCAAAATCATACTCCTTCGCAGCCCGTTTCATTTCTTTTTCTAACTCTTTGATTCGCTTTTCAATTTCAGAGCGAGAACTATGAGAGTTGAATGCCTTTAATAAAGACTCGTCTTTTGCTTCGTCATTTGATAAAGGAGGTCTAATTTCCTTGCAAATCGTGGTTGGAATGATTCCGTTTTCTTCGTTATACGTTTCTTGGATTTTACGTCTACGATTCGTTTCTTGAATCGCCTCATTCATGGAATCCGTAACCTTATCGGCATACATAATTACTTTCCCATGCGCGTTTCTTGCCGCGCGGCCAATGATTTGAATCAAGGATGTTGTGCTTCTTAAGAATCCCTCTTTGTCCGCGTCTAAAATACAAATCAAAGAGACTTCAGGGATATCTAAACCTTCGCGCAAAAGATTGATTCCCACCAAAACATCATATTTCCCCTTACGAAGTTCATAGATGATTTCCGAACGTTCTAGCGTCTTGGTTTCATTATGAAGATAAGTGACTTTAATGCCTTCCCCTTTCAAAAAAGCTGTAAGATCTTCCGCCATTTTGATCGTAAGAGTCACAACCATAACGCGTTCGTTTTTGGTAATGCGGTCTTTGATTTCGGAAAGGAGGTCATCGACTTGCCCTAAGGTATGACGAACTTCAATAACAGGGTCAAGCAATCCCGTTGGTCGGATGATTTGCTCTGCTACATCATGGGCGCATTTATTTAACTCGTATTCTCCTGGCGTTGCGGAAGTACACACTACCGCATTAGGTAGTAACGATTCAAATTCAGCAAAATTCAAGGGGCGGTTATCTAAAGCACTTGGGAGGCGGAATCCATATTCAACAAGAGTTTGTTTCCGTGAACGGTCGCCATTAAACATTCCGCGAATTTGAGGAATCGTGACGTGAGACTCATCAATTAGTAAAAGAAAATCTTTGGGGAAATAGTCGATTAGCGTCCAAGGTCTCTGCCCAGGAGCGCGTTTATCAATGTGCCGTGAATAGTTTTCAATACCAGGGCAACGCCCGAATTCGAGCAATGATTCAATGTCTTGTCGTGTTCTCATTTCGAGGCGTTCTGCTTCAAGCAGTTTGCCGTTATCGCGAAAGAATTTTAGGCGTTCCTCCAGCTCTTCCTTGATCGTTTTGCAAGCTTCTTCAATCCTCTTTTTCGTTGAAGCGTGATCATAAGCAGGATAAATCGGATAAGTGAGGAAGTTTTTCCTTATTTCTCCATTTAAGCGGTCCACCATCGAGATTCTTTCTACTTCATCGCCAAAGCAATCAATACGGATGTAATAATCGTTAGTGCTCATTGGGGCAATATCGATAATATCGCCATGCACGCGGAAAGAACCAGGGGCAATATCGAGATTATCACGTCTAAACTGCGCTTCAACCAAGCGTTGGAAAAGCCTTTTTCTATCTAATACTTCCCCTTGGTGGATATCAAAAACAAGCCCGCGATATTCATCAGGGTCACTTAATCCATAAATCGCCGCGACAGAAGCCACAATAATTGTGTCGTTTCTTTCGATTACCGAATTGACTGCGCTAGTGCGCATCATTTCGATTTCATCATTCATCATCGCGTTCTTTTCGATGTAAGTATCGCTTTTCGGGATATAGGCTTCTGGCTGATAAAAATCGAAATTGGAAACGAAATATTCAACGCGATTATTTGGAAAAAGCTCCTTGAACTCCCCATATAATTGAGATGCCAAAGTCTTATTATGGACCATGACTAATGTTGGGCGGTTGAGCTTAGCGACGATATTAGCGTCCGTGAAAGTTTTGCCCGTTCCGGTCGCACCTAAAATTACTTGAAACTGCTTTCCGTTTTGAATTCCTTTTAAGACTTTGCTAATCGCGGCTGGCTGATCACCAGTGGGCTTATAAGAGGAGACAAGTTCAAAAGGATGAGAATAATCCATTAGGAATTTTCTCCTTCGTTATGTTGATTATCTATCAATGCATTTTCGTTTTGAGGGGATATTGCATTCGAAACGACTTTTACTTTTTTCTTTTGAGAAAAGGATTCTTTTCTTTTTTTGACGGATAAAGGATCGAATCCTTCCCCGTTAATCGCGGTTGCAGTTGTGAAAGAAACGAACGCTTTCGGATCGACATTCGCAATAAATTGTCGCAATTCCGCTTGTTCTTCATGATAAATGACAACGCGAATCATCTTTCTTTTTTCACCGCTATACCCACCTTGCATATCAATAATAGTCGAAGCGTGCTCTAGCGAATTATGGATGTAATCTTGAATCGCAGCCACTTGGTCGGAAATGATGTCCACAATCACGAAAGAGTTGAGAGAAATATAAGCGTATTGAACCGATAGGGCGCAAGCAAATGCGGCCAATACCCCAACAAGTCCTGTTCCAACATCCTTGAAAACGGCCATACCAATCACAACCAATATGGCATCCATAATAAAACCGGAAACATCTTGTTTCATATCCGTATGTTTCGCAATGATTGCGGAAATAACGTCTAGTCCACCGGTTGAGCCATTCCCTAAGTAGCCAAGAGCAACGCCAATTCCAACGAGCGCACCGCCAAAGATAGCAGCAAGAATCATATAACCCATATCGCCGCTAGCGACTCTCTCGTAAAAACTACTTAGACCAACGCTTTTTCCAATGTCAACCCACATGAATAGGGCAAATAGGGCGGGGAACATCAGTGAAGAGAATGCCGTTTTAACCGCAAATTCTTTTCCAACAAAGATTAATCCAACGATAAGCAAAACTACTTGAACAACGGAAACGATGAGGGAATTTGTGTCAAACCCCCACAAAGGTTCCAAATAGTGATTCAAAATAATGCCAATTGAAGCAACGCCTCCCGAAACGATTTTACAAGGCGTAATGAAAGCAGCGTCCGCAAACGCGAGAACAATTGTGGCTAGAAGCACCAAGGAATAGTTACGAACCATTCTTAATATTTCTTGTTTACTATATTTTTTTCGAATCTTTTTTTCCGACACTTTTACGACTCTCCATTTCTAAATAAGCATATAAGAAACGATCGATATCGCCATCCATAACGCCATTTACATCCGCAGTTTCTTCGCCTGTGCGATGGTCTTTCACCATTGTATAAGGGCAAAAAACGTAGCTACGAATTTGTGATCCCCATTCGATGTTTTTCTGTTCACCGACAATGGATTTCATTTGAGCGTCACGCTCTTCAAGCTTCTTTTGCATGAGCTTATCGCGGAGCATTTCCATACAGGTTGCTTTGTTCATGAGCTGGCTTCGCTCAATTTCGCATTGCACAACGATTCCCGTTGGAAGGTGGGTGATACGAACGGCGCTAGATACTTTATTAACGTTTTGTCCGCCAGCGCCACCGCTGCGGAATGTATCAACCTTTAAATCTTCAGGGCGAATTACGACGTCACTAACTTCGCCAAATTCAGGAACAACGTTCACGGAAGCAAATGAAGTGTGGCGTCTAGCGTTAGCGTCAAAGGGAGAAATACGGACTAATCGATGAACGCCTTTTTCTCCTTTGAGCAAACCATAGGCATTATGGCCGGAGATTTTGACGGTTGCGCTTTTTAAACCGGCCTCATCGCCGTCTTCATAGGCAAGCACTTGCCATTTCATGTTATGGCGCTCGCACCACCTGCCGTACATTCTAAAAAGCATGTCCGCCCAATCTTGGGCTTCTGTTCCTCCAGCGCCAGGATGAATATCAAGGGTGCAGTTTAAAGAATCGAATTCGCCAGAAAAAAGGAGTAAGTTGCGTAAATCGTGAATATTCTTCTCCAAATCTTTCTCCATCGATTTGATAAGCTCGACCATCTCTGGATCAGAGGAAGATTCATGAATTAAATCTTGCAAATCCTTGAAATCTGCTTGGATTTTTGTATAAGAATCAACTTTTTTTCTTGCGTCAGATAGTTCATTTACAACACTTAAAGCGGCTCTTTGATCATTCCAAAACCCATCTTGATTTTGCTTTTCATCAAGTTCGGCGATCTTGCTCTTTAACGCGTCGAGGTCAAAGAGAATCACCGAGCTGCGAAACGAAGGAGGAAAGTTCTTCCGCCTTTTGTTTTAACTCGACTAGCTCTTCCATATATTCCTTATTAATTCCTTTATATTCTCTGATTTATTCTCTAGGTTCCTCTTTCGAGGTTTGCTCTTTATTTTCAACCGGTTTTTGTTCAATCGGTTCTTTTGCTTCCGGAGCTTTCTTCACAAGCTGAACATTAAGAAGATTGAAAGCAGTATCCACCGCGACTTTCTCATTCATTTCACGGAAGAGTTCATAGCCTTCATTCACGTAATCCTGAAGAGGGTTAGTTTGTGCGTAACTTCTAAGATTAATTCCTTCGCGAAGGTGAGACATCGTGTCGATGTGTTTTTGCCAGTTACGGTCAATCACGCTGAGGGAAATTTGACGTTCGATTTGGTCAGCCACTTCATTTGGCCACTCTTTGCGTTTATTTACATATCGCTTATAGAGTAGTTCGCCTAAGTCATAACCACATTCTTCCGCTGCCGCTCCATCATAAGCGCCGGCATTTAAAGAACCTTCTGGCATGAATTTAGGTTCCACCAAACGCTTCAAAATAGCGCCAGAAATTTCACCAACAGATGATTCTGGGTCAATGGCTTTATTGCAAAGATATGCCCCTGTTGTTTGGAAGAATCCATGGACCATGTCAACAATATCATTCGCGAAAAGAATAGAATCGCGCTTGTTGTAGATGATTTGTCTTTGCTTAGCAAGAACATCGTCGTAGTCTTTCAAATTCTTACGAATATCGAAGTTCTTCCCCTCGATTTGCTTTTGCGCATTCGTAACCGCATTGGTAAGCATACGGTTCTCGTAGGAATCGTCTTTTAAATTTTCGGTGAAGATTTTGCGAAGATTTTCAGGCGCAAATCTTCTCATTAGATCGTCATCAAATGAGATAAAGAACCGGCTATAACCAGGGTCGCCTTGACGTCCAGCACGTCCACGTAATTGGTTGTCAATACGTCTTGATTCGTGACGTTCCGTGCCAAAGACGCATAAGCCACCGAGTTCTCTAACGCCAGGCCCTAATTTAATATCGGTACCACGGCCTGCCATGTTCGTGGCCAAAGTAACAGCGCCTTTTTCGCCAGCGTGAGAAATAATTTCCGCTTCTCTAGCTTGGTTCTTCGCGTTAAGTACTTCATGAGGGATACCTGCTTCGGTTAATAGCTTAGAAATCTCTTCATTGCTTTCAACAGAAACCGTACCAATCAAAATTGGCTGGCCTTTTTCATGGCGTTCTTTGACTGCTTGAACAAGAGCCTTGAGCTTTGCGGCGTGCGTTCCAAAAATTAAATCGGTATCGTCTTTGCGCTGAATTGGGCGGTTTGGAGGAATAATGACACACTTCATGTTATAGATGGTGTTAAATTCCTCTTCTTCCGTTTTCGCTGTGCCGGTCATACCGGATAGTTTGTGATAAAGGCGGAAAAAGTTCTGATAGGTAATCGTCGCCATAACGGTTGTTTCTTGTTTGATTTCAACACCCTCTTTGGCTTGAATCGCCTGTTGAAGACCATCGTTATATTCGCGACCCGGCATAATACGCCCGGTGAATTGGTCGATTAATTGAATTTGATGGTTTTTATCAACCATGTATTCAACATCCCTAGCCATGATGTAATTTGCTTTAAGAGCCTGGTGAATACGATGAACAAGATCCTGGTTCTCTGGGTCATAAAGATTGCGGATACCGAACATCCTTTCAGCTTTTTCGTTACCGGAATCCGTCAAGGAGCAAGTCTTATCCTTGATATCGATTTCATAATCGACGCCTTTTTTGAGGTATTTAACAAAGCGGTCTGCAACTTGATATTGGCTCGCTGGAGCGCGGCTTCCGCCAGAAATAATGAGCGGGGTTCTAGATTCATCGATTAAAATCGAGTCTGCTTCATCGACGATTGCGTATTCCAAACCACGCAAAACACGCCCTTCAAGATTAGGGGCCATGTTATCGCGAAGATAATCGAAACCAAGTTCCGAATTTGTGGTATAGGTAATGTCACAAGCATAAGCGGCGCGCTTATCGTTTGGACTCTTTCTCGCCAAGTTAACGCCAACCGTCAAACCGAGCCAACGGTAAATTTGGCCCATCCATTCCGCATCACGCTCCGCAAGATATTCGTTAACGGTGACAACGTGGACGCCTTTTCCAGTTAATGCATTAAGATAAACGGCCATCGTTGCGGTAAGTGTCTTACCTTCACCAGTTCTCATTTCAGCAACGTCGCCATTGTTTAAAACAAGAGCGCCCATGACCTGGACTTTGAATGGCTTTTGCTTTAAAACACGCCATGCAGCTTCACGGCAAACCGCAAAAGCTTCGTATTTAATCGATTCAAGCGTAGCGCCGTTTTTAAGCTTCTCCTGGAATTCTTTTGTTTTCCCGATAAGCTCCTCATCAGTTAATTTGCTCATCGTTTCGTCGTACGCTAAAACGTGCTCAGCTTCTCTAGCGTATTTGTTTACTTCTCTTTCCTCAAGCCGGAAGAGCTTTTCAATAAAATTTCCCATTTCGAATACCTCAAACGAAAATCTTTAGAATTCTACCATCAAGCGTAATTGTAAGCAATTACGATAAAACGGTGTGAGCCATAGAAAGGACCTTCACTTCTTTTGCGCCTTGGCCTTTCAAAAGGGTTATTGCGGCTAAGGCCGTTGCCCCACTCGTGACTACATCGTCGACAAAAAGGAGTTTCTTGCCCTTTAAATCGATGGCAGAATCGATGGAAAGGTATTTCTTTATCTCCTGTCTTTTTTCATAGTTTAAATCCGCTTGTTTCACGTCTTTGGTTTTCTTTAAGCAATCAATCATAGGCAAATTCAAGACGTTAAACATCTCTTTCACATGGGAAAATCCCCGTTTGTTTTCTCTTTCGCTAAAACTAGGGGCTGGAATTAAATAAAATCCATGATAATACCAATGCAAAATCGGAGCTTGGAAAGAAAGGAAGATAGGTGCTAGTTCAATGTCCCCGCAAGCTTTAAATAGGAAAAGCAAGTTTCGTATTTCTTCCTGATAACGATAAACGCTCATAAAAGAATAATTTTGAATTTTGTATCGAGTAAGACGAGGTTTCATTTTCCTGAGGCACCGCCCACAAATCGGTCTGTCGTTTAAGAAAAAATCAGAAAGAGAAATATCGCGTATTTCAGAAAAGCACACTTTACAAAAACGTGTTGCAGAATTCGATTTCATTCTTTGCATCCTCCATAGGTTTATTTTTCCGTCTAGCCAAAAAGATAACCTCGCCCGTTGGAGCATCCATTTTTCGTCCTGCTCTACCAGCGATTTGAATCAAAGTGCTCGAGGAATAGACACTAGCTTCATCACTTCCAAAAATGATAACTTGCAGGTTTTTAATGGTCACGCCTCGCTCTAAAACCGAAGTGGTTACTAAGTAATCGTATTTCCCTTTTTTAAAGCGATTTATGATGCCTTCTCGATCTTTTCTAGCGCTACTAACGTAATTTCCATTCGGCTGGAAAATACGAAGAAATTGAAAAATTGATTGGCTTTTTGCAATGGAACTTACAAAAACAAAACAGGGCTTTCTTTCTTTTTTGTATTGCCGCAATTTCTTGGCTATATATAGTTTTTGAAAGAAAGGCGATAAGCAAATAAAACGGGGAACAGGGATCGGCTTTTTATGAAATCTCGTCCTTAGCTCAACAATGTCATGCTTTTCTTTTTTAAACTCGCGGATGATTTCTTTAGAAGGGGTTGCGCTCATCATCACGCAAGGGCCTTTTAAAGAAGCTTTATACATTGCGATTAAAGTATCGTTGCCTTTAAAAGGAAAAGCGTCTATCTCATCCATGATTAATAAGTCGAAATAATGAGGATAACGGTATAGCTGATGGGTCGTTAGGATGATGATGTCACCAGTAAGAGAGTAGGTATGCTCTCCATAAACCGCGACGACTTTGTTTTCAGGGAACGCTTCCTTAATCCGCCAATAAAGCTCAATGACGACATCGCGCCTAGGCAAAGCAAAACCAACTTGAAGTCCTTTGCGGAGCGCTAAAGCGATTACCCCATAACTCAATTCGGTTTTCCCAGCCCCGCAAACCGCATAGACTAAAGTGTCTATCCCCATTAAATAATTAGCTTGGATTTTCTCGCTAATTTTTCTTTGATCTTCGCTTAAGGGGTAATGGAGGAGTAAGGGGGCATCCGAGGGGCGAACGCTAGAAGGTGGTGCTTTTTCACCTAAAAAGGAAATACACCTTCTACAATATATTTTCCCGTTTTTGATTCCTAGGTATTTAGGGTCTTTATTCCCACAGCGAGGACAAACAAATTTTTCTTCCATCACTATTTAATAGGGTGGTTTTCATCTTTTTTTCCAATTTTCTCCATTTTTATTACGAAAAAACCACCTTCATAAAGAAGATGGCGATTCTCCACGCACTATGAATAGGGGATTATTTCTCGAGTTCGTTAATCTTTTCGACTCTTGCGTTATGACGGCCGCCTTCAAATGGGGTGGTTAGAAAAGCGTCTACGCTTTTTAGCACATCGTCAACTTTCATGAAACGAGCGCCAAAAGCAATCATGTTCGCATTGTTGTGTTGACGGGTAAGCGCGGAAACTTCTGGGTCATAGCCAATCCCGCAGCGTACCCCTTTGATTTTGTTCGCAGAAATAGAAATTCCTTCACCTGTGCCGCAGCAAAGAATGCCAAAGCTAGCCTTTCCTTCAATAACGTCATAGGCTGCCTTTTTGGCAAAATCAGGATAATCGCAACGCCCTTCATCAAACGTGCCTTCGTCGAGCACTTGGTATCCTTTGCTTAATAAATGGACTTTGATTTCTTCCTTTAATTTAAAACCGGCATGGTCAGCGCCTAGTGAAACTATCATTTGTAACTCCTCCAGAATGACTCTATTGTATCAAAAGAAATCGGTCCTTCCCTCACTAGAGAAATAGAATCCTCGTTTGTTAAGTTAATAATTGTCGTAGGAATTAAGGAATTACACTCCCCTTTAACAATCGCCGCGCATTCTCCATCAAAAATTCTTAAGGTGTCTTCATAATATTTGCTCGTTGGTTCACCGCTTCGGTTCGCGGAAGTCACTAGGCAAGGTTTCCTTAGAAGATGAAATAAATCGCGGATGTATTTGTCATCAGGAACTCGAATCCCAATAACATTAGTCCCTAATGTAACCCAAGAAGGAAGATTCTTTTTTGCGTTAACAAGGACTGTCAATTCTCCAGGGAGAAATCGCTCCATCACTTTTTTTGATTTTTCACTAACATCAACATAGCGAAGCGCTTCTTCTAGAGAAGCGCACATAAGAGCAAAAGGCTTGTTCGGCGGTCTCTTTTTTAAATTGACTAGTTTTTTAAAGGCGGATTCATTGTCATAAACTACCCCAACGCCATAAACGGTTTCCGTGGGAAATGCAAGGATTTCACCATTTCGAAGGACTTCTGCGGCCTTTTCAATTTCGCTTTGATTTAATTTAATCGTTTTCATTTTCATCTCTCAAAAACACAAACAAAAAGCGTTTCATTCCATTCAAATCACTCACGAATTCATATGTATAATCGTGCAAATATTGATTCATGAGACTTACTAACCATTCTTCTAAATCCGGTGAAATCTCTAAGGCAATAAATAAAGCATGCTTTTTCACTTTATACGCGTTTGCGAATATTTTTTCGTAAACACTATTGGACTTAGTGAGCCATAA
Source organism: Caryophanales bacterium UBA4691 (assembly GCA_002404865.1). Classification (GTDB taxonomy): domain Bacteria; phylum Bacillota_I; class Bacilli_A; order RFN20; family CAG-826; genus UBA4951. The sequence continues at coordinate 23,788 of DHKP01000020.1, read as the reverse complement.
AGCGTTTGCGGGTTCATAATTTCTAACCGAAGCCTGCGCATCTTCCTGATTCAAAATATAAGGAGGATTGGAGACGATAATATCCAATTTTTGATTGGCTTTGATGAATGGGTCAAGCGCATCGCCTTTTAACGCTTCGATTGGAAGGTTATACTTTTCAAAATTAAGTTTAGCTACCTTTAAAGCGTCACTAGAAATGTCTGTTGCAGTAATCATCCAATTGGGAAAATATTGTTTTAACGCTATCGAGATCGCTCCGCTTCCTGTTCCGATATCAGCGACAACAAGATAATTGCGTGGATCAAAATAGTCACGAATCCTTTCAGTGATATTTGCGACAAGCTCTTCTGTCTCGCCTCGTGGAATTAAAACATGCTCATCCACATAAAGCTTGTTTTGCAAAAAAGAAGCTTCATGCATCACGTATTCCACCGGTTTCCCTGATTTCAATTCCTCTAATTGCGCGTAGAAAAGGTTCTCGCTTTTCATTTCTTTATCGCGGTTGAAAATCACATCAATTTGTTCATGAAATCCTTCATCATGTGCGATAAGGCGACGAATATCGGCCCCAGAAATATCGAATTCTTTAGCGATTTTTAAAGCAGCGTTATAAACCTCTCCAACACTAGCCATTCTTTTGTTCCTCTTCGAGCAATTTCTGTTCTTGATCAAAATGAATCAAAGCCGCGATAATGTCGTCGAGTTCGCCTTCCATAACGCGGTCAAGGGTATTGGTGGTGAAGCCGATGCGGTGATCGGTGACACGGTTTTGAGGGTAATTGTATGTTCTGATTTTTTCAGAGCGTTCCCCGGTTCCAACTTTGAGCTTTCTTTCACTTGCACGAGCGCTATCTTCGATTTCTTGATAATGCGCCTTTACTTTCGCACGAATCATGCGCATACAGATTTCTTTGTTTTGAAGTTGAGCCTTTTCGGTTTGACAAGAAACAACAATTCCGGTTGGGATGTGAGTGATTCGAACAGCGGATTCGGTTTTGTTAACGTTTTGTCCTCCCGCCCCTTGGCTACGATAAGTGTCGATTTTTAAATCGGCAGGATTAATGTGAACGTCAACCTCTTCCGCTTCAGGCATGACTAAAACCGTTGCAGTGGACGTATGAATTCTACCGCTTGCTTCCGTTTTGGGGACGCGTTGAACGCGGTGGGCACCGCTTTCGAATTTGAGTTTGGAATAAACGTTTTCGCCCTTTACCATAAAGGAGACATAGGAATAGCCACCCGCTGCACCTTCTTCCCCATCAAGAAATTGAATCTTCCAGCCTTCTTTTTCAGCATAACGAGTGTACATTCTTAATAAATCACCAGCGAAAATGTTCGCTTCGTCTCCCCCAACAGCCCCACGAATTTCCACAATAATATTCTTCGAGTCATTTGGGTCTTTTGGTAAAAGCAGCTCATGAAGCGCTGATTCAATTTTAATCATCTCTTCTTCGCAATTTTTCTTTTCTTCTTTCCCTAATTCAGCGAGTTCAGGATCAGAACTATTCGCCATCTCGTTGGCTTCGTTAGCGTTGCTTTCTAATTTTAAATAGCGGCTATAGGCTTCATACGCATCGCGTAAAGAGGCTTGTTCCTTTGATAAAGCGGTTAATTTAGGGACGTTATTCGAAAAATCTTCCGTACCGAGTTCTTGTTCGATTTCCTCGTAGCGTTTTTTTGTCGTTTCTAAGCGTTTGCGCATGCTTTCTTCCATAACTTGTCCTCTTGCGGAGCGATTATAGCACTTGAGGTATGTTCTAACTAGTTAGAAAGGCAACACAAGGCTATAATCTATAACATATGGCATATCGTTCCCTTTATTTAAAATATCGTCCTCAAACATTCGAGGAAGTCGCTGGCCAAAAGGCCATCATTCAAACCCTCCGCAATTCATTAAGCGCAAATAAAATAGGCCATGCCTATCTTTTTGCGGGGCCACGCGGAACAGGAAAAACCACAATGGCTAGACTTTTCGCAAAAGCATTAGATTGCGAAGAGGGATTAGGACACCAATGCTGCCACTGCACCAATTGCATTGCAATCGCAGAAGGCTCTCATCCAGATATCATCGAGATTGACGCTGCAAGCAATAACGGAGTTGATCAAGTCCGCGAACTCATTGATAAAGTTAAATATGCCCCAATCAAAGGAAAATACAAAGTCTACATTATCGATGAAGTCCACATGATGACCCCAGGTGCTTTTAACGCCTTATTAAAGACGCTTGAAGAACCGCCGGAAAACGTCATCTTCATTCTTTGCACCACGGAACCACATAAAGTGCTGCCTACGATTCTTAGTCGCTGCCAAAGATTCGATTTCGGAAAAATCTCCGAAGTTGATATGAAAAACAAACTCATGGAAGTACTAAAAAGCGAAAAAGCAGACTTTGATGAAAATGGCGTGAACGCGATTGTATCTTTAGCAGACGGAGGGATGCGTGATTCCCTGTCCATCATGGATCAAGTCTTGGCTTATAGCGGAAATCATCTATACGAAAAAGACGTCCTTGATTTATACGGCTTAGCTTCCTTAGAGGAAAAAATCGATTTGCTGAAAGAAATTGCCGCTCATGATGTCGGTTCGGTGATGAAACGCGTCGCTAACTATAGTACGAGCGGTATTGACATTCGTAGATTAACAAGCGATATCATTGCAATTCTCAAGGATTTCATCGTTTATTCGAAAACGACCGATGAAACATTGCTAACGAAATTATCCTTAAAAGGCGCCAAAGAACTCGCCAAAAGCTTATCGCCAACCGATGCACTCGTAATGGTGCTTGAATTCGTGCAAGCACAAAATAGTTACAAAAACGTGAATGACATTCGTTCTTTGTTCGAACTTTCTTTAGTGAAACTTGCGACCTCTTTGCACCAAGAGCAAGCCATAGATCCGAAGGCTACAATCGCTAAAAAAGACCCTATTGTAGGAACAATAATTCCCGCTTCGCCAAAGAAAGCCGAAGCGAAAAAGCCACTAGAAAACAAAAAAGAAGAAAATACGGCGACCCCTCTGCCATTACTTAGCGAAGAAAGACCGATTGTCGCAAATGACGATTACGGCCAAACTCTAGAAGAGCCGCCGGCTTTCTTATTCGAAGAAGACAAGATAGAAGAAAAGAATGAAAAGCCAGCTCCTATAAAAGAAAAGCCAAAAGCATCTACAATTTCTATAGACAAGATAAAGAAACTTCCTATCGCAATTGAAGGAGATACGTATATCATGAGCGATGATGACATCGTAAAAATCATGGTGCTTGGCGATAAACAAGAAAGAAAAGAGCTCCTGGCCAAATGGAAGGAATTCGATTCTCTCCGTGAAGACCCTGACTTAGGGCCGTTCGCGACGCTATTGTCTAGCTCCCACCTCCTTTGCTTATCAAAAGAAGCGCTTATCTTAGCCACTGACTTTGCAAAACTAAGGAAGAAAGCAAACATCAAAGCCAATCAGCAAACATTAGAAGAAATGATTGCGGAGCTTCTTGGAAGAAAAGTGTTTGTCTACGCGCTTGACCCGGAAGAAAAGAGCCGCGTCCTTAATTATTTCTATAATTTGCAGCAATTGAATCGCCTTCCAGAAAAAGCGTCGATTCAAATCAATTTACCAAAATAAAAAAGGAGAATACCATGAATCAAATGCAGCAAATGCTAATGCAAGCTCAGAAAATGCAACGTGAGCTCGCCAAAGCGCAAGAAGAACTTGCAAACAAGGAGTTCAAAGTAGGGAAAGCAGGAATGGTAGAAGTCATCGTAAAAGGTGATAAAACCGTTTCGTCGATCTCTATTGATAAGGACGCGGTCGATCCAAGTAACGTTGAACTTCTCCAAGACACAATCGCTATGGCCATTAATGAAGCCTTAGAAGAAGTCCAAAAAGCGTCTGAGGAAATTGAACAAAAAATCACCGGCAGAACCGGCTTTCCTTTTTAATTATTCATGAAAGAACTTCCTTCGATTGTTTCCTTAGTAGATAGCTTTTCGAAGCTCCCTGGTGTCGGCACAAAGTCGGCTGAGCGTATGGCCTACGCCGTTTTAAACATGAAAAACGAATCAAGAGAGCAATTCGCGAAAGCCTTGATTGATGTGGGAAGCAAAATTCGAAAATGCCCAACATGCGGACTTTACGTTGAAGGAGAAGAGTGCCCGATTTGCGATGATGGGACTCGCGACCATTCTACGATTGTGGTGGTAAGTGACTATAAAGACGTCTTAGCCATTGAAAAAATGAATTCCTACCATGGCTTGTATCATGTTCTAGGGGGATTAATCAGTGCCTCTAAAGGCATAGGAAGTGATGATATCGCTATTGCTTCTTTGCTCCACCGCGTCGATAACGAACGCCCAAAAGAGATCATCATCGCCATTAGCCCAACTCTAGACGGGCAAACAACCGGCTTATACATCGCTAAGCTGCTCGAAAACAAAAATGTGCTTGTGACACGATTAGGATATGGGCTTCCCATGGGCGCAAATCTTGATTACACAGATTCTTTAACGCTATCAAAAGCCTTTGAAGGCAGGAGGAAATTATAATGTTCATCACGCTAGAAGGCGGAGAAGGTTCCGGAAAAAGCACCGCAATCAAAACGATTGTCCCAAGGCTAAAAGAATTAGGATACGACGTTATTTTGACACGTGAACCAGGTGGAACGCCGATTGCGGAAGAAATTCGAAACGTCATATTGGACAAAAAGAACGTTGCGATGGATCCGATGACGGAAGCACTTTTATATGCCGCAAGTCGCCGTCAGCATATTGTCGAAAAAATCATTCCAGCCTTAAAGTCGGGCAAAATAGTCGTATGCGATAGATTCCTCGACTCCTCTTTAGCCTACCAAGGTGGTGCTAGAGGGCTTGGAATTGATAAAGTGTATGAATTAAATCAATATGCGACAAACGGTTTGCTGCCTGACCTTACGATTTTTTTCGAATTAAAACCGGAAACCGGTTTAAAAAGAATCGAGGCGAATTCGTCAAGAGAAGTCAATCGCCTCGACGTCGAAAAAATGTCTTTCCACAAAAAGGTCTATGATTCTTTTGAAACGCTAGCCAATCGCTTCCCAAATCGCATTGTGAGAATTGACGCAAGTTTAGACCCAAAAAACGTCGCGGAAGAAGCATATGAAGAAATCATGAAGAGGATGAAAAAGTAATGCTTTTCTCGGCTTTTTTAGAAAAACATCAGCCTTTGTTATATAAATCCCTTTTCGAGGCTTTTTCGCATAAAAAGGTTTCACACGCCTATTTGCTAGTTGGTGAAAGCGGAGCCCCATTAAAAGAAACGGCGTATTTTATTGCAAAGTCACTTTTGTGCGACCACCCCTCTCCTTTAGCGGACGAGACTTGCCCTACCTGCGAGCGCGTTGAGCATAATCTTTATACAGACCTTCTTTTCTTAGATGGGAGCGTAGGCTCAATTAAAAAAGACGACGTTGCGTCAATCGTAAATGACTTTTCCAAAACCCCAAACGAAGCAAAAGGCGTCATGGTCTATATCATCCATCAAGTGGAAAACATGACGCAAGAAGCCGTCAACGCACTTTTAAAGTTTCTAGAAGAGCCAACTGATAATTGCTATGCGATTTTAACGAGCCAAAACCCTTCTCGGATACTTCCGACGATCATTAGCCGCTGCGAAACGATGCGCCTACTTCTACTTCCGATTGAGGAAGTCATTAAAGAAGCGATGGATAACGGGGTAGATAGAGGCGATGCTGAGCTTCTCGCTCACTTTTGCAATTCTAGCGATATCATCGCCGCTGAAAAGGAAACCGAAAGCTACAAACGCGCAAAAAGCGCTTTTCTCATCGCTCTTCAATCGTTAAGCGGCTCAAAAGAAGAATGCACCTACCATTTTGAAAAGGAAATCGTAGAACTTACCACCACAAAAGAAGGATGTCGCTATTTCCTTGACATGCTTTCTTTGGCCTATCACGATTTAATCGCACTCTCATACAAACAAAAAGGTGATTTAACTAGTTATAGCGATTTGATAGAGCCCTTGCTCTCCACTGTCCATCATCCAGAAAATGGGCTCCGTTCCATCTTGAATGTGCGAGGAGAGTTAGAATTAAATCTATCGCCAGCGTTGCTGCTTGATCACTTAGCCAATGAATTAACGAAGGAGAGATAGCCCTATGGAAGAAAACGGATTTGAATACTATGTTGGAATCAAACTAACAAATGCGAGCAAAGCATATTATTTTGGAACGAATTATAGCGATTTAAAGATCGGTGACTATGTGGTCGTAGAAACAGTGTCCGGTTTAGAGTTAGGAAGTGTCGCGAATGCGGAAATGCCAATCCACCTATATTCTTCTTCTTTAGCGCTTAAACCAATCCTAAGAAAAGCGACGCCTACCGATGTGGAAGAATATCATTATTATGAAAAGCAGGCCAAGATTGCCTTAGATATTACGGAAGTAGAAGTTCGTCGCCTTGGTTTAGCAATGAATTTATTAAGCGCAAATTACACACTAGATGGTAGCAAAATCACCATTACCTACACTTCTGATTCACGTGTCGATTTCCGTGAACTACTTCGACTACTCGCCCCACAGCTTCACTGCCGAATCGAGCTTCACCAAATCGCGAACCGCGATAAAGCGAGAATGGTTGGTGGAATCGCAATATGCGGATTGCCATTGTGCTGCTCCACTTTCATTAACGAATTTGATGGCATCTCTATTTCGCGTGCTAAAAACCAAATGCTCACTTTGAATATCCCAAAACTTTCTGGGCCATGTGGAAAACTCATTTGCTGCCTTCTTTATGAAGATGATCTTTATACCGAAGCGAAAAAAGATTATCCCTATGTCGGAACCACAATTCATCTTCCCGAAGGAGACTATTCCGTCAGCGGCTTTAATATTCTTTCTAGAACTGTAAAACTAGAAAATCCGCTCGACATCAAAGTCATACCCCTTGACGAATATAATGAGCTATCTAAAAAGAACACCAAAAGGGGGAAGGTGTTAAATGCGCCTCAGGGAGCGAATTAATGTTCCGCGAAGGTAATTATGAGGGAAAACATCCCCTTTTATATTTAGTCGCCACGCCGATCGGAAACCTAAAAGAATTCTCTTCCCGCGCGGTGGATACCCTTTTGGACATGGACTATATCGCTTGCGAAGACACACGCAATTCCGGTTTATTATTTGCAAAATTTGGAATAAAAAAGCCTTTGATTTCTTGTCATGAACACAATGAAGAAGAGGGAGCCACAAAAATCATCTCTTTATTAAAAGAAGGCAAAAAGGTAGCCTACGTGAGTGACGCTGGCTATCCAACAGTTAGCGACCCAGGGGCTAGACTCGTAAAACGTGCGATTGAAAATGAAATTAAAGTCGCAGTAATCAATGGCCCAAGCGCTTCTTTGTGCGCGCTAGCCGCGAGTGGCCTAGATACAGCCCACTATTATTTCGAAGGGTTTTTGCCTGCCAAAGAAAGCGAACGAAATAAAGAGCTCATCAAATTATCGAAACGGAAAGAAACGATTATTTTTTATGAATCGCCCCATCGCATTTCTCGTACATTGCTCGCTTTAGCGAGATATCTAGGAGAAAATAGAAACGCTTGCTTAGGAAGAGAGCTTACCAAACTCCACGAAGAATACATTCGTGCCTCATTAGGAGAATTATCCTCTATCGATCCAAAAACCCTCATCGGGGAGATGGTGATCGTCGTTGAAGGGAACAATAAAGAATTAGCAAAAGAAATGGGCGATGAAGAAATCAAAACGCTTCTTTTGGAGGATATTAAAAGCATGAGAGGGAAAGAAGCCGTTACAAAAATCGCTGAAGAGAACTCCTTACCAAAAAATCGTGTTTACGATATCTATTTATCTATCAAAAAAGATTAAATCAATCATTCCTTCTTTTAGAGATTGCCGAAGAAATTCCTTTTAATTTTCGTTTGCTAAGCAAGAAAAAGAGGGTGATTTCATAGCCAAAATAAATGAAAATTCCTAGATACGTGAAAATGACGCCTATTTTTAAGTTTGGAGTGAAATACGTCAAGGAATATGTCACTTCCCCTTCTGGCGCTAGAAAGCCCAAAAGACCTCCATCAAGCTTATAAGTAACGCAATCTTCTTGGATTAAAGAGCCGCTTTCTCCGACTTTTGTCGCAACTACATTCCATCCAGAATCATATCCTAAGCTTGTCACGCAAAGTCGATTTTTGGAATAATTGGTCTTAAAAGTGAAGTGATCCGGGGAATACGTAACGTCCTTAAAAGCGTCTTTTTCTAATACTTGGTATTTTTTAATAAAATCAGAATATTCTTGTTTAAATAGAGTTGGGTAACGAACCGTTTCAAGATTATCTTTGTTTCCTTCCTTCTTCCTACAATAGACAATCGCTTTGACTTTCCCCGGGACGTAAAAACCATAAAGTCCGTTGTAAGTTGGGGAGCCGCTTTTAGAAAGGTTCTTAATCGCGTAATATTCGTAGGTTAATAGAGCGTTCTCCTTTAGTAAGTTCCCCTCTTCATCGAAGGTATCGCCAATCATATAAATGCGCGTCCAAACATCGGAACTATACCCAAGAAGGAAATAGGCGCCGTGAGGGTCATCATTAAGATATCCATGATCTTGTTTTCTAAAGACAATCTTGTCCGTGACTCGCCCATAAGTAATGGGTTTAGAGCGGTTAAGAGTAACAAGCAAAGAGGAATCATTTAAGAAACTCCCTGGATCAGTAGCATTGAAATCGTAATCGCTAGGCGTCACGTATTTATCCAAATGCAAAGAGGAAGAAATGTCTTGATACGAGGAAAAATAAGTCGGCGCGTCAGACTTTAAAAATCCTTGCGGAACCTCTATATTTTCTTCAAAAACCGCACTTTTTAAGAATGTTTCTTCATTCTTAACAATTTCGCGATAATTACCCGAGGCGCTACCCATTCCATTATAGAAATTCGAAGCGTTATTCGCCTCGCTTTCTTTGTCTGGCTCAATTTGATAGATAGTATCATTTAACGCTCTTCCCAAGGAAACAAAATAAGGGTTTTCATAGACTAAGAAACGCTCGTTTTGATAGATGAGCTTTGAAGAAAAAGGAACATTATACTGGTAAAGATAATTTTTAGATTCGTCATACTTTTCCTCGTTGCGGATAATGTAATATTTATACCCCATCATCATGTCGAAATCTGCACGTTTATTGCCATAGTATCCGCTCCAGCTTTTGCTCGTAATGGTCTTATCGTATACCGGCCCATAGCTCCAATCGTTATAGATGATATGGGTAAAACGCCCAAATTCCGTAACGTCATAATTGAATAAAGAATGGAATGTGCTGGCCCCGTTATAGCGAAACGCCATGGCCGCGTTTTTCTCTTCCGTTCCCTCTTGATATACTCGAAAGAAAGAATCGTCTTTCGCATTAATATAATTCGTCGCGTCTAAAAGTAGCTGCGCGTTCTTTTCACCACCATTGAAGTACTTTTCATAGCTATAGGAACTTCCATAAGCGAAACTTAGGTTGCCACAGACGATTGTTTCTAAAGATATAAAGCCAATCAAAATGCGAGGCAAGTAATCCTTGTGACGCAAAAAATAAATGACAAGCGATTCAATGACAACAAGGCAAATTTGATAAATAATGAGCCATAAAAGACTATGGCCCGCGCTTTCAGCAGGAACTAGATAATTATAAGAATAATACGTCCCATAGCCATAAGGATTAGTTTGCTTATCCGCAAGGACGTTTTTAGTAATAACAAAAGTGAGGATAGTAAGCAAAACCGATAGTAAGCTTGCGAAAGGAAGCTGCCATTTTGGGCTCTCTTTTATTTCATCGATCCCTTTCGCTGCCTCGCGGATAATAAGTGGCACTAAAACGATGAACCACCTGCCATACCCATCACCAGAAAAAGCGAAAAAGAAGAAATAAGCGAAATTGGTAAAGACGAAATAAGAACAAAACAAGAAGCCAAAGATGTTTTCAAAATCTTTTTTCCGGATGTTGCTAATAAAATGATAAATAAAGAAAATCACCATCGGGGTGTAGCAAAACAAAGAAGCGGTCCACGCGTCATAAGAAGCTTCAACGCCCTTCATTAAAGGCAGCCACAAATAATTACAAGTCGGATAGAAAAAGCTCACTAATCCCATGAGTTCGCGGGCATTGCTACTTCCGACAAATTCAAACATCATCTTGAAGATAGTTTGAATATCAAATCCCTTAAAAGCCGCTAATAATGCGCTTAGATACGCCGCCCCAACAGAAGAATTTCTTCCAGACAAAGAAGTTTCGCGTAAAGAAGGTAAAAGCGTCCATGCGCATAGTAGTAAGCCAACCGCAAAAGAAAGAACGCCCATAACAATCGTGAGCCAATTCTCTTTTGCGCTCCTGCTTTTCATAGTCCAGAAATAACGCCATAAGGCATACAAAACGCCAAAGATGCATAAAACGACAAGATAAAAGAAAGAAATCATCCCAAGCAACGCTAAGCTAAGCGCTAAAGTAGACGGTTTTCTTTCTTGAATGATTTTTTCTATCCCAAGTAGAATCAAAGGAACCGTAAAACAAGTGCTTACAACATTTGGGAAACCAACCATGAAATTCAAAAAGCCGCAATATGCAAAGGCCGTTGCGCCAACACGCGCGCTTGTCTCACTGATTTTCATGTAGCGGAGATAAGCTCTCATCGCTAAAGCGCCAGCAACGCCTTTTAAACAAGTCACGAAGGCGTACGTTTCTGGAATCAGTTCCCTAGGAAAGAGGACGGTAATGAACACAAAAGGGTCAAATAGACCATAGTAACTATTCGAACCGATGTTGTCTGTCCCTAAAAAGGTCGAAGGATCATATAAAGTGAATTTGCCGGTTTTGAAGAAATAATGCCAGATATCATAATAACGGTACGTAAATTGAATGAACTGGCTTGAATAATCCCAGCCATACATTTGCGTCCCGCTATTGGTGAGTAGGGAATATCCCATCCAAAGCATTCCTAAGAAAAAAATAAACGCGGAAAACCAAAATAAACTCCGCCAATTGGTTAGCCAAGGGGCGTACTTATTTAGCCATTCAAAAAAACGCTGCCCCTTCTTTTTCTCTATAGTTTTTAATGAGACCGATTCGCTCATGCTCTTATCGTACTCTCATTTTAAGCTATTTGGCTTCTTCTATATCTTCTTCGGTTTCTTTTTCTTCGCTCATTAAGCCAACCACGCCATCAACAGGTAATGAGAAAGCGATTCCTTGACCTTTAGAATGAATATTCGCTTCCAAGGTGATTTGCTCTAACACGGCATCGCGAATATCTTTTGGCACCAAAATCATGACGATTTGCTTTTCTGGTGAAATGATAACCCCGTAGAATTTCTCGATTTCTTTATTTCCCGTTCCGCGTGCATTAATGATTGTTCCGCCTCTTGCCCCGGCGCGTTTAGCAGCATTCATGACCAAATCGGTGTAGCCATTGTTCACGATGGCGAAAATCACTTCATAATCCATAGAATTTTCCATTTTTGAAATTCCTCTCTCTGCCTCTTTGGGCTCAACTCTTCGATCGGTAAGAAATTTATAGGTGCTGACGCCCGCTACCGCATCAATATCAAGCATATAAGAAATGCCTTTGGCCATTCTAGAAGCGGAAAAGCGTTCTCCGATCAATTCGGCTAAAGTGACCCAGTCGCGGCGCTTAATCGTGGAAAAAATAATTTGTTTCTTTTGTTCCCCAACGCCTAAAACGTCATAAAGGTCGTTTTTTGCAGTCCCTTCGCCATGCGTAATAAAGCTCACGGCGCTATTAACCTTAGAAAACAGGTTTACGATTGCGCTAGCTTGCCCATCATTGACGACCGTGACGACAATGCCGAGTTTTTCGAGCTGATGTTCCTTTTCATAAGGCGTCGCGATTTTCTCTTCATCGCTTTTATTATCGCGGAAAAACGTTTTTTCTTGCCCGAAAGACGGTTTCCAAACGCCAAAGATAGAATTTTTGTTCTCGCTCATAAGCCCTCCTCAAAATGAATGACTTGCACATCGTTAGGCTCGATGAAGCGTTGACGGGCGCAATGATAAATAAACGCGCGTTTCACTAAAGCCCATAAACCGACAAGCTGAATGATAATAAGCGGCATAAGCGCAATCATTGCCACGCATCCAAACGCATCTTGATAGACGTAATCGCTGCCGTGTTGCGAAATCGTAAAACCAATGCAAAACGGCATCACAAAAGTCGAGGCCATCGGCCCACTAGCGACACCACCCGAATCAAACGCCATCGAAGTATAAATTCTAGGGACAACAAAAGTAAGCGCTAAAGCAAGAATATAGCCTGGAACCATATAATATAGGATGCTAAAGCCGTAATGCGCTCTAACGATTGCTAAGCCTACGCCGCCTGCAATCGCAATAGCTAGCGCCGTCAAAACCGTTTTGGATTTGATGGTTCCTTCACTGACGTTTTCAATTTGATGGACAAGAACATGGACGGCAGGTTCTGCGATAACGCCGAATAAGCCAAACAAAGCGCCAACGACAATCGCAATCGGATATAGTTGTTCCTTCCCTCCTAAGTATTTGCCAATTTGGTTGGCGATAGGCAAGAAACCCGTGTTGACAGCTCCTAGGAAAATAACTAGACCGACATATGCGTAAACTAAGCCGACGAGAATTCGTAAAATCTGTTTGAAGGAAATTCTGACGAAAATAAAGTTATAAATGATAAAGAAAAAGAAAACGGGGGCAATCGCGATTGCCACGTTTTTCACCTCTTCGAAAAAGTGCGATAAAAGGTTATTTCCAAACGTTGGCCAAAACGTTTGCCAAGAAGAGAAATCAATCGAAGTAACGACTTCGTTATACACCAAGGAATCGCCGTTCTCGAATAAAGAAAGAATCATAACGGTGAGAATTGGGCCAACAGATGCCAAAGCCGTTAGACCGAAGAAATCGCCAACGCTGCCATCATCGCTTTTCTTGCTTGCGGCTAAGCCAGCGCCAAAGGCAAGAATAAAAGGAACGGTGACTGGACCGGTTGTAACTCCACCCGAATCAAAACAAATCGGCAAGAACTTTGGATTCACGATTCCAGCGAGAGCGAATACAATGCCGTAAAAACAAATAAACATGATATTGAGGTTCTTTTTGAACAAGATTCGCAAAACCCCAAAAACAACAAATAACCCAACACCAACCCCTACTGAAATAATAAGGAGCTGTTCATCCCAACCGATTTGCCCGGCCATAACCTTAAGATCGGGTTCAGCAACTGTCACTAGAACACCGATGATAAAAGTCATCAAAATGACCAAGAATAGCTTTTTTTGTTTGAAAAGCGTTTCACCGACAATCGTACCGACTTTTGACATGTATTGCTCAGCGCCGTTATTAAAGAAGGTTAATCCTATCGCAATAAAGAAAGCGCAAATTAAAAAACAAATAAGCTCCGACCATTCCATCATCGGCTCATTGGTCATTAAGGGTATAATCAAAACTAAAGCGCAAACAACGACGATAATCGGGAGGACGCAAATAAAAGATTCCCAAAATTTCTTTAGCCAAAAGACGAACGCGTTATCTTTGTCTTTGCTTTTTGATTTTTTTTGCTTTTGCTTTGGGCTTCTCTTGTTTTTGGAAGTGGGCTTCTCTTCGTTCTTTAGATCTTTGAGAACTTCGTCGCTCACTGAGACAGTGTAATGCTGTTCCATCTTTATTTACCTCCTTTTTCTCTTTGTCGCTTTTCCAAAATAGTCGTTTAAATGATTCTGGCATCGGCGTTTTGATATCGTATTCTTTGTTGTTAAGAGGATTAACGAACGCTAATTCATAGGCATGTAGCCCTAAACGATGAATGGGATCAGCGGGTTCCCCATATTTATCGTCTCCGATGACATAATGGCCAATATTGCCTAGTTGGACGCGAATTTGATTTTTTCTTCCGCTAGAAATATTAACATCAAGCAAGGAATAACCATTTTTTGCTGCGATTTTCGTGAAATCCGTAATCGCAAGTTTCCCTTTCGCTTTGTTTTTTGTGACGTACATTAATTGAAAATTATCCTGGGCTAAATAATTTTCTAAATGCATCGAACTAGGAATATCTTCCCCTTCAACGACCGCATAATACCCACGTTTACGAACGATTTTTTGCCAATTATTTTGCAAAGCTTCCCGCACTTCGTATTTTTTAGCGAAAATCAAAACGCCAGATGTGTCTTCGTCAAGACGATGGACGACGAAAATCCGCGCATCGTGATCTTTTGCGGTAACGTAATCGCTGACTAGACGATACGCAGTTCTTCCTTTTTCTCGTTCGGTCGCTGTAGAAAGAAGCCCGGAAGGCTTATCGATGCAAATGATATCATCGTCTTCATAAAGAACGGGCAAATCGTGTCGGGAATGAAAAGCGATGCGATCATAGCTCACTACAACTTCATCTTCTGGATAAAGTTTATAGGCGAAAAGTCTAGTGGGAGCTCCCCCGACAGAGACTTGCTGATTCGCGATGATGTGGCGAATCTGCGAATGGTTGAGCCCTGGCATTTTCAATTCTAAAAAAGGGAGAAGTTCACATTCTTTGTATACGGTAAAAGTCTTGATCCGGCTTGGATTGACTAATCCCTTTTTTCCTCGATGTGCTTTGCGATCATTTTTGTTCATTGAATGAATTATAAGACAAATGTCTTAAAATTCAGCGGATAGATTTCTTGATTTTGTCTAAAAGTTTATAACAATCGCTTTTTCCTAATTCATAAAGCGGCATGATTTTCTTTTTTCGAAATTCAAAGAAGGAAATATTTAATGGCCTTGAAGGCCAAACGACAATCACGCGACCTTCGTCTTCTAATCGCTCTAATTCTTCCATGTGCCGATTATAAATCAAATAATTATCTCTATTCGCTTTAAGGAGATTAAGATAGTTTTTGTAGCGTTTTTGCAGGGATTTCTCATCGTTTTTTATTCCATCATAACGGAACCCTCGCGGGCGAGTTGTCACAACGACGATATTCTCCAAGCCATCTAGCAGCATTTTATGAAACGGAACTCTTTCGCACACTCCCCCATCTAGGCAAGGAATGCCATGAACAAAGATCGGATTATTCGTGTAGAGGGGCAAGGAACAACTTGCGGCTAAGCCTTGATAGAACTCTTCATCGTTTTTATTCCAATAAATAGGCTTTCCGGTTTCGCAGTTAATCGCGACAGCAAAAAAGTCGGTGCTTGATGTATGGAATGTTTTCTCGTCGAATGGAAAACGCTTCGTCGCGTGGTAAAAAAGCCAAGAAAAATCAAAAACATTCCCTTTTAGCCATAAGTTCAATGGAGAAGCGAAACGTGGATTATGCATCGCTTTTAGCATTAAAGCGATGGTTCTTCCTTCTTCACGTGCCGCATAGTTTGAGCCCACTAGAGCGCCAGCACTTGTTCCATAGCACACATCAGCGAAGAGATGATTTTCCAATAATGCATCAATAACGCCTGCTGCATAAGCGCCTCTAATTCCGCCCCCTTCAATGGCAAGCCCCCATCTTTTTGGCATGTTGAGTCTTCCTCCTACTATTAACGCCAAAATTTCTAGCGTTAAGTCAAAGAAGAAGCGAAAAAGGTCAAAGATAACACTTCTAAAGCACGCTTCTTGCTTCTATAAGCCTAATTATAGGTTTACCAAGCAATGATGTTCAAACCTTCTAATAAAAGAATTGTGCCTAAAATCACCAACACTACCCCACCGATAATTTCGCTGATTTCGTAACGCCCTTTTAGTAATTTATTAATTTGTTTGCCAGCAAATAGTCCGACAAGAGAAATCGTGAATGAGCAAAAAGCAATAACCGCAAAAGCGATATACACTTGATAATTAGCGGTCGCGTGGATGTTTGTATGAATGGTAATGCCAACCGCTAAAGCATCGATAGAATCTGCAACGCCTTGCACAAGCACTTCGCTATAGGAGAACATCTTTGGCTCTTTGCTTTCTGGTTTCAATGAGCCCTTAATGCCTTCAAATAGCATTTTGCCGCCGATAAGCAAAAGCAAAACAAAAGCGATCCAATGATCGTATTTGTCGATTTGTTCTGCGATTGCTACACCTAATAGGTAGCCAATAAGAGGAAATAAGCCTTGCGCGATACCAAATACCCCTGCAATAAAAAAAGACTTTTTGCGATTAAGATTTTGATAAATGAGGCCATCGGAGATGGACAAAGCTAAGCAATCCATCGCCAAAGCGATGCCAAAAACAAAAGAAAGGCCGAGCCATTCCATCGTTTAATCCTCTAGACTCTTCTTGAGAATTCCTGCGTATAAATCCGTTCGCCTATCACGGAAAACGCCCCAATCAACGCGTGCTTTATTCGAAGCGTCTAAATCAAGGGTTATAACCCTGACGCCTTCTTCCTTGCGGTCCATTTCTACTAATAGATCACCATGTTCATCCGAAACAAAAGAAGAACCGAAGAAAGTCATCGAGGAAGAAAAAGCCTTTTCCGTTCCGACGCGATTGCTCGCCATAACCGGTATTAAATTCGCGGCAGCGTGACCCTTCATAACGTTTTGCCAATGATTCTTCGAATCTTTCGGAAGTACGGGTTCACTGCCAATCGCGGTAGGATAAACGATAAGCTCCGCGCCTTTCAATGCCAAAATGCGGGCGAGCTCAGGGAACCATTGATCCCAGCAAATGCCAACCCCGATTTTGCCAAACGCGGTTTGGAAAACCTGAAAACCAGTATCGCCTTCCGCAAAATAGAATTTTTCTTCATAGCATTCGCCGGTTGGAATATGGCTCTTGCGGTAACGCCCTAACACTTTTCCGTCCGCATCAATCACCGCTAAAGAATTAAAATAGGCGGGACCAGCCTTTTCAAAGAAAGAAATTGGAAGAACAACATGATAACGTTTTGCGACTTCATGGAAGTGCGCGATGGTTCTACTATTCGAAAACTCTTCGGCAAGCGAGAAATTATCATAGTTTTCCACTTGGCAAAAATAAGGGCCTTCAAATAATTCAGGAAGAAGAACGAGATTTGCGCCGTTCTTTGCTGCTTTTTCAATAAAATAGTCGGCTTTTGCAATGTTTTCTTCGTAACATCCAGACATCGAGAATTGTGTAATTGCGACCTTAATTTTCATAATTATTCTCCTATAGAAGGGATTTGCATTGTGATGCAGTGAATATTGCCTCCACCAAGCAAAATCTCCCTGGTATTAATTTGGTGAACCTTCTTGTTCGGGAATAAAGAAACCAGCGTTTGATACGCTTTTAAATCTTCTTTCACCCCGAAAGCAGGCATAATCACAAAATCTCTTCCTTGATAAAAATTGATGTAACTTGCGGATAAGCGATCGCCTGAGGCTCTTTTCTTTAAGGTGTCGCTATGATTGATCAATCCTTTGGACTCTTCCGCGGAGGCAAATAAGGCAGGCGAAGGAACATTAATTTTATGGATGATTAATTTCCGTCCCATCGCGTCTGTCGCTTTGCTTAACACCTCGTAAGTCGCTTTAGAGAACAAGTATTGCGGATCAGTTTTATCTTCCGTAGAAGCCATAACGACCTCGCCCGGCTTAACAAAGGCGACCATGTTATCAATGTGCTCATCCGTTTCATCTTCATAGATTCCGTGCGGGACCCAGATGACCTTATCAATGCCTAAATATTCACGAAGTGTCTCTTCAATTTCCGCTTTGGAGCAATTAGGATTTCTGCCCGGGCTTAATAAACAAGCCTCAGTCGTGATTAAAGTCCCTTCTCCATCGGTAGCGATACTTCCGCCTTCTAAAACAAAAGAAGGCAAATAATAAGAAAGGAGTTTCATTCTCTTGCTGAAGAGGCATCCTAAACGGTCATCGTCTTTGTAATTTCGATACAAGCCGTCGTAACTACCACCCCACGCGTTAAAACGGAAGTCGACTGTGCGAATCCCATTTGTTTTGGGATTAGTGAGGAACAAAGGCATATTGTCGCGTGCCCAGGCGTCATTATAGCGAATGGAAATCGGTTTGACGTTTTTCATTCGTTCTAAAGTAGGTAGTAGCTTTTTATATAGTCGAGGATGGATACCAACAATGACGGGCTCATGCTCAGCAATCGCAGAGATTACCTCTAGATATTCTTTTCTTGCTGGAACGCCTTTTTCTCGCCAGGTATCCGTACGGAATGGTAATAGCACGACGGTCGCTTGATGCGCTAAACCTTCAAAAGGAAGACGATAGCCATCCGCGGAAGGTGTTGTCTTTTTGTTTTTGTAATAGTCATTCAAGCGTTTCTCATAAACAAAGAAACGTCTCCACTTTGTTTGGTCGATTACCTCAAAACCATCTTTGTGGTTGCTTAAAAGAGTCAGCCCTTTGCTCTCGATATCTTTGACTCGAGCGACAAGCTCTTTGTTCCAAACTTCTCCTGGCACGATAAGAGGAATTCCTGGGGGATACATCATCACTTGCTCTTTGCTAATCTCGCCATCACAGTCTTCCAATTTGGCGATTTTTCCAGGCGCAGCGTAAGCAACACGCGGCCTAAGCAATTGATATGGGAATTTCTTATCAAAGTGATGATCCTCATAAACAATTCCATGGTTATAGTAATCTTTAGAGATATCTTTCAAAGCCGCGATAAGACGGTCGACATGTTCTTTTTTCGTGCCAATCGCAAGAATTCCTAAAACTGCGTATGGTTCTCCAAGTTCCATTTGGATATCGTATTTGCTCTTTAGCAAGCGATATAGCTCATAGCCATCAATCGACAAACGGTCAAGCCCAATCACGAGTTTCGTCTCATCGTAATCAAATGAGCCAAAAGACAAAAAGTGATTCCTTCCTTCATCGATAAAACCAGGAATTTTAGCGATTTCCTTGCGTGCGTATTTTGATAAAGCGTAAGTTTCTTCCATCGCTTTCGTCCCTTCTTTAGACGCCATAAAGGAACGCGCAGCGTCTAAAGAGCAAAGCAAAATCGGGGAAGGCGATGTTGTATTAATGATATTAATGTTCTTTTGCACATCCTCACGAGTGAAAGAATATGTGTGCATCAATAACACGGAACTTTGGGTTAAAGAACCTACCGTTTTATGGAAACTAGCTGCGCTCATATCCGCGCCCGCTGCCATCGCTGAGATCGGATGGTGTTTGTCTTTAAAATAATAGTGAGCGCCATGCGCTTCATCGCACAAAACAACCATTTTATGGGCATGGGCGAAAGCAACAATCTCTTTTAAATCAGAAACAGAGCCAAAATAAGTTGGGTGAATGACAAAGACTGCTTTTGCGCTAGGATGACGCAAAATCGCCTTCTTCCAATCGTCCAAGGTTGGTTGGTTAGCGATTTCTAAATCCGTATCGATTTCTGGCATGATATAAACTGGCACTGCACCAGACAAAATCAAAGCGTTGATGACGGATTTGTGGACATTTCTAGGCAAAATGATTTTTTCACCGGCCTTGCAAGCGCTCATAATCATCGCAATGATTCCACTGCTCGTCCCATCGATTAAAAAGAATCCTTCATCCGCACCAGTAGCATCAGCAAGGAGCTTTTCCGCTTCTAAAATAACGCCATGCGGTTTAGCGAGATTGTCCAAGCCGATTGGAGCGTTAATGTCAGCTCGATAAGTTTGGTGCCCCAATAATTCAGTCGCTTGGTTATTGACGTTGCCCATATGATGACCAGGAACGTCGAAAGGGACTACGTCTTCGGAAATATATTCCTTAACTCTCTCTACAAACGGAGTTTTATTTTGATTCATCTTTGCCATATCGCAAGCAATATCATACTCATAACGCGATGGAAAAAAAGTATATTTCTCTTTTCTATTTAGAAAAGCGAAACCTAACGATTTTAATCATCGATTAGCCCATAATGTTTCAATCCGTAATAGACCCCATCGTTCCACACGTTAGGGCACACAAAAGAAGCAATATTTTTCACTTCGTCTTTGCCGTTATTCATCGCGACGAATGTCCCGACATGCTCCGCCATAGTGATATCTTGATAGTCATCGCCAAAGGCAATCGCTTCTTCTTTTGTTAACCCATAATGATTTAAAACGATTTCAATCGCATCTCCTTTACGATGGGGCTCACCAGATACATCGTTAGCCATTGTAACATAACGATAAAAAACAAAATCAGGAAAAAGAGAAGTGAAAATAGGATCCGTGTCTTCGTGAGAAAAAAGATTAATCCCCGTCACTTCTTCTCCTTCATAAGGAAGAAGTGGAGGAACATACTCTTTGAATCGTTCATAATACTCATTTGAAATATCCGTTTGAGGAAAAGCAAGTTTCCTTGTTAAAGGCTCAACGATTTCGCAAGTTAAATGCTCTTTTTTGACTAAGGAAAGAAAATCTCTTACGCGATTCGGGGCCATCAATGTTTTTCTAAGGGTCTTCCCCTCGACATAAGCGCACGCGCCAGCACTAGAAATATATCCATCCCAATGAATTCCAAGACGAAAAACGCCAAAAACATCCAGCGATTGAAATGGACGGGCGCTGCATGGAATCACTTTTATTCCTGCTTTTTTTAAACCCTTGATCGCTTCAATCGATTTTTTGGACCAGCGATTGTTTTTGTGGTCATAAAGCGTCCAATCAATATCGAAGAAAGCAATACGAATCAATTGTTTCATGAATGAATTATATCGATTCAAAAAATAAACAAAGCGAGAAAGTGCTTCCCAAGACGCTTTAAGCGATACTTTCTATCCCTACTCTTCCCAAGTTTCTTCAAAAGCCTTAGCGATTGCTTCGTTGATTTTTCTTAATTCGCTTGAAGGGATTTTATAAACTTCGCGGTCATAAGTGACAAGTCCATTCGTTTCTTCTTCGACATCGCTAAGTTGGGTGTAAGTCGCCCCGCATAACCCTCTTTTTCGGATTAATGGAATTAGCCATTTTAGATAGCTCTTTTTTAACCAATATAGAAGCTCGTCTGAATTCGTTAAAGCCTTATAACCATACGTTTCTTTGGCGAAGACGTGATCAGGGACAGGGTAAGTATATCCACCGAATTCGCTCAAGAACAAAACTCGCTTTTTGTGGTTATGGATCCAAGGGCGATGGAAATAGACGTGTCTACTATCAATGTCTCCGACCCCTTCATCAAACCAGCCTGAAGTGGAATCAATCACGCGAGTCACATCAAAGGAACGGAGTTTCTCCGTTAATCTAGTCACATCAAATTGCCCCCATCCTTCATTGAACAAACACCATAAGCAAATAGACGTATAGTTTTGAAAATGACGGACAAAAAAGGGCATTTCATTTTCAAAATAGCGTTGTGAAGTCTCGCTCTTTCGGTTTGAGTTGTAATTTTTGTGCTTCGCCTTAATAAAACCAATCGTGGGTAAAACGGCAAGATGAAATTTATCGTAAGGGTCACCGGTGGAGACAAAATCTTGCATCACGATGATTCCTAATTTGTCACAAAGATGGTAATAACGGGGGCTTTCCACTTTGATGTGCTTTCTTAAGAAATTAAAACCACTATCTTTGACGTAATTTAAATCCTTTAATAAAAGCGATTCGCTTTCTATCGTTAGACCGCTTCTAGGAGAATGATACCCTTGATCAAGAAGCCCATTTAGGAAAATCGGTTTGTTATTGAGATAAAAGAGCATGAATTTCTTGTTCTTTCTCACTTCGAATTTTCGTAAGCCAAAAGAGCAAGAAACAACATCGTCACGATAATGAAGTTCCAAGCGATATAGATTAGGTTCATTAGGCGACCAAGGATGAAAATCATTTAGCAAGGAAAAACGAAGTTCCTCCCCTTCGCTTTCGGCGACTATTTTGTCTTGATAAAAAACATAACCTTTAACTATTCCTCCATTAGAAGTCGTAATCTTTTTGACGTTCACTGCTTTATTATCGAACTCTTGTTCAATCAAAAAATCATCAATATGTCCAGTTTTTGGAAGGATTTCTAAAACGACATCGCCCCAAATACCGCTCGTAGAACGGTAGAACATCCCTTTTGGATGAAGAGTTTGCTTCCCTTTGGGATAGACGACAGTATCCGTGTCATCAGTAATAACGAGTTCAATGGCGTCCCCTTCTTTAGCTTCTAAAACATCAAAATAAAAAGGGAGATACCCGCCTTCATGGTGCTTTAGCAAAACGCCATTAAAATAGACATCCGCAATTTGATCCACTGCATAAAAATGAACGCGGATTCTTTCGCCAATCACTTCTTTTGGGTAAGCAAGCTTTAAACGGTAATGGAGGACATCGGTAGGCGAAACGTCTTCGTTAATCTCACTAAGAGGAGTTTCCACCGCGAAAGGCACAATAATTTTTTGATGATATTCTTTTACAAGTTCATGGGATTTGTTTTTCAAAAAATCCCATTCCCCGTTTAAAGAATATGTCTTTTCTCTAGCGAAGAAAGGATTGGGGTGTAAATGTTTATCAATTAATTTCATGCAATCATTTTAGTGGAAAGAGATTAAAAAGGTGAAAAAATATCCATGAGGGATTTTATGATTCAGATTAAAGATATTCAAAACGATATACTCAAAGCGAAAGTAGACGCTTGGATTATTGTCGATTACGAAAATAGAAACCAAGCCTTGGTCCAATTATTGGGCAATAAAATGCTCACGAGAAAAATATTTCTCGTACTCCCTTCGAAGGGAAAGCCTTATTTAATTTGTCATTCTATCGATACTGTATTCCTTAACGATGAAGTAACAAAATCAAATTACGATCTCTATGTCTATAAAACTTGGGAGGAGATGCTTTCTTTAGAGAAAAAACTATTCTCATCCTACAAAAACGTTTATATGGATATTTCCAAGGATGGTCTTCTTCCTCGCGTCTCTTTAGCGGATTATGGCTCAGTTTCCTTTATCACAAAGCTTGGCATTAACGTCCAATCAAGCGGAGACCTTCTCCAAAAGATGACCGCGGTTTATTCTTCTAGAGCGCACGATCTCCAGCTAAAAGCGGATGCTCTCGCCCTTCAAATCAAAGATGAAGCATTCAAGAAAATCCAAGAGCTCATCAAAATCAATGATGAAACTGACGAATATACGATTCAGCAATACATTTGCTCTAGATTCCACGAAGAAGGCATGGTATATGACGATCCCCCAATCGTCGCGATTGGTACAAACGCGAATAATCCTCATTATGGTCCAACAAAAGTTACCCATTCCCCTATCAAAAAAGGAGATTTAGTTCTTATAGATATGTGGGCAAAAATGGATGATCCAGAAGGAGTTTACGCGGATATCACTTGGATGGGTTATGTTGGAGAGACAATTCCTAGCGTTTATGAAGAACGCTTCGCGATTTTAAAGAAAGACATTGATTTATGTGTTGAGTTTCTAGAAAAAACATTGCCACTTCGTCCCATCAAAGGATACGAAGTCGATGATGTATCGCGAGCTTATATCAATCAATTAGGGTATGGCGAATATTACGTGCATCGCGTTGGCCATAATATCGCAGTGGACGTTTCTCCGCATGGCCCAGGCGTGAATATGGATAATTACGAATCTCATGACGATAGAACCATTCTTGATGGAGTTTGTTTCTCATTGGAGCCAGGAATATACGCACCTGATTTTGGGATGAGAAGCGAGACTAACGTTTATATTTCAAATCGAAAGCCGATTGTTGTTGCAGGTAGACAAGAAAAGATTATTCCGATTATGTCGCTATAGTCGAGAAATTGTAATTTTGTTAAAACGGGTTCATGAAACTATAGCCATTTCTTTTCCAAAAGCATAATCCACAATGGTGGTTCTGCCGATTTCTTAACGCCATAAATTGTTATTCAGCATATTCGTTTTTAAATTTATTCTAACAGCACACCAAATTGGT
>DHKP01000021.1 GCA_002404865.1 Caryophanales bacterium UBA4691 | reverse complement strand
ACGAGCAAGGGCGATAAAAATCGTCATGGTTTTGGCACGCTTTCGATTAAAAGAATTTCCGAGAAATACAATGGGCATTTGAATTTTTTCTATTCTAATGGTGTTTTCACACTTTCTCTATGGTTCAACTTGGACGAATTGGAACCGTTTTAGTTACCAATTGCGGTGCGATATTTGTTAAATAGGGTTTGAAGATTGCGAAATGTAAGCGGTTAACATAGGCTTTTCGTGAGGTAAAACAAATGAAAAAGAAAAAGCCGTTTTTGATTGCTTTGGCTTTAATAGCAGCCTCGCTAACTGGCTGCACCATCGCATCCGCTCCAGAGTCCAACGCGAATAAGCCGAGCGACGATTCCTCACAAGGCATTCATGACGAAGTCTATGTGAATTCAATCGAGGTCATAAAAAACCCAACCCAGATGGATTATGTTCCTGGGGAAGAATCTTTTAATCCGGATGGCATTGTGCTTAAAGCTACTTGGTCAGATGGTTATGTGGAAGAAGTGGGCTCTCAAAAAATTTATTATGAGCCAATGGGGATCTTGTCTGACGAAGACAGCACTATCACGATTTATTATGGCGATGCCTCTACTACTTTGAATATACTGACGGATTCATCTTTTGAACTCTATATTCTGACCCCTCCTTTGAAGACTGATTATATTTCAGGGGAGATCTTCGATCCTAAGGGGATAGTTCTTGGCTACAAGAATCCATTAACTGGAAAAACGAAAGAAATAAAAGGGTTCAATGCCTTAGATGTGTCTTATTCGACGAACACCTTATCTACAAAAGATACATTCGTAACCATTACTTATAAAAACAAGCAAGTAAACGTACCGATTAATGTCAGAAATAAAGCGATACAAATCGAATTAGAGGATCAAAGCAGAGTCTCCTATTTTGGTGGCGCTATGCCAAAATCGACCGTCCTATTTGATGCGGTCAATAACAAATATTACCTTGCCGGTGATAAGAACAAGTCACTATATAGTACTTATCAAGAAGCATGGGACAAATGGTATGCAAGCGCCTCAGCTGCTAGTAAGGCCATGGTCCAATACGCCTCCGGAAATGACTTTGTCGCTACTCTTGACGACAAGGATAGAGGGTTCACTATCAATGTTAATGTCGAAAAAGCAGCTTCGTATCGCTTGTTCATTAGAGGCGCAAGCAATGATTTAGACAATAACCCACCAACCGAGTCTTATGATATGAACATCAAAGACAAGTTGACTCTCACGAGTAATGGAAAAAAAGTCGAAATCAATAGTCATGCTGTTCTCAAAGGTAAGAAAGATACGAAGCCGAATTATTCCTTATTTACCAATTGGTATACTGCCTATATCAATACCATCGACTTGAATGCTGGTGAAAATACTTTGACATTCACGACGTTTGGTAACGGCGAGCAAAAGGGAGGTGTCTCTTGGAAATGCTATGGTCAATACGATTATGTCCTTTTGGAAGAAGTAGTAGAAAATGAAGGCGAAATCGTAAGCCTCTCGCTCAACACAAGTGAAGTTAATACAAAATACTATGAAGGAGAAACATTTACTTCTAACGGCTTAAAGGTCTTTGCAAATTACCAAGATGGCACTAAAGAGGAGGTCTATGACTACTCCATCGCTATGGAGAACCAACGCGTGAGTAGAGGTGATCATAAAATTGAGGTTAGTTATAAAGGAAAGACAGCGCAATTCGATCTAGCGGTTATTCCCGCTACGGCAATAGAACTAAATTCCGATTACACAAATGAATATATCGAAGGTCAAAATTTTGATCAATCTAAGTTAAAAGTCAAAGTTACTTATCAAGATGGGGAAGTGTTCGAGGATTTCAAAGGATACGAGCTTATAGTAGACTCCCCATTAAAATCAACGAGTCACGAATTCACTGTTAAAGTCGGTGAAGCAACCGCAATTGGGTCGTTAATCGTTCGTGATAGCGCAACACAAGTACCTGAAACAATTGAATTCGAAAACAAAGAGAAAGTCACCACTACCGGCGGTATCCAATTCAAATCCGACAGTGCAAGTACTGACCTTGGCAAATGGATACTTACCCAAGCTAGTGGAGGTGACTTCCTTAGCATTGCGCCTACTGGTTCTACCATATCCATCTCTATCGATAGCCAAATTCAGCAAAACGCGGAATTAGTTATACGAGCATCCAGCAGCTATTTCTTAGATATCGTTAATTGGAAGCCTTCGACCCTAAAAGAAGTCAAATTGGCGGACGTTATGGTTGCTTCCATCAATGAAAATAACATCCTTTTGGATGAAACAAAAATTCTCCCTGGCGCGAAGAAAGAAGATTTTACGAATCCAAACCAAATATTTGCGAACTTTATAGAAATTTCATTGGGCGTGGTTCCACTAAACGAAGGGAAAAACACATTGAAATTTACATTCAAACTTCCAGATGGCAAACAGGATAATGAGTGGAAGAACGCATATAACGAAGCGCCTAACGGACAATACGACTATCTAAAAGTAATTTATAAAGGAAACGAATAAACTATTATGAAAAAGAAATTAAAAACTCGTGACATCATCCAGCTTTGCGCGATGGGTCTTATCGGCGCTTCTGTCTTAACGGCTAACGTCATTTTGAATGTTCCTATCGGAGATGGTATCAAGTTAAGCTCCTTGATAACCAATTATTTGTATGGGTCTGGAATAAATTACGAAAATAGCGAGACTTTCAAGGAGGCAATTGCCCAATCGAAAGATTTAAATATCAAAATTGGCGAGGAAGGAATCGTGATGGTTCGAAACGAAAGGAATACGCTTCCTATTGCTAAAGAAAGTTTAAAGAAAATCAATGTATTTGGTTGGTCTTCCACAAAGGGAGGATGGGTTTGTGGCAGTGATGGTAGCGCCAATTCAAATTCGGGTGCGAGCAGATTAAAAGTCAAAGACCTAATTACCGTTTTAAACGATCCTTCGGTTGGAATCGAAACGAATACGGAACTAACGAAAATGTA
The DNA here is from genome assembly GCA_002404865.1 of Caryophanales bacterium UBA4691. Lineage (GTDB taxonomy): Bacteria > Bacillota_I > Bacilli_A > RFN20 > CAG-826 > UBA4951. Next base: position 21,859 of record DHKP01000021.1, on the reverse strand, counting down.
CGAAGATTTCTGCAAGACACGGGCAACTGATCAAAGTGGAAATCTTATTAGGGCACTTGCACAAAATCCGAACTATTATCAGCTTACCGAGCCTACGCGCGATTACTATGACCGTCCCGGCGCCAATGGAAAAACGATTTTGGAAAACGCCAAAAACTTCTCGAGTACGGCGCTCGTTGTTCTTTCAAGGCTAGGAGGCGAAGGAACTGATTTGCCTTATAAGCAAATTAAGAACGATGATGGCAAGAAAACCTATGTTGGTAGCGACTTCCTCATTGATGACACTAGAACCTATCTAGACGTTACTACCGAAGAAGAAGCGATGTTGAAGATGTGCAAGGATAATTTTGAAAAAGTCATCGTTTTGGTAAATTCTTGTAACGAAATGAATCTTAAATTCCTTGAAGACTATGACATTGACGCTTGCTTAACGGTAAATGGTTTAGGAGAGAATGGCGCTTTTGCTATCCCTAAAATTCTTACGGGAGAAACGAATCCCAGTGGCAAAACCACATCGACTCACCCATATGATTTGTCGTTGGACGCTTCTTTTGCCAATGGAGGTGCCAAAACTGCCGATTCACAGAAATTTGCTACGTATTTAGAAGATATCTATGTCGGCTATAAATGGTTTGAAACCGCTGATGCGATGGGCTATTGGAATGATGTCAGCAACCAATATGGCAATGGCTATGATGGGGTAGTGCAATATCCTTTTGGGTATGGATTATCTTATTCAAAATTTCAATGGGAGCTAGCGGAATTATCCGCTATAGATCAAGACGGAAATCGGATTAAAGTTGGAGAGGATTTCATTGATGAAAACACAAAATTCACCGTGAAGGTAAACGTCACAAACAATTCTGATATCCCTGGTAAGGACGTCGTTCAACTTTACGTCAATCCGCCTTATTACCAAAGAGGAATTGAAAAATCTTCCGTAAATCTATTAGCTTTTGCTAAAACTGGACTTATTCCTGCGCACAAGTCTTCTACCGTTACCTTGACTTTCAGTGGATATGATTTCGCAAGTTATGACTGCTACGATAAAAACACCAATCGTAATGTTGGCTATGAGTTAGATCGTGGCACTTATCGCTTTTCGCTCCGAACGGATTCTCATACTTTAGCCAATATGGAAAATAACGAATTCGATTTCAATCTGAAGAAGACCGTCAGAATCACAAACGATCCAAAGACCGGGACCAGAGTTACAAATAGATTCACGGACTATTCGGTTGTTTCCAAGCAAGAAGATGGTACTTTCGACACGAAGCAAATCAGCGCTTATGGCGGTTCCGCGATTGATGGCAATAATTTAGATGGCGATCATTGGACTTATCTCACTAGGGCTGATTTCAATAAATCGTTCCCCAAAACATCTGCTAGCGCAAGAGGTGGCAAAGCTATTAGTGACGGTTTAAAGCACGTATATGGCGGAATTGATGAATCGAAAATCCCTGAGCATATTTACGGATCAGCTTCTACGCATTATTGGATGTACACGACATCTAATGGTGAAAAGGCAAGCAAAAACGACTTAGATAAAGGAAACGTTGTTCCCAATAAGGATTTGCTCATGGAATTAGGGGCTGATTATGATAATGCCAAGTGGGAAGATCTTTTAAACCAAATGTCTCAGAAGGACATCAATACTTTAGTCAATCGCGGTGGGTACTGCACTTTGTCAATTGAATCGGTTGGGAAAAAATTCGTCCTTGAAAACGATGGCCCGGCCGGACTCAATCGCCATAATATGGAAATTGACAACACTGCAAGCCGCCCGGACAAAGCTGGCTGGACTATGTTTTCGATGCCTGCTACAATCGGCACCTCGTGGGATACTAATTTGGCATATTCTTTCGGCAAATCAATCGGTGCTGAAGCCACTGCGGTCGGCGTTGGCGGATGGTATGCGCCTGGCGCAAATATGCAAAGAAGCCCATTTGGAGGCAGAAATAGCGAATATTATTCGGAAGATTCTTTGCTTTCGGGGAAAATGGCAGCATCCTCTTCCAAAGGTTCAACTTCAATGGGCGTCAATACTTACGTTAAGCATTTCGTTGTGAATGACCAAGAACAAAACCGAGCGGGCCTAAAAACCTATTTGTCGGAACAAGCATTAAGAGAGATTTATCTGAAGCCATTCGAGATAGCGGTGAAAGAAGGCGATGCAACCGGAATTATGTCCTCGTTTAATTTGTTAGGAACAATTTGGACTGGTGCGAATTATGCTTTGTGTACTGAAATTCTACGAAATGAGTGGGGGTTTAGAGGAAGTGTCATAACTGATTACTACGCTGGAAAATCCTTAATGCCCTTAAAAGCGGGTTTGATTGCCGGCAATGATCTCTGGCTCACAGGTGGCCAATCGAATGCTGAAGAAGTCAACTTCAGCGACAAAATCTATGCTCACTTCGCTAGAAATTCCGCAAAAAACATCCTTTATTCCAACGCTAGAGCCTATTATTTAAATCAAACGAGAGACGCATCATTAGATACGATATCGGTTGATATCAATCAAGTCATCGTTAGAGAAGTCCCATTTCCTTGGTGGATTATTTGGGGCGTTCTTCCGCTTGATGTTGTCACTGTCGCTGGACTAGGGGTGTGGGCATATTTCGTATTAAGAACACCGAAGAAAAAGAAGGAACAATAAATTAGGTAATTCATTATCATCTTTTTGATAAGGGTTGGCTTTATACATAGGCCAACCCTTATTGTTCTTGAATCATCCGCTTTAACGAGAATATCGGATAATCAAAACAATGAAATTTAAGAGAATAGACGTTTTGCATTTTTTCTATTTTGCATTGTTTTTTTAGTTTTGTACGCGAAATAGAAGGCCGGGCTTTTGATATTTATCAGTAAAAATGCCTGGAATCACAAATGAGGTTACCCGGATTGTAAATTTTATCATTTCGATTTTGAGCGCAGTATTTGCTATAGTAGTATCAATATCTGTTAGGGGATTAATATGGATTACATGATTGATATTAAGAATTTGGATAAGTCTTTTCAAGATGTCCATGCAGTAAATCATCTTTCTTTCCATGTCAAAAAAGGCGAATTCTTTGCGTTTTTGGGCGTTAATGGCGCTGGGAAAAGCACAACCATTTCCATAATGACTGGAATGAAAAAGAAGGACAGTGGAAGTGTTTTTATCGATGGAAAAGATATCGATCAAGATTTTGACTCTATCAGTAAAGAAATCGGTGTTGTTTTCCAAAATTCATTGTTAGATTCCTCTTTAAGTGTGCTAGAGAATTTAGAATCCCGTGCCTCTTTGTATGGGATATTTGGCTCCGCTTTTAAAAGCCGCTTATCGCTATTAGCAAAGCAACTTGGTTTTGAAGATTTATTAAAAAGGACCGTCGGAAAGCTTTCAGGCGGGCAAAGACGAAGAATCGATGTTGCAAGAGCCCTTTTTCACGAACCGAAGATTTTGATTCTAGATGAACCGACGACAGGTTTAGATCCTCAGACTAGGAAGACCCTTTGGAACGTTATCGATTATTACCGCAAGGAAAAAGGGATGACCATTTTCCTCACAACGCACTATATGGAAGAAGTGAGCGATGCGGATTACGTAGTGATTCTAGACCACGGTTCTATTGTTGCGGAAGGGACACCTTTAGAATTAAAGAATCGTTTTACCGGCGATTTTATCGTTTTGTATCATTACGATGAAGAGGCGATTAAAAAACTTAATCTCCCCTACGAAAAGATACGCGATGCGATTCGAATCGAAGTGAAAAACACATTAGAAGCGCGCGATTTGATCATTACCCATAAGGAACTTTTCGTTGATTTTGAGGTTACCAAAGGAAAGATGGATGATGTGTTTTTAGCAGCGACAGGCAAGAAATTAGAAGGGGGTAACGAATAATGAGGACCTTTATTAGTCTTACCAAACGGAATGTCAAAATTTTCTTCAAGGACAAGGGAATGCTTTTTACTTCTTTGATTACGCCGATTATTCTTTTGGTTCTTTATTCCACGTTTTTAGCCAAAATTTATCGCGACAGTTTTCAAAATAGTCTCCCTATTGGGGTAGAAATCGACGAAAAGCTAGTTAATGCGATAGTTTCCGGGCAACTTGTATCTTCTTTGCTTGCGGTAAGTTGTGTCACCGTAGCCTTTTGCTCAAATACCCTTATGGCGGAAGATCGCGTCAAAAAGACCGTTGACGATTTGCTTGTCTCTCCACTTAAAAGGACTGCTCTTGCGCTTTCATATTTTGCTTCGACGTTGTTAGCAACTTTAATCGTCGCTTATTTAGCGCTTGGCGTTTGTTTTATTTATGTCGCCGCTACTGGCTGGTTTTTAAGCGTGGGGGATGTATTCCTATTAATTTTGGATGTTTTTTTACTTACGATGTTTGGAAGTGCTTTTTCTTCTGTGATTAATTTTTTCCTTAAGAGTCAAGGACAAGTATCCGGGGTAGGAACTGTCATCTCGGCAGGATATGGCTTTTTATGCGGAGCGTATATGCCGCTTGCTTCTTTCTCTAGCGGTTTAAGAAACGCGTTGATGTTCCTTCCTGGAACGTACGGGACTTCTTTATTACGCAACCATGCTTTGAATGGCGCTTTCATTGAGCTTGGGAAAACCTTGCCAATCGAAGCGGTAGATGGGATAAAAAAGAGCATGGACTGCAGTCTAGAATTCTTCTCTTATTCCGTCCCCATTTGGGCGATGTATCTAGTTCTACTATTTAGCATCATTGCCTTTATCGGCATTTATTTATTACTCAGTTTCTTTAAAAAACGGAAAGGCGCTTAATGGTTAGATAATTTTTCTTCTTTTATCAAGGAAAACTCTTTTTTCTCTGCGCGTAGAATCACCGGAATATACACAAGATCGACGAGGATCCAACTGAGAGGGAATGCGGCGTATAACCAGAAAATAGTATGGAAAAATGGAAGCTGAAACAAAGTGTAGATGAATAATATCCTTGAGCCAGTGCAGCCAAAAAGAGTGATAAGGGCGGGGGAGGTGCTGTGGCGCATGCCCCTTAAATAATTAGAAAAAATCCCCATCAACCCATCTAAGCCATAGGTAAATCCCATGATGTAAAGGCGTTCTTGGCCTGCCAATAAGGCATTTGTGATATTTACGTCTTCGCTTTCATTCATAAAAATGCCTAAGAGTTCTTTCGGAAAGATTCCGCAAACGAGTGCGCAAACCGCCCAAACCACAAATTGCCAAAAGGCACCATACCAGAATGATTTTCGGATATTTTCAATTTTTCTTGCTCCGTAATTTTGTCCGACGAAAGCGACAACTGTCGCGCTAAAAGCGTCTAGCAAAGCGAAAATATATCCTTCCACCTGGGAAGAAGCGCTACTTCCGGAGATGATTTCATTCATGCCGATATTTACGCCATTAATGGAATAGCGGGTAATCGTGTACAAAGAGGACTGAATCATCACATTGGGAATCGAGAAAGCGAGCCCTTGTATTCCGGCAGGTAAGCCAATAAGAAGAATCTCCTTCAAGGCCTTTGAATCGATTCTCATTTCTTTCCAATGGACATAAACGAAGCCTTTTTTATAAAAAGTCAGCCACAGAGTGACTAGTAATGCGCTTACCGCTTCGCTTAAAACGGTCGCCCATGCTACGCCTGCTACGTCTAATCCAAAGACGATGACGAAAAGAAAATCGAAAGCGATGTTGACGATTCCAGCGATAGTTAAAATATAGAAAGGTCTTTTTGAATCTCCTAAGGAACGCAAAATTTGAGCCCCATAGTTATAAATCATCACGAATGGGAGACCCACGAAATAGATTTGTAGATATTGGGTGGCTTTATCAATGATGGTAAGAGGAGTGCCCATCCACTCAAGTAAAATGCGACTCATGAAAAAGCCAAATAAGCCAACAAGGATCCCGCTAAATAGTCCAACAAATAAAGAAGTATGAAGGATGTTTTGCGCTTTTTTGGTATCATTCGCCCCTTTTGCGTTTCCTATCGCTACTCCTGCTCCAATTGGGATCGAAACGAAAACAGTAACAATAAGGTTAATGAGAGCACTATTGCTCCCGATAGCCGTCATTGATAATGTGCCACCTCCAAAATGGGTGACAGTCAACAAATCGACGGTTGTATAAAAAAGCTGGAAGATTGTCGTTAATGCTAGAGGTAAAGCAAATAGGGGAATCTTTTTAAAAAGGCTTCCTTCTGTTAAATCGTTTTCGCTCGTTTTTCCTAATAGCTTCATGCAAAGAAAGAGTTTACTCTCTTTTTAACTACTTGCTATCAAAATGAAAGCGTTGCTAATTACATCAAATATTAATGCCATTATTAATAGAGTACATGCCTCGCCTACTTTCTTAAATTATGGGAAGATTAAAAAGAGGGAGATTTTATGGAATTTACAAAAAGCGACAATCGATTCTCACTTATTGAGAACGGAGAAATGGTTGGCTATGTTGAATTTGAAATTCATAATGACGAATTAAGTATTCTTCACACTGTCGTGAATGAAAAATTTCAAGGGCGAGGGATCGCTCGTTCCTTAATGAAAGAAATAGAAACTTTCGCGAATAGCCACGAACTAAAAATTATTCCGATTTGCTCTTATGCGGCAAAATATTTTCAAAAGTGATGCGCAAGTCTTTTTTCTTTTTTGTCAAAAAACGCCTTAAGCGATGAGAATTTTCATTAAAGGCGTTTTGGCTAGATTTTAGAGTTCAACCTTTTCGAAATCGGATGCCGGATGTTTGCAAATTGGGCAGATATAATCTTTTGGCAATTCTTCACCAACATAGGTATATCCACAAATTTTGCAGCGCCATCCAACTTTCTTTGAGCCTGTGTTCAAGCTTGGAAGTGCAGTTGGCTTAGTATGTGCGAAATAGTATGCGTAAGTGAGGCTATTGTCGCTCGATAATATTTTTGCTTCTACGAGCTCTGCGATGAATAAAATATGATTTCCGCAGTCAATGGATTGCTTTACTTTTAAAGAATAGTAAGCATTGGTCGAATGCGTTAAGCGATATAAGCCATTGTTTGATCGTTCAACTTCCTTTTCAAAGCCTATGAACTTATTGACTTCTCTTCCGCTTTGGAAGCCGAAACGCTTAATGAGAGAATAGGAAGTCTCCTCCGTTAATGCGGACACGTTGAATATTCCGGTTTCTAAGATTGTCGTAGCGGTGAGGTTAGCCTTATTCACGGATAAAGCAAATAAGGAGGGGTCATCACTTATTTGGAAAAAGGAATTATTGATGGAGGCATTGTCTTTATTGCTTTGGTCTTTCGAGAAAACGAGGAACAAACCATACGTTAGTTTAAATAAAGCGTCGCGATTAATTGGCTTAGTATCGATTTCTAACGTTTCTAAGTGTGGCAAGTCTTTGGCGATAGCAATTGCAATCGCGTCAAGCGATTCAAGCTGATTATCATGGATAGATGAAGCGATCGTTAACGATTCATTGAGATAATTGATATTGCTTAAAGGAGCTAAAATCCGCTTCATATTGGCTTTTGCGGCAGGTGCCCAAGAACCGTTTTCAATAAAAGCGATGGTGCGATTGGTGATTTTATGGGCTTCTAAATCATGCAAGAAATCCTCCATCTTGATGAAAACGCCTGCGTTATATGTAGTGGCCGCTAAAACAATCGTGTGGACGCGGAAAGCTTCGGCAATTAAATAACTGCTATCGGTTTTGCTCACGTCATACTCGACGAGATTTTTGATACCTTTTTTAGCTAATTTCGTAGCCAAGATATCTGCGACGTTTTTCGTATTGCCATAAACCGAACTATACGCGATCATCACAGCATCATTTTCTTCAGGGGTATAATTTGCCCACCTGATGTAGTAATTGATAATCTTATTGAGATTTCCCTCTAAAATCGGTCCGTGGAGAGGTGCGATCGTTTTAATATCTAAAGTCGCCGCTTTTTTCAAGACGTTAATCACTTGAGGGCCGTATTTCCCAACGATATTCGTGTAGTAACGTCTAGCTTCCGAAAGATGTTCTTTTTCGTATTTCCCTAAATCAGCAAAGATATTTCCGCTTAAGGCACCGAATGTTCCAAATGCATCGGCACTAAATAAGATTTTGTCTACTTCTTCGTAAGTGAACATCACTTCTGGCCAATGGACCATAGGGGCACTTATAAAATGGAAGCGGTGTTTGCCAATAGAAAGGGTATCTCCCTCTTTAACAATGAGGAACTTTGCTTCAATTTTTGGGAAATAATTGAGCAAGAATTCTTTCGCCATCGATCCAACAACGATCGTGGTCTCTTTATGGCGAAGAAGAAGCTCTCCGATATTAGCGGCATGGTCCGGTTCCATGTGATTAACGATAAGATAGTCAAGCTTTCTATCCCCTAATAAATAATCGAGATTGTCATAAAAAACTTTGCTTACGCTTGCGTCGACTGTATCGAGCAAGCAAGTTTTTTCGTCTAAGTAAAGATAGCTGTTGTAGCTTACGCCATTTTCTAAGGGATAGACGTTTTCGAATAGGGCTAAGCGGCGGTCACTCCCCCCAACATAAAACAAACCGTCTTTGATTTTGGCTTCATTATGCATTTGGTATTCCTCCGAAACCATTGTAAAGTAGTTTTCTTTTCGATAAAAGAAAAACACTTATCCCGTTTGTAAATAGCGGGGATTTGCTAGAATATTAATCAGGAATAGAGTTGATTCAGTTATGGTCGAGATGGATAAACTAATGGAAATAAAACCCCGTTTTAAGAAAGACAGGAAGATTGTTTTCTTGGGCGGAGCGGGAGTAAGCGTTGCCTCTGGGATTCCTGATTTTCGTTCTCCGAATGGGATATATCAGGTGAAAAGCAAGTACGGAGTTCCTTATGAGACGATGCTTTCCCATTCTTATTTTTATGCTCATCCTGATACTTTTTATGAATTTTATTGGAAAAACATGGTGAGGCTTGACGCTAAAGCGAATTTAGCCCATTTGTCTTTAGCTAAATACGAAGCTACTGGTGGCAGTATCAAAATTCTCACCCAAAATATCGATGGTCTTCATCAAGAAGCAGGAAGCAAATGCGTATATGAATTACACGGCTCTACCAAACGCTATTATTGCACTCGTTGTCACCGTTTCTATTCTCTCGATGAAATCGCTAAAAATAGCATACCGCATTGCCAATGTGGAGCGATATTAAAGCCAGATGTCGTTCTCTATGGAGAACCATTAAACGAGGCGATTTTGTCTTCTTCCATTTTAGCGTTAGTCGAAGCCGATGTTCTTATCGTAGGAGGCACTTCCTTGAACGTTTATCCTGCAGCCGGCTTAATTCAATATTTCAAAGGGGATTATCGTTTGCTTATCAATCAAGAAAAAACGAATTTAGATTCTTTTTTTGACGATGTTATTCACGATGACATCGGAAAAGTATTATCCTTGTTGTTGCAATGAGCAAATATCACGTCTTTAAGCATTTCATTACGATAAATAAACACCGGCACCGTGTATTAAAAAACGCGATGCATATGGGCATTTTCTTTTTTTCTCTCCATCATGATCTTTCAAAATTGTCGCCGCAGGAATTCTTTCCGAGCGCAAAATATTATCAAGGCACGTCCTCACCGATTTACGCGCAGCGCTGCCACGAAAACTATTTCTCTTCAATTTGTCAACACCATGTGCGAAGAAATCCGCATCACTGGGAGTATTGGACCGATTTCTTTAATGGCTATCTCTTCGTGAAAACTATGCCTTATAAATGGGCAACCGAATATGTTTGTGACATGCTTAGTGCCTCGATGGTTTATGCTGGGAAATCCTACAAACCTTCGATGACAATTGCCTATTTTCGCCTTCATTCCCCACATTTTTATATGACGGAAGCCACCAAAAAATACATTGATTTTTGTTTAGAGGAATTTGCTAAAAACGGCTGGAAAAATTTAAAAAAGAAAAATACTTTGGCAAAATATAATGAGATAGTTTCTTCTTTGCCTGATGTTGAGATTATTCGTAATCTTCACCCTGGTGATAAACTTCCCGAAATTGTGAAAGATTGAACTTTTAAGATACTTGTAGTATCTTGCTAGCCGTATGAGAAACAAAATCTTAGTAATCGGCTGTGGCAGATTCGGCGCAAAAATCGCTAATGACAGCAGCCTTAATGGCGAAAATGTCGTCACGATCGATAATGATTCTTCTAGCTTCGAGCGTCTTAATGACGATTATAGCGGCTATACGATTTGCTGCGACGCAACGGATTTATCATCGATGGAAGAAGAGGGCTATATTAAAGATGCCTTTCGGATTGTCATTACGACCGGCAATGACAATGTGAACCTCTTTTTAGCTCATGTTGCAGCATCAATTTATGAAATTCCTGAGATTTTTGTTCGCTTCAATGACCCCGATTTTGCCTCTTTGGTGAGCGATATGAACATCAAAGCGATCTATCCATTCGAACTTTCCCTTAGAAAATATAACGCTCTATCGATGGGGGTGAAGAAACAATGAAAATTGTAATTGCCAACGGTGGAAATAGCGCCTCTTATATTATCGACATGTTCAAGAGCCGGCAAAATGAGCTTATTGTCATTAATAGCAGCCATTCTCTCGCTGATGAACTTGTAAAAAAAGAACATGTCTCTGTCTATGTTGGCTCTCCTTTTCGTCAATACGTTCTTGAAGAAGCAGGGGCGAAGGATGCTGACGTTTTTGTCTCGCTATGTGAAAAAGACACCGATAATTATGCTGCCTGTACCCTTGCAAAAAAGATGTTCAATGTAAAAAAAGTTATTTGCGTCGTGAACAATCCTCGCAACGTAGATATTTTTAGAAAGCTTGGAATTGATTCGGTTATTAGCAGCACTTATTTGCTTGCTCAGTCTATTCAAAGCGAATCTTCTATGGAGTCGCTCATCAAAACATTGTCCCTCGATAATGACAAAATCAATGTTATCGAAGCTGTTGTTTTGCCTCGCTATAAAATCGCAAACCAACGCATTATGGATATTGATTTCCCAAAATATGCCTCTATTGCTGCGATTTATCGCAATTTCCAGATTTTGATCCCCAATGGTCAAATCATCTTAAAGCCAAAAGATGTCCTCATGATTGTCACGGCGCCTGAGAACCATAAGCGTCTCCTTTCATTCTTGCAATCGGTTAAAGAGGATAGTAGGGGCGTTGTTTCTTCTATCAAGAAGGTTGCATCTAGCGCAAAAAAGACAATCAATAGACGCAAAAAAGACGTTTTGGGTACAAAAAGCGAAGATGACGTTAGCAAATCTAAGGAAGAGAAGGCGGACGGAGAATGAAAGAAAACGAAAAGGAAGTGCGGGGATTTCGCCTGATTTTTGGCTATTTAGGAATCTTTTTGTCCTTGATTGGAGTGATTACTCTATTGCCTCTTTTCATGCTTTGCTTTTATCCAAGTGAATATGAATGTTGGTATTTATTTGTTATTCCTTCTTTTAGTTTCATCTTTGTAGGCCTAGTTTTATTCTTAACATTGATTCGAGGGCGAAAAAAAGCCCGTTTCGCACGTTTTGAAAATTCGCAGCTTTTGCTACTTGTATGGTTGCTTGCCGTTTTAGCTGGGGCGCTCCCTTTTTATTTAGGCAAATGCTTTGGTTTAATGAACATGGATTTTAGCGAATCAGTCTTTGAATCCGCAAGCGCTTATAGCACTACTGGCTTGACCGTTTTCAAAGATTATGTCGATATTCCTAATGCCTTTGCCCCACATGTTTTTTGTTTCCATCGCTCTTTGATGCAATTCATTGGCGGTGTTGGACTTGTGTTACTTCTCGAAAGTGTTTTGGGTTTTGCGAGTACTTCTTTATACACGACCGAAGGGCATAGTGACAAACTTCTTCCTTCCATTGTGAAAAGCGCACGTCTTTTGTTCAGCATCTACATAGGGTATACGTTAGTGGGCACGCTTGCTTTGTGGCTTGCTGGAATGGACTTGTTTGACGCGATGAATCATTCGATGTGTGCGCTTAGCGGTGGTGGTATGTCCACTCATTCTAGTAGCATTGCTTATTTCAGAAATAGCAGTGGCAATGGTATCTTATCGGCAAATTCCATCGCGATTGAAATTATCATCATGGCTTTGGTCTTACTTTCAAGCACCTCATTTTTATTGCACACCTTTATTCTTACCTTCAAATGGAAGAAATTTACAAAAGACGATGAAATTCGTTTTGCCTTTTTCATGATTTTGCTTTTTTCCATTGTCGTTTCTATTTCGGGCGCAATGAACTTAGCGAATATTAATCATAATTCCTTTTCGGATAATCTTGCTGAATCTATCCGCGAGTCTACCTTTTATGTCATCGCTAGTGCAACGACTTCCGGTTTTGCCAATACTTCCTTGCAAGGGATGTTCAATCTTGGAAAACCTCTCTTATTTGCTTGTACGTTTCTTATGATCATCGGCGGAGGCGCGGGCAGCTGCGGGGGTGGTATTAAGCAATACCGCGTTTTCATTTGCTTAAAGGATCTTTGGTATTCTTTAAAATACCGTTTTTCGCCCTCTCACCAAATTAATCCACGTACGACTTATCGATACGGGAAACTTTCCCCTCTTACTGATGAAACGGTAAAAAACGCATATAGCTATAGCTTATTATTTTTAATTGTTTTTGCTATTTCTGTTATTATCCTTGTGTTTTTGCCTGATTTTGATGCGGAAGAAGCTGCCTTTGATGTCGCTAGCGGAATGAGCAATACTGGCTTAGCCGCCACAGATTTTGTAACGTATGGCATAATGCATCCTAATGCTTATCCTGTCGCTTTATGGACGCTTAGTGTCGGCATGATCTTAGGACGACTTGAAATCATGCCCCTTATTTATGCGGGAAGAAGCATTCGCGAAGAAATCGTTTTCCAAAACCATCAAAAGCGGCTCGCAAAAGAAAGAAGCGCACAAGATAGTTTCGAAGATGAAGAAGACTTTTAAAGAAGAAGCGCTAAAATATTGATGGAGGTTAACTTATGATTATCGATGATATCAAAAAAGCAAATATCGAAGCCATGAAGGCACGCGACGCCGAGAAACGCAGCGTTTATTCGATTTTGATTTCCCGCTATACGGAATTAAAAACGAGCGGCGCGAATAAAGAAGTTACTGATAGCGATATGATTCATATGATCCAAAAGCTAGATAAAGAACTCGATGAAGAAAAAGCCGCCTATTTAAAAGCCGGACGAATCGAGCAAGCCGCTGCGATTGATGCGCAAAAAGCCGCGCTTACCCCATATGTCCCAAAGCAGATGAGCGAAGAAGAAATTCGCTCTGTGATCGGATCCTTATCTGACAAAAGCCTTCCTAACGTAATGAAACATTTCGAGATGAATTACGCAGGGAAAGTCGATATGGGCCTTGTAAGCAAAATCGCGAGGGGTAATTAAAGAAACTCGCGCCATAACAATTTGGCGCGTTTTCTTTTATGGTTAATCCTTGCTAGTTTTTCTTACCTTATCTATAATTACGTGCGCTAGGAGCATGGTTCAGTGGTAGAACAGCGGTCTCCAAAACCGTTGATGAGGGTTCGATTCCTTCTGCTCCTGCCAATAAAAAGGATTAGTTTGATACAGCAAAATGTGTCGAACTTTTTTATTTTTCCTAGCTTAAATCCTACCATTGTCTCAAATTCTTAGGCTTTGACACATTGGAAATCGATTCTTTGGTGTTTTTGCTCTTTATATAAGAATTTATAGATTCCAAACGTTAGCCATTGAACGATTGCATTAACAAATGAACGATGATAGAAACTAGAGAACGCTGATAAAATGATTCGTCTAATTGGTCATTAATCCTTTTTTAATAAATGTCTCCTAAGCGATGGAATAATGTGGAATTTTCTTTTTAAACCAGAAACTTACTTTTTCGACTTCATTCGATAAATTGACTAGCCCCTCTCCAATATATTCCCTCTACCTTATCGATCTTGAGCACACCTCTCGTATCCGAGGAAAGCGCTCAGTTCTCTCCGATTATTGCGTTCACGCTTCTCACAAGGAGCAATGCTGATTTAACCGTCGTTCATTAATTCATTCCAATCTATTTGACTTTTTGCCGAGCCAGTCGCTTGGCTTTTTCATGTTTTTCCTTATTATTCGCGCAACTTTATTAGGAAGATTCGTCAGAGCTTAAAAACAATATTCATTTCCCATTAGCGTTAAAAAGGGCAATAATCTTTAAAATGAAACAAGAACTATATATCACTCCTAATCCCTTCGATAATCTTCTTTTAACAAGTGAAGAAGGGGAATTGACGGGGATTTCTTTTTATCCCTCTACGAAGATTGATGATGGGAAGAGAAATCCTTCTTTTTCTATCATCCGAAAATGGCTTGACGAATATTTTGCCGGGTTAAATCCTTCTTGGCGACCACAATATCAATACAAAGCTCATAGCAAATTTCAAAAAGAAGTGAGCGACATTTTGCTTTCTATTCCCTATGGAATGACCATTACCTATGGAAAAATCGCTGCGACGATTGCTGAAAATAGAGGGATGAAAAGGATGTCTTCTCAAGCCGTTGGCGGAGCGCTTAGAAATAACCCTTTAGTGATTCTATTGCCTTGTCACCGCGTTATTGGGGCGAATGGAAAAATGGTTGGGTTCCATGGAGGAGTGAAAAACAAAATCGCCTTGCTTGCTTTAGAAAAGGCAGTATTGCTATGAAACGCTGCTCTTGATGCAATAAAATAATCCCTTGTATGTAGCTTATCACGATAATGAATGGGCGTTTTGTTTTGAATTTTGACGAAAAGTATTTCTTCAAAATGCTCTTTCTAAAAGGCTTCCAGGCGGGGATATCTTAGGAATGTATCTAAATAAGCGCGAAGCATAAAGGCATATGAAGGATTCTTTCCTTCTATTTTTGCATCTATTGATGAGAGCAAAATCTCTTCTTTAATGGAGAACAAAAATATCATTTGCAATAAGCAAAAGATATTGGCGGGTATCCCTAATGCGAAGATATTTTTGGATATTGAAAATGAGTATCCCTCTTTTTCTCAGTACTTGCTTTCCTTTGCTCGCAAAAAGATATTAATTGAAAAAGGGAAGATGAGCGACTCCTTGTCCGATAGAATCTCCAGCGACTTAAAAAAGCGTGGAATGAAGTTTGTGGACAAGAAAATCATCTATTCTTATCTTGAGCCAATCGGCTTAATCGGCTCTACTGAAGCGAGTTACTATTTAGCGAATCGGGGGAACAAGGGATCCCCTTCCTATTGACGAGCGTTTCTTTCTCCGATTAGTATAAAGCCTATGAAAGGGTTACTTCCTATTTTTTGTTGGTGAGGCTTCTCTCTTTCACAAAGGATTTTGAAGTGATTTTCGGATTATGAGCGTAGAAAGTAGGGCAATACGAAAAGAAGCTTTCGAGAAAAAGCAACTTGCGCGTTTATTGAAAGAACGGGAACGCCCCAAAAACCATTTTTATTTATGGTATATGCTTTTTGTTCTTACCCTTATTTATATCACCGATGAAATCTGCACCAATCTCCCAAATTCTTTGCAAACTGAACTCAATGTCGCTTTGAATGCCTATCCCTGGGCAAGTTCCAATGGCTACTCCTTGGAAACGCTTAATAGCGCCGCCTATGGGGGAGCGGGGCCAGAAGCGTTATTAAAAATATTAGGGGATGGATTGAGCAGGCTTTCCCTTATTACCTTGCTGAGCAATCTCATGCTTATTTTTTCTTTGCTTTATCGCCCTTTGGCCGACCGTCATGGAAGAAAGATATTTCTTTTCATCAATACCTTAGGCATTTCCGCTTCATGTTTGTTATTCTTCACCGCGAATAATATCTTTGTTTACGCACTTGCCATGTTTGCTCTCCGCTTTTTTGTCACACCCGATCAACAAGTTGTCTATCTTTTTGAAATAGCCCCTGAAAAACATCGAAATACGATTTATTCGGTGACAAAAGGTATCGCAGAGCTTGGATTAGTGTTTGTCGCGCTTTTAAGGCGTTTATTCTTGAATACAAGCGATTACCAGTCTTATAAATGGATTTTTCTTACGATGGCGGTTGCTTCGTTTATCGTTAGTTTAATTGCCTTGCTTTTCGCTAGAGAAAGCGACGTTTTCTTAGATTCTAGAATCGCTTATTTAAGCAAAAGCAAGGAAGAACGAATCGCTTCAGAAAAAGAAATCGCTACCAAACAAGGCGGTTTCCTAGCGGCGGTTCGCTACACATTAAAAACGCCACAAATCCGTTATATCTGCGTCGCTACTGGGATTGCTCAGCTTTGCTACGCCTGCTGCAATGGGTATGGAGTCATTCTCAATAACGGCTTTTTAGGAGTGGGTGGGTTAAACCAAGCGGAAGCGACGGATGTAGGATTTTATTTCCCTTTCACTTGTGCAATTATCACGATGCTATATGGATTTATTAGCGATAAATGGGGGAGGAAAATCACTTCCATCGTTCTTCTTTCTAGCTGTGCCGTGTTTTATTTGTTCCTTTGTTTAGGTCTTCAATTTGCTTGGCCTACATGGATTATTGGCTTAATTTTAGGGTGCTTATTGGGCGCAGATTGGAGCAATGGGGACGTCCTTTCTTTATTAGCGGGAGAAAGCGCACCCACCAATTTAAGAGCTTCCATTATGGCTAGTTGGAGCTTGTTCTATGGCGTTGGAATGATTGCGAGCCAAGGCTTGGCGGCTATTGCGCCATACGCGGTTGGACTTAAATACCTTTCTTTATTCTATTTCTTCGTTTGCATCCCCGCTTGGACGCTTTCTTTATTCGTCTTAATGCTGAAAGTAAAAGAGACAAAAGGCATTAATCTTTCTAAGTCAAACTAAAAAAGTCCCCTCAATCATGGAAACATTCAAACTAAGGACCTCTCTTATTTCTTTATTTGGTCTTCTCTTTTATCAGGAATAAAAATTCCCTTTTTCATTTCTTTTTCAATGAAAGCGCTTAGAAAATACCGGTAAAGATTCTATGAAAAACTTCGATGAAGACTATTCTTTACAAAAATGTTACTTCTTTTTCGGTAATTATTTATCGAAATAGTTTACATTTTTTTGAAAGAAGTTTATCATTCCTTCCGGTAAAAGATTACTGAAAGGAACGGTGCGATGAAAACGTATAGCAAAAATCAACTACAACGTTACCCGATTTACCTCAAGTACCTTAAAGAACTCTTCGATGAAGGGATGGAGACCATCAGTTCCCCGAAAATCGCTAAGGAGCTTGGCTATAGCGAAGAGCAAATTCGCAAAGATTTGCAAGCTATTTGCTCGGAAGCTGGGCGCCCAAAAAAAGGACGCGATATTCGGAAACTCATCGAAACCCTCGAATCTTTCTTAGGGTACCGAGATACCACAACCGCGGTGCTTATCGGCACGGGTCATTTGGGCGGAGCTTTGTTGCGTTACCCAAATTTTAGCGAGATGGGTTTCAAAATTGTGGCTGGTTTTGATGTCGACCCGAAAAAAATCGGAACTACCATCAACGAGAAACCGGTTTATTCGCTAGACGATTTCGAGAAAGTATTTCCGACTTTAGCTAGCCGAATCGTCATCATTTGCGTTCCTGCGAATGCTGCTCAAGCAGTAGTGGACTTGGCCGTGAAAAACGATGCAAGAGGCATCTGGAACTTCGCCCCAACCCATGTCACTGC
The DNA here is from genome assembly GCA_002404865.1 of Caryophanales bacterium UBA4691. Lineage (GTDB taxonomy): Bacteria > Bacillota_I > Bacilli_A > RFN20 > CAG-826 > UBA4951. Next base: position 4,247 of record DHKP01000021.1, on the reverse strand, counting down.
ACCAAGCAACGTCGTCATCGAAAACGTTAACCTTTCAAGTTCGCTTGCCGTCTTATCTCATCGTCTCAACGAAGAACTAGCCAAGGAGGAAAATTAATGGCTGAGGAAAAGAAAATTCCGTCCGCGAAAGAAGAAGTGGACGAACTAGTCAAAAAAGGTCTAAAAGCTCTCGAGGATTTTGGCTCTTATGACCAAGAGAAAATTGACTACATTGTCGCCAAGATGTCTGTTGCCGGTCTTGATCACCATGGTGATTTGGCCCGCAAAGCAATCGAAGAAACGAAACGTGGCGTCTTTGAAGACAAAGCTACGAAGAATTTATTTGCTTGCGAATATGTCGTGAATAATATGCGCCACGCTAAGACTGTCGGCATCATCTCTAACGATCCTGTTACGGGTATTACTGAAATCGCCGAGCCTCTTGGCGTGATCGCGGGTATCACTCCAGTCACGAACCCAACTTCGACTGTGATTTTCAAGTCTCTTATTTGCATGAAGACAAGAAACCCAATTATCTTTGCTTTCCATCCGAAAGCACAAGAAAGCTCTAAAGCCGCTGCGATTGTCATGCGTGATGCTGCGATTGCTGCTGGAGCACCTGCTAATTGCATTCAATGGATTGAACATCCTTCTATGGACGCCACAAGCGAACTTATGAAGCATCCTGGCGTTGCTACTATCTTAGCAACGGGTGGTAATGCGATGGTCACCGCTGCTTATAGCTGCGGGAAACCAGCCTTAGGCGTTGGAGCAGGTAATGTTCCTTGCTACATCGATAGAAGCTGCGACAAAGAAGAAACCGTCAATGACGTTGTCCTTTCCAAAAACTTCGATAACGGTATGATTTGCGCGAGTGAATCCGCTGTATTCATCGATGAACCGATTTACGAAGAAATGAAAGCGTTATTCAAACGCTATCACGTCTATTTCGCTTCTCAAGCCGAAGCTCGCAAACTTGAAAAATTCATGTTTGGCGTTGAAAAAGGCAAAGAAGGCGTCGAAAATGGGAGACTCAACGCCGCGATTGCCGGTATGTCCCCACAATGGATTGCTGAACAAAGCGGTTTCAAAGTTCCTAAAGATACCGCCATCATCGGCGTTGAACTTGAGAAAGTCGGTCCAGAAGAACCATTATCTAGAGAAAAGCTTTCCCCAGTTCTTGGCTTCTACAAAGTTAAAGATGCGGAAGAAGGCTTCAAAATGTGTGACGAAATGCTCCATTTCGGTGGCTTAGGGCACACTGCTGAAATCCATTGCAAAGAACAAGAAATGGCGGATGCTTTCGGCGACAAATGCCCGGCCCTCCGTATTGTTTGGAATTCCCCTTCGACATTCGGTGGCTTAGGCAATGTCTATAACTCCTTTGAACCATCCTTAACCTTAGGATGCGGCTCTTATGGCCATAACTCTGTCGGAGGCAACACCAACGTTCATAACCTCCTCAATGTCAAGAAAGTCGGAAAAAGGAGAAACACCATGCAGTGGTTCAAAGTCCCACAAAAGATTTATTTCGAGCGCAATAGCATTCAATACCTCAAATCCTGCAAAGATTTACAAAAGGTCTTCATCGTTACTGACCACTCGATGGTTGAACTTGGCTTCCTCAATAAGATTATTGATGAACTCATGCAAAGAAGAAACGAAGTGACCTATCAACTCTTCGCGGAAGTCGAACCAGACCCAGATATCAAGACTGTCCGTAAAGGCGTCGAACTCATGAATAGCTTCAAACCAGACACCATCATTGCTTTAGGTGGCGGTTCTCCAATTGACGCTGCAAAAGCGATGTGGATCTTCTATGAACATCCAGAAGTCAACTTCGATGACTTAAAGCAAAAATTCATGGACATCCGTAAACGTGCCTTCAAATATCCAGAACTTGGCAGAAAGAGCAAACTCATTTGCATCCCGACCACCTCTGGTACGGGTAGTGAAGTTTCCCCATTCGCCGTCATCAGCGATAAGGAAAACCTCAAGAAATATCCATTAACCGACTATTCCTTAACCCCATCCATCGCGATCGTTGATCCTGAATTCACGACCAATCTTCCAGCTAAGAGCACCGCTTATACTGGCATGGACGTCCTTACTCACGCAATTGAAGCTTATACTTCCGTCATGGCTAGTGACTTCACCGATGGTTTAGCGCTAGAAGCAATCAAACTCGTCTTCGAATATCTCCCACGCGCTGTTAAAGACGGAAAACATGACCTCAAAGCCCGTGAAAAGATGCACAATGCCGCGACTATCGCCGGTATGGCGTTCGCGAACGCTTTCTTGGGCTTAACCCATAGCTTAGCCCACAAGATTGGTGGCGAATATCACCTCGTCCATGGTCAAACTTGCGCTATCCTTCTTCCTCACGTCATCCGTTATAACGGAACCGTTCCTACCAAGTTATCACTCTGGCCAAAGTACGAAGAATATCAATGCGATAAAAAGTACATGGAAATCTGCCGCATGATCGGTATTCACGCGGAAACCGGAGAAGAAGGTACCAAGAAACTAGCTGATGCGGTTATGGCATTAGGAAAAGAAGTTGGTATCGATATGAACTTCAATAGCCTTGTTCCAGACGAAAAAGTTTGGAAAAAGAATCTTGAAACCATCGCTTATCTAGCTTACGAAGATCAATGCACCCCAGCGAACCCACGCGTTCCTCTTGTAAAAGACATGGAGCAAATCATGCTCGATGCCTATAAAGGAAACTAAGGTTCCTAGCTTACTAGACAAGTGGCCAAAAGCTGCTTGTCTTTTCTTTTTTTGCATAACGTTTTCATTTTGTTGTTTTCATTAAATTGCTATTTTTTTGGTTTGGATTTTTCTTTGTGTGTTTTTCCCTAAATTAGGCAATTTGTGTTTTTTTCGTGGTTTCATTTCGAGGTTATTCATTGCTTTTCCTTCTTTAATTAAATATTTACAAAACAAGAAAAATAATAGCAAATAAAGTCATAATAATTGAAAAGTTAAGTTTTTATGTTATTCTAAAACCGCTATCGATAGATTACGTTTCATCATCTTCGTTCTCTATGAACGAAATAGGCCTAACCTTGACTCAATAAAATTTAAAGTGCTTTTACCATTTTCTTCTACGAAAGCCAAAGAAAATAGTTATAGGAGTTATTGCTGGCTAATACATTTTGGCTGCTAGCACAAAACAAGATGAACAAATTTAAATTATTAGCGATGACTTTCGCATTATTCACCTCTATTAGCGTTTTAAGCTATTCCTCTATGAATCGAAAAATAGAAGCGATTCAAGAAGAAGTCGCAACGATTTTTGAAGATAGCTACAAGGAAAATAAGAACAATAATATTGCTTATTTTCAGCCTACGTATTTTTCTTCTGATTTCGCATTGACAAAGAAAGAGAAACGTCTAGAGACTCTTGCTTCGAAGTGTGATTTTTACGAGCGGTTTAAGAATAATCGCCTAGAAAAAAGCGAATTCGATCTCGATACTTTTTTCGCAAACATGAATGACAGCACTTTAGCGATTGAAGATGGTTTCTTTTTCTTAAAGAGTAATCAAAACAAGCTAAAAAATCTTGATTTAACTAAGATTAATGAAACATTTTCACGAGTAGAAATCATTGATTGCGATGTTAGAAAATCGCTTTTCACACACAACAGAGGGTTTCTACGTAAGAATTCCGTTACGTTCATTGGAATTCATTTAGATAGACCAACGTGCCGAAAGATTTACGAAGCATTTACTTCATTTTGCCATTCCCAAATCATGTCTACGATTGGCTTAATTGGAGCAATTCGGGCAATTAAAATTTTAAAATTAAAAATTTATGCAAGTACATTCGGACCAATGATTCAAAGTGTTCTTAGTAAATTTTCAGCCTTTGTTTCAACTTTGTTTGGCCCTATTGGTCCAGTTGTTTTGGGCATTCTTGCAATATTTTCTTTGATTGCGGGTTCTATTCTCGCGAGTGCAGTTTACTCAGGGGGAAGTCATAAAGGCTTGAAGATGGGCTTTGAATGGAGGGGCTGGTTGGATTTTAAACCAGTTTTTGATTTGATATGAGCTTTAAAGATTTGATTTATCCAAAAAATTTGAAATATCTCAACGAGAACACAAATCTAGTAAATTCTGAACGATGCTATAGGGCCTTCCTCACATCGGGGGCCTTCCTATTCTTTTTTTCTATTGGATGCGGAATAACCGCGCAAATGCTTAGTTTCCAAAGAATTTTTTACACGAAAGATACTTTCTTCGGGCATGCGGACAAAAAACTG
>DHKP01000028.1:105322-105634 GCA_002404865.1 Caryophanales bacterium UBA4691 | reverse complement strand
CGCATAAGGCATATATTCGTTGACGTCTCTTTCGTTGACGATGATTTTGCCTTTTCCAGCAGTGATATAAACGCGAGCAACGCTGCTCTTACGTCTGCCAGTTCCGTAATATTTCTTTTCGTTAGCCATTAGGGATCTCCTTATTTCTTAAGCTCAAGCTTGACTGGCTTTTGAGCTTCATGCTTATGTTCGGCACCTTCATAGACGAATAATTTCTTGTGCATCTGACGCCCAAGAGGTCCTTTTGGAAGCATTCCCCAAACCGAACGTTCAATAAGTTCGACTGGGAATTCGCGGAGCATGGTGCCAGCA
>DHKP01000028.1:0-105295 GCA_002404865.1 Caryophanales bacterium UBA4691 | reverse complement strand
GGTGCCAGCACTACGGGTACGGAGACCGCCATTATAGCCGGAAACATTGTAATAATTCTTTTTGTGTTCGGCATCGCCAGTGAGTTTCACTTTGCTGGCATTGATAACGATAACATAGTCACCGGTATCTTGGTTTGGGGTGTAAATTGGCTTGTTTTTGCCCATTAAGATCATCGCGACTTGGCTGGATAGACGTCCGAGTGAGATGCCGGTCGCATCAACAACATACCAAGCTTTCTTGAGCTCAAGGGGTTTCGCCATTGTGGTTTGACGTTGCATTGTAGTTTCCTTCTTTTTTATTTGCTCTAATTGAGCCATGGTCAATTATCATCATAAAAGTATCGATAGTCAAAGCCATTTTCGGTTTTTCGTTTACGTTTAGACAATCATTATGGTAGTATGGTTGTGTGAAAGAAAAGAAATCATTCGAAATCCTAGTCCTGGCCGAAAACAATAATGGCTACATTTCTACGATTGACGCGAAGCGAAACGGAATAGCCCAAGAGTATCTGGTCCTCGCCGAAGAAGAAGGGCAATTCGTGAAAGCGGCGCGCGGATTATATGTGAAAAAAGGATATCCTCTAGATCCTTATTACATTACGCAATTCATCTACAAAAAGGCCGTTTTCTCTTTAGAGAGCGCACTATTTCTTCATGAACTCACGAAAGAGCCAACGCATCTAGTCGTTAATCTTCCGCGTGGCTATATGACAAAAGGCATCAAAAATAGCGAATTTCGTCACGTAAACGATAAAGAATATTTCCTTGGCTTAGGATTGGCCGTCTCCCCTTTCGGACATCTTGTTGAGACTTATGACTTGGAGCGAACATTCCTAGATGCTTATCGATATCGCGAAAGAGGAACATATAGCATGAAAGAAGTGTTCGCTCTCTTTAAGACGCGCGATATCGATCAGGACAAATTATTGTCCTACGCGAAGGAATTTAAAGCATTAGACGCGATGGAAGCGTATCTATCGCTTTTATGAAGCTAAACGGATTTTCTTTTTAGTAAATTCAATTTTGAGCGGTTATTTTTGTCATCGTCGTCGTCAATGGGAGAAGTCACAAAATCGGGGAAGCCCGCTTTCATCCATTTTTGATAAGAAAGCGCATTGTCGTCAGTCGGAAAAATCGAGTGTTCATCATGTTGATTATATTCTTTGACGCGGCCTTTTAATTGGTGAGAATAATCGTCATTAATTTGAGATGAGCTCTTTTCTGGCGTCCCAACGGTAAGCAAGGAAACAGTAGCGAATAGGCTAATGAGCAAACTCTTTTTCTTCTTATTCATAAAAGACTCCTTTTTCTGATTTATGAGGTCAAAGTGCTTTGCTCGAGCGATGTTAGCATAGAACAATTTAATTAGCATTTAAAGAAAAAGATGATAAGCTGATTGCGCTTAATCTTGGAAAAAAGGTTGTTTATTTATTGCGTTTTAAAAATAGTGGTATTTTTATTAAATATTAATTTATATGTTTTCTATATGAATTAGTTTTATCTAGTTATTACCTATTATTTATGAATATTAATATTGTGTTTTCTCAATAAAATTAAAACTGTTTTTCATTGAATTATTGCTCATTAAATTTAATCATTTCAAAAATTATTAAATTGAAAAATAATTTAATAAAAAATTATTGTTTATTTGTCTAAGATTACTTTCTAAATTCGCAAAAGAAAGAAACGCTTCCTTATCGATCTTGTAGAATTTTTAACGAGAGCAAACGCAAGATTAAGGGATAGAGTGACCGGTTTCTTTGACCTTTCAATAGATTCGCGTGCCTTTCTTTAGAGTAATAATAGAGAGCGAAGTCGAAGAGATTCATTCTTAAATCTCCGCGATTTTTGCGTTTTCAATTTTTATCTTTTTGTCAATCCAGCTTAACTCTTTCATATCTCTATTATGTGAGATCCAGATAATCAGTTTATTTTCGATGTTTCTAATCACATCGTTGATTTCCTTCGCGTTTTTCTCGTCCAAAGAAGAAGTTATCTCATCTAAAAACAAGATTGGTCTATCTAGATAAAGCGTTCTCGCTAAAGAAATTCTTTGCATCTCACCGATGGAAATCGCGTTACTGGAATTATCAAGCGGAGCGTATAAACCTCTTTGTTTCGCAAAATCATCTAACTTGCAGTGCTTTATGAGTAGCGTCACTTTATCCATATCAGGGTTTTTACTAAACATGGTTATGTTCTCGACTAAGTTACCGATAAATAAAAATGGTTTTTGGTGCACGTAGCCAATCAAATGGCTCGTTTCGTTAACGTTAGAAACTTTATCTACGCCATCCGTAACGTCAATCGAACCGTTTTTGATTTCGGTATAGCCAATAATCGCGTTTAAGAGAGTTGATTTGCCGATGCCGCTTTTCCCCATCAATAAGTATTTTTTTGCCAAAATCAAAATCGTAGGTAACATCATTCAAGACCTCCCGCTTATCATAAGCGATGGTTAAATTCCTTAAATTTATCGATGGGGTTCTTATTTTGCTCTCATAAAGGGGTTTCTTTTCTTTTTCGCCAAAGACTGAAAGCCGCTCTACAACTTTTTTAACGCCTTTCATGAGGGCATAAGAAGAAAGAATATAAATCAAGGGGTTATATATGGAAGAACTTAATTGTAGGAACGCAACGCAAATTGCAATGGTCGCCATATGATAAAAATTCAATAAGCAAGCGATGAAAACGGTGAAAAATTTTAAAATGATTGTTAAAAAGAGAACTACATTATTATCAATACTTATAATTTTCCAATGCCGATTCACATTTTTTAGAACGCTACGATCAACCTTCTTAACAATCTCTGAAACTTGATGAATCGCATCGCAATTTTGAACAATGTGGTCTCCGTTTAAGAAGTTTTCTAAATATTTGGAAAGTTTACCCATTGAAAGAGAATACTCATCATATGTAGTGAATATCTTCTTGACGAATAGCTGTGGTACTAAAACAATGAGAAGGGAGATGGCCAATATAAAAAGCGTCACGATATAGTTAAAAGCAAAAGCCACCCCGATAGCAATTGCTAAGGTGAACAAATGCGAAACCAAATTGAACATGGATGAGAAATGTTGTTGAGAAACGCTAGTTACATCCCGATCTAAGTTCGTGAGATATTCACCGACAGGCTTTTTCTTCATCTCACTCAAATCTAAGTTAAGAATCCCTTTAAAAACGTCCATTCTATAAATCTCAGTGATTTCATCGACGTATTTGTGAGTTAGATATTCGCCCGAATATGATGTGAGCGACAAAGTTATGATTATGGTAAAAGAAATCGCACCTAAATACAAAAAGGAAGCAAAATCAGCACCAGAGGTGACCAAATCGACAATGGTATAGAGCAAAAAGAAATGGATACCTCACAAACGGAAACAATCAACTTTAAAAACAAAATCAATAAAAATTGATAGGGTCTATTCAAATAATACCTCTTAAGTTTGCTCATGAAAAATACTCCAAAAGAAAAGTCTTTATATCATTCAAGTTATTATCGCAATAATCTGATCCACCACTTTTTTGACACCTAAATCCAAAACATTTTGGATACAAGACGCAGCCATTGCGCTCGCATTCAGCAGAGGTTTTAACTTCAATATTGCGTTTCAGATTTGCAAAATAGTCTTCAATGTTTACTTCTTTGCTCTTTTCAAAATATATTGTGCAAAAATTAGCTTTGCCGTTAGGCATCAAAGCTAGTGATAGCGGAAACGAAAAATCGCAGCAAAAAGCATTGTTTATGAATATATCTAAGTAGGCATCTTTGATACGCTCATTCTTCAATTTATGAGTATATTTTTTGAACAACTCTCCTTTGGACATTAAATTCGAACAAGTAAAATTTTTGTTCCATCTAGCGATGGGGAACAACAGCAAAGAAAAACGTTCATCAGCTCTAAATGCACTTTTGAAATCTTGCAAAAATTGGTCCATCTTTGTTGTTTTGTTCATGTTGCATCGCACTACTACTGAAAAATTGTCTTTGCTTTTTGAAATATTCTTGAGATTTTGAAATATAGTAGAATATGTTTCGGAGCCATCTAATAATTTCCTAGTTTCATTATGGGATTGCGGGTCGCCATCAATTGTGATTTGAAACGATGTGATGCCGTAATCTAACATTTCCTTAAAATTCTTCTCATTTAGCAAATATCCATTTGTGGTTGCGCTTCCAGAAACAGTAACGCCTATATTCTTTAATCCCGCTATAAATGGAAGAATGTCATCTAAGAAAAGAAGCGGTTCTCCGCCGAATAGATGCAAAATAATTCTTTTAATCCCGGCATTAGCAATATCTAATTTTTTACAATACTCATCCGCCAGTTTAATGACTCTATTGGACAAGGTATTGTAAATTAACAAACCACCGCTATTAGTGTTGACGTATATATTGTATTTAGAAAAAAATCATAAGCGAATTTAATTTAAAGTGAGCCACCATCAAGTGGATGATAGCTCGAAAAAAGCTTTACGATAATGTGGGGGCTTCACAATTGTTGTTGTTTACACAAAAAATGTTTAGAAGATTAGTGATATCATTGATCTTAACATATTCAACCGTCATAAATGTCCCTCCCTTCCTAGTTATTATACAAATAGTACTTTTTGTCGCAATTGAAGTGATAGCAAACATTTTCGTGAACTTAAAAAATGATTTAAAGCTTACTTGCGTTTTTCATTTAATAAGCCAATAACTGATAAAAGAAAGTAATACTAAAAATTTTGAGCAAATTCTGCTCACTCAAAATGCGGAGGTAATTTTCTAGTTCCTCGCTTAGACAATTTGTTTAACAAAACTCATTTTGCAAAAAAGCATCCAATGTCATGCATTTATTGATAGCGTTTGAATATCGATTTCCTTTAATCCGTATGTCGTGATAAGAACGGTTTGAACTGATTTTCGTTTGTTCTCGGATTGAAAGGCTGCAATCTTATTCATGAGGTCCATGTAGATATCTTTGTTGATTTCAAATTCATTCATCGTGAATTTCATCTCGCAAAGGCTTGCCACGTTGTCTCTATGGTCTATAACAAGATCGATTTGTGCATCTTTTGAGTGGTAGCATTTTTCTAAAACATGATATTCGTCTTTTCTTCCAATAAACCCTGCATCGTTCATAGTAGAGCTTTGCTGTTCCTACGATTATTCATTATTGAATGTCTAAAACGCAATTTTTTTGCCATGTTTAGACGATGAATAAATTATTGAGTGTCTAAACATTACGTTTTTTGAGACGCTTAGACACTAAATGATTGGATTCAGAGATTAAAAATATCAAAAACTACGATGGAATCGAATAAAATCGTAGATTACTAGATATGAGGAAAAGAAAACCGCCCGAAGGCGGCAATCATTAAGCGTTCTCGACGTTATGGTAAACGGCTTGAACGTCCTCGCATTCATCAAGCTCTTCAAGCATCTTTTTGAATTTTGCAAGATCTTCGTCGTTTAAGGTAATGTATTCGTTTGGTACGAGGGTCGTTTGTGCGTTATCGAATTCGGTAATGCCCATGTCGCTAAGGACTTTCTTTGCTTTTTCGAAATCGCTAGGATTGACGCGAACTTCAATCTCGCCATTCTCAAGATCCACAGATTGAACGTCAACATCACCTAGAATGAGGTTTTCTTCCACTTCGTCACGATTTGTTCCTTTGAAATCGATGACACCTAACATTTGGAAGTTATATTCAACGCTTCCCATTTTTCCGCCTTTACGGGTAACGATGGTACGCACGCTTACAAGAGCACGGTTAACATTGTCGCTTAAAGTATCGACGATAACAAAGCTTCCTCCAGCGCCGAAGAATTCATAACGCCCTGGAATATAAGCAACTGCATCCCCGCCTTTTGCTTTTTCGATTGCTCTTTCGATAACGTCTCTTGGGCAGGTTTTACGATATTTTTCGATCGCGCTTCTTAAAGCGAGGTTCGATTCTGGGTCAGGAATGCCGCTTTTTGCAGCAGCATAAATCTCCTTACTAGCACGCATGTAAATCGCGCTTTTTGCTTTGGCGGTCGCAGCCATTGCCGCGGCTCTGACTTCAAAGTGTCTTCCCATAATCAAAACTCCTTTTTGCGCGTGTATTTTATCACTACTATAAGAAGGCGGTTAGCGAAAAATATTCCAAAACTAGATATAGATGCAGAAGTTAGAAAAGTAAGCGTCATGGTATGACCCCTTTTTTCCAAACAAAAAGAGGCGATTGGGAGGACTCTCGGGCTGGTTATTAGCGATGTCTATTGGCCAAGAGAAAATGGACAGTGAGCTGTGCATCTTTTTAATCTTCTTGTCTGCTTTTGCTTTGTGGCTGTCTAGCTCTCCGCAAGTTCGAGTCCCTGAAGTGCTACCAATCAAGTAGACACTTATGCATATAAATTAAATGTTGTTGTTGTTTATGCTCCAAACAATTACTTATGGCATGGCCAAATGGTGACTATAAAGTGTTGGGTGGGTCATCAACAGCGCCCGACTATAATGATGTCGGTGAATTCATTAAATTCATTCCTGGAAGTAATCGAAGATGAAATGTGAAAAATGCGGAACTACAATGGAAGCGATACGTGAGGATTCTGGCATAGCCATTAAATGCCCCAAATGTGGATGGAACATAGCTTCAACTTCGTCTCCGGCAATTGTCGAAGATGAAACGGAATATTCCATCTATCTTTGCGATTCTCATAAAGCAAGCATCGAAAGGCTGAAGGCAGTTTCCGAAATAGTAGGTGGAAATTTTCTAGAAGCAAAACGATACCTTTCAGGCGAAATAAAAACAGCGCTTATCCATGGAGTAGCTTTAAGAATCAAACGAGCGGCGCGCTTATTAAAAAAGCTAAAATCAATTACATAATCACACCAGCGTTTCCTTACGATTTGGAAGACTATTCTGACGACAATTATGTGATTTGAGAATCAGGAAAGACGCGCCCAATTCCATCGAAAAGATAAAACCCAGCGGCACAATCACCTATGGGCCGGTAGACGAGTAAGCATTCGTCTTCCCTTGCTTAAAAGGCATCGAAAACCGGCACCCTACGGCTCTTTCATGCACTCACGCAAGCTCTCGAGTAAGAGAGAAACAAAATAGCTGCTATCCGTACTCAATTGCGCGCCAAGAAACGCTCTTAAGCGCACGAAGAACTTAATTCGAAAAAACAGTAAAAATCAATCACTTATTCGTAAAAGACTTTTTCTAAGCAAAGCCCTTCTGCAGGAGCCTTAAATGAAAGTATTTTTCGCGTTTTACTATCAATTCTTGCTTCTAATTCGCTTAAGGTCATTTTACCTAAAGCGACTTTGATTGCCGCCCCCACCATTGTTCTAACTTGATAAGTCATAAAGCCTTCCCCAGTGAAAAATACTTTATGCGTAAAAGGGTCTTCCGTAAAAGAAACATCATAAATCGTACGGGTAAAAGAATGCATGTCTTCGCTTTTCGGGGTGAAATCTTGGAAATTATGTTCTCCTTTAAAAAGCTTGCAAGAAGCTTTAAAAAGAGTTTCATCGAATATCCGTTCCCCTAGCATTGCCACTTCGTAACACAAAAATGGGTCTTTCTTCCCAAGATGAAAAGAATAGGAGTACGCCTTTTTCTTCGCGCTATATCGAGCGTGAAAAGAATCAGGAACTTCCTTAACGGAAAGAATCGAAATATCGCTAGGCAAAACATGATTAATCGCATAGAGGAAACGGGCTTCATCCTTTAATAAAACCGAAGAAGAACGAAAGGAAAATGTTTGCCCTTTTGCGTTCACCTTCGCGTCCGTTCTTCCCGAGGCATTGATGGTGACTTTTTCGTGCAGTATTGCGTTAAGGCACTCTTCGATCTTCCCTTGGATGGTAGGATGGTTACGTTGCCGCTCAAAACCGTAATAAGCGGCCCCTAAATAAGAAACCACGCAAAAATAATTGCTCATTTCACGTTGACTCCGAAGAAAACGGAATAAGCGTCAAAAGAAGTTACGCTTGTATAGATGAATAATGCGGCGAAAGCACTAGCAAATAGGAAGGCGAACAAATCAGAAATGGAAGCGTGCATCACGCGATATTTCGTTCTTTTCCCTTTTGGGTCATAGCCTCTAGATTCCATCGCATCCGCTAGATCCTCACTCCTAACAAAGCTAGAAACGAATAAAGGCACAATCAGCGATACCATGGATTTGATTTTGGTAATGAGCCCCCCATGCTCAAAATCAACACCGCGGCTCGCTTGGGCTTTCATGATTCGCTTTGTATCATCGAGGATGGTAGGAATGAAACGAAGAGCAATCGAAATGATCATCGCGATTTCGTGGGATGGGAACCCTAATGCGCCTAGAGGGGTTAAATACCACTCAAAAGCGTCTGTCATCTCTAAAGGTTTTGTTGAACTAGTGAAAATCATCGTCAAGGCGATCATTTGCATAAGGCGGACAAGGATTTTCAATGCCTCAAAGATAGATTCGTAATAGATTGGGAAATCCCCGATACGGAAAGCGACCCAATCGGGATAACGTTGATTGGAGGTAGGGATAAAAATATAAATAATCAATAAGAAGAGCATCATGAACCATAATCCAGATAGACTCTTTAAAAAAGAAAGAAAACTAGAATGGGTGAGCGCAAGTAGTAAAAGCAAAAATAGAAACATGATCCCCACCATCGTGAAAGTCATCGCGTAGTTAATTTGCGGCATAAAAATGGCTACCATAAGAACGATAAGACAATAAATCTTATTGCGAGGATCAAGCTTATGGACAAAAGATTGATATGGCACGTAGCGGCCTAAGGTAAGACTATTCATGCTTTTTCTCCTTAAGCGCTTCCGCAAGCTCGTTCACGTTAGAAATAGTATTCATATCAAGATTCATGCCTTTTTGATTTAAATCGGATATGACTTGGTATAATAATGGGAGTTCAAGGGAATAAGATTCTAAATCCGAAGAAAATAATTCTTTCGGGGTAGCGATTTTTGCGATTCCCCCATTTTCAAGCACAACAACCAAATCCGCATAACGGCTTACGATATTCATATCATGGGTGACTAAAATCAAAGAGGTTCCTTTTTCTTGAATGCCCTTAAACAAATTCATGGTATCAATCGCAGCGACTGGGTCTAGCCCCGCGGTAGGCTCATCAACGATCAACGTGTCTGGTTTCATCGCGATAACGCCGGCGATAGCGACTTTTCGTTTTTCCCCTCCCGATAATTCGAAAGGAGAGCGCTGATAAAATGACTCGTCTAAGCCAACGGTCGCTAAGGCGTCATGAGCAAGAGCAAGTGCGCCTTCATTTGTTTCTCCAAAGTTTTTAGGACCAAAGGCAACATCTTTTTCTACGGTCTCTTCAAAGAGCTGATATTCGGGGAATTGAAAGACAAGCCCTACGTGTTTGCGGAGATTTTTGATGTCTTTGTTCTTTAAACGGTTCTTTGGTGCATTTAAAAAATCCCCGATATGGACTTCCCCTTCCGTTGGGCGAAGCAAAGCGTTAATATGGCTAATTAGAGTGCTTTTCCCGCTGCCTGTTCTACCAACTAAGGCGATGAATTTACCCTCTGGCAAGGAGAGATTGATATGATTGAGCGCCGCAAATTCGAAAGGGGATTTGCGGTTATAAATATAAGAAACATTTTGGAAGTTTATTTGCATAAATAACTCTCCAAAGAAGCTAAATCAGTAATCGAAGCAGGAATATCGAAGCCTTCTTTTTTTAGCGCCTCGCGGAGCTCAAAAAAGAAAGGGGTAGCTAAATGGCATTGCTTTAAGATTTCGACATTTGAGAAAACATCATTAGGGGTTCCCTCCAAGACAATTTTCCCTTCGTTAAGGACAAGAACTTGGTCGGCTTTTGCGGCTTCCTCTACATCATGGGTGATAGAAAGAATCGTAAGAGAAGGGTTTTCCTTTTTCATTTTTTGCGTCAAGGACAAAATCTCTCTTTTTCCTTTTGGGTCAAGCATCGAGGTCGCTTCATCGTAAATGATGAGGTTCGGTTTCATCGCCAAAACCCCTGCAATGGCGACTCTTTGCTTTTGCCCACCGCTTAAATTGTCAGGGCTAGCGTTCAAAAAGTCCGCCATTCCCACTTCTTTTGCGTAGGTTTCGATGATCGATTGCATTTCTAGATGGGGGACTTGCCGGTTTTCTAAGCCAAAAGCGATATCGTCGCAAACGCTTGTTCCCACGAATTGGTTGTCCGGGTTTTGGAAAACAATTCCCATTTTTGAGCGGATTTTGCCGAGATTTTCACGATTAAGAGGCATTCCGAAAATCGTGATTTCCCCCTGGAATTTGTTATTTAGCCCCATAAGCACTTTCGCTAAAGTGCTTTTCCCAGAGCCATTATGGCCAATAAGACAAGTGTAGCTACCCTCTACTAACGAAAAAGAAACCCCATCTAGGACTTTGCTTCCTTCGTAATAGGAATAAGTTAAGTTTTTGACTTCGACGATGTTCATTTTGATAATGCTAAAAAGAATCTTAAAAAACGAAAAGAGTGATTATTGAATGGCAATTTTGATGTCTTTGCCTATGTATTGACGGATTTTCACGCCGCCCATTTCTAAGATTTTGCGAGACGCTTTATAAATAACTTGGTCTCCATGGAAGTCATCTTTGTAAATGAGCTCTTTGATCCCGACCTGTAGTAGCGCTTTGGCGCATTCGTTGCACGGGAATAAAGTCACATAGCAAGAGCAGCCATTAAGCGCTGGGCCATCGCGGGTGTTTAAAATCGCATTCAGTTCAGCGTGGCAAACATAAAGATATTTGCTATCAAGTCCCGCTCCGTGCCCCCAAGGGGTTTTGTCTTCATCAACGCCGCGTGGCATGCCATTATAACCAACCGACACGATTTTGTGGTTATTATCGACGATGCAAGCTCCAACTTGAGTGGAAGGGTCTTTGCTTCTCATCGCGCTTAAAACGGCGATGCCCATAAAATATTCATCCCAGCTAATATTATCTTTCCGTCTTTCTTCCATAATTAACCTCTTTTTCGCCTATAGCATACTAGAGTGTCTTCCTTTTTGAAAAGAAAACGTTCTACACTTTTACGATAAGCGTTTCGAAAGGACGAAGATGCTCTTTATAGCCATACTGCGTTCCTTTATTCGAGGCGAGTAACATCACTCCTTTTGTGCTCCTTAAGGATTTAGGGATCGATACTTTATGGCGAGTCATATTAACGAGAACCAAAATCTTATTGCCTTGGTAGATACGATAAAATGCCATAATGGAACAAGGGGTAGGGATTGGCTCAATCGTGCCATATATTAAAGCGGGAGTCGATTTCCTTAAGGCGATAATGTCTTTATAGTAATGATAAATGCTCCGCGGATCCTCTTTTTCCATCTCTAGATTCACCGTTAAATAATTCGGATTCACTTTCATCCACGTCTTATCCGCAGCGGAAAACCCAGCGTTTTTTGTTTTGTCCCATTGGAAAGGGGTTCTAGCATGGTCGCGCGCGAAATTGCTAAGAAGGCGGTTCTTGAGCCAACGTGGAAAATGGAAACGGCCCATGAGTTCATAAACCCAAAAATCAACGGGGTCCAAACAATCTTCAATCGTGAGTTTCGCTAGGTCGGTCATCCCGATTTCTTCCCCGTTATAAATAAAGGGCGTCCCCCGCAAGGTAAAAAGAATCGTCGCAAGCATCTTGCCAGATTCTCTCCAGTATTTTTTGCTGTCGCCAAAACGAGTGATGGAACGTCTTTGATCGTGGTTTTCAAAATAATTCGCGTTCCAATCTAATGCCTTTTGCCAGCCAAAGAGAATTTGTTTCAAGGTTTGAGGGCGGTATTTCTTCGTAAAGCAGACCAGCTTTTGTTTATCGACATTCATCGCATCAAATTCAAAACACATATCTAGCTCATTGCCATTTGTGAAACGCTTCCCGTTTTCATAATCAACGTTAAAAGTTTCGCCAACCGTCATGCAGTCATAATGAGAAAAGACATCTTTATGGAGGCGCTCCAATATTTTGTGGTTGCCTTCTTTGTCTAAATAGTGTTCTTGCCCGACAATAAAGCCGTTTTTCCTACCATCTTCAAAGCTTTCTTTCCAAATCTGGTTAATAACGTCGCAGCGGAACCCATAAACCCCCCGGTCAAGCCAAAAGCGAAGGATCCGCTCCACTTCGAATAAAACATCGGGATTATGCCAATTCAAATCGACTTGTTTCTTGGAAAAAAGATGAAGATACCATTCATCCGCTTCTTTATCGTATTCCCATGCGCTGCCCCCGAAATTGCTCGTCCAGTTATTAGGAGGTTCTGAGTTATTGTTTCTCCCTTTTCTCCAATAATAGTATTGATGGAAGGGAGAACGAACGTCTTTCGATTTTTGAAACCAAGCATGTTCATCGCTTGTATGATTCACAACAAGGTCCATGACAATCCGGATATTGCGTTTTTTCGCTTCGAGGATCAATTTGTCCATATCCGCTAAAGTGCCGTATTCTGGATTGATTTGGTAATAGTCGCTGATGTCATAGCCAAAATCAACGTTAGGGCTTTTATAAACGGGGGAAAGCCAGATAATGCCCACCCCTAGATCTTGAAGATAATCCAATTTAGAAATAATCCCAGGGATGTCACCAATGCCATCGCCATTTGAATCGCAAAAACTCCTTGGATAAATTTGATAGACGACATTGGAACGAAAAAACCGATTATCCATACTATTAAAGTATCTCACAACTCCTTAATTAAATAAAAACTATTATCATTTGTAAGAAACATAATCGAGTTTTGCAAGGTTTTTCTGAATTGGAGTAAATCAGTTTCATCGCGTAACCTTTACTCGTCTCTAAAAAGAAAAGGGTCATACGACCCTAAGAAACACGTCACTAGAAACGCCTTAGCATAACGAGTTTATAGCCCGTTCCATAAATGCTATCGAGACGCGCCCCTTTGATATAAGCGAGTTTCTTGCGAATACTAGAAACGTGAACATCGACGGTTCTAGTCGGTTCCTTGTTCGAAGCATTGCCCCAAAGAATATGAATCAATTCTTCTCGCTTCACTACGGTGCCACGATGCTCATAAAGGTATTTTAAAATCTCCCATTCAGAATTGGTGAAACGAACGTGATATCGGTAATAAGAGAGCTCTTTTTTGTCTAAATCGCAATTTACGAAAGAGCCATCGCGCCGTTCAATTTTTATGACTGCCATCCCTAACTCCTCACTAATTTTCAATTAATCTAACATTATCGTTGCTTTGGGTCTATGAAAAGAATTTTTAATAAATTTTTGTTTTAATTTTGGTCGAGTGCCTTAATCACAACAACGCACGCAATCGCGAGCGCTACCAAAACCGCAAAAAACAGAATCCAAATGATTCTTCCCTTGAAAGATGAAGAATCTTCTTCGTTTTCTTCTTCTAAACCCTTGTCAGCATTTTTCTCTTCTTCTAGCATAGACCCTCAATGTTATTCTCCTTTAATTAAATATTTTTTCGTAACAACAAGTAGCCAATAAACAACAAAAGTATTTAAGACAACCTTGATGCCACTAAACACGCTGATACACGATAATAACGTGCCATAAGTTACGGGGAATTCATGCGATATAAAATTGTAGAAAATATAGAATGCGAGAGGCATTAGCCCCACCATTAAAACGATTTCCGTGATAAGACAAATCAAAGCCATCTCATAAGGAGAGGGGAAAGAAGAATATCGCTGCTTGTTTTTTTCAAAGTAACGATTTAGATAAAATAAGCCAACACAAGCAAGGGCCGTAAATAAAGCAGTAAGAGCAATGATAAGAGGTTCTATCCAATAGGCTCCATCGCCAAACCCTTTCGCAAAGTATTCTTTCAAGCCAGGAATGACATAAAAAAAGCACACAAGCAAAGCCAAGAGCAAAGTCATGGTAAGAATAAAGAAATATGGCTTTTTTAACGTGTCACGGAAATGAGAAGTAAATTGCATTAAACACCAAGGCATGATCCCTAATAGGAGATAAACAATCGTGATCAAAGGATTAAATTCCCCTCCTACAGGAAACAAAAAGTGCCCCACCATGTCGCCAGCACTACCGACAATCGCCCCATATAAAGGGCCAAGAAGCAAAGAAGAAAAGATGACAATCGCGGGCCCTAAAGAAATTCGAATAAAATGCATATTCCCGATAAGGGGGGTGCGTAAAAAGCGAGTCGCCAAAACATTAAGAACCAAAAGCATCGAGGATAAAGTGATTTTATGAATCGAGGATAACGTTTTCGTCATAATTTAAGCACCTCTTTAACATAATCTCTAACGATGGAAGCAAATGCTAAAGAGCCTGTCACGACGATAATATCGTCTGGATATTGCGCAATAAGATTATTGAGGGCGACGCGGTAATCCTCAACAAAATGATGATCTTCTAAGAAAAGGAAATAATCCATTTCCGTACGTGCGCGCGGGTGAGAAAAAGTCGTTAGCGTGATGTCACTAGCAACGTTAGCGATAATAGGGAGCTCCACGGCAATGTTCTTATCGCGGAAAGAGGCGAACAAAACATGAATCCTTTTATTCAGGCTAGAGCGAGATAATGTCGTCATAAGAGCTCGGATTGCTTCAGGATTATGCGCTCCATCAAGAATAATGTTATGACACTTCTCATAGCGGCACATCAATGGCTCTACTAATAGTCCTTTTCGAATGGAAAATTCATCAAGAGGATAGCGATTTGCGAGTATTTTCGTTGCTTCTAAAGCAATAGAAGCGTTAGAAAGCTCATAGCTAGCAGGAGTAAGAAGCGCCAAATCTAAATAAGGGCGATAGGAAAAATGGAAATAAGGGGCTTCATAGTGATCATGATGATAGTCATCCACAAGGAATAGCTCACTACTAAGGGCTCTAGCAACTTCTCTTATTTTTTTCATCGCCTCTTCTTCTAATTTCCCCACTAGGACGGGCGAACCTTCTTTAATAATACCAGCCTTATGGGATGATATCTCTGAAAGGCTTACCCCTAGAAAAGAAGTATGCTCAAGACTAACGGTCGTAATGATAGACAATAACGGCTTAGCGGTAAGAATGTTCGTGCTATCTATCATCCCTCCCATTCCGCATTCAATAATGGCAAGGTCAGGTTTTTGCTCGTTGAAATAAGCAAAAGCAATATAGGTCTCAATCTCGAAAGCGGAAAGGTTTTCACTTTCGATTTCTTTTTCATGAAGCGAATATAGACGTGCAAAATCCGCATCGCTAATCGGGGCATCGTCTACCACAATCATTTCATTTGGCTTATAAAGGAAAGGCTTAGAAAATAAGGCAACCTTGTAGCCTTTTGCGCGATACATCTTATATAAATAATAAGCGGTAGAGCTTTTGCCGTTGCTCCCAGCGATATGAACGAAAGGGAAAGCAATCGAGAGATTGATTCTCTTAGTGAAATTATCCCACTCTTCTCGTTCGTAGCGATTCATCGTCATATCGCGTTTTTCTAACGCAAGGATCACTTCTTCATACCGCATAATCAATCCTCGTAATTCCCTTTTCTTGCCTCGCGTGCCTTGTTTGATAAATCTCTTTCCTTAATCGATTGACGCTTATCGTGCAGCTTTTTGCCCTTTGCAAGAGCAATCTCGACTTTCGCATACCCATGTGACAAAAAGACTTTGGTCGGAACGCAAGTATAGCCACCCGTCTTTAGGCTATTCGAAAGCTTAACAATTTCTTTTTTGTTCAATAACAGTTTTCTATCTCTTAAATGGTCAACGTTAAAAAGGTTGCCTTCCTTATAAGAAGCAATATGCATGTTGGCAATAAAAGCTTCGCCACCCCTAGTATAAACATAAGCGTCGCTTATCCCAGCGTCGTGGCGGCGGAGCGATTTAATCTCTGTGCCCGTCAAAACCAAACCAGCGACCAAAAAATCGCTAAGAAAATATTCATAACGTGCACGACGATTTTCTAAAAGGAGGGAATTTTCTTTACTTTTTGCCATAGCTAATTTTCTATACGTTGAAAGATTTTAAATTATTTTCAATCAACAAGAAAGTTAGATGATAAAGAAATAAATCGAGAAAAACATAAGGCTCGTTCCTAATAAGCAAAACACGTGAAAAACAGTATGCCACCACGGACTCTTCTTTTTGCCCAAAACATATAAAACTGCGCCAACCGTGTATGAGATTCCGCCAGCGAGCAAGAGCATAGAACTAGCAATGCCCGTCGCTTTGACTAGAGGCGTAAAACTAATCGCAACCGTCCACCCCATGAGAATGTAATCAATCATGGAAAAGATTTTAAATTTCTCTAAATCAATGGAATTCAAAATAATCCCAACCATGCCAAGAGCAACAACTAAGCCAAAAATCGAATAAGCCCATGGCAAACTGTATGGGCGAATGCCAGATAAGCAATATGGGGCATAAGTCCCCATAATCAAAATGAAGACATTATTGTGATCAAGAACACGTAAAACCCGTTTTGTCTTATTAGGCTTCCAGCCATGATACAAAGCGCTGCCCGAATAAAGAATCAGGAGAGAAACGACAAAAACGATCGAAGAGAAGATTTTGTAATAGTCCCCGCCCAAAAAAGCCTTAGCAATCAAAAACGGCCCCCCGATTAGAGCAAATACCACGCCACCTAAATGGGTGTAGCAATTCCATTTTTCTTGGGTTCTTGTGTAATTAGGCAAAGAAGTTTCGCTGGGTTTCATACTTATAAATATAGATTGTTTGGTTTCATAAAACAAGTATATTTAGTTATTGTTACTAGGTGTAACAATTTTTAGCTTTCTTCTTTGTCCTTTAAAAAGCGAATTGCTTAAGCTCTTTATCAGTAAAAAGCGATTAGCGTTTACTAAATCTTCAATAGATGCTTACACTTATGAGGATGGTTACTTTATTAAGAAAACTCTTTATCAAAAATTACCAAGACGTCAATGACGAGACCGTCAGGGCAAAACACGGATTCCTCGCCGCAATATTCGGTATCGCCTCGAACTTTATTCTCGTCGCTTTAAAGTTAACGGTCGCCTTTTTGCTAGCCTTTAATATCGCAAACAATAATCCTAGAGTGAGCATTTTATCCGTCCTCCCGATGGCGCTACTAGGGGATGCAATCAATAACTTAAGCGACATGTCTAGCTCTTTGGTTACTTTAATCGGCTTTAAAGCCGCCTCAAAACCCGCGGATAAAGAGCATCCGTTCGGCCACGAAAGAATCGAATATATCGCTGGTCTCATCGTGAGCACAATCGTTGTTGTTCTCGCTTTTGAATTATTCCGCAGCTCTTTAGAAAAAGTCATCACGGGTGAACTCGTTCAATATGAGCTAATTACTATCATTATCCTTGCAATATCCGTATTGGTTAAAGGAATTCAATCCTATTTCAATTACCAAATTGGTAAGGCGATTTCTTCGCGTGCTTTAAGAGCAACGGCGCTAGATTCTTTAACGGACGCATTCGGAACTTTCTTCATTATGATTTCAGGGATTCTCTCCTTGACGTTAAAATGGAATTTCCTTGATGGCTATATGGGGATATTGATTAGTCTTTTCGTCTTCTATAGTGGGATCAAGATGATGAAGGAAACCGCAGACCCCTTGATTGGGGAAAGCAATAATAAGGCCATTCAAAAAGAAATCGTCGATGACGTTCTTTCTCATCCCTTGATTTTAGGGGTACACGATGTGCTTTGTCATTCCTATGGACCAACCAAATATTTCGTTTCGGCCCATGCAGAAATCGATGAGAAAATGGATATCGTTTCGGCGCATGAACTTATTGATTCCATCGAAGAAGAAATCCGCAAGAAGTTTCACTGCGAGATCACTATCCACATGGATCCAATCGCAATCGGCGACCCTCTCACGGATTCCTTAAAAGAAAAAACAATAAAAATCCTTGCTTCCCTTGATCCCAAAATGAACATTCATGATTTCCGCGTAGTCAAAGGAGAAGATAATACGAACATCATTTTCGATATCGTAACCCCGTTTGATGAAACTCTTTCCGAAGCGAAAATTCTTGATACTTTAAATCAATCCTTCAATGACGGAACACACCACTATTGCTTCGTCATTCATTTTGATCACCCTTTTTAGAAATCCCCTTATCTCTTTAGGGAAAGTGATTCATTAGAGTATTCGGATCAAAACGGCAATTGGCAAATAAGATGCCAAATAAAATCTTAATATGAGGCATAAACTTATTTTTTGAAAAAACTAAAAATTATTTTAATATTATTAAAAATATTAGGAGGCCAATATGACTCAAACAAAAAATCTTCTGAAGTCGATAGCAAAAATCGTTTTCGTTTTAAGCGCTGTTATGGTTTTTCTCTCAACTTTCTTCCCCATTCAGGATGTGGGGCAAAATAGCTCGAGCTATGGTTCCAGCCAAACTACGGTCCAGCTTCTTAACACGTTTGCAGGAGTCTTAGGCACAATCGGCGGTTCAATCCTATTAATTTCCTTCTTGATCGGCTTTATTCTCGCTTTATTCGGGGATAAGAAAAAGGCTCTTATCGGGAATGCTCTATATGCTTCCGCTCCTATCAGCTGCCTAATTATCTATTTAAGCGTAACCACCAACCTTTCCGCTTCCACCGCATTCAAAATGGGTTTGGGCCCCATCTTCCTTTTTGTCGCTCTTTTCCTTTATGCGGCTTATTTGATTCTCAATGGCATAGTTGAGCTTTTATTTCAAAGTGGAATCATAAGCGACATCGATGAGCGTATAAGTCTCTTGCGCGCCTATCAAGAGTTCAAAGACCAGGGTGTGATTACAGAAGAAGAATTCCAGGCCAAAAGAGAAGAAATTCTCCAACTAGCGTCCAAAAAGAAAACCAAAAATTAATCGATCATCGGCTCTTGCGTGATTGAAGCGTTAATTTTGTTTTAAGAAGGTGGCTGTGCGATAATTGCCTTTAGGAGGATTGCATATGCCAGTCGAATTTTTGAAATGCGAAAAATGCGGAAATGTTGTCATCCGCGTTGAAAAGGGGTCTTGTACCCCAAGTTGCTGTGGCGAGTCCATGGTGGCGTTAAAGCCGAATACCGTGGATGCCTCAAAAGAAAAACACGTCCCCGCTGTCACACACCAAGACGGCAAACTTTTGGTTAAGATCGGAAGCGTCCCTCACCCGATGCTAGAAGAGCACCACATCTCTTTTGTCGTATTTGAAGCGCCTTGTGGAACAACGACCGTCAAACATCTGAAAGTCGGGGCGGCTCCTGAAGCCTATTTCTTAGATCATGAGCATGGCACGGTCTATGCTTATTGCAACTTGCACGGACTTTGGAAAACCGAATTCTAATCGAAATCGTCAAAAAAGGGACCTCCATTCAAGAAGGCCCCTTTTTCGTTCAATTGCCGCTTATAGATAATATTTGTTAAGAACTTTCAAGGTATTCTCATCAAGTTCATAAACAAGTGGCTTGCCAGTTGGAATTTCAACGGAGATGATTTGTTCTGGGGTAAGATGCTCAAGCATCATAACGATCGCGCGGAGAGAGTTGCCATGCGCAGCAATAAGAACTTTTTTCCCTGCTTTGATTTCTGGAGCAATCTTCTCATCGAAGTATGGTTTTACACGTTTTGCTGTGTCGATTAAGCACTCGGTAAGTGGGCAATCATCAATTGTCATCTCGCCTTTTTTGATGAGCTCTTGATATTTTTCTTGGTTGCCTGGCCATCTTTCGTCATCTTTAGTAAGAGCAAGAGGTGGAACATCGGCGCTTCTACGCCAAATATGGACTTGTTCTTCGCCCCATTTTTTTGCGGAATCAGCTTTGTTAAGGCCTTGGAGGGCGCCATAGTGTCTTTCGTTTAGACGCCAGCTATAGAATTTTGGAAGATCGCTTTCGCCCATTTCTTCAAGAACGAAATCCATCGTGTGATTCGCTCTTTTCAAAACGGAGCTAAAAGCGAGGTCAAAGGTATATCCTTTTTCTTTAAGGAGTTTACCAGCATCATGAGCTTCCTTAACACCGTTTGGGGATAATTCGACATCAGTCCAGCCAGTGAAAAGATTCTTAAGGTTCCATTCGCTTTGACCGTGTCTAATCAAGACTAATTTAATCATTTTGTTTTGTTGCCTTTCCTATTTACCCCTCGATTATAGCGAGGAGCCTTTCTTATTGAAAGCAAACTTATCGCGATTTTTCGTTAATCTTCCGATTTTGAATTGGCATCCATGAAATCTTTCTTTTCTTGCGGTTAGACAAACCTCTATTGGATTCGTTAAGCTTCGCGTTGTTTGTCTTTTTTAATCTCATTGCCTAAATTCTCAATCGGGCAAATTTCTACTAAAGAAGGAAGAGAAATCCGATATACTCTTCTATCGACCCGTTCTTCTAGATAAATTAAATATTCCGCATGTACTTGTTGCATTCTTGTCTCCTCTTTTAGAGGACTTTTCCAAAATATGCCCTCACTCTCCTATTAGGCATATTTTTTCTATTTTTACAAAAAAATAACCAACGGAAGGAAAGTGCAGTAACCTGACAAACGATTGAAAAAGAGAGGTTAGAACCCTCTCTCATCTCCGTATTTTTTAAGTATTTCTTCTTTATATTCTTTAAAGCGATCTTCTTGAATCGCGATTCTAGCACCTTCCACGATTTTGATGAGGAAGCGGATATTATGGATGCTATTCAACCGCTTGCCGAATTCTTCATTGCACATCTGCAAATGATGAAGATAGGCTTTGGTGTAATGCTTGCAGGTATAGCAATCGCATTCTGGATCAAGCGGAGAAAAGTCTTCCTTGTATTGGCTGCCTTTAATGTTCACCCTCCCTTGGCTAGTCATGAGAGTGCCATGTCTAGCAATGCGCGTAGGAAGGACGCAGTCGCACATATCTACGCCTCTTTCAATGCCGCCTAAAATATAATCCAATGACCCCACCCCCATTAGGTAACGTGGTTTATTGAAAGGAAGGTAACGAATCGCATCTTCTACCATTTGAAAGCAAACATCTTTTGGCTCACCGATAGAAGTCCCTCCGATGGAATAGCCGGGGAAATCCATCTTGGCGAGTTCTTTCGCCGCATATTCGCGCAAATCTTTGTAGGCGCCGCCTTGCACAATCCCAAATAGAGCTTGATCAGCCCTTTTATGCGCGTCTAGGCCTCTTTTTGCCCAGCGGAGGGTTCTTTCCGTGCTTCTTTTCACATATTCGTAATCTGCTGGATAAGGGATACATTCATCAAAAGACATGATAATATCCGCGCCAAGCGCCTCTTCGATTTGAATCGCTTTTTCAGGCGAAAAGAGTTCTTCGTTTCCGTTAAAGTCATTGCGGAAGCTCACGCCTTCTTCACTGATTTTGCGAGATTTTGCTAAAGAAAAGACCTGGAAACCGCCACTATCGGTAAGGATAGGGCCGTTATAATTCATAAAAGAGTGAAGGCCACCCGCCTTTTTCACAATCTCTTCGCCAGGCCTTAGATGTAAATGATAGGTATTTGATAAAATAACGCCCGCCCCACACGCTTTCACTTCTTCGGGAGAAAGGCATTTGACTGTCGCTAAAGTTCCAACTGGCATAAACATCGGCACTTCGACATCGCCATGATAAGTATGAAGAACCCCGTATCGCGCACCGCAATTTTTATCAACATGTTTAATTTCTAAATAGAACTTTTTATCCATATCATTTCCTCAATCGTTTTTAATTATAACGATTTTTATTTTCGCTCCTAGTCTTACCAAGATGGGACTTCTTTTCTACTCGGGGATAAATAAGCCATAAAGCTCTTGTTTCGCCATAAAATCATCCACAAAGCATAGGAAACTAGAATCACAGTGCCTTCCCCAATAGCGACATATCCCGCCGTTGCCCAAAACGGTAATCCCAAAACATAATTTAGTTCAAACCCAACAATAAAAGCGTTAATCGCAATCGGGAAAATCGTAGCGACCAATAATTTAGGAGAAAAGGCGACAAAAAGGCACGAAAAGAAAGTCGCCAAAGTGCCAAAAAGCATATCAATGGGCCCTAATGTTGAGACAGTGTTGCTTAAAAAGCACCCTAAGGTTATCCCAATCACAAAATCAGGCCGCCAAAAGCAAAGAAGAACGAGAAATTCGCTGATGCGGAAATTGATTTCGCCGAACGCGATTGGATAGGAAAGAAGCGTTAAAACAAAATAAATAGCCGCAATGATCCCATTGACGGCTATTTTTTGCGTAGTGATGTTTTTGGTCATAGTAGACCTCCTTGTTTTTTATAGCTGGTTACTGCGGAACGAACAGCTTTTAATTTTCTAGGCGTTATCCTACTCTTAGAAAAAGGACATTGCTAGCCTTTCTTCAAAACTTTCGCTAGTCCTCCATTCGCCGTTTCTTTGATGTCTTCGCTTAGCGCCTCGCCAGTAATCTTCATCGCTTTAACGACATTGTCAAAGCTCACTTGATTAACGCGGATTGGCTCAATATAGCGGGCATATAGATAGCAGTCATATGCGCGTAACGCCCCAACTCCATTCCGCTCAATGCAAGGGATAATGACATAGCCATCAACCGAATCGCAAGATAGTCCCAAGAAATGCTCCATCGCGCATTCTGCCGCATATTCGATTTGCCGGAAGCTAAGACCATGGAGAAAGCTGCAAGCGGCGCTAGCGATACTTGTTGCAGTCCCTATCTCGGCTTGACAGCCGCCGATTGCCCCGGCAATGGAGGCATTTTGCTTTACGACATTCCCTAATATTCCAGCGACAAACAATGAATCAACGATTTTCGTTAACGCGATGCCTTCGTTTTTATAAGCGTAATAAAGAACAGAGGCAAGCACGCCGCTAGCTCCGCATGTAGGGGCGGTGACAACTTCTTCTAAGGAGGCGTTACTTTCCGCTACAGCATAAGCATAAGCGGTCATTGTCATTGTTCTTTTGGCTTGTTCATCTTCGATTTGCAAAGATTTTTTATAAATATCTTTTGCGCATCTTTTCCAAAATAAGCGTGGGTTGCCGTTAGCGGGCAAAGTCCCTTCTTCCATTAATCCTTTTTCAACGGAAGAAAACATCGTGGAAATAACACGTTCAAGCCGATTCATAATGTCTTTTTCTTCATAACGGAGGCAAAAACCTTTCAAAGAGGAAATATTTTCTTTCTCCATATAAGCTTTGATCTCTTCTAGAGAAGAAAAGGGGTAGATGTCTTTTTCATTCACCGCCTCGTCATCGTCGCTAAATAGCTCTCCACCCCCAAGGCTACGGTAATGGCAAGTAAGAAGGAGCTTATCCTTATCGAAATAGGAAAATTCAAAAGAATTGGGGAGACTGCCGTCTTTTAAAGCATAGTGAAAAGAAACAGGAATTGGATAAAAGACACATTCAATGGCTTTTTTCGTTCCATGCCCTTCGCCAGTAAGCGCCAAGGAGCCATGGAGAGTAACGTCAATGCGATTCCCGCTTAAAGAAACGATTCTCTTTTTGAAAGAGCGGGCGGCAATCGAAGGAGCAACGGTATGGGAGCTGCTCGGCCCATAGCCAATTCGAAAAAGTTTCGCAATGCTTTTCATCCTTATTATGATTGCTTCTTTCGATAAGCTAAGCAAGAGAAAAGGGGCTACTAGCCCCTAAACTCAGATTTTCATCGCCACTTCGTAAGCGCGCCAGATTACCGTTTTTAAGTTACCAACGCTATAGCAATCGCCAACAAGGTGAACTTTCCGCTCTTCTTTCGTTAACGGAGTGGAATTATAGCCAACTGACATAATCGTAGAATCGGTAGGGATAGAGAGAATGGATCCGTCTTTCTTTATAACGACGACTTTGTCTTTTTGAATCTCTTTTACTTTCGCTTCTAGATAAACAGGGATCTGGTGAAGCGCGAAATATTCACGCAAATAGGAGGAGTTTGCAAGGCAAATGCCTTTTTGGGCAATCAAATCATCCTTCATTTCTACGATGGTTGGCTCTTTGCCATCGAGTGCTAATTCATAAGCGATTTCGCATCCTGTTAAGCCGCCACCCACAATTACGACTTTCTTTCCGATTGGGGCGCCATTAAGGAATTCAATCGCCTCCACGCTATTTTCAATGCCAGGGATCTTGAATCTTTTTGCTTTAGAACCAGTCGCAATGACATATTCATCAGCCTTAATGGAATGAATGTCCATTATTTCGCTATTAAGATGAACTTCGATGCCGAGTTCCTTCATTTGAAGTTCGTACCAATCTTCTAAATCGCGGAGTTTCCCTTTGAAGGATGCTTTTCCAGCCGCGACAAACGTTCCGCCGAGATGATCGTTTTTCTCATAGATGATAGGCGTGTGCCCTCTAAGTTTTAAAACGCGAGCCGTTTCCATGCCCCCGATTCCGCCGCCAATAATTGCAACTGTCTTAGGATGACTGGTTTTCGCGATATAATGCTTTGTGGTTTGCATGGTCTCTGCATTAACCGCGCAGCGAGCCATACCGCTAGTATCGGAAAGTTCTTGATCGTTAGCAACGCCCTTATAGTGGCACATATTGAAACAGCCATTATGGCAACAAATGCATGGGCGAATCTCTTCTTCTTTCCCTGCCATTAATTTTGTTACCCATTCAGGGTCTGCTAAAAATTGACGGGCAATGCCAACACCATCGATTTTGCCTTCTTCAACGGCTTTTGCGCCGACCTCCGGATTCATCCTTCCTGCACAAACGACAGGAATGGAAACGAATTTCTTAATATGGGTAACGTCTTCTAGATTACAGTTTTCACCCATGTATATCGGAGGATGGGCCCAATACCAAGCATCATATGTGCCGTTATCGCAATTGAGCATATCGTAACCTGCGTCTTGAAGATATTTCGCGGCTTTTTCGCTTTCTTCCATGTCGCGACCAACTTCTATGTAATTTTCGAGAGGCAAAGCGCCTTGACGGAAACCTTTGGTCTTACTAATAACGCTATAACGAAGGGAAACCGGGAAATCATTTCCGCATTCTTTTTTGATGGCTTTAACAATATCAACGGGGAACTTATATCTCCCTTCGAAACTGCCTCCGTATTCATCCGTTCTATGATTGGTGTACTTTAAGGTGAATTGATCCAATAAATACCCTTCATGGACGGCATGCACTTCTACTCCATCGACGCCAGCATCCTTGCAAAGCTTGGCTACTTTTGCAAAAGCCCTCACGAATTGCTCGATTTCTTTTTTGCTTAAAGGGCGAGAAGGAACCTTATCGCTCCAACGGTTTGGGGTTTCGCTCGCAGAAGCGCAAAGCTTTTCAACGTTTAGAACGGGTTTAGCCAAAACGCGAAGGAATTTGTTGCAATAGATTTTCTCCATGAGCTCGGTGACTGCCATCGATCGGCCAAAGCCAGCGGTAATCTGGACAAACATCTTCGCACCCGTTTTGTGGAATTCCGTCATGAATTCTTTTAATTTGCGGTACATCCCTTTATTTTGATAAAGCCAAGCTCCACCAATCGGGTTTTGAATCGGCGCGATACCAGGAAGAATTAATCCGACGTTGTTTTTCGCCCGTTCGAGCAAAAAGTTTGCAGCTTCTTTGTCGAAGTGATTTGGCTCCATCCAGCCAAAAATAGATGTTCCGCCCATGGAAGTCATCACGATACGGTTTTTAATCGTCACGTTTCCGATTTTCCAAGGAGTAAACAGAGAATCATACTTGTGGTCCATAAGTTATTCCTCTTATTAAATTTTCTATATCTTATTACGAATTTGCATCTAATCGGTAAAAAAGAAATCGGTTTATCGATAATTTTAATAGAAAGCGGAATTTA
This sequence comes from Caryophanales bacterium UBA4691, assembly GCA_002404865.1. Classification (GTDB taxonomy): domain Bacteria; phylum Bacillota_I; class Bacilli_A; order RFN20; family CAG-826; genus UBA4951. The sequence continues at coordinate 79,610 of DHKP01000028.1, read as the reverse complement.
GCCTTTATAATGAATGCAGTTAAAAGGCAAACGCCAATCAAAAATTAGAAAGGAGCTCTTTCATGTATCAGCCAAAAATGGCTTTGAGCAAAGAACAAGCAAGTATCCTTAACGGAGAAAAAGGCGAAACCCTCCAAAAGATGATGGAAGTCATTGTCCGATATGGGGATACTTTCGGCGCGACACGTCTAGCGCCACTCACACACAAAGAAGGACATTTGGTGACTAGTTTTGGTATCTCGATGCTAAAACCCTTATATCCTCTTATGGACGAACTAATCCGCGCGGGTTTAAAGGCGCCAGAAGGGTTTACCGCTGATCCCCGCCCAATCGACTATAAAAACGTCAAAGCGAACCCGATAGAGAAACTCGTCTTCAACCACTTTATGTACGGGAAACAAAAGAGTTATGAAGAACAGCTCAAAAAAGTAGGTCTTCGTGACGATGAAGCATTCTCCTGCACTTGCTATCTTATGGGCAATGAGCCTAAGAAAGGCGACATTATCGCTTGGGCTGAATCTAGCGCTGTTGTCTACGCTAACTCGGTCCTAGGAGCGCGCTGCAACCGCAATTCCGGCGTCATCGAATTATTCGAAACCATTTTAGGAGTCACGCCTGAATTTGGCTTTATCACCGATGAAGGTAGGAAAGCCGATTGGAAAGTGATACTAAAGACTACAAAAATTCCTGAAGCCCAAATATTAGGCTCAGCAATTGGTATGAAAGTTATGGCGGAAGTCCCCTATGTTATTGGATTAGATAAATACCTAAAGCAGCTTCCTAATGAAGATACGATTGCTTATTTAAAAGACTTCGGAGCCGCAACAGCAAGTAACGGCGCCGTCGGTTTATATCACATTGACGGCATAACTCCCGAAGCAAAAGAAATGGGAGAATCTCTCCTTAGAGATAACGTCAAAGAATACATTATCGATGACGCGGAGCTTGAACGTGTCTATAAGTCTTATCCAATCATGTGGAAGAACCCTAACAAAAAAGCGTATCGCTGTTTTATCGGTTGCCCACATCTCACCTTGAAGCAATTAAAAGACTGGACGGAGAAAATCGAAGCTTCTCTTAAAGAAAGCGGCAAGAAAAAACTCGTTATCGATACTGTTTTCACCACCTCTCCAGCCGTGATAAAAGAATTCCGCAAAACGCCCTATTATGAACGATTATTAAAAACTGGCGCACATCTTTCCTATATCTGCCCATTGATGTATGCGGATAATCCTTTATGCGGGAAACACCGCCTTATGACCAATAGCAATAAATTAAGGACCTATACATTCTCTCGCTATTATAAAGACGCAGATACTTTAGCGATAATCACGGGAAACAAGGAGGGGAAATAATAATGAAAGAATTCCATGGACGAGTGCTATTTTCAGGCACCTATAAAGGAGTCGCGATGGTGTCGCACGCTGGCTTCAATACCCTCGCTTCCTTCCAAAAATCATGCCTTAATGCAGGAGCGAAAAAAGTCATTGTGAGTGATCAAAACAACAAAGATCTCTTTGGCAAGAACATCACCGGCGTTGCTTTGTGCTTGCCGCAAACCATTGGCTCTACTACAGGGGGAATGGTCATTCAAACGGTGGCTAGTAGAGGTTTATCACCTGCTGCATGGCTCTTCTCAAAAGAAATCGATCCTCTCGCCGCGAGCGGAATCACACTTGCTAGAGTTTGGAACCATGTTCCCCTCATTGCAATCGATAATCTAGGAGATGAATTCCTACTCACCGCAAAAGAAGGCGGGGAAATTGAAATCAAAGAGGACGGAACCGTCATCGTTTATTAATCGCTAGCGAAATAGAATCATGCCAAAAAACATGGTTCTTTTTTTATTGAAAAAGCCGTCACACTCGTGACGGCAATCGTTCGTATTTATAGGTTACAATTAGGCTTTATGATTCGTTGCCTTAGCGTTTGTGCCTTTATAGCTAAGAACTAAGAAAGCGGTAGCGCCAACGAGTAATAACGCGCCTAAGATAATCGCCATAATTGGGAACGGATAGCCATAATCGAAGGATTTGCTTGCAGAATTAAAATGGCAAAGGTTATCTTTCCAAACGATATCAAGAATGCCCATAGCTAAGAAAACAATGCCAGAAACCCCAAGTGCTCCGCTAGATAGATAACCGGCAACTTCCGAAGCATTCTCTTTTTTGCCTTTAAGTAATAAGCGACCTGCAAGTCCTAATAATAACGCAATCGCTAAGCCACCAACGACGCCAACGATAAGGAGAATGCGCATTTGGGAATAGAAAGCTTGGCTATCAACGGTAAATGAGCAAACTAAAGTAAGCGCACTTAGAATTGCAACCCAAGCACCGGCGATTCCAAAACCAAATGTCATCCCGGAAAGCAATGGTTTTTGATCTTCGTTATCGTAAAGGCGAACCATAGGAATATTTGTGGCAATCATTAAAACTATGGTAAGGATAAGGGCCATAACAATGACGAAGATTAGGTTTGTTCCTTTGACTAAATCGAAGAAGACAAAAGCATTAAGGAAGAAGAAAACTGCGGCTAAATAGCCTTGAACAATAAACGCGGTAAAACCATTTCTTACAGGCGTATCGTTATTTGGCTCGCGGATTCCCTTAAGCCCTTGAGCGATTCCGTAGATAGCGATCGTCATTTCGGTAAGGCCAATCACGCCAAGCTCAAGGAATAAGTTATAGGCATAGCCACTGGAGACAATGCCGTTGATGGTAGGATTCGAAGTAAGATAAGCAGGGACGGCAAAGAACCCATAATAGCAGCCAAAAGCTCCAAACAAGAGAAAAATTAGGACTTGGAAGCCTAAAACGAGAACGCGGGAAGTGTTTTGATATTTGTTCATACTAACCCTTTCATGAAAACTAATAGATGCGCCGATTCATAGAATCGCGTAACTCGTATATTTAAGTCTATCTTTTCAAGATAGTCAACGAGGGGTTTCTCCTAAATGTTACTTTTCGAGCGATTTTTTAATCGCTACAAGTGAAATTAATTCATTCGCCCAGAACCGCAAGAGCGACTTTGATGCCGTCAAGGGCCGCGGAAGTAATCCCGCCTGCATAAGAAGCGCCTTCCCCACATGGATATAAGCCAGAGATATTCGATTGCATAGAGACATCGCGAGGGATGCGGATCGGGGAAGAAGAACGGGTCTCAAAACCTGTCAATATTGCATCCTCGTCTTTCATAAAGGCAAGCTGTTTAGCTAAAGAAAGAATTCCTTCTTTTAAGGAAGAAGAAATGAAACCTGGCAAGTAGTGATCAAGATCAGCAAAATAAACGCCAGGTGTATAGGTCGGTTCCACTGTTTTAACGCTATCGCTTTTGCATCCGCTTAAAAAATCGCCCACAAGCTGAATTGGAGCGTAATATGGTTTTTCTTTTAAAAAGGCAGCTTGTTCAATTTTTTGCCGGAAAACAAAACCATCCAGGGGTTTATTGCGGAAATAATCGCTAATTTTAACAGGAACAAGCAAAGCGCTATTCCCGTTTTTGCCACCGCGATCGTTGTTGCTCATGCCATTTGTCACAATGGTGTTTGCTTCGGTTGAGCTATTCATAACGTAGCCACCTGGGCACATACAAAAAGAATAAACGGCGCGCCCATTATTTAAATGAGTGACACATTTATACGATGCGGCTGGTAGAAGCGGGTTAGAAGAATAAGAATGGTAGCGAGTTTCGTTAATCGCGCTTTGAAGATGCTCAATCCGCACGCCGATTGAAAAATCTTTTGGAGCAATCGCCAAACCGCCTTTAGTCAAAGAAGAAACGGTGTCAAATGGACTATGGCCGATTGCTAAAATCACACGATCGGCATCAATCACTAAGGGAGAACCGTTACTTAAGCACTTCACTCCGCAGACTTTGCTTTTTGAAGTCAAAACCTCAGTGAGTTCGGTTTGAAAAAGAATGTCGCCGCCTAAGGAGATAATCTCTTCGCGAAAGTTTTTAACGACATTTTTCAAATAGTCACTACCAATATGGGGCAATGCGTCAACGAGGATGTCTTTTTTCGCCCCATGTTTTACAAATTCTTCGAGTACGAATTTCGTCCGTTCATCGTTAACGCCAGTATTTAATTTCCCATCGCTAAAAGTACCAGCACCGCCTTCTCCATAACAAATGTTGCTGTTTGGATTTAAAATGGCATTTTGTTTTAGTTTGTCGATGTCTTTGCTTCTTTCTTCAACGCATTTTCCTCGTTCTAGCACAATTGGTTTGGCTCCGCTTCTAGCAAGCAAAAGAGAAGCGAACATCCCTGCTGGCCCAAAGCCAACGACTATCGGGCGATTGTCTAAACGTGATTTAGGGATGAATAAGGGTTTGGGCTCTTCGTAAGGAACGAGGTTCCTACCACGTAAATAGATAGAGCTATCCACCACGACGCTATAAACGAAATTCACGTCGCCTTTTCTTGCGTCAATCGATTTCCTCAAAACCGTATAAGAAAAATATTTTGGCTCGGTCCGAGTTTCCTTTGCGATTTTTTTCGCAAGATCGCCTTCTTTATGATTGATGGGCAAAGTAATGCCGCGGATTACAAATTTCATAATGATTCGCTTACGATTAAAGCGCTAAGCAATGCCCAAGACAAATTATTTCCGCCACAAAGCCCATCCATATCAAGTGCCTCACCAAGAAAATAAACATTTGGCTCTTTTTTGCTAAGCAAAGAGAAAGAGACTTCTTCAAAACTAACTCCCCCAATCGTAACCTGGCTATTTTTAAAAGGATAGGGAGACTCAAATATGTAATGAAAATGGTGAAGGGTCTTTTCAAAAAGAGCCAAATCGTTTTTCGAAACACGTTCTTTCCCAAATTGTCGCATCGCTTCCTTTTCTAGTTCTTTTGGCAAAATCGCGTCTAAGAAATGCTCGGCTAGAGTTGAATAAGAACTCTGCAAAGTTTCTTTTAATATCATTCCCGGGAACAAATCGAGAACAATTTCAAACGTATCTTTCCCTGAGTCGCGAAGAATCACGCTTTCAAGATTAAAAATGCAGATACCTGATAATCCATCGCTTTTATAGATGAATTCTCCATCTTCTTTGGCTAAAAACTTGCCGTTTTTCAATAAGAATGCAGAACAAACGTGGCGAACGCCCGCTAAAGAACCCAAAAAGCGTTTTTCCTTAACTACAATCGGGCATAGCCCTGGACGAAGAGGGGAAATTTGATAACCATGTTTTTCTAAAATCGGGAATAATGACCCGTCGCTCCCTAGGTTAGGAGAACTCTCTCCCCCGGTAGAAATCAGTAGATAATCAACGCAAAAATCGCCATTATCCGTAAAAATAGTAACGTTTTGCGTGTTTTTTTGATAATCGATTACTTTTGTATTCAATAACAAACGAACCGATAAACGCTTTAAAGAATCTTCCAAAATATGGACAAAAGAAGCAGCGCTATATGTTAAAGGGTATACCGCGTTCCCTATTTCCATTGTCATAATGCCAAATGAGTGAATCGTATCCAATAGTTTCTGATAAGGGTAAAGCTCTAGATAAGAAGAAATAATATCTCTACGATTAAATGATAGCGGGGACAATTTAGCGTTAAGAAGATTGCAGTGCCCGTTCCCAGTCGCAAGCAATTTTCGCCCTACTTTGGACTCTTTCTCAAAAACGAATACATCCCAAGAAGGGTGCTTCTTTTTGATTAACAAGGCACTATACATCCCGCTAGCGCCAGCGCCAATAATCCCGACTTTCATCGCCTTTAATTTTACTGAAGAAGGCAATATTTCTCAAAGAGTTCCTTCTAAAACAATTGTCTCTTTTGTATCGTAGGCTTCTTATTAGGTCTGAAAAAGGTTAAAATTAGCCGTTATGCGTAATGTTACTGAAGTGAGCATCGATAGGCAAAATGATTTGTCTATCGATGGAGAAATAAACGAACCAAAAGCAAAGAAAAAGAGAGTCTGGGAAATCGATTTTATTCGAGGAGTCGCCATGTTAGGCATGGTAATCGACCATGCAATATATGATTTAGCGTATCTCCGCGATTTCTTTTATAACTACGATTCGGTAGGCATCGATTGGGTGAGCCAAATGAGCATATCGCTCACAGATTGGTACAATGGCGGGCGACAGAATTTCCACAATTTCGCAATTTTATTTTTTCTTATTTGCGGTATTTCCTCTACTTTCTCAAAAAATAACTGGAAGCATTCGCTAAAGATTCTTCTTGCCTCATTCATTTTATCAGCAGGTTCTTACATCATTTATCACATCACTTTTGCCGTGAATGGAGGCGACGCTTTGGATTTCAGGCTCTTATTCGGCGTTCTCTATGCGCTTGGGATGGGGACTCTTTTTGTATCGCTTGTCCCCCAAATTTTCATATGGATTGGAAAAGGGATAGAACTCATTAAGGAAAAAATTGCGGAAAAAAGCGGTAAGGCCTATACGAAACAAAAAGTGGAATCTCCTTCTTGGATAATGTGGGTTTATCTAGGGCTTGGAATTAGTTTGATTGTCTCTTGGATTATTTACACTTACGTCGTGGTTTATCCTTCCCATCAAATCACATTTAATAACGCTGAGGAATTTTGGTACTGGTGGATTCGGAAATACGATAGTGCTTCTTATGAGCAAGCAATCCCTTTATATTCTCCGCTGCGATCATCTAATTGGTTCCAGGCAGTATTCGGCCTTAATTTCGGTGATTTTGTGCTTTGTGCACTAGGATTTCGCGGGGTTGGAAGTGATTTTTTCTCGTTAATACCATGGGTTGGATGGACACTAATCGGTGCATTCCTTGGGAAAACCATCTACAAAAACAAAGAATCTTTATTCCCAAAACTTGATGGAAAATGGAATAAACCATTCGCTTGGGTTGGATTTAAAAGCCTTTGGGTATATATTCTTCATCAGCCACTAATAGTCGGTTTAATCGCCATCGTCTTCTGCCCGATGGGCTATCGATTCTTCTAATATGAGGTTTATTTATGATTGATACGAGTAAAACGATTTACGAAAATTTTCGTGCAACCGCGATAATACGCGGGCCAAAAGACGCTGCTTACTATGAAGGGAAAACATTAAGCTATCTAGACCTTTTAGAACTTAGCAACAAATTTGCGGCTTATTATTTTTCGCTTGGATTAACTGCAGATGACATCATCACAATTGTTGCGCCGAACACGCCAGAATCCGTCGCTGCTTTTTTAGGCGCTTCTCAGGCGGGAATTAAGGTGCATCTGCTCCATCCCCTTACGAGCCAAGAAAATATCCTACGAGAATTTGAAGAGAAAAAATCGAAACTATTAGTGACGGTTTCTCTTTTTGTTCGTTTTTATGACAAACTACTACAAAAAAATATCCCGATGCTCATCTTGGATTTCACGAATTCTTTGCCATTATTTAAAAAGATCGCATTTTATTTAATCAACCATAAAAAGTTAGCTCTTTATCACGCGCATAAAGAGCTTCCTAGATTTAGAAATGCCTGCAAAAAACGCGCGGATAAGGAAACGCACTACGACTCTAAAGCCGGGCGAATCCTTCTTTCTAGCGGAGGAACGACAGGGAAAAGCAAGACGATTGTACTAAGCGATTACGCTTTCCTTTCTGTCATCAATACCGGTTTATGGATCGTGGGGACAAAGGAAGAAGAGATGTACGACAAAACCATGCTAGCGGCCCTTCCGATGTTCCATGGATTCGGGCTCACGATGGGTGTATTAACTCTTCTACTTTATGGAGGAAGAATTGCTTTGCTTCCTTCTTTCCGAACAAACAAAGTCATAAAACTGCTCAAAAAGAAACATCTCAATATTCTTATTGGAGTGCCCGCTCTATATGAAGCATTACTCAAAAATAAGCATTTTAAAGGCAAACTCCTTGCGCCAATCCGCGAATGCTTCGTTGGAGGAGACTTCATTTCCCCTGCTTTAATTGAGCGCTTCAACAATCGTTTGAGTGAAGGCGGGAGCGTTGGAAAGATGCTAGAAGGATATGGATTAACTGAAGCGGTCACCGTTTTAAGCGTCAATCGTCTTTCCGACAACAGAAAAGGGAGTATTGGAAAACCGCTACCTGGAGTAATCGTAAAAATACTTAATGAGGAAGGTAAGGAAGTCAAGCCAGGCGAAATGGGAGAAATCGCTATCTCAGGCAAAACATTGATGAATGGCTATTTCGACCAAAAAGATCCCTTTTATTATTTCGAAAACAAGCCATGGGTAAAAACAGGTGACATCGGTTATATGGATAGAGATGGTTTCTTATTCTTTGTTTCGCGCAAAAAGCGCATGATAAAAAAGAAAGGATTAAATGTTTATCCTCTTGCGATAGAAAAGTTCGTGTCTTCGCTTCCTTATGTCGAAGAATGCGCCTATTTAGGCGAACAAAAAGACGGGCGAGACTATACCGCTCTCTTTGTTCACTTAAAAGAAGGAATCCCCTTTGAATCGAAGAAAGACAATATCCTAGACGAGTTAAAAGAAGAATTTAATTCTTACGAGCTTCCCGACTTCATTTTTGCCAAAAACGAATTCGAACATACAAACGTAGGCAAAATCGATTACATTTCCTTAAGCAAAGAATTTCAAAATCACTTAAACAATAAATACTAACGGAAGAGAATCTCAACATCCTACTGAATCCTCTATAATATTTAGGTGCAAATTTTATGAACGTAAAAGATAGTATACTGGACGTTATCGGGGAGACTCCTCTACTCGAATTGAGGCGCTTGGAAAAATATTTCTCCTTAAAAGCTAGGATTTTTGCAAAACTAGAACGCACTAATCCTACCGGTTCAATCAAAGATAGAATCGCGAAGGAAATGATTCTCCTTGCTTTGAAGCGAGGTGAAATCACTAAAGACACCGTAATCGTAGAGCCAACAAGTGGAAATACGGGGATTGGGCTTGCCGCAATCTCTGCGACACTAGGAATGAAATGCGCTATTTTCATGCCGAGCAATTGCTCTATCGAGCGCATAAAAATCATGAAAGCCTTCGGGGCGGATATTCGTCTAGTAGACGCGAAAGGCGGAATGAGCCTAGCAATAGAAGAAGCTAAAAAGTACGCCTCATCTCTACCGAGCGCTTTTATTCCTTCTCAATTCACTAATTGCGATAATTCTTTAGCCCACTATAAAACCACAGGACCAGAAATATATCGCGATTTAGATGGGGACATAGATATTTTCATCGCTAGTTTCGGGACGGGCGGAACCTTGACTGGAACTTCTCGATATTTAAAAGAACAAAATAAAAACATCATCTCAATCGGCGTTGAGCCAGAAAACTCTCCCTTCATCAATGAAGGAAAAAAAGGCCCTCATAAAATTCAAGGCATCGGCGCTGGTTTTAAGCCAGACGTCCTTGATTTGAATTACGTTGATAAAGTGGTTGAAATGAAAGACGATGAAGCTTACGAATTCACGCGTCTACTCGCAAGGAAAGAAGGCATTTTCGTAGGCATCTCGTCTGGCGCGAATGTGTGTGCCTTAGTCCGCTTTGCTAAAGATAACCCAGGCAGAAACTTAGTGACCGTTCTTCCCGATAATGGAGAAAGGTATCTCTCCGTTCCAGGACTTTTTGAATAAAATAAAATATGATTATGAATATCCAAAATCTAATCGAAGAAATGAAAAAAGAATATCAAAAGAGAGAAGCCGACAAAAAGAGCAATGTTTCTCTTCCTTTGGTTTATTCATTTTATGAGAGCTGCGAAAAACTAATTACACTCGATTTTATCAAAATCGACTATAAAGAAGAGGATATTGCAAGGATTATTGAAAATATCAAAGAGAAGCTAAGCGAATTATTAATAGAGAGCGGCAATGAAAACGTCGAAGGAGAATGCGAGCGCTTTTTATCGCTTCTCCCCTCGATCCGAGAACTCGTTTTTGGATCGGCGGATAGCATTTTGGACGGCGATCCCGCGAGTAATTCCATTGAAGAAATTGTGCGATGCTATCCCGGATTCTCTGCAATTCTCCATTATCGAATTGCCCATCCTCTTTATTTAATCGGTATGAAACAAGTCGCAAGAATCATTAGCGAGAAAGCTCATAAAGAAACCGGCATTGACATCAGCCCAGGCGCAACAATCGGTAAGAGGCTTTTTATCGACCATGGGACTGGCATTGTAATAGGAGAAACTGCGATTATTGGAGATAATGTCAAACTCTACCAAGGCGTTACGATTGGGGCAAAATCATTATCGAGAGGCAAATTTCTCAAAGGAAATCGCCGTCACCCAACAATCGAAGATAATGTAACCATTTATTCAAACGCTTCGATTCTAGGAGGGAATACCATCATCGGTAAGGGAGTTACGATTGGGGCTAACGTTTATCTCACCGCTTCAATAGAAAAAGGTAGCGTGGTCTATCTTTGCGACAGCGGGATTAAAATCGTGACAAAACAAGAAAGAATGTAGGAAAGATTAAAATATGAAAACACTCATCATGACATGTGGGGTTCCTGGAAGTGGAAAATCAACTTGGAATGAAGCATATGCTAAAACACACAAAAACGTCCGTATCGTTGACACCGATCAAGTTCGCTTTTCCGTTATGGGAGATTATCAATCGTTCCCAAAAGATAGACGCATTCTTTACGATAAAATGATTGCGTTAGGCAACGAATGGTTTATAGAAAACGAAGGCGAATGCACCGTAATCGAGGATAGCACTTTCACCGATAATTACCGTAGATACTATTACATGAGCCGCTTAAAAGGTTATGACAAGGCAATCCTTATCCTTTTTAAAATGCATGATTATTCCTTGTGCTTTAAACGCAACAAAATGCGTAGAAAAGAAAAATGGGTTCCTGAAGCCGCCATACAAAATTTTATCGATCATTATGAAGAGCCAACGGAAGAGGTCGCAAAATTCTTCTCTATAATAAAAACAATCTATCTTGATGAATAGGCGGATTGTTTAAGCGATTTTATTTAATCGTCAATGCCGCGGCGCATTTTATCTTCTTCTTCTAGAATTGCATCAACTATCATCTTTTTGATGGTTGCTTTATTTGCGACTGGCGTTGTTCGCTTGTCATAGATTTCTAAGCTTGAATAAATCATGTCGCGAACATTTTGTTTCGTTAAGCGTTTCCCCCAATTGAATTGCGGCTTTCCAAAAACAACATCAACGTTATCATTGGTTGGGATTGTTTTCTTCTTTTCTTCGTCTTTGTGTTCAATCATCGGTACGATTTTCGGTTCTTCTTTTTTCTCTTCTTTTTTAGCACCTGGCACTAAATCACTAAAAACGGTGGCGTCACTTCGATAATGGTTTTTGATGACATCATCATTGATGGATGTGGAAGCTTTATCAACCATAATCGCTGCTTTTGGCGATTTGAAGATAAAAGCTTTTCTTGTCCAATAATTGTAGAAAAGAACGATGAGGGTTTTGATGCAAAACGCCGCAAAGAACGCCCAAAAGGCAACATTACCATCGTGAAAAAGCTTTCCCCAATCCACTTTTTGGAATGGATCGATAGATAGATTGATATCCCAAATTAAGTCAATGACCCATAAGCATAAACATTGTATGCCAACGCCAAGGGCTAATCCGCCAATCGCGAACCAAGTGTATTTCCAGAAATAACGTGGGGTGTTGTAATTCGTGTTCTTATCGACGTCTTGGAAAACCCACTTTCTAGAAAAGAAGAAGTTGACCAATAAAGAAATCCCAAAGCCGCAAATAACGCATACGGAAATCGCTAAATAAGATCCATATCCAGGAATGAGGTTTCCATCAACCGTTTTAGATCCTAATAAGGAAAGGTTGTTCGCGAAGGCAAGGCCTAAAAGATATTCGATTGCAAAATCAATAATGGTGCATAGGCAGCCAACAACAATAAAGCGAAATATTTCGCCCAACCGTGATTTCTTTTTTTGTGGAGTAATCGTAATGTTTTCGTTTTTTGTCATAAAATTAGTTTAACGCGTGAGCCATTCCTTTCAAAGAAAGAATCTTTAAATATAGAAAACTAATCCGCCTTCTTCGATAAAATTTTTACAAATAGTTTTATTTGACGTAATTTAAGTTTGAAAGAGATGTCACACCTTAAATAACGATGAAGCTATAATAGCGGCATGTTTCGAAAAGGGATTGTTATTTTAAATGCCTACATCGCTTATATTGGCTTGCTCCATCTAGCGGAACGCCTCCAAGAAGAATTTCGGCATTATGGCATCGAAATCGAGATCACCAACAACGCAGAGATCTTTTCTTATATTGATGAAGACGGCTTTTTCAAAAAGAAAGATTTGAAAGTGGATTTTATCATTTACTTAGATAAAGACCCTTATATCGCTTATATGCTTGAGCAAAACGGTTTCCGCTTATTCAATCACGCCGAAGCAATACGCCTTTGCGATGACAAAATGCTCACTTACCTAGCTCTAACGAATCACGGCATTGCGATGCCAAAAACGATCAGCGCCCCTCTTTGCTATTCGAATAAAAACGATCTATCTTTCCTAAATCATCTTGAGAAAGAGCTCGCTTATCCTTTCATAAGCAAAACCAATTATGGTTCGCAAGGAAGAGGCGTTTGCCTAGTTCATAATCGCGAAGAACTAATCGAAAAAGAAAATGAAATCGCCTATATGCCTCGCCTATATCAGTCTTTTATTCGTAGTTCTTTTGGCAAAGATTTTCGCATCATCGTCATCAACAAAAAAGCGTTCGCATGTATGAAGCGCTATAACGAAAATGGCGATTTTCGTAGCAACATCGCCTTAGGGGGGAAAGGAGAAAGCTTCGCTCCTCCTGCTTCATTCATTGAAATGGCGGAAAAAGCCGCAAGTATTTTGGATTTAGATTATTGCGGCGTTGATTTATTGCTTGGAGAAAGCGGCTCCCCGATTTTATGCGAAGTCAATAGTAATGCCTTCATTGACGGAATCGAAAAAGCCACAGGCAAAAACGTCGCCAAAGCCTATTGCGAGCATATCATTAAGACAATCTATTGATTTTTCTTATCGTGATAAAGAATTCTAGCGCGTTCCTCGCAAGCCCATTGGATGACTTTTCGATCGCTATCATGAGACATACAACGAATCGCGTCATTCGGAGAAAGCCAATAAATATCGCTTACTTCTTCTTTTTGAGGAGTTGTTTTTGCCTTAGAAGCATCCGCGATAAAAAACTTAACTTCTTTGGCTACACCGACTTTCGGCGAATAATAAATGGAATAAGTCCCGCTCTTCATTAGCTGCACATCTAGACCCGTCTCTTCTTTAATTTCGCGAAGGGCAGTCGCTTCATCGTTTGGGTCGATAATTTCCACATGGCCTTTAGGGATGCTATAGTGCCCCATGGCCATATGTTCCACCAAGATGTCATTATTATGGAAAACAACCGCCCCACAGCTTTTCTCTTGTTTTCCTAATAAGTTATGGAAGAGTTCGATTTCATCGTCTGTGAAAAGCAGCCACTCTAAATAATCATCTACGCTTCCCCATCTAGCAAGGAAAGCGTCATAGAAATCTAAAAATAAAAATTGATTGGGCGTCAAAGGAAAAAGCGGGAAAGAAGGATCTTCTTGTTTTAATTTCCTAGTAGAGGGCGCTAGAAGCGGGAAAGACTCCATATAGTTTTCATTAACATCATCGACAGTAACGCCATTAGCGAGCAAAATCAAAGAAGAAAAGACGCCTGTTCGGTCTTTCCCCGCCATGCAATGAATTAAAAGAGGCTTTGGAGAATTCATGATGGAATAAAGGATTTTCCTTGCTTGGCGAGGATCTTCTAGCATTTCTAAATAGCTAGCAACCCCATCATCGTAATCCACAGGAATCCTTCCGTTTCCATTCACGGAGCATTCAATCGTCAGAAAACGAGAATCGTTTTTCACACGGTCCACTTTTGTTACAGGGCTATTTTGGTCGCGTAGATCAATAATCGTTTTGATGCCTAAAGAAACCATCTTGTCTAAATCAGCGTCGGTCGCGTTAGTTAAAGAGCCACTTCGATAAATCACGCCAGAATGAGTATGGCCATAAGGAGTTTCATAGCCTCCTAAATCTCTAAAATTTTCAATTCCTTCGAAATGTAAATTCCTAATCATATTATACCCCTCCACAAATGATACGAGCTAATGCCAAATTGGCATTTTTTATAGTTGCCTAGCTTTAGAATTTTAACTTTTTAACCTGAGAATCGCGATGTTTTTACAAACTCTTTTTTCGCATTAATCACTAAGTTTTGCGCGGTTATTTTTAATTATCACCGCAATAAAAGCTTATTTTTAAGACGTTCTTTAATCAAAAAAGCGCCCGTTTCTCCTTTTTGGAGGAATGGACGTTTTAATGATTTACACTTATTTATCTTCCTTTTTATCTTTTTCGTTGAGTTTCTTTAGTTCGTCACGGATTTGTAGTAAGACATCAATATCTGCAGGCGCAGCCGGAGCAGCAGGAGCGGGTGCAGCTTCTTCCGCAACTGGAGTAATCGCTTCTTCCGCGGCTTTTTCATTTTTGGCCTTTAATTCCGCAAGGGCTTTTTCTTTGATTTCCTTATTCTTGCTTTGAATCACTTTGACAGTCCGAACAATGATAAATAGGGTGAAGCCAATAATTAAAAACGAAACGATGGCATTAATAAAAGTCCCCCAATCAATAAGAGCACTGCCATTATAAAAATAGCTTGTTCCGTGCAATGTGTATTTGCTAAGAATCGTCGTCTTAACCGACTCAATTAAGTTTGGGTTCTCCGCGATAACGCTTTCGCCATAATCGGCAATCGCTTGAGTTTTCGCAAGCATTTGCAAGTCGCTCGCGGCGAACTGCTGGCCTAGCCCGATTGCGCTATTCATGCCAGCTTGAGTGTCGTTCACAGCGGGTAAAACCGTAACAAGTCCTTTTAAGCCACCCGGGACCGTCCAAGTGCAAACGCTAAGCAAAATATTGACAAGCGCGGTAACGATTGCGTTAAATGCGCCGCCGATGATAACGCCAACGGCAAGATCGAGAACGTTGCCACGCAACATGAAGGCTTTGAAATCCGCCCAAAAGTTCTTTTGCTGCTCTTTGAAACTTTTCTTCTTTTTCATGAAAAAACAATTCTCCTTTTTTAATCTAAATAAATATACTACGATTTTTTTCTTATTCTCTTCCGAATATATTAAGTGAATACGACAAACTCAATCGTTCGTCAAAAAACCATGTTCAAAACGAAGAATCTTTACAATTAAAATTGTTTTCTTAGACTCCTTCCGAATACTTTTTGCTTTCTTTAGACAGTGTATAGTTTGCTATAAATCGATATTGACTTTCTTCTTCCAAAAATAGGGTTTCAAAATTCGGCGCAAAACCGCGACTTTTCTTTAGAAAAAAGAGTACGTCGCCTAAGCAAAAAGTTTTCTTACACATGATGAGTCTTTTTGATAATTGAAATTAGAATTTTGCTCGGTATGATATCTTGCGCAGGGCGAATAGAGCATATGAGAAGCGTCTTACTCTGTTCGTAGTATAGAATGGTTGTAGCTAGGGTTCTTCAAAGCTAAGACCCTATGGCTTTCTAACCCCAACCCACATCAAATTTCAGGAGGACTATGTTATGTTGCGCGTTAAGAAAAGAGACAATTCAATCGTCGACTTTGACATTAAGAAAATTGAGGCTGCTATGGGCCGTGCTTTCGATCAAGAGCACGTTACCATCACCCCAAACATTCTTGAACTTTTAGCACTTCGTGTTACCGCCGATTTTGCGAAAAAGGTCAAAGATCAAATCATCGCGGTAGAAGATATCCAAGACAGCGTTGAAACCGTATTGATCCAAGCTCAATACGTCGATGTCGCTCGTTCTTATATGGATTATCGCAATAAACACGCTCAACTCCGCGACATCAAGAAAACCGAACTTAACTATGCCGCAGTTGTCGATAGTTATCTTCGCCTTAACGACTGGCGCGTTAAAGAAAATAGCACAGTCACCTATTCTGTCGGCGGCTTAATCCTTTCTAATTCTGGCGCCGTCACCGCTAACTACTGGCTCTCCCAAGTTTATGATAAAGAAATCGCGGATGCTCACCGCAATGCCGATATTCACATTCACGATTTAAGCATGCTAACTGGCTATTGCGCTGGGTGGTCACTAAAGCAACTCATTCAACAAGGCTTAGGTGGAGTCACTGGCAAAATCACTTCCACTCCAGCTCGTCACTTAATGACGCTTTGCAATCAAATGGTGAACTTCTTGGGCATCATGCAAAACGAATGGGCAGGTGCTCAAGCTTTCTCAAGCTTTGATACCTACTTAGCCCCTTTCGTCAAAGCGGACAATCTTGATTACAAACAAGTCAAGCAATGCATCCAAAGCTTTATTTATGGCGTGAACACTCCGTCTCGTTGGGGCACACAAGCGCCATTCACCAACGTCACATTAGATTGGACCGTTCCTGATGATATGGCAAATCTTCCAGCGCTTGTCGGTGGAAAGCCAATGGACTTCACCTATGGCGATTGCAAGAAAGAAATGGCGATGATCAACAAGGCCTTCATCGAAGTCATGATCGAAGGCGACGCGAATGGGCGCGGCTTCCAATACCCAATCCCAACTTACTCCATCACCAAAGATTTCGACTGGAGCGATACGGAAAATAACCGTCTCCTCTTCACGATGACTGCTAAATACGGCACCCCTTACTTCTCTAACTATATCAATAGTGATATGAAGCCAAGCGATGTTCGCTCTATGTGCTGCCGCTTACGTCTCGATTTACGTGAGCTCCGCAAAAAATCCGGCGGCTTCTTCGGAAGTGGCGAATCGACTGGTTCTATCGGTGTTGTTACCATCAATATGCCACGCATCGCTTATCTAGCCACTGATAAAGCGGATTTCTACGCTCGTCTTGACCATATGATGGATATTGCGGCGAGAAGCTTAGATATCAAACGCAAGACCGTCACAACCTTACTTGAAGCGGGATTATACCCGTATACCAAACATTACTTAGGGACATTCAAGAA
The DNA here is from genome assembly GCA_002404865.1 of Caryophanales bacterium UBA4691. Taxonomy (GTDB): domain Bacteria; phylum Bacillota_I; class Bacilli_A; order RFN20; family CAG-826; genus UBA4951. The sequence continues at coordinate 62,652 of DHKP01000028.1, read as the reverse complement.
CCACTTCTCCACGATTGGTCTAGTCGGTATGAACGAAGCTTGCCTCAATGCCCGTTGGCTCAAAGACGATCTCTCTCATAAAGACGCGCAAGATTTCACCGTCGAAGTTCTTAACCACATGAGAACACGCTTAAGCGATTACCAAGAAAAATACGGCGACCTCTTCAACCTCGAGGCAACACCAGCCGAATCAACCTCTTATCGCTTAGCGAAACATGACCGTGAACGTTATCCAGACATCATCACAGCTGGAAAAGCTGGGGAAGTCCCTTATTACACCAATAGCTCTCACCTTCCTGTCGGATTTACGAGCGATATCTTCCAAGCTTTGGATATCGAAGATCGATTCCAAACTCTCTATACATCAGGAACCGTCTTCCACGCTTTCTTGGGTCAACGCCTTCCAAATTGGGAAAGCTGCATGAAACTCGTTCGTAAGATTGCGGAAAATTACAAGCTCCCTTATTACACGATGTCTCCGACTTATTCCATCTGCCCAGACCATGGGTATCTCGCTGGGGAAGTCTGGAAATGCCCAGTATGTGGGAAAGAGACTGAAGTCTATAGCCGTATCACTGGTTACTACCGTCCTGTGAAAAACTGGAATGCTGGGAAGAGCCAAGAATTCAAAGATCGTAAGACCTATGATCCATCCACAAGCATCTTCCATAGTGAAGAAGGCGACCACTGCACATGCGCTGAAAAGCATGAACATGCTCTTCCAAAAGTAACTGAGCCAATGTTATTCACTTCTGCGACTTGCCCAAACTGCAAGATGGCGAAAATGCTCCTTGATAAAGAAGGTATTCATTACCAAAACATCGATGCGATGAGCAATAAAGAAACCACCTTGGCATTTGGTGTCACAAAAGCCCCAACGTTAATCGTGCCGAACGGCGATAGCTATGACGTGTATGAGAATGCTTCTCTCATCCGCGGATACATCGAGAAAGTCAAAGGCGGACATGTCGCCTGATATCATTATCATCGGTGGAGGACCTGCTGCTTTAACGGCAGGTCTTTATGCTCTTAGAGCAGGCAGAAGCGTTACCTTGCTCGAAAAAGAAGCGATTGGAGGCCAAATCGCAGATTCTCCTCGCGTTGAGAATTTCCCAAGCATTGCATCCATCAGCGGGCTAGAACTCTCAAATAATATGTTTGAGCAATATAGCGCTTTAGGCGGGGCTTTCGAACTCGATGAAGCGTTATCCATTCAAAAAGAAGGCGATACCTTTATCATTAAAGGCCAATATGCCGAATACAAGGCAAAGGCCGTCATTATCGCAACAGGCGTCAAACATCGTCATTTGAATATCGAGGGCGAAGACAAATATTTAGGGCACGGAATTTCCTATTGCGCCGTATGCGACGGGGCCTTCTATAGCAATCAAGACGTAACCGTCATCGGGGACGCCAATAGCGCTCTCCAATACGCCTTGATGCTCGCTAGCATTTGTTCCCATGTCAATATCGTTACTTTATTCGATCGCTTTTTCGCGGATGAAGTTCTCGTTAGTGCGCTTCTTTCTTTAAAGAACGTAACCGTTTATCACAATATGAATTCAAAAGAATTTATCGGGGATGGGACTTCCTTAACGGCAGTCCGCTATGAAAATACGATAAGCAAAGAAATGATAGAAATCCCAGCAAAAGCCGCGTTTGTTGCGATTGGGCAAGTTCCTGATAACGTTAGATTCTCAAATTTAGTCGAATTGAATCACGGTTTCATCAAAGTGGATGAAGACAAGAGCACAAAGACGAAAGGGCTATTTGCCGCTGGCGATTGCACCGATAAAAAAGTGCGTCAACTCACTACCGCATGCGGAGATGGCGCGATTGCGAGCTTAAGCGCAAATAAATACTTATATTCCATCAAATAACGCTAGGTCAGCTAGCGTTATTTTTTATTCATAGCCGCGCAAAGATACTTGTTTAACGTATTTGCTTACGATTGCTTTGAAAACAAGAGCCTTTTCTTTTGAAACTTCATGATAGCCATGCTCAATGCAATACTCATTATCGATATAGCGTTGAAGGTAATAACGTTTTGCCCCTTCAATCAATTGCCCGATTCGTTCCATATCTAAACTAGTATGGAATTCATCAATGATTGTGGTTCGGAATTCATAATCGATCACGCCATTAAGCAAAAAGCGAATCGATTCTTCTATCTTAGAAGTGTCAAGCAATGGCTTCCCAGAGGTAACGCCATATTTTGGCAAAGAATTCTTAATATCCATGGCAATATAGTCCACTAACCCTAGATTAGATAAATCCATCAATAAATCTGGATTTGTGCCATTGGTATCCAATTTAATTAAATAGCCGAGTTTTTTAATATCTTGCATCTTCTCGATGAGGTCATTCATCAGTGTCGGCTCTCCGCCTGTGATAACTACTGCATCTAGCACGCCTTTTCTCCGCTCAAGATATTCCATTATCTCTTCCCAAGAAATCGTAGGATTATTCTTTGGATGCAATACAAGCTCGCTATTATGACAAAACGGGCAACGCAAATTGCAGCCCGCTACAAATAGAGTTGTCGCGATACGGTCATCGTAATCGACAAGAGAAAGTTTTTCCCAACCACTAAAATCCATACGATTTATTTTAGAAGTAAGTCGATAGAGTTGCAAAGAAAGTGAGAGAAAGGAATAATATTCTTTGGAACTTGGAGGTTCTCAATCATGTTAGTAAATGCTACAAGAATGTTGAAACTCGCTCGCGACGGACACTACGCCGTTGGGCAATTCAACATCAACAACCTTGAATGGACGAAAGCCGTCCTTCTCACCGCCCAAAAGCTCAATTCGCCAGTGATTCTAGGCGTTAGCTGTGGGGCTGGTAAATATATGGCAGGTTTTAAAACCGTTGCCGCGATGGTAAGAGCCATGGACGAAAGCCTTGGCATCACCGTCCCAGTCGTTCTTCACCTTGACCACGGCACCTATGAAGCCGCAAAAGAGTGCATTGATGCCGGATTCACTTCCATTATGTTCGATGGTTCTTCTCTCCCGTTCGAAGAAAATATCAAAAAGACCACTGAGCTCGTCGCGTTAGCTCACGATAAAGGTTTATCCATTGAAGCGGAAGTCGGCGCAATCGGCGGAACCGAAGATGGCGTCACCGCGGATGGAGAAGTCGCTGATCCAAAAGAATGCAAAAAAATCGTTGATCTTGGGATCGATTTCTTAGCCGCTGGCATCGGAAATATCCATGGTATCTATCCAGAAGACTGGAAAGGTCTCCATTTCGATGCGCTTGAAGAAATCAACAAGGCCACCGGCGGTATTCCTCTTGTCTTACATGGCGGAACCGGAATCCCTGATGATCAAATCGTCCACGCCATCAAAAACGGCGTGAGCAAAATCAACGTCAATACCGATTGCCAACTCGTTTTCGCCCAAGCGACAATCGATTATTGCGCAAGCGGAAAGGCAAATCCAACTGCCGATAACCTTGAAAAAGGATACGATCCTCGCAAGATCTTAAAGCCAGGATTCAATGCCATCTGCGCGAAAGTCGAAGAGAAGATGAAACTCTTCGGAAGCGTCGATAAGGCTTAATCAATTAATTCTCAAATACAAAAACTGCTCGTAGAAATATGGGCAGTTTTTTAACCAAACCAAAATAATTTAGGAACGATTATTGGAGATATTTATTGCGGACACGCTCGATCGTTTCTTTACTCACATTCGCCTCATGAAGAAGGTATTCTTCATAACCACCAAGCTTATTCACTTCATCCATCGCTTCAAGTAGCCAGCTTTTATGGACACCCGTAAGAAGCAGTAAAGATTCATACATCGGATCGCTCTTCGATAAGTGTATGGCTTCATCGAAATACTTTTTCCTTGCCTCAATTTTCTTTTTTACGTAAATATTCGTGGCTAGATAATCCTCTAAGATATCTTCGCTAGATACTCCAAGTATCCCTAAATAAAGCATCGTCACAACCCCAGTTCTATCTTTCCCATCATGGCAATGGAAAAGTACCGCCCCATCTTCTAAATTCGCAAGCAAAGAGAAGAATTTTGCGTAACTGCGTTTTGCTTCTTCATCAATGATTCTTGCTCGATAATTCCTTTTCATGGCTTCTAAACTCGATCCATTTTTGTCCCAATGGAACAAAAAATTAACGTTCCGATTCAAGTTAATATCGCCTAAATCGTAGGGTTTATGATTTTCATTATTCACGATAAAATCTCGCCCTTGGGTAGGAAGAGACAAATATTCGGCGCCCGGAATCTTCGTATCAGGAAAAATAACGCTTTCTAAAGGGGCTCTTAAATCGATATCGTAACGAACATGAAGCTCCTTAGAGAGAATATCAACGTCCTTCTTTGTAAGACGGTCGAGGGAGTCGCTCCGATAGACTTTCTTATAAACCGTTTTCTTATTATTTAGGCCAGTGAATCCCCCTAAATCACGACAATTCATGAGCCCATCAAAATTAATCTTTTCGCTTTTCATGGCACCTATTTTACTCATTGGGAAATGATGAATAAAGCATCTTGCTTGATATATACCCCCATAGGGTATATTTTATTGCCTGAAAGGGAGATAATTTTATGGAGTGCTGTCACCAACATAGTCGCATTAGGGAACGGGATCCTAGTGAACTTAAAGCATTAAAAACAAGGGTTAATCGCCTCGTTGGGCAAATGAAGGGAATCGGGAAAATGCTCGATGAGAACCGTTATTGCGGAGATATCTTAAACCAAATCGCCGCGATTGAAAAAGCGCTTAAGTCGGTTGGATATCTCATTTTGAAAACGCATATGAACACATGTGTAAAAGAAAGCGTCCTCGAAGGCAAAGACGAGGCGATTGACGAAGTGTTTGAAATCATTAAGAGGCTACAATGATTATGGAAAACGAGAAATACGATATTAGCGGAATGAGCTGCGCTAGTTGCGCTAACGCAGTAGAAAGGGCCGCCAAAAGCGTAAAAGGCGTCACTGACGTCTCCGTGAATCTTCTTATGAACTCAATGTTAGTTAGCTACAAAGGCCCTGCTACCCCTTCTTTAATCATCGAAGCGATTCAAAAAGCCGGGTATAAGGCTACCCTAGCAAATAGGAAAGAGGAAAAAACATCAATCGAAGATGATCGCTTTCTCGATAAAGAAACGCCGCTGCTAGCAAAACGACTAATCGCCTCATTCATTTTACTCGTTCCTCTATTTTATTTAGGGACGGGATATATGTTAAGCTGGCCATTAGGCGTTTTTAATGACAATCCAATCTATCTAGGCTTAACCGAGATGCTTTTGTCTTTAGCGATTATGCTCATTAATCATGAATTCTTCTTATCTGGATCAAAAGCGCTATACCGTCGTTCTCCAAATATGGATACGCTTGTGATGCTAGGCTCAGGGATCGCTTGGATTTATAGCGTTGCGATGCTCTACTTGATGGGTAGAGATGCCCTAAGCATGAATATGAATTCTTTAATGAGGGATGCGATGAACCTCTCTTTTGAAACAAGCGGTATGGTTCCAGCCTTAATTACGATTGGAAAAACGCTTGAATCCTATAGCAAAGGCAAAACCACAAGCGCCTTAAAAGGCCTGCTCGATTTAGCGCCAAAAGAAGCGCATCTATTGATCGATGATGAAGAAAAAACTGTTTTAGCAAGTTCTTTAAAAGTTGGCGACCTTTTCTTAGTGAAACCTGGGGAAAGCATTCCAGTAGACGGAACGATCAAAAAGGGCGAAAGCGCAGTTGACGAATCGCCTCTAACAGGGGAATCTTTGCCAGTAGATAAAAAAATAGGCGATAAAGTAAGTACCGCGACCATCAACCAAAACGGAGCACTCATCTGCGAAGCAACGCGCGTAGGAGAAGAGACAACATTAAGCCAAATCATTAAGATGGTAGAAGCTTCTAGCGGCACAAAAACAAAGATATCCGAGATTACTGACAAAATTGCAGGAATATTCGTCCCAATCGTTTTGTTAGTCTCTTTGATCACTTTCATTTTCTGGATGATTTTTGGGCAAAATTTCGTAAGCTCATTGGATGAGGTAACGCTTCTTTCTTATTCCCTAGAAAGAGCGATTTCAATCCTTGTTATCTCTTGCCCATGTGCTTTAGGGCTTGCTACACCAGTCGCAATTATGGTTGGAAACGGCTTAGCGGCAAGAAAAGGGATCTTATTCAAAAACGCACGGGCTCTAGAAGAAGCGGGTAAAATCGATTTCGTCGTTTTGGATAAAACAGGGACCATCACGCAAGGGAAACCAAAAGTAACCAATATCATTCCTAGTCAAGTTATCGAGTTCGATCTCTTGCAAATCGCCGCCTCCATTGAAGCGAATTCTTCTCATCCTCTCGCTATCGCCGTCAAGGAAGAAGCGAAAGAAAGAAACATCGCTTTATTAAAAACGAATGCCTTTCAAAACTTACCTGGAAGCGGATTACTCGCTTCTATCGGAAATGATGAATATCTTGCTGGATCTCCGCTCTTTTTTAAGGAAAAAGGAATTATCGGCGTAAAAGAGCAAGCAATGATTGATAATTTGTCGCTAGAAGGAAAAACCCCTCTATTATTTGCAAAAAACAAGCATTTCCTTGGTGTGATTGCCGTCAGCGACGTCATCAAAGAAGATTCCAAAATTGCCATCAAAGAATTTATGGAAATGGGAATTACTCCGGTTATGCTAACAGGGGATAACGAAATAACCGCGCGTTCCATCGCTATGGAAGTCGGCATTAAAGGCGTTATCGCTTCTTGTTTACCAATAGATAAGCAAAACGTAATAAAGCGCCTTAAAGAAAACGGCAAAGTCGCGATGATAGGAGACGGCATTAACGATGCGGTTTCTTTAACAGAGGCGGATGTTGGTATCGCCATCGGAGCAGGAAGCGACATTGCTATCGATTCTAGCGATATCGTCTTAATGAAATCCAGCTTAATGGACGCCGTTGCGGCAATTCGGATTTCAAAAGCCACGTACCATAATATAAAAGAGAATCTTTTCTGGGCGTTTATTTATAACTTAATTATGATCCCTATCGCCGCAGGCGTATTCTCAGCGTTTGGCTTAGCGAAGTTACGTCCTTGGATGGGCGCTGCCGCGATGAGCTTATCTAGCGTCACGGTTGTTTTAAATGCCTTGCGATTAAATTTGTTTAATCCATATAAAGATAGAGACCGCAAGAAAAATCCAAAGCCATTGCCCTCGTTTTTAACGAATGAGGCATGCCCAATAATAATGAATAGCATTGATAAGGAGAATAAAAACATGAAAGTTGAAATCACTATTGAAGGAATGATGTGCGAGCACTGCGTGAGTCACGTAAAAAGTGCATTAGAAAGCGTTGATGGGGTCGTTAACGCAAGCGTATCGCTAAAAGACAAACAAGCGATTGTTGATTTAAGCAAAGGCATTCCAAACGAAAAGCTCATCAAAGCAATTGAAGACGTTGGATATAAAGCAAAGATATAGTAGCTATTGCTTAAACAAAATCGCTAAAAACACTGGTAAAAGCTTTGTAGCATTTATTGGGATTATTAGAAATAACCGTCCCCAATGATTACTTTAGATTTGGCAAGTCTCATTCACACCATCCCCATTAGATTTCACAGAGCCAGAAAAAGGTTGCTAAGAAGCAAAATGTCATTAGCAACCTTTTGTTTATGGCTTATTAGCCAAGAATAGATGTGTCGAAAGTAACTTTTGCGATTTGGCTCTTAACATCCCAACGGCTGACCATGAAATAGCATTCGCCATTAACCATGGCCATTCCTTGAACATTGTTGCTTGCTGTTATGACTTCACTAGAGATGCCTTTGATTTCTTGATTTGCCTTAATCAAATTCCCGGACCAATCATAAACGGAGAATTTTGCAGTCACACCCACCGCCTTCTCCTCAAAGAAGACGTAAATATAATTCGCGTCGCTAGCCATTCCTAAGCCGCTTGAAGCAGAAACGGATTTCTCGACCTTTAGCGATTTGCCACCAATAATATTGAGCTTGCCGTTTGCCATAATCGCCATCTTGTTGACGGTTGCATTGTAGGCGCCTGCTTTTGCCCCATCGATACCTTCAATCGTAAGGGCGTTTGTTTCAAAAGAAGGCGCGTTATCGACAGTGATATCACTAGCGTTGACACGTCTAACGCCATCATCAGAGAATACGTAGACATAGCCATCTTTGTACATAAGGTAATCGGAATTCGCCCATATTTCTTTTCTTTTGAATGATGCCGTTTTGCCCAAGTATTCGCCTGTAGCGAGGCTAAATTTTTTCACTACAGTATCTCCTGATACAACATTTGTCGTAATGTAGAGATTTTCTTCGTCCGAGCAAATGCCATGAGCGTACATATCCATTTGGCTTTGCACCACTTTATCGGAGAAAAGGGAAGAATTGAATTTTGGGGAAACGTCTTTTTGGGTGCAAGAAGAGATATATTCGTATAAGCCCAAGCGTTCTACTGATTCAGACGCCCCGCTTTCACCGGCAGCCGTAATTTTGTATACGCTTGAATTGTTGCCACCCGACCAACGAACCATCGTGAAATATAGGTTTCCGTTCATGGCAACAATGGATTGGACATTTGTGCTGCCTTTCTTCTCTTTTTCTATTCCCATCGTTTCGATTGTGTTTGTTGGGTTAATGGTTTTTATTGGTTCGCCTGCCCAATTATAAATTTGGATAGAAGGAGAAATCGCACCATTGCTCTTATTCGTAAACACATAAAGATAACTATCGTCACCAGTGACCTTCACGCCATTTTTAAACGATTTGGCACCATACAAATGCTTACCGTTCGCATCAAAATAGCTTAGGCCGCTATCAAGTAGAAGAGCGTATTGTCTTGTACTTTGATTGAAATAGGCGGATTTTATCTTCTTATTATCGGCGACATTTTCAAATGCAAGTTTTGGCAAAACTTCGAATTTCGCTGTGCCAAAGCCAATGAATGAAATCGGTAGGCGCAAGAACATGCCGTCATTATTTGTGGTGTAGATATAGCCATCCTTAATAAACAAAGGCGTATGGTCTTCATTGAGTAAAGTAAAGAAAGCAGAACTCGCTACAACACGATTTGAATTCAAGTCATATTTAATGATTGAAACATTGCTACTGCCTGGTTTGCACGAATAGAAATAAGTGTATTCGCCATCGCTAGTAGAAGCGTAAACCCAAGCCAAATCATTGTTCCAAGTTGTGTTTTGGCTGATGGAGAGAGTCGGATTAGCGTTTTCGTTAAAATATTCGCCGAAAATAGAATGTTCTTGCGAGCTTGAATTAGGAGTGATCGTGAGTTTCGAAATCGCACCTGCGACATATTCGCCGAAAGCGGAGGTTTTACCTGTGTTGCTTTCTTTGAAAGTAACGCGGATTTTGTTTTCTCCCTTTTTTATTCTATAGGCGCCTAATTCCACTTTTTGATAATTAGCATACGCATCCGATAAGTAATCGAAGGCGCCCCCTCCTAAGAAGGTAAAGGAAGTATCTTTGATGTTGCCGTTAATCGAAATATAAGCGAAGTCGCTGAAATCGATGCCTTTGGTAACAAACTTGTTATTCGCAAACTCAAAGAAACCATTCGACATATCAAGGATGAATTTAACCACTTCTTCTTTCTCAGAGTTATAAGCGAATTCGATATAGTCATTGTTGTCGAAATCTTTGACATACCCTTCATATTTTGTAGCGCCGCTAACGGTTGCTTCGCTAGTTGACAAATTCTTCATCGTTTTCAAAGAAACCCGGGAAATGATATTGGGGTTCTCAGTAGAAGCAATCGTAATAAAGTAATTTTTCCCAAATTCGGCATCGCCCGTTAATCCGCTTAATTTATATTGGCTTTCAGAAAGTAGAATCCGATTACCGCTAGAATAGGTTCCATAGACTAAGGGCTTATAACTATTTAAGGAAGAGCCAGCTTCAAGGACATTGTCTCCTTCAATAGTGAAGGATTCTAATTCTCCGTTAGTAAATTCGTCTTTTGGCATCACTTTTACGGGGATTTCGCCATAAGCAACATCCTCGTCACTCTCTCCAAACTTGAAACCGACTTTTACACTTGTGGTTTCTAGTGTCAAACGGTTCGTTGGGAATGATAGTAAAGATAGAGAAACGTTCTCCGCATATGTCGAACCATCGTTATTGATGATATCTGCGGCTAAGCCATCGCGATTAAACCGGTCTCCTTCTGCGTAAGCCACAATGTAAGGATTATGAGTGATAGATACTAGGGCCGGTTTCACATCAACCAAATCAATCGTGATGGTTTCCGTGAAATCATAAACCGTCTTAAGGATTACGTTACCTTCTTCGTCCTTTTTCTCATTGCCGTTTTCATCGACTTCCGCCTCTTGCTTCAGATAATGGAAGACAACGTCTCCACCCTTTTCCGTAAAGTCTTCCGGCGCTTCAATCGTATAATCGGAAAGCTCTTCTGTGTAATCGCGTTGATTGACTTCGTTACCGATTGTGTATAGGCCTTCAACCACGAAATTCGATTTGATTGCTTTCGCCTTTCCGTTTTTATAGAAGCCAACTCCGTCTTTAATTTTGACGGAAATGCCTTTCATCGTAGTCACTTCTGGAGCGTGTTCTTTTTCATATTGCTCTTTTTCTTTGACCATCGTTTCGTAATAGCTTTGCCAGCTTGAATAAGAGACGCTGAAGACTGTGCCAACAGTCGCCAATAACGCAACACTCAAAGCGCCAATGGATAGGCCTTTGATCAAAGATAACTTTTTATTTTTCTCTTTCATAATTATGCATTCTCCTTCTTACCGTTATTTGGTTCAGTCGGATCATTGTTTTGGTATTTTTTAGATGGCATAAATAAGCAAACTAACCAAATCGCGCAACCGAAATACACAAGGCAATTTAACGCAATGATTGATGGTTGCCACCACTGCCAAGATTGAATGGTGAAGGACGTTGTGATGTTCTCACCTTCGCCCGGTTTATAAACGCTCGCTTGATATTTTGGAGAGAGCCAGCCATACAAAACATGCTTGACAGCATCTCTAAAACGATTTTGCAAGCGACCAGAGGCGGCCCCTTCCCCATAATCGTAAGCGATAGATTCCCCTAAAGCCTGAGCCATTCCGATTTCTCCACCAGCGCGAAGTTGTTCATCAGGAGTACCAGTAATACCTTCAGTCCAGTCAGTATCGATATAGCCTTTAAAACCCCATTCGTTTCTTAAAACGCCGGTGATAAGAGCAGTGCTTCCGCCAACCCACAATGAGCCAATGCGGTTAAAGGCAGTCATCACCCCAGAAAGGTTTTCTTCTTCGGTTACTCTTTGGAAAGGACGCAAATACGTTTCTCTAAGCGCCTGTTCCGTGAGCCAAGTGCCACACCCATAACGCCAAGACTCTTGTTCGTTTAAAACAAGATGCTTCATCTCTACGCTACAACCATAATTCTGCAATCCGCGAACGATGATGCGAGCCATATCGGCAGTCATATAGGTGTCTTCTGAGAAATATTCGAAGTTTCTGCCACCAAAGGGAGAACGGTGGAGATTGATGCCAGGGCCAAAAACGGCTTGAACGCCAATCGCGTTCATTTCATTCGCAAAATTTGTCGCATATTGATAAGCAAGGTTTTTGTTATAGCTCATCGCTAAAATCGTTGTCGATGGGTTACCAGTGCCTCTTGGCTTACCAGCAAACCCCTTGATCTGAATCATAGAATCGTAAGCTAAAAGCCTCGGTTTACCGATAGAACCAATCGCTTTATTCCCAGATGGGGACTTGGAAACCAAAGAAACGGCTTCGCTATATTTCACTTGATTGAGCACATCCTCCCATCTAGGGTCGTTATAGTCTTGCCCTAATGCTAAACCTAGTTCAGTAGGAACGCCGTTTTCAGCAACCTTAAGGTTAGTACTTGCGCCCCATGTCGGCTTAGTTTGATTCACTTCGTTTCCAAAAGCATCAGTCGTGGCGTTATCCCATTCTTTAGCCTTATTAGCGGAATAAGTAAGCGCATTATTCTCTCTATCGGATAAAGATCTTTTAGCGACTTCATTCGTCCTTTTCGGGAAAGAATAGCCAGCCTGAAAGTCATTTCTTGACATAAACGGAATATTCGCGTTGTAGTCGGACTCAATCCCATCGATGGAGAATCCATCAATTGCCTCGTCGCCAGTGAAAAGGTTTTTCACCGTTGCACCGGTGTATTTATCGGTTTCGCATTTGATTGTGTCATCGACTTTGAATGTCAAAACGGCATCTTCATCTCCGATTTTCTTGATGTTATGGCTATCGGTCATGAGTTTGATTTCATAATCGCCGCTCTCTAATTCATAACCTTTGAAACCATTGCTATTTTTGTCATAGCAATCGTAAGAGAGGAAATCATAAGCATCGACGTCAATGGTGACCGTTTGAGAGGTCCCAGGCGCCAAAAGCTCGGTTTTTGCATAGCCAACTAATGAGACATAAGATTTTTCAATCCCGCCTTTTGTGTAAGGCAAAGTAACGTAAGCTTCTACGACGTCTTTGCCAGCAAAATTGCCGGTATTAGTAACTTCAACATCAATCTTGAATTTTGTGTTTTCATCAATTGAGACACCAGCTTCAGGCGTAGACTTAACGATTTTCCAATCGAAATTTGTGTAAGATAAGCCGTACCCGAAAGGATATTGGACAACCCCGTAATATCCTTTTGCCTTTTCGCCATAGGCGGCACTATTATCAACGTTTGTCCATACACCTTCTTTATCGGCGGTTTCAAACCATTTATAGCCTACATAGATTCCTTCTACATAGTCGACACCTTGCCCGCCGTTTGCGTAACTAACGGCGCCAAACCAATTCGAATAGCTCGAAGTCATATCGTCGAAGGAATAAGGAACGGTATCCACTAATTTCCCAGAGAAAGGAGTATCACCCCAAAGTAAAGCAGGAATCGAAGCAGCGGCTTGCGTTCCCGTAACGCCGACATAAACGCAAGCGTCAAGCCCAGGAATAGAATCCATAAAGCCAAGTTCCATCATGTTACCAGCATTGATTAGAACAACGACCTTCTCGTAGTTAGAACCCAAATATCTAAGCATTTCCTCTTCTTCCGTTGAGATTTCTAGATAATGGCGAGTATTGTCCTCGTTCATTCCAGGACCAGCTTTTCTTTGAGTGTTAGGAAGGTCGGTATTTTCAAAACAAGTGCGAGAAATAACGGCAATCGCCACATTAGAATATTCTTTCGCTCTTTCTAATAGCTCACTAGAGTATTGGCTCATTGGAGGTTCTCGAAGAGTCGCAGCAAAATTTCTATCGGTGTTATTTGGATCCTTAATGAGGTTAACCGGCTCACACCATTCACGATAAAAATTTTGCAATTCGCTATTTGCTTGAATGCCGTATCGATTTAAAGCCTTCATTAAATCAGTCACGGAATTTGGGTCATCGTTTTCTGGTCTCACTTGTCCAGAACATCCGTTTCCAATTCCGCCATACGACCAATCGACAGATCCGAATCCGAAAACATTGACTTTTTTATCGTCAGTTTTTGAAAGTGGAAGGGTGTTGTTATCATTCTTTAGTAGTGTCGCCCCTTCAAGCTCCACTTTTTTCGCGAGCTCAGCACCTGCGGCTTGGGCTTGCGAAACTTGCGAATCATCCGTTAACGGGGGGCAAAGGTAAGCAGTGAGCTGAGACGAATAGGAGTTTGCAATCGAAGTGCCAACGCTTATCGCAACGATTAAGGCGGCAATTGCAGCGCAGCTCACAGCTCGTCCTATGATCCAGCCTTTGCTAACGTGACCATAAATTCGCGTAAACAAATTTTCTTTTTTCTTGTCCATACAATCCTTTCTATTTGTGACAAATTTATGAAATTTTAACCCCCCCCCCGCGTTTTTCAAGCACTTTCGTGTAATCGCTTACAAAAACATTCGATTGTAACTAATAAAATCAGGAATCAAATACCGAAATAACGAATAAAAAAATCTTTCAAAACGAAAGAAAAAGGTCATTATTTACGTGGCTCTCTAGCCAAAATCATTCGATGGTGTCTTAATTCTATCTTCCTAAAACACAAAATTCCTTTATAATTTATTTTAACTTTTTACATTCATAAGGAGAAACCACAATGAGTTTCAAAAAAGTCGTTGTCGCTGGGGGTGGCGTCCTCGGAACACAAATCGCCTTCCAAGCCGCCTATTGCAGTTTTGATGTGACCATTTGGCTAAGGAGCGAGTCAAGCATTGGCCGTACCAAACCAAAAATCGAAATGGTGAAGAAAGACTATCTTGAAGCCATCGAAAGAATGGCCACCACGAAAGAAAAATGGTGCATGGGTATTGCTAGTCCAGATCATTTCGACGCGGAAGAATGCAAGAAAAAAGTCGAAGAAGCTTATAAGAATATAAAGCTTGAGCTCGATATGAAAAAAGCGTTCGTAGATGCCGATGTCGTCATCGAGTCCATGACGGAAAATAAAGACGCGAAAATTGAATTCTACAAAAAAGCCGCTCCGCTTCTTGATCCAAAAACCGTTCTTCTTACCAATAGCTCTTCCATGCTTCCGAGCACGTTTGCGAAATACACCGGTCGCCCAGACCGCTACTTAGCGATGCACTTTGCGAATGAGATTTGGCTCAATAACATCGCCGAAGTCATGGCGCAAGGGAAAACGAATATGAAGTATTTCGATGAAACACTAGAATTCGCGAAAGACATTCGTATGATACCTCTCCCTGTCAAAAAGGAAAAAGCAGGATATTTGCTTAACTCGATGCTCATTCCTTTCCTATTCGCTGCAATGGATTTATACGTCCTTGATATTAGTGATCCTTCTTCTATCGATACGGCCTGGGTCAAAGGGACGGGTGCTCCGAAAGGGCCATTCCAAATCCTTGATGTCGTTGGGCTAAAAACCGCTTACGAAATCGTGAATGCTTATTGCAAGATTCCTAGTTTCCTTGCCCCATTCCATTTCAAGCTTCAACGCGATATGCTCAAAGAATATATCGATCAAGGGAAGCTCGGAGTTGCTTCTGGGGAAGGATTCTATAAATACAAATAGTTTTTCTTATATTATGATTAAGAGAAGGCGAAGTATCCTTCTATTTGCCTGATTTAGCATGAAGTACCGCTTATTTATCAAAAAAGGATTAGAAGCATCCTCTTTCGTGAGTAACATTTTAGATGTGGTTTCTATCGACTCTCGTTTCCAAAAAGATGAAGTTGACCCAGAACTAATCATCGTCATCGGAGGAGATGGCACGTTTTTAAAAGCCGCACAAGCGACGTTCCCTAAAAACAAAGAAACCCGTTATCTTTGCTTTAACGCCGGAACGATTGGGTTTTATAACGATTTTTCGGAAGAAGACATTAAAGACATCCCTGCGATTGTTTTCGATAAAAAATTCCTTCTTCGTGAAATCGATGTATTAGAAACCCATTGCAAAGAGGCTACCTATTACGCTTTAAATGAATTCAATTTAACCGGCTTATCTCAAAATATCGATTATGACATTGCTCTCGACAAAGAATATCTAGAGCACTACTTTGGCGCAGGAATTATCGTGTCTACCGTTTCTGGCTCGATGGCCTATAACCGCAGCCTTAATGGAGCGATACTCGATTCATCTCTCCGCGTGATGGAGCTCACGGAAGTCGCTAGTATCCGTTCTAAAGCCCATAAAACAATCGGTAGCCCATTAGTGATTAACGCGAATAGAACCATCAATTTCAAAAGCGATTCGTCTCGGAGAGGATATCTCTACGCGGATGGCTTTAAAGTATCCGAAAGAAGCATTGATCAATTAAGCGTCAAAATGTCGACAAAAGCGCTCCACTGCTATACAAAGAAAAAGGATTATTTCGTGGATAGAATCCACAAAACAATAGATTTATAAGGAGGAAGTATGTTCAAAATTGTCAGAAAAAAAGTTTTGAACCCCACCGTCACCCAGATGGAAATCTACGCCCCTGACATCGCTAAAAAAGCGAAACCGGGCGAATTCATCATTCTCCGCGTTAACGAAAACGGGGAACGCATCCCTCTCACGATTGCCGGCGAGAATATAGAAGAAGGGGCCGTGAAAATCATTTTCCAAATCGTCGGTGCCACAACCGAAGAGCTAAATCACAAAAAAGAAGGCGAATATCTAGAGGATTTTGTCGGCCCTCTTGGTAGACCTAGCGAGCTCGATGGCCTTAAAAAAGTGTGTATTATCGGCGGAGGCGCGGGCAGCGCAATCGCTCTTCCTATTGCAGAGAAGCTCCACGAAATGGGCGCAATAGTCCACTCGATTGTTGGATTTCGTAGTAAAGACCTCGTCATTTTAGAAGATGAATTCAAAACATGCAGCAATATTCTAAAAATCATGACCGATGATGGAAGTTATGGCGAAAAAGGTCTTGTCACGAATGCTCTAGAATCATTAATACAAGCAGGTAACCAATACGACGAAGTCATTGCGATCGGCCCAATCGTCATGATGAAATTCGTTTGCTTGCTCACGAAAAAATACAACATCAAAACAGTAGTTTCGATGAACCCAATCATGATTGATGGGACTGGGATGTGCGGAGGATGCCGCTTATCGGTAGGAGGCGAAATGAAATTCGCCTGTGTCGATGGGCCTGACTTCGATGGACATCTCGTCGATTTCGATGAAGCGAATAAGCGAAACTGCATCTATCGCGATTGGGAACGTCATAAATACGAAGAAACTTGTAATCTCTTCAAAAAAGCGGAGGAAAAATAACATGGCCTTCAATCCAAGCAAAGTAAAGAATCCGATGCCAAGCCAAGAGGCAAGTATCCGCGCGCATAACTTTAAAGAAGTCGCAACAGGCTATACCTTAGATATCGCGCTAGAGGAAGCGAACCGCTGCTTAAACTGCAAAGTCCCCCACTGCGTATCTGGCTGCCCCGTCCATATCGACATTCCTGGCTTTATCGCTAAAATTAGAGAAAATGACTTAAAAGGAGCGAATGACGTCTTATTAAAATCTTCTTCTCTTTCTAGCATTTGTGGGCGAGTTTGCCCTCAAGAATCCCAGTGCGAGAAATATTGTATCCGCGCCGCTAATCCGAAAATGAAATGCGATCCCGTGGCAATTGGGCGCCTAGAGAGATTTGTCGCGGACTATGCGCGCGAAAATCATCTCGTAGAATTCAAAAAACCAACCCATAACGGTCATAAAGTGGCGGTTGTAGGAAGCGGGCCATCGGGTCTGACTTGCGCTGGAGATTTAGCGAAACTTGGCTATGAAGTGACTGTTTTTGAAGCACTTCATCTAGCGGGAGGAGTTTTATCATACGGCATCCCTGAATTCCGTCTTCCAAAATCCATCGTCCAAAACGAAGTGGAGAATCTTAAAAAGATGGGCGTGACGATCCGCACTGACGTCGTTATTGGAAAAACATTCTCCATCGATGAGCTATTGAACGAACATGGATATGAGGCTGTCTATATCGGAACTGGCGCTGGACTCCCCCGCTTTATGGGAATTCCTGGCGAGAATCTCAAAGGCGTTTATAGCGCGAACGAATTTCTCACCCGCATCAATCTCATGAAAGCTTATCTAGATAATAGCGAGACTCCAATCATGCACGGGAAAGAGGTCGCGGTCGTTGGAGGGGGCAACGTTGCGATGGACGCCTGTAGATGTGCGATGCGTCTCGGCGCTCAAAAGGTCTATATCATCTACCGCCGCAGCTTAGAAGAGCTCCCAGCCCGCAAAGAAGAAGTCGAACACGCAATGGAAGAGGGAATCGATTTCCGCCTTCTCAATAACCCTGTCGAAATCCTTGGCGATGACAATTTGATGGTTAAAGGCATCAAATGCATCAAAATGGAACTCGGTGAGCCTGACGCAAGCGGTAGACGTAGACCAGTTCCTATCAAAGGAAGCGAGTTCACGCTTGATGTCGATGTCGTGATCGAAGCGATTGGAACTTCTCCTAACCCGCTCATTAAAAATACCACCAAGGGATTAGAAACAAATTCCCATGGCTGCATTATTACGAAAGGCGAATCTGGCGAAACAACAAAAGAAGGAGTCTATGCAGGCGGAGACGCCGTTACAGGTGCTGCAACTGTCATCCTTGCTATGGGCGCTGGAAAATCCGCTGCGGAAGCAATCGATTCCTATATCAAAAACAAGAAATAAACATTTATTGTTTGTTCTTCCCCCCTCGCAAAAGAGGGGTTTTCTATTTAAACCGATGTTTAGCTACCTCCATTCGATACTGCCAAGCTCTTTTTTGTTTCTTTGGCTATCAAAAGCGATTAACGCAAATGATTTCTTCTTCGCGGTGGTTTTGATAAAAGAAGTTCATCATAAAGCGCATTAAAGATATTTCCCAATAGTTCTCTATTATCCACATCCAAAATGAGCAGCATCTTTTTCCCACCCTCATAAGGGACATCATAAATCGGTTTCTCTATATATCTTAATACCGATTTTGCCGGTTTTACCAATAGCCTATCATCGTATAATCCGCCGACAATTATCTCACGATAATAAATGATGTATTCCCCCATCATTGGGCGATAGGTTATCTTATCCAAAGAAGATAATTGCTCCAAAATAAATTCAAGGTATTCTTTACTGCTTGCCATAGGTTTTATCAATGTTAAAAATTGCGGTTCAATAACGCCTCTAGGAAAAATATCAAGCAATTGTCTTTTTAAAAAGTTGCTTCATATTTTGCGAAGTCTACGGGATTCTTTTCATGGACAAAATAGCCTTCCGGGTCTTGATAAGTACCCGAAATACCATCGAGAAATCCGGGGATAAGTTCCTTGACGAGAAAATAATCCGCTTCGGGATCGCTCCCGTAATGAATCCCTATCCACTTGCCTAAAGTAAATCCAAATTGTTCATAATAATGAATATCTCCCGTAATCGCGATTGCGCCTACTCCCATCTCCTTAGCTCTTTTTAGTGAATAAAGAACAAGTTGTTTCCCATAGCCTTGCCGTTGGTGACTAGGCGCAACGCTAATAGGGCCAAAAGTCATAAGGGGGATCTTTCTACCATCATCGCAATCAATTTCAGAACGGATGTAAATAATCTGTCCAATCAGTTTCTTGTCAAGCTCTAAGACAAAATCCAATTCGGGGACGAACATTGGATCGTCTCGAAATTTATGAAGCACATAATGTTCGACGCATCCTTTGCGATAGACGTTCATAAATGCATCTCGAACAAGTATTTCGGTTTTTCTTTCGTCGTCTTTTGTTTCATTTCGAATAACGAGATTAGATACGGTCATAATCACTCCTTTCTAATAATTGCATCTCAGATTGCCCCTATCCATGCAAAATAGATGAATCCCAAGTGCCATATTGAAACCGGTCGCCGCGAAAACGCTGAATCGCTCCACCACGCCGAAATAATCAATGGGCACAATCTTCATTCCCAATGCACCAATAAGCATCATGGCTAAGGCAATCGCAGCGCAAACCATATAAGAACGGCAGCTCTTATTTTTAATGCCTGCGACAATAATCACGGTGAGCGAGACAATGGATAAAAGTACCACAATGGCGGTGATGGCCATATGCATTACATCTTGGAACTTTCCAGCATATCCACTATCTGAAAGAGGGAACATCTTATAGCCAATCGCGGAAACCCATTCCATAATCGCGAATAAATAAACGCCCAGGCGAAGAAGCTTTGTTTTTTTGTCCTTGTATTCCGACGCAAACAACCGTAACGGAAGTAACCTCGCAAACGCTATAGAAACTAGATAGTTGATTCCATAAGGAAAGCGATGGGGCATTTGTAGCGCTTAAATCGCTGACCGCTTGCCTTAAAGAATCATATCCAGGATAAGCAAGAGGAGAGACAGCTACGGCAATCAAATAGGAAAGAAAGCTTATAACGCCAAGCAAACCAAGCATTTGTAACAAAGATTTTTTCATATTTACTCCTTATGATTAGCAATTGAAAATAGAAGCGAGGCATAAGAATCATCAAGTAAAGGAAAACCCTCTTTAGCGCCAGCCATAACGATGGTTCTATAACAATAATCGTAGATATTCGCTTTTATTTTTTCCGATGGACCATACGGAAGAATAGCTCTACGTGACTATGAAGCTTTTTTAAGCATTCTTGTTCTTTTTCCGGGTTACGGTCGCAAACCCCAATGAGCAAAGCGATAGGAGCGACATACATCAAGGCTAGAGCCTCTGGATCCTCATTAGCAATCTCATCATTTTTAATCAAGGAGCGGAAAATATCGGCGTGGTAGCGTAAAAGGCAATCCACATATTGCTTTGAATAAAGTGAGCCTAATTCTTGGGAACGAAATTGTTCGATAGTCATCATCCTTCGGAAACGGCTAATCGTTTGGTTATGGAGAGAGTAGAGAAACATTTGGCGCACTTTTTCAAATAGTGTCTCAAAAGAGGTTTCTTCAAATTGGGGAATATCTTTCTTCGCGTCCCCGACATGGATGTCAATTTGGTCGGTATCCTCGTCATACTGTGATTGAATGGATTCCACGATGGCAAGAAAGATTGCCTTTTTGCTTGGAAAATGATTATAAAGCGATGGGGCTTTGATACCGACCGCCTTTGCGATTTCGTCAACGCTGACGGCGTCATAGCCACGTTCCGAAAATAATTCTAATGCTTTGGTGAGTATCTTTTGCTTTGTCTCTATTTTTTGCATGGCGTTCCTCTATACTAACTAATGTTCGTTAGTTTGATTATGAACCGCCTCACCATTTTTAGCCAAGCACAAAATCATCACATAATCGCTGAAATAATCATCCGAAAAGCGAACAAAGGCGAACACAATGGAAGCTACAAGTTATTTAAAAAGGCGAACTAAATCGCCTTACCAAAGATTTATTTATCTTTTTCGCTTACTTCAAGAATAGTTTAATGTCGTCTTCCACGAGCTTGTAGTCCTTTTCATGAAGGATTTCATGCCTCATGCCTTCATAAATATGAAGCTCAACATTCTTCACGCCGAGTTTGCGGTACATATCCGCTAAAGCGCGTGGGCCTTTTCCCCATGCTCCAACCGGATCTTCGCTTCCTGCGACAATAAGAATTTCTTGGTTCTTATCGATTTTCTTCAGGTTCTTCCTTAAATAAAGCGTTCGTAATCCCCTTAAGAATTCATGCCAGAAGCCGTTTGTTGCGGGATATCCGCAGTATGGATCAGCCATAAAGTCGATTATATTTTGTTCATCGACGGAGAGCCAATCAAAATCGGTTTTCTTATTAGCGATTCGATCAAGATAATTGCCCCAAGCAATTTTTTGGATTCGTTTCCCTTCTTTGTCCCAGTTTTTCTTGTTCACCATGAATTTAGCGAGGAGAGCGCCTAACTTAACAGTGAGCTTTGCATTAGGCCCGTTGCTAGACATGATAATGACTTTATCCACTATCCCAGGATGCCTCTCTAAGAAACTTTGCGTCATAAATGAACCCATGGAATGGCCCATTAAAGCAAGTGGCTTCTCCTCTTTCTTTAATCGCATCGCCATTAAGCCAAGCGCGTCGACATTATCGAAGAAAGCGCCTTTATGCCACTTTTCTTGGTCTTCCTCTTTCTCGACATTTAATCCTTGCCCGAAAGCGTCCATGATATAAACGTTAAACCCTTCATGATTCAACATCTTCGCGAAAGGCTCATAACGCGTCGCGTGCTCACACATGCCTGTTTGAATCAGGATGTTTTTTGTGGTTCCTTCTTTTTTATAAGTAGCGCCGAAAATCTTTTTGTTATTCGGCAAAACGACTTCAAATTTGTCCATATGTTAGTCCTCGATTAAATTATACAAAGAACCTTTTTTAGCGTCCATGAACGAAAAGAAAAGGTTTGTCTAATTTTGTAGCGTTAATCGTTATTGGAAAGAAGCGTTTGCGAAAAGTCTTTAGAAAAATAATGAAAAAGTTCTTTATTGTTTCCCAATCGCAAGGTTTATAAAAATTTGGAAGCTTTTCTTCATCGGCATCTATGAAGTACTGAAGGCTCATAGCGACAAAAGGGTAATTTCTGGCTTTGCCATACTTCGTCATCATTGTTTTCACTAAGGATTTCGCGCTTAATTTTTCATCATGAATTATCCAGTATAAATCGAAAAAATCTTTTTTTGTTCCTCTCTCACTGATTGCAATAGATTTCATACATGCAATATCAATAATAGAAGCAAGCTTTAGTCCTGGAAATTCCTTATCTATGACAAACTCATCCATTTGAGAATAGGGATAATAAAAGAAAGAGACCTGAACTCCTTTGATGAGTAAATCGCAGGTATCATGCCTTACGGTAATGGCTTGAAATGAAGGATCAATTTCTTTCGCTTTGCTCATAATCACTTCCGGGTTAAAAAGATGAGGGCAAAAAAATCAAAATCCATAGACATGCGATATCCTTTTTGTAGAGATAATGCAGTGCCTCCCGCCATATAAAAGTTATGAATGAAATCAAAGGAAGATATTTCCTTTAGAAGCTGAATTCTACTTTGATCCAATATCTCTAAATGAAGCATAATTCGAATTACCTCCACGGAATATCTGCATGCATCTTGTAATAGACCATGTCTTCTTTCTTTAAGTGATACGTGTTCTTTAGATAATTTGCGAAACTGGATCAAAGTTCCTGGCGTGAAGCACAGTATCTTTGATTTCCTCATCGGTATACGTCATAAGGAGCCATTTATTTGTTCGATATTACCTTTATTTAATAAACGGCAAATCACGTAGTTTTTATTATCTTTTAAGCTGATCTTATCTGGTACAGTATCCCAAAACCATGGGTAGAAATCCTTAGGAATCTTTTTTGTAAGACGCTTCCTTTCGTTTTTATAAAGCTCATCCATCGAGACGTTCAAGGATTTGGACAATATAGCGAAAAGCTCCACCCTTAATTTAATAAGAGGGATTTTCCCGTCGACGATATCGTGAAGCGTGGAATAAGAAAATGCCACTTTCTTTAGAAAGCGAATAAAGGCTTTTGCCTTGTTTTTCAATCAAGTATTTTAAGGTCACGCCATCCATACGCTTGTTATATCGACCTACCGATATATCGAAAAGAGGCTAAACCGTTTTAGGCAATTCCAAAATTATTCGATTCCGTTTGGATTCTTCTTCTGGAAGTTATAGGCATCGCGACATGCATCGACAATGGTAAGCGTCGCTTTCCAGTGAAGCTCTTTTTCCGCTTTTTGGCAAGAGGCGTAGTTTTCTGTAACATCCCCTGCGCGACGCGGAAGGATTTCATAAGGAATCTTAACGCCGTTTGCTTCTTCAAAAGCGTGAACGAGTTCCAAAACGCTTGTTCCTTTTCCTGTGCCCAAGTTATAAATCACTAAGCCTGGGACTTCGTCTAATTTCTTAAGCGCGGCAACATGCCCCTTTGCTAAATCAACGACGTGGATATAGTCGCGGATGCCGGTACCATCTTTAGTTGGGTAATCATCGCCAAAGACTCTTAAACGTGGAAGTTTCCCAATCGCAACTTGGGTGATATATGGCATGAGGTTATTTGGGATGCCAGTCGGGTCTTCACCAAGAAGTCCAGAAGGATGAGCGCCGATTGGATTAAAATACCTTAATAGAATCACGTTGAAGGAAGGATCGGCAAAAGAAATATCCTTTAAAATCCTTTCAATCATAATTTTGGTTTCTCCATAGGGATTTGTCGCTTCTCCAATAGGATCAGTTTCTACTAGAGGGACGCGTTTAGGGACCCCATATACCGTCGCACTGCTAGAGAAAACGAAATTTTTGGAGCCTACCTCTTTCATAATGCGAAGGACATTCAATGCGCTCCCAAGGTTATTTTCATAATATTCGATTGGTTTTTGCACGGATTCTCCAACCGCTTTATAGCCAGCGAAATGGATAACAGCATCGATTTTATTCTCTAAGAAAACCTTTTTGGTGTCTAGATAATTCGCCGCGTCGATTTCATAGAATTTTGGGCGAACATGAGTAATCGTTTCAATGCGGTCAAGCACGGATTTCTTCGCATTGTACAAATTGTCGATGATGATGGGGTTATACCCGCTTTGGATGAGCTCAATCGCGGTTTCGCTTCCAATAAAACCTAGCCCACCTGTAACCAAAACATTTTTAATCATTCTTTTTATCCTCCTGATTTTTAATGTTTTTTCCTTTTTCTTTTTTGTTCTTCTTAGATTTTTCCGCCTCTTGCTTTTGTTTCGCTACCGCGATGCGTTCAGATTCCGCTAAAGAGATCTTCATTTCGCGTTTTACTTCGTGTGCGCCGCGATTATTCACCGCTTCCCATACTGCTTCGCCATGCATATTCTCAGCGATCACTTTTAGAATCGCCTTTGAAATCACTTGGTCCACTTCTGATTGGATGGCTAGACGGAACGCCGTAAGGCCTAAGGCATCGCGAAGGTCGTTTTCGGCCTTGGTTTCATCCGCTACGACTTCTTTTTCGTAACGCCTTTCGTAAGATTCGATTTTTGAAAGAATGGTTTTTGCTTTTTCTTGAAGCGCGTTATTCGTCATAGAGGCAAAGAAACGGTAAAGGACGCTTTTGTCGCTAGAAACATGGGAATCCATCTCAATAAGTAAAGATAAATCCGTCATCGAAAGAGTGTCTTTTAAGCAAGAAATCGCGAGTAAATACCCCAAATGATCCTCTGTGTATTTTTTCTTTTCTGGAGCGCTTATCATGCCTGCTTTTACGTAATTGTTCACCATGAAAGAGGTGAGCTTATTCTTCTCGCCGATGCTAAGAGGGGCAAGGATATCGTTAATGTACATAATGACCTGCTCCATATATAGAGGAACAGTCGGTAAAGATTTATAGTCTGGCAAAGTAAAAGAAGAGGCGCTTTCAAGCCATTTTTTTAATTCTTGAGCTTCTTTTTCCATAGATGTTATCTCTTTAATAATTCTTCTTTTAATAAGCGGGAAGCTTCAGCGGGATTTACTTTGCCATGGCTTAGCTTCATTACTTGCCCAACAAGGAAACCGAGAGCGCGATCTTTGCCCGCTTTATAGTCGATAATTGATTGAGGATTGGCTTCTAACGCTTGATTGACGAAGGTCATAATCGCGCCAGTATCATTAACTTGAGCTTCGATATGCAAAGATTTTTTCGCTTCAAGCGGAGACAAATCACTATCTAGCACTTTGAAAAGGATATCGGAGCATTGTTTGTGAGATAAGCCGCCAGTTTCTTGCATCGAGACGATTTCAGCAAGGGTAAGAGGAGATAATTTCAAAGAAGAGATTGCCATGTTTTTCTTATTGAGATAGGCGTTAATTTCAACAATGAGGAAGTTTGCGAAATTCTTCGGATTTTTGACTTTATTTGCTCCTTCCTCAAAATAATTCGCCATGAAAGGGTCGCTTAAAATGATGGAAACATCATCTTTCGATAAACCCATCGCTAAATATCTTTCTTTCTTAGAATCATATAATTCAGGGCAAGAAGAAATCGCATTGGCAACAAATTCAGCGCTCAGTTTAATCGGAGTGATATTTGGTTCAGGGAAGTATTTATAGTCCACCGCGTCAGTTTTAATACGCATGAGGACGGTTTTGCCTGTCGCTTCATCAAAACGCCTTGTTTCTTGCTGGACTTTCCCTCCGCTTAAATAGACGCGGCTTTGACGCTCGATTTCATAGTCGATAGCCAAAGCAACGTTTTTCAAGGAATTGATGTTTTTGACTTCGACTTTGGTGCCGAATTCTTGGCTACCGATTGGGCGAATGGAAACGTTCGTGTCACAACGCAAGGACCCTTCTTCCATTTTTCCATCGCTTGTCCCGCTATAGACGACGATATTACGAATGCCTTCCACGTATTTTTGGGCCTCGTAACCGTTTTTGATATCAGGGAGAGAGACGATTTCCACAAGTGGGGTACCAGCACGGTTATAATCAAGCAAGGTATAATCAAGGAAGTGCTCTTGCTTACAGGTATCTTCTTCCATATGGATTCTTTCAATACGGATTTTGCGTTTAGAACCGTCCGGCTCTTCGATTTCGATATAACCATTCGAACCGATAGGACGACGCTGCTGAGTGATTTGGAAACCCTTGGGAAGGTCACTATAGAAATAATTCTTGCGGTCAAAGTGAAGAGTATGATCGATGGTCATATGTAAAGCATTTGCCACACGAATCGCATTAATGACCGCAGCTTTGTTTACAACTGGCATCGTGCCAGGATAAGCCATATCAAAGGGGGTGACTTCGCTATTTGCTTCACGGGAGAATCCGTTTGGTGAGGACGAAAACATCTTAGATTTCGTCTTCATTTGAACGTGAATCTCTAAGCCGATAACTGCTTCAAAATTCATAAATTCCCCTCCTTCTTATTCAATATGCTTACATTGGCTAAGCCGCTTAATTTTTCAAATGCATGACTCATTTGAAAGAGTTTTTTCTCTTCAAACGCTCTGCCCATAAAATTGACGCCAACTGGCATATTGTCAATGAAGCATAATGGTAAAGTGATCGATGGTAATCCTGCAAAATTCCCTAAGCACAAGTGATTGTCCGCGACAAGATATTCATCGGAAAGCTTATCGCTACTATCGCTATATTTCGGCGCGATGCCAGGAGCGGCAGGAACGTAAATAAAATCATGAAGAGAAAGGATTTCATTAACGCGGCCAACTATTTTGGCGCGATTCTTTTGCGCACGGAGGAACAGCTCTTCCTGATTTTCTCTCATTAGGGCATAAGAGCCGATAACGAAACGGCGTTTAATGAGTTCGCTGAATCCGGCGGTTCTAGCGTTATACATCACTTCTTGATAAGTGTTGCCGCCTTTATATGGGCCGAACTTAATGCCGTCTAGATTCGCGTCATTGCTCGTTGCTTCGGCGCAAGAAATCACAAAATAAGTCGCGTAAAGGCTCTCTAGCATCTCTTTGCCGAATTCGACATATTCGACTTCTACGCCTTCTTTTTTTAAGGCTTCTATCGAAGATAAAAAGTGCTTTAAAAGCTTCTCGTTATTAATGGCATCGACAATTTCTTTAATAATGGCGATTTTGAATCCCTTTACCGGTTTATCAAGGTCTTCTGCGTATTTATCCACAGGTTTGTCGCTAGATGTGGAATCCAAGTTATCTCTCCCAGCAAGAACATTAAGGAGAGCTGCGCTTGTATAGACATCGCGAGAAAAATAGCCGACATGGTCTAAAGAAGGAGCGAACGGAAATAACCCGTATCGAGAAATCCTCCCCCAAGTCGGTTTCATTCCAACTAATCCAGCGTAAGAAGCGGGTTTACGAACCGAATCCCCCGTGTCGCTTCCTAAAGCAAAAGGAACAATCGAAGCGGCGACAGCGGCTGCGCTTCCGCAGCTACTCCCCCCGACCAGGCGCTCATGTTTTGGATCATAAGGATTATAAGTAGTTCCTAAATGGCCCGTTGTCCCAGTGCCACCCATCGCTAGTTCATCTAACGTAGCCTTAGCAACCATGATGGCTTTTGCGTCTAATAGTTTTTTTATTACCGTTGCGTCAAAAAGAGGGACATAACCATTCAAGATATTGCTAGAAGCGGTCGTCTCAATTCCTTTTGTGCTGTAATTGTCTTTCGCTACAAACGGAATTCCCCAAAAAGGGTTATCTTTTTCTATTTCCGTAAGAGAGCTTGCTAGTGCGATAGCCTCTTCATCGCAAATCTTTTCAAAGGCGTTGTCTTTGTTTTCGTGGCAGCGTTTTAATGCTTCTATGGTCAATTCAAGTGGCGTGACCTTTTTTGCGACGAGTGCGTCGTGAAGTTCTTTAAGCGGTAAATCTAAATAATTCATCATTGCACCACCTTTGGAAGTTTGATTTGGCCGTCTTTGACATTGCCGGCATTTTTAAGAACGTCCTCTCTAGAAAGAGGCGTAATAGGTTCGTCTTCTCTTAAATAAGAAGTAGAACAATCAAAAGGGAAAGTCATCGGCTCATATTGATCAAGGCCTTTAATTTCTCCAATTTTTTCCATCTGCTTTTTTAGCGTTTGGAACTCTTCATAAAGAGTCTTGTATTGCTCGTCGCTTAAATCGAAGAGAAGTCGATTCGCAGCATCTTTGAGCACATCCATGGTAATCGTTTTCATAATCGCTCTTTTCTTTCTAGAAAAGAATACCACAACTTCACCTCTATTTAGTAATGAAAAGAAACGAACCATTTATTAAAATAATGAATAAATAAACCGACAAAAATTTCGGATCGAAAATAAAGAGAATAATATGGTTTTAATGGCTTTGAAGTAGCCATTTTGCGTAAGAGTAGATTTAAAACCATATTCTCGTTATTAGAACGAGTTAATCGCTAATGGTTTTCCTAGCAATGAGATAAATATCGTTAGAGCAACAAGCGCAAAGAGCCTTTCCTCCATCTTGGCTATCTCCTATTGAGTCGAATAAGGGAGAGCTAGATAACCTCAAACTCGAGGCATAACGCACTCGCTATTTAATAGTCGATTTTTCGACTTTTTATAAAAAAACTCTAAATTTAGTTTCTGTTTGAAAAAAGCAAATATCCATACAAAACGAAACTTATTTTGCGGAATTTCCTCAAAAATTGCTTCGTTTATCGCTTTCGAGGTAAATTTGTTTCAATTCTTCTTTATTTAGTTCTTTTGGGACAGGATATAAAGGATTTGCTTCTTTATCAGCGTGAGAGGATAATCGCTCCAAATCCGCCTCGTTTCGAATTAGATTATCGAATTTTGCGGGGATTTCCATTTTGGAATTCAAGGAATTAATCCAGTCAATAACCGCCTCTGCTTTTGCTTTTTTATCGCTTAATGGGTCAATCAAATTCAAATCATCCGAGATTTCGCTTAAGCGAGAATAGGCGCTTTTCCCATACGCGACTAAAACATGCGGGAGAAGAACGGCATTCGCATAGCCATGGGGAACATTGTATAACCCGCCTAATGCATGGGCTAAGGCGTGAACGTATCCAACATAAGCGCGTGTAAAGCTAACTCCGGCTAGATAGGCGGCCTTTTGCATATTGGCTCTTGCGGTTTCGTTATGAGGGTCAAGATAAAACTCATAGAGATTATCCTTAACGAGTTTTATCGCGCGAAGCGCATATTCTTTGGTCTTCTTCGTGGATTCTTTGCCGATATATGATTCAATCGCATGCGTTAAAGTATCCATGCCGGTCGAAGAAATAATCTTTTTTGGTAGCCCTTCTAATAAAGAATTATCCAAAACGGCAACGTCCGGGATAAGGGCTGGATCATTGATAGAGAATTTATCTTTTGTTTTTTCGTTTACGATAACTGCGCAAACCGTAGCCTCGCTACCCGTTCCTGCGGTTGTTGGAATCGCAATAAGAAAAGGAATCTTCTTCCTAACAGAAAGCACATGTTTGAATTTCGACAAATCTTTAGAAGGATAAATCGCTTTTACGCCCACCGCTTTAGCGGTATCCATCGAAGATCCTCCGCCTAAAGCGATAATAGAGTCACAGCCTTCTTTTTGGTAAATAGCGGACGCTTCTTCAATAACGGAAAACGTCGGATTGGGGCGCACTTTATCGAACAAAGAATAAGGAATGCCCTCATCATCAAG
Source organism: Caryophanales bacterium UBA4691 (assembly GCA_002404865.1). Lineage (GTDB taxonomy): Bacteria > Bacillota_I > Bacilli_A > RFN20 > CAG-826 > UBA4951. Next base: position 33,157 of record DHKP01000028.1, on the reverse strand, counting down.
CGCTTCTAAAAGGTTTTTATGCAACCCTAAAGAGACAATTCCATAATCAGTAACAATAAGAGGATGAAATTTATCTATCTTCTTTAAAATGGTTGGAATTTGATAAACCGCCCCATTTCCTTCAATGACTTTTGGCTCACGGAAATCAAGAAACATTGCCGCTAGATACATCACTCGTTGGTAAAGTCGGCAATAGCAAGCTCGGATAGCATTCATAATTATCTCTCCCCTTACCATTATAAAAGGCTTGAAGCGTTTTTTCTTCAAATCAGCTCTTTTCAATCGAGAATTGAAAAGCTATTTTTATGATTTTGCCTAAAGCATAAATACTTAGTGGCGCGCCCGAGGTGATTCGAACACCTGACCGATAGTTTCGAAGACTATTGCTCTATCCAGGCTGAGCTACGGGCGCAAATCGGGGGGTTATCCGCCAATTTTGTTGAGATGGGACAAAGCAGTTTCTTCGTCCATCACTTCGATTCCTAGTTCGGTAGCCTTATCTAATTTGCTGCCAGCCCCAGGGCCCGCAATGACGATATCGGTATTCTTAGAGACGCTCAGAGCGCAATGCGCGCCAATGCCTTCTAGGATCTCCGTCATTTTCGGACGCGTATATTTTACTAGAGTTCCGGTTAAAACAATCGTTTTTCCGTAAAAATAACTATTTACGTCAACTGTGTCGGTTCCTAAATAGGTGAAATTGACATTATCCGCCCTTAATTTTTCAATGAGCGCTAGATTGGTTTCGTTATGAAAGTAGCCAAAAATAGATTTTGCCGCAACCGGGCCCAAGTCCTTGATGCGAAGGAGGTCATCTTCTTTTGCTTCTTTCAAAGCGTCTAGCGTTTTATATTTTCGCGCCAAAATCTTAGCCATCTTCTCGCCAACTTCTTTGATTCCTAAGCCGAATAGGAGTCTCTCAAGGGACTGTTTTTTCGATTTTTGAATCGCCGAAATTAAAGAATTGATGGATTTATCGCTCCAGCCATCAAGCTCTTTAATCTCTTGCGCGTGATTCTCTAAGCGATAAATATCTGGAATATCTTTTAAGAACCCTTCAGCGAAGAATTCTTCCACTACTTTGTCGCCCATCCCGTCAATATCCATCGCGTTGCGGGAGGCAAAATGAATCATACCCTCAATTTTGCGCGACCCACAATTTGGGTTAAGGCAATAATGGAGGCCTTTGACTTTCGTTAATGGGCCACCACATACTGGGCAAGTTAATGGCATAATCCATTTTCTCTCCCCCCCAGTTCGGCGATTAACGATTGGACCGGTCACTTCCGGGATGACATCCGCCGCTTTATGAAGCCCAACGATATCACCGATCAGTAATCCCTTTTCTTTAATGAAATCTTCGTTATTGAGCGTCGCTCTTTGCACCAAACTCCCTGCGACGCGGACTGGCTCAAGGATGGCGTTAGGAGTAACGCGCCCTGTCCTACCGATTGTGATTACGATATCAAGAAGCTTTGTTGTCACTTCTAATGGGGGGAATTTATAAGCGATTGACCATTTTGGCTCTTTGGCCGTGTAGCCCAATATATCATAGTCGTCGATATCGTCCACCTTAAAAACTAGCCCATCGATATCATAAGGTAGCGTTGGTCGTTTTTCGGTGTATTCGCGAATATAGGCAATCACTTCTTCGATACCGTGTAATTTTCTTCGTTCATGATTGGTTCTAAATCCGAGCGAATCCAAATAATCGAGAGAATCGCTATGAACGTGATAGCCTAGTTCTCGCGCGTTGACTAAATAATACCAAAATGCATCCAAGCCTCGAGTCGCAGCAACACTACTATCGAGTTGACGGATTGAACCCGCAGCAGCGTTTCGTGCATTGGCAAAAAGGGGCTCGCCATTTGCTTCTCTTTCTTGGTTTAAGCGTTTTAAGGAAGCGTTTGGCATATAAACTTCGCCACGTACCTCAAAAGGGCGTTTTTCTTTCACGCGCAAGGGGATGGAATGAATCGTGATAACATTCGCGGTGACATCTTCCCCGGTAACGCCATCGCCGCGAGTGACACAATATTGAAGCTCGCCATTTTCATAAATAAGGGACATCCCTAAGCCATCGATTTTCACTTCGCCCATATAATCGATGACGTCTTTATGAAGAATCGCGCGCACTTTGGAATCCCATTCGCGCATCTCATCTTCGTTATAGACATTGCCTAAAGAAAGCATCAGACGTTTGTGGGGGATTTTCTTAAAGCCATCTTGCACGGCTCCGCCAACTCGCTCCGTTGGGGAATTTTTCTTTTTTAAGCCAGGAAAGGCCTCTTCTAGCATTTTAAGTTCGCCCATTAAGCGATCAAATTCCGCATCAGAGACGCTAGATTGATTCAGAATGTAATACTCGTAAGTGTACTTATCGAGCAAAGCGGTTAATTCGTCAATCCGCTTTTTTGCCTCTTCTATTGTCATGCCGCTCCTCCTTTTTTCGAAATTCTTACTAATTTTGGATGGGTTGCAAGCAAAGTCTTTTTCCCAACGTTATCAAATTGAATGACGATAATGGATTTATCGATGATATCGATGACTGTTCCATCGCCGAAAACTTCGTGATGCGCTTTGTCGCCAAGCGCCCAATCAGTAACGCCATTTGTTTGCTTTGGTTTTGTCTCAACCGGCTTTTCTTTTTTCTCTTCAAAAGAAGAAATGTGGCCACCGTCGTTAAAGAAAGACGGCGCAAAGGAAGAACCGCCTTGTTTACGCCCGTATCCTTTGCTGGTTCTAGATGCGTTAGCAAACCCGTGCCAACCACCACCAATGTTATATTCATCGTGTGGCACTTCTATACCAGCCTCTTTAAAATAGGTAGAAGGAATCGCGTGAGAATCGGTCACGTAGCTATAGCTGGTGTTACAAGATAGATAGAGGCGTTTTTTCGCACGTGTAAAGGCAACATAGGCGAGCCTTCGCTCTTCTTCGGTACCATCGCGTCCGGTTTCGGCTTCTGCTCTTGCGCTAGGGAAAGAGCCTTCATTCATGCCGATAATAAATACGTAATCAAATTCAAGGCCCTTCGCGACATGAATCGTCATAAGCGAAACATAATTCCCGCCATTCATGTCATCTTGACTCGTCAATAAAGTAACGTTTTGTAAATATTGCTCGAAAGAAGAATCAGGATTCCTATCAATAAAATGATTGATGTCATCAAAAAGAGCGTTCACGTTTTTAATGCGGTCTTCCTCTGGGTCTTGGTCTTCGGCAAGGTAATCGTAATAGTGAATATCGGTGACAAATTCCTTCAAAACGCTTGCAAAAGTCTCTCCGTTTTCATTCATGCGATGCTTCGTTTCTTCCATTTTTATGATTAAATCACGAAGCGTTTGTATGGCTTTTGCGGGGATATTAGTATCGGGATAATTATCAATTTGATGGAGATATTCGTATTCGCTTAAATGGGCGGAAGCCGCTTCATTATGAATTTTCTCGAGAGTCGTTTCCCCAATCCCTCGCTTAGGAACGTTGACGATACGTTCAAAAGAAACATTATCGAGCGGATTGACAAGCAATGAAAAATAGGCGAGGAGGTCTTTTACTTCCATTCTTTCATAGAAGCGAAGCCCTCCAAAGATACGATAAGGAATACCTCTATCTTTGAGTTCCGCTTCAAAAGGACGAGTCAAATAGCTCGAGCGATATAGGATCGCGATATTGTTATAATTTGGATTACCTTGGCTATCTAATTGTTTGCTGGCGATCTTTTTAATTTCGCCTGCAACCCATTCCGCTTCTCGCTCTGGGGTTGAAGTTTGTTTCACGCAAATTGATTCCCCGCCTGGAGCGCGCGTAAACAAATCTTTCGGGACGCGTTTTTTGTTATTGCTAATCAAGCGGTTAGCTGCATCCAAGATGACTTTGGTACTACGGTAGTTTTCATCAAGAATGATCGTTTGCGCACCTGGGAAACGAGATTCAAAATCAACGATAATTCCTTGATTAGCCCCTCGCCAAGTATAGATTGTCTGGTCTGGATCACCAACAACGAACAAATGAGAATCATCTCTTAATAAGTACTGCATTAATTTGATTTGCTTGTCGTCAGTATCCTGAAATTCATCGACGAGCATATAGTCATAACGCTTTGACCAAACTTCTCTAACGGCGGGATTTTCTTCAAGAATTTTTAGGGTTTTACAAATCAAATCGTCAAAATCTAGCGCGATATTTTGTGTCTTCCGTTTCTCATATTCGACATAGAACTTATAAGAAATCTTATCGTCTTCATAAAGGATGTTTTTTGTATTGATATCGCTAGGATAAACACCCTTCATTTTCTTTTTGCGAATATAGGCGATTGCTTTCTTTACAACATCATCACCCTTTTTATAGCCTAAATCCGGGGCAATGGATTTGATTAGCCGCGATTGATCGTCATCAGAATAAATCGTAAATCCAATCGGATAAGAAGCGGGAACCTTTTGATAAGAGATAACTTGCTCGCCGGTTATATCATTGAAAAGGATAGTTTTCTCTTCCTTTTCATAGGTGAGGTATTGATGCTCCGCACGTAAAAAACGAGCGCAAAAAGAATGGAATGTAGAAATATTCAGATGCGGGGTCTCACCGATAATATCGGCAACAAGTTTGGAGGCTCTTTCGCTCATCTCGCCTGCCGCTTTATTGGTGAAAGTAAAAGCGAGAATGCGTGAAGGATCAACATGAAGCTCACTGATAAGATAAGCAATGCGATAAGTTAAAACACGAGTTTTGCCACTACCCGCGCCGGCAATGACACGGATAAATTGAGATTCACTTGAGACAGCTTGGAACTGTTTGTCGTTTAATAATGATGCGTAATCCATAATATCTAGAACGTTCAAATTATACCCTTTCGCTTGTCTTTTTTGTTAGCGGAAACGTAGGTTTATCAAGCAAAATATTTTCGAAAAAGGAGACTAGACTTTAACAATTCGAATCTATCTCATTTGTACGTTCTATCAATTCCAACTCATCAAATTTGTATGTAATCACATCAATTGGATAATTCATCGTATCCCGAATTTTCACTTCACAAACCGGATATCCAGAATAAATTGAAACTACAATCCCTTTACTTCCTGTTGGAAAGCCTTTCTTGCTAGCCAAAGTTTTTACTATGTCTCGTTGTTGAATTTTCATTATTTTACTTTCTTTTTTATTAAAATATGCATTTATTTGACCGATTGTTCAAAACTTCGATGACCCTTAAATCTAATCGCCCTCTCTTAAAACAAGTTCTAATTCACTAAATTTATAATCTATGGTATCGATCGGATAATTGGTTTTATCCCAAAGTTCAACAACACAGGCATCATGTCCATTATATACATGAACTACCAACCCCTTTGTTCCAGCTGTATAGTTTTCTTTATTTATTGTTGTTTTAACAATATCTCCTTCTAAAAACTCCATTTTATTATTTTCCTTTCTTTTTTAAATGATTAGTAATTAATCTTGGAATACCGTTTCCGTCTTTATCAATTTGGTAAACTGCTACAACGACTTTTGTTTTACCATTTATACCTTTGATTGGAATTTCGTAAGTATATCTCATGCCATATTCAGTTTTCTGAATTTTGATTAAGTGCGCGTTGCCGTTGTTCACTTCATTGATAATTTGCTGTTTTAGTGAAGCAAAATTGTTTTTATCATAGCCTAGACCCAATTTATAGGCTATTGCCTTGTCCTTGCCTCTTTCAGAATCAATGTCTAACGAATATTTGAGAAACTTATTGTCGTCAATGGTTGCCCTATCATAATTAGGCATCAAAGATGAGGTTTCTATATTTTTGCTACTAAAATTTTCTTGATTCAAAGATTGTTGAGGGTTGCCTCTAGTGCCAATGCCATTACCGCTGTTCTTATATCTGCCCATTTCGGATAGCCTCCAAAGTTTGATTACGAATGAGAAGTATGTTCGGTGGTGAAATTACTTTGGCACCAGTATTTTCAATCTTTTTGACAACCTCTTCAAATTTTGAACATTTAACAGAAACATTGTATAGAATCACAATTTTCGGTTGTATTACTTTCATAGTTTCTTCGACGATGTAATCTAATAACTCTTGCCTGTCTTTGCCGTTTAAAAGTCCTTTCGTGCTTATGGCGATGGCGCTGCCTATTGAAATGCCACTCAAAGCCGCCTTTTTGGTAGTCTCATCGATAAATGAAATGTTGGGGATCACAATCTTCCTCAACTCGTTTACTAGATAGGATCCTACTATCCTGCTTTTAAAGATGCGGTACAGATTCTCAATTTGAGGAGCATCGCCACAAATCGAATAATCTGGACTAACAATATAATGATAGGCACTTAGTTTGTCCTTGTACTTTGACAAAAAACTTCGTTCATCATGATAAATTGCGTTAAATAGCCCTTTCGTGCCATCGAAAGCTTTATCGTATTGATAGAAGCATAAGGCCGGAAACTTATATTTAGGATTCGCTTTCTCTCCGTAAAGGGCTAAATAATCGATAGGGCAAACGTCTAAGTTACATGTTGCTTCTGGCATATCCAGAATTCCATAATAATGCCCTTTATTGGTATGCTTTAAAAAAGTTAGATTTAATCTATTAACCATAAATATATGGTCCTCCTAAATTGAAATTTGGAGGCTTTACCATATAATAGTTAAGGTCCTTGAACTGTTTATATGGTTCAGCCAAATAGCGGGGCTCTGCAAAGCGCCGTTATTTTTTTATGTCATCCATTAATGACTGGTAGTTGTCGAATTCAATGCCGTAATACTTTTTATAATAAGCATTCATAAACTCAATTTCATAATCTTCTAATTTATACCTCCTATACTTTATTCTGTTCGAAGCGTGTGTATAAGCATTGGTGGCCACTTCTAATGAGACGTTAAACTTAAACGCCAAATCGTACTCGTTGCATTTTTTTAAGATGCACACGAATACCAAGCAAGTAGGGACGAGAAGTTGCCTCGCAAAATGGTTGGCTTTGGCTTCTTCGAATGCCCCGTCCTTCTTATCGCCAGAAACGTAGTGCCCTAACTCATGACAAATAGTAAATTTGATTCTGTATTTGAACATCTCATCGTTATAGAAAATTATAGGCGAACTATATTTGCCGTTTTCCAAGACAAAGAAGCCATCACTTATTTTGTCTTTCTTGCTGAGAATATATTCTTTTGCTTTTGATTCAATTTGAGAATAAGCTACCAAAGTCACACTCATCGCTTTTGCTAATTGATTTACATCCAATTCATCGTCAAGAAAGTCATAATCAAGACGAAGCTGCAAAGCCGTTTGATCCAATATCCTGTATTCTTTGTTAGCCAATTTCATTTCTTGTCCCCGAAAAGCAATTTGATGAGTTCGGTTTTTTCTTCATCAGACAAATTGACTTTATTCCTTGCTACAACTCGATAAGTTTCTTCATATGGTGACGATGGGTCGAAATCATCGACATCTCCAACCAAATAGCTAACCGACACCCCTAAAGCTAACGCGATATTGCGTATAACATCAATACGTGGCTTTAATATGCCGGATAGATACCTGCTCAGTGATGCTTCTGTGATATTGGACATTTTGGCTAACTGTTTTTGGCTAAGACCCTTTTCCTTTAAAAGGTCGTTAGTCCTTGATACAAATGCGTCAACGTTCATTTTTGCTGCCTCCTCTTTGTATTATAATAATTGCATATTTGCAATTCAAGTGTTTGCAATATGTTTATTAGTTACGTAGAAAATCCACTTTTGTTCATAGGGCTTTTTCGGCGTAACTCCTCAATTATTAGGTTTTAATAGTTGTTATTAGCGTTTTTCGGGGTGACACCCCAAAGATGTCTTTGACATCATGCTATAATTCAGCACTTCTTATTGCTTTTAGATTAATTTAATAAAAAGTCTTTATTCTTATATTCTTTTGACAAAGTTCCGATAAACATATATATTCAAATCGGATTAAAACATGGAATATACAAATTCGGAAAAACTTTCAAAATTATGGGGGATTTCATCCAGGCAAATACGCAAATATTGCGCATTAGGATTGATTGAAGGCGCAATCAAATGCGGCAAGACATGGAACATCCCAACCAATGCCAAACGCCCAAAAGACAAGAGAGTCAAATCAGGGAATTATTTCGATTGGAGAATGAAATATGGAAACAAAATGGAATGAACAAACGCTAATAGCGAAGGACGAAGACCTCTACTACGATAGAAAAAACGTCAAAATAAAGCCAAGAGACATCGCAAGAGTAATCATATCATTCGCCAACGCAGAAGGCGGGACAATTGCAGTCGGCGTTGAAGATGACAAATCAATCACGGGATCGATGACCACACAGCTGAAATCAATGAGATAGAGTATGCCCCAATCAGCCTATGCAATCCACCCATAAAATGCACATTCCAAAAGATTCCAGTCATGGATAAAGACGGGCATTCAAATCATGTTCTTCTCATTCACGTTCCCATGAGTTCTAAAGTGCATGAAGACGCCTCAGGAGACGCATATTGCAGAGTTGCCGACAAGAGCCCTAGGGTGTCATTTTTTCGAAACATCCCCCGTTTTTGGTTCTTCTATCGATGATATCGACAAAAACTTGGTTTTAGAATACATAGATAAAATCGGGTATTCAATGCCTTTCGAAGACTATGTTAGCGAAAATGGATTCGTTGTAAATAAGCGAGGCGAGGTATCCGCAAAAGCCATTCTTCTCTTTCGCAAAAATCCCCAGAAATTTTTCGCGAGAGCCCGAATAAGATTCATAAGGTTTGAGGGGACAGAAGAGTTGACCGGAGCCGAAATGAACGTTATTAAAGACGAGACATTCGAAGGACGTTTGCTAGATCAGCTCAATGCGGCGATTGCATTCGTCAGAACTCAAATAAAGGAAAGGTCTTTTTTAGGCGAGGACGGCAGATTCGTGACCATACCGGAATATCCTGAATTTTGTTGGAAAGAGCTTATCGTAAACGCGGTCACCCATAGAGACTATTCAATCACTGGAACCGACATTCAAATCAAGATGTTCGACAATAGATTCACCGTTGAGAGCCCTGGAATATTCGTGGGAACCGCAACCGAAAAGAGCATCAAGAATACGCATTTCTCCAGAAACAAAGCTATCGTGGCCTATATGAAAGAATACGAATTCGTCAAAGAGTTTGGCGAAGGTGTCAAACGTATCTATAGAGAAATGGACGAAGCAAACCTTCCAATCCCTACGTTCAAAAAGCAAGACTTTATGACGATTGCGACAATTAAAAATAGTTATATTGATGGCAACGTCCCTCAAAATGTCCCTCAATCGAAAGAAGTTAAAATCATCATAGAAACAATTAAATCGAACCCCTTAGTAACAAGAAGTGAATTAGCTAAAGCTATAGGAAAATCAACGAAAACAGTTCAACGCATTTTAAATGAAAATCCTAAAATAAAACATATTGGTTCTTCCAAAAAAGGTCATTGGAAGATCGATGAATAGGCCTGGATCCATCCAACAATGTAGATAAAACGGTTCACGCTCATGCAAATCATCGCGAGCAAAACCAACGAACGATAAAAATAGCAAGAATTCCAAAAAAAGGGATAATAAGCGTATGTCGTTTTTCGTAGAGAGAAAAGGAGCAAGCAAAAACATCGCCTATATCGCGATTCTTGTCGCGATTATTTGTGCGTTTTCTATTGTTTCCGCTTTTCTTCCGCTGTCGGCAATATTTATTATCGTTTTCATTCCTTTAATCTCGACTCTAGCGGTCGAATATTGCGAGAAAAAATACGCATGGCTATTTTTAATCAGTGCGCTAATCGCCACATTTGTATCCACTATCTATAACTATATGGATACCTTATTTTATATCTATCCTGGGATTATCTCTGGATTCTTTTATGGGTATCTACGAAAACGAAATTTTCCAATTACCATCGTAGTTTTTATGAGTGCCTTAGTTTCTTTAGGCTTAAATTATTTGTCGCTTCCTTTGATTCAATTCGTGTATCAAATCGATATGATCAGTTTTTCACTCGAACTATTCGCCCTAAAAGAGGTCCCTAATATCCTTTATATTGTCCCTACGTTTATTTTTTCTTTGTCATTAGGAGAAATCACGATCTCGCATTTACTCATTGAAATGACAAACAAAAAATTTTCTTACGAAGAGAGAAACGAAACGAAACTAGAAAAATATTACCCTTTCGTTTCTTTGCTTTTCGCTTCCTTAAGCATCGCGATGGCATTCTTGCAGCCCTCTATCGGGTATTTATTCCTCGTTATGGCGTTCTTTTTTACCATCTCTAGCGATTATTACCTTCTTCCAAAAGGAAACAAAATCCACTACCTCATCTTGATCATATTGCTCATCACGATGGTCTTTTTATTCGCTTTTCTTTATAAAAAGATGCCAAAGCAAACCGGAATTCTATTAATTTCGCTTTTCTTGTTCGCTAATGATTTCACGGCGCTTCCAATCGGATTACAATTAATAGGTAAGGAAAAAAACCATGGAAAAAAAGAAAAGTGATAATTTCTTCAAAAGCTTTGGATTGGGCCTAGCCTATACTTTGGTTTTTCCTCTCATTGTCATTGCTTCCTTATTCTACGGATTATGTGGCTTAATCTTATGGATAGTGAATGCCTCTAAAGGTGTTGCCCGTTTCTTCAAAGGGGAGACTTTTTATCCGATGCTTCGTGAGGATAAAGAAGTTGCCCTTATCTTAAAAAGGCAGCATGAAACCATTATTAATGGCGTCCCTCCCGCTCCTACTCCGGCTCCCGTTGCTCCTACTCCAAGCCCTACCCCAAATAATGTCTATGTCCAAAATAATTATTACTCGCAAGAAAAGAAGATAGAGAAAGAAACTCCTATCCCAAATAATGCGAGCCGCTTTATTGAAGGAAGCGCGAATTATATTCCTTCTCCTTCTACTATTAACCAAGCGAATCCTTCTTTAAATGCCCCTCATCCTACTTTTGAAGCGGAGCCAATCTCTTCGTCTTTCCCTTCTCAAAACGAGCCACACTTAATGGAAATTCCTTCTTATACGCCGCCTCAAAACGAAAATGTCACCGACAATAATATCAATCTAACCCAAGGAGATGACCCTCATGGCACTCATTGACATCATCAATAACGAAAGTGACCGCCGTCTAGCCATCGCCGCTTTTATCATTCTCACGGTTTTATTCCTTATCGTTGGCTTACTCGGAATGCTCATTCGCAAAATCATGCAGCTACAAGGCGCAAAATTGGATGAGCTTGTTTCTCATGCCGTTCATTTTCGAATTCTAGAAGACGAAAAGCATTTTCGAAAATACGCGAAAGCAAAATCAAAACGCCTTTTTTTCAAGCAGGCTTTGCCACCGATCCTTATTTTGTTTGTCTCCCTTGTTTTCTATTTGATTTATGCTGGGGTGAGTAACAAATGGGTTAATGATTATTGGGGTGAATTTAGCACGCTTTTCTTCGTATGGGATTTTGCCGATGAAGGGAGTCACGTCACTTTTTGGGGTCTCCGCATATTGGCGAAATGGCCACCTTGCATCAATGAGCCTCATTTTGTGCCAGAATATTTTGCCAGTTATATCCTTTGCTCGCTTTGGATCGTTGGCTCAGTTTATTTCTTCGTGGTGAGCCAAGCTTACTTATCGCGCGCGTTCATGATTTCTCATCGCGCAAAAACGGTATATTCAAAATCGCTAGAAGGCTATAACTACTACGATTCAATTTACCCCTCTAACGGAACACCTAATCCTTATACCGGCGTCAATCTCTCTAATGGAGCACCTATCTCCCAAAATCAACAAAATCCTAATAATTTCCCCTCCAATCGTTAGATATTTGAAATAATCTCCCCAAAAAGCTTATTCTTTAAAAAAGCAATGCTCTTTCTTCTTTGATAAATTGAATTTGAAGAAGCGTTTTTAGCGACAATCCGTTAGTCTTCTAGGCGCCATCATCAACCATTTTTGCCACTTTTTTGTGGCATATTTCTTGTTTGCTTAACTTATGTCTATGTCTTTCTGCATATGTTTTAAGAAATTTTATGCATATAGCCAATCATTTCTGCATATTATTCAAGAAAAATATGCAGAAAGAGTTATTTATACATCTTATATATATAGAGCGAACAAAAAACAGGTGAACCATTAGAATCCACCTGTTTCTATTCGCGTCAAATTCTTACAAAAGGAATAATTCCACGATTTCCCAAAGAATGAGGATAGCCATCGCGATATCAATAGCGACAATGACGTAGAAAATTCTTTTGCGGCTCAAGGCCTTTTTTTCTTGATCGCTTGCTTCAAAAATGTCTTGTGTATCCATAATTAATATTTTAGTCCGCTAGAATTCCTTGGGTAAGGTTCAGTGTCGCGGATATTCCCGATGCCGGTAATATACATGAGAAGTCTATCGAATCCAATCCCGAATCCACTATGGATGCAAGTCCCGTATTTACGAAGATTGAGATACCACTCAAGACCCTTTTCGTTACCTTGTTTTTCCATCTTGGCTTTAAGAATATCGTAACGTTCTTCACGTTGGCTTCCACCGACGATCTCTCCTTCTCCTGGGACGAGCAAATCGCATGCCGCAACCGTCTTCCCGTCATCGTTTTCACGCATATAGAAGGCTTTGATTTCTTTCGGATAGTTGATGAGGAACATTGGCCCTTTGACGACTTGCTCGGTGAGATAACGTTCGTGCTCACTTTGTAAATCCATTCCCCATTTGATGTCATTATTCTCGAATTTGTGGCCACCTTTCACTGCGTCAGTAAGAATTTTGATTCCTTCGGTGTATTCCATTTTGGTAAATGGCTTGCTCAAAACGAGATTAAGCTTTTCTTTCACCCCTGGAGCGACCCATTTATCAAAGAAATCCATCTCGTCTTTGCAATGCTCTAAAACATAACGGATGCAGAACTTAATGGAATCTTCGATGCATTCCATGTCATCGTCTAAATCAGCGAAAGCAAGTTCTGGCTCAATCATCCAGAATTCGCTCGCGTGACGCGTGGTGTTGCTCTTTTCTGCACGGAAGGTAGGGCCGAAGGTATAAACGTCTTTAAACGCTAAGGCGAACGCCTCAACATGAAGTTGTCCTGATACCGTCAAAGAAGCGCGTTTCCCAAAGAAAGCGGTATCGCTTAATTTCCCGTTTTCATTCGTGCAAACGGTGAATACTTGCCCTGCGCCTTCAGCGTCATTCCCCGTAATCTCTGGGGTATGAATATAAACAAAATTATGGCTTTGGAAGTAAGTATGGATTGCCATTGCTAGAACGCTTCTGACGCGGAATACCGCATCGAAAGTGTTGGTTCTTGGACGCAAATAGGCCTCATCGCGAAGGAATTCGAAAGAATGTCGTTTCTTTTGAAGAGGGTAATCGCTCGCGACCCCGCCTAATAGGATCACTTCTTCCGCCTGGATTTCAAAAGGCTGCTTGCCATTTGGAGTAAGGGCAATTTTGCCTTTCACTTCCAAACTAGACCCCGTGTTATAGTGAGAAATCGCATCAAAATCCTTTAAGGCATCGCTATAAACGATTTGAACGGATTTAAAAGCAGTGCCATCATGTAATTCAATAAAGCCGACTTTCCCGCTATTGCGGTTAGTTCTCACCCAACCAACCATATTGATTTGTTCTTTTGGCAAACTTCCCCCGCTCTGGTAGAAACTATAGAGTTCGCGGACACTAATCACCTTGTCTTGCATAAAATCTCCTAACACGAATAAATGCGAAATTTCCCAAATATTTTACCGCCACTTGCTTCTTGATAGATAGAAAATGTTACGCAAAAAGGCATAATCAATACTCGAATCATTTAATCGCGTTATTGATTTGCTGTCGAATTAACATTCGGCCCCGGGGAAAGAGGGCGGAAACCATCATTGCAAAGCCTTGTGGCTAAGCTATAATGGTAGTGGATATGGCTCTAACGTCCCTTGCGGCCGTTAGAGTTTTTTTGACTCTCTATCAGGAGGATGAGAATCAAAATCATCACGATAGACGTGACGTCCATCACCACTTCTCCTTTCTTTGCTTTTCCCCGGGGAAATGTTTTTGAGTCGGCATAAAAGCCTCCTCATTTATCTATAGTCATGCTTTTCCTATTTTTACCAAAAAAATTTCTGAAATTTTGATTTTCAACCTTATTAAAAAGAAAACCGAGCCTCACTAAAAAGGTTCGGTTTCTACTTGATAGCTGGCTGAATACTAAGCAGCCATCGTAGCGATATTGGCCGCAGCCACAATCGCGATGATCCAAATAATAGCAGGGATAAACGAAAACACGGTGCCAACGATTGAGGTGACTAATCCGCCCGTTGCACGGCCACCCTTATGTATCACAATATCAGCCAAAACGATACCGGTAACGCCGAGAACAAATGCGACAATCGATAAATAGCCGAGTATAACGGAAAAAGAAATGCAACTCAAAATCAAAGAGACGATCCCTAGAACCAATGCAGCAATACCCATAGAAGCCTCCTTTCTATAGGAATTTTACCCCCGGACTTTTTCAAGTTTTTTCGCACTTTTTGTAAGTTTCTTTAAAAACAATAATCCGATTCGGGAACCGATAAACTACGCGCAACTTTTTGAGTGTAAATGCAGTAGCCGATTTTACGCCACCAAGCTTTGTGAAGTGACCGACTCTACTACTCTTTCGCCTAGCTAGATTATGCGAATCTCTAAATGCCATTCTCTTTTTTTACCTTATCTAATTTCTATTCATGGGCGATTGAAAATCCCAAGCTCAACACTTTGGTAGATATGTATAACATCTAGAAAGTGCCTAATGGTTTAGTTTACGATAAGGTTTACGAATTCTTTTTTAATGGTTTACAATAAGGTTTACAAAGGAGACAAAAGGCGATAGTCATGGAAGATTTAGAAAAAATATTTAACTTTCTACTAAGTAAAGAATATTTCACAGAAAGAGAACTCCGTTATAGCAAAAGCGCCAACCTCTACCTTTCGGGTTACTCTTACCGTTCTTTATTAGATTATAAAAAGAAACTTTTGAGTCAAAATGACCCTAGATTAGAAAAGCTAGATCTTTATGCATGGGATGATAAACCGCTTTTTTTCGCAAAATCAATTGACTTAGAAGATTCTTTCCGTTTCTTTGAAGAAACCCTTCACCAAAGCGATGTCTCTTCTTTGAATGAAGAGATTCTAAAATCGCGTATTTATTCTGAAATCGAAGGAAGTTTATCGATTGAGCAAGTGCCTACCACAAGAAGAAGGATAAATGAGATCACCTCTGGCAAAAGAAAACCAGAGACTCAAAACGACATTATTATCAAAAATATGGGCGAAGGCATTCGTTTTGCCATGAAGAAAATGGCTTTCAATGAAACGAATCTCCACGCGCTTTATCGCATTCTTAGTGATGATTGCCTTCTAGAAGAAAATAAACTCAAAGAAGGTGAAATATACCGTTATGATAGCGTGAGTGTAGATAATTATCAGGGCTCTCCCGCTAAAAAAATAAAACCATCCATGGATTCTTTATTTCACTTTGTGGAAACAAATCTAGATAAGCCAAACATGAAATATCTTTTGCCTCATGTTGTTCATTATTACCTACTGTATGTTCATCCATATTTTGATTACAACGGAAGAACGGCCAGAATGTCGTCTTTTTGGATTCAACAGCTTATGGGGGAAGAGAACGCTCCATCTATTTTATCCGAGGCCATCAATCAAAGGAAAAATGAATACTACATTGCTTTAGAAAACACTCGCGATGCTAGTAACGATCTCACTTATTTTCTTAAATACATCTATGAGACTATGAACGAGTCTCTTCTTTGCTACGAGAATACGGAATACGTTTCTCAAAACTTGCAAAACAAGGGCATTATTTTGACAGAAACAGAGAAGAGCTATTTCCGAAAAATATTACTTTCCTACTCCGGGAAATTCACTTATTCCGACTTTGAAAACATGGCTAAAATCAGTATCACAAAGCAAGGAGCTTTAAAAATCCTCAATCGTTTCGCTAATTACGGGTTATTGATTCCCTCCGAAAGCAATTCCAAGACCAAATTATTTGCTTTGAATCCAGACGTTATGCTTTTTCTTACTCCTCGTTTGCAAAAGGCCCTCGTAAGATAATGACCGGCCTAAAAACGTTTTGTGTCTTTCGCACTAAACGTTTTTTCGATAGACATAAGTGCCCAATAGCCGATATCGTAAGCATCACGTTTTAGACAAGGAAATACAGCTAAAACAAAGAGATAATCCCTATAACCAACGCAGCAATACCCATAGAAATCTCCTTTCTATAGGAATTTTATCCCTGTGTTTTTTTCAAGATTTTTTCGCGCTTTTGCAAGTTTCTTTAAAACAAGGATTCAATTTTCAAAATCGCGGAAATGATCAATCTTCCAGTTAGGATCCACTCCTAAAGACAAAGGGGCAAAAAGCTTTTCTTTGTAAAGGTGTTCCGCGACTTTTGCGATCATCGCCGCATTATCGGTCGTGCACCATAATGGAGGAATAATTAAATCAATTTCCGTTCCTTTAAGGCGTTCGGTCATTTCTTGACGAAGATAGCTATTCGCGCTGACTCCACCCGCTAAAACGACTTGCTTCACTTGATATTCGAGCGCAGCTTTCGTTGCTTTTTCAATAATCATTCCAATCGCAACATCTTGAAAACTCTTGCACATATCGTCGAGGCGGACTTCTTCGCCTTTCATCTTGAGTTGGTTTACGAGATTGATGACACTTGTCTTTAAGCCACTATAAGAGAAATCGTATGTTCCTTTTCCTGCTAGAGGATAAGGAAGCTCGTATGTATGCTTCCCTAGTTTTGCGTGTTGATCAATAGGGAGACCTCCAGGATAAGGAAGGCCTAGAACGCGAGCCACTTTGTCATAGCATTCCCCTACCGCATCATCTTTTGTTTCGCCGACAATTTCGAAATTTAAGTGCTCGCGCATAATGACAAGCTCAGTATTTCCACCACTCACAACAACACATAAAAGGGGAAATTTTAATTCACCCACGTATTCATTCGCGTAAATATGGCCCGCTAAATGATGAACTGGGATTAAGGGTTTATGATAAAGCATCGCTAAGGTTTTTGCCGCTTGTAATCCGACATGGAGGCAGCCGATTAATCCTGGGCCTCTTGTCACCGCAAAAGCATCCATATCTAGAAAAGATAAATGGGCTTGCTCTAAGGCTTCTTTTAAGCAAACATCGATATTTTCGCAATGTAAGCGGGATGCAATCTCTGGCATAACGCCGCCATATTTTTGGTGAACAGCAATTTGGGTGCTCACGACGTTTGCTAAAAGTTTCCCGTTATCGGTAATCGCAACGCTAGTTTCGTCGCAACTCGATTCAATCGCTAGAATTTTTGCCATTTTATAAACTCCTCACCATATATATCGCATCTTCCCCGTCTTCATAGTAATGAGGCTTCTTCACTATTTCTTCCCATCCATTTTTTCTGTATAGGGATATCGCTTTTTCGTTAGAGGCACGTACTTCCAAAGTAATAAAATCGACACGATCTTTTTGTTTTTTACAAACTTCAACCATCTTGTTTAGAAGCGCTTGAGCGATACCCTTTCTCCGATAACTTTCATTTACGCATATGCGATTAATTGTTGCGCTATCGAAGGTAATCATAAAATCGAGATAGCCAACGACTTCGTCTTCTAAAAGCGCAACATACACTTTCGCGCAAGGGTTCTCTTTCATCTCGTAACGGATCTGCTTTTCTGGCCAAGGGTCAATAAAGCAGCCCGCTTCAAGATTAGCGACTGCCAATACGTCCTCTTCTTTAATTTTTCGAATGCGAATATTGCTCATACTGGATAGCTGTCTTTTAAATAAACCGGTTTGGCGGCTAAAACGTTCTCTACGAGGTTCTTATTGATTGCGGCTTCGTTTAAATTTTTAAGAATATCAGGTTTTTTCGTCTTTAATCCTAAGTAATCAGTTTCCCCGCATATTAAGACGGAAGGATGCTCTTTTAGATAAGCAAGGAGTTCCTCATTTGTCCAAATCGTATCTTCTAAAAGTGTTTTTTCTCCTTCATAGATTCCTACATAAGAACGTTTGCTTCTCGCGTTAGAGACGCAAAGCGAAACGGCATTAGCTTCTTTTAACGCTTCCAAACTTGAAACAAGAAATAGAGGAATATTCAAAGCAAACGCCATGACTTTGGCAACCGTTAAAGCAATACGAACGCCCGTATAAGAACCAGGGCCCTTTGTTGCGACAACATAAGAAATATCCTTGCGGTCGATGTGGTTTTTATCTAGTAGCTTTCCTAAATAATCGACAAGGAGTTCGCTTTGCCTTTGCCAAGCGGGCTCATCAATTTGATCGATGATGCTTTTGTCTTTGGCAATGCCTAAAATCAAACTTGCATTGCTCGAATCAATCAAAACGCCAATCATTTTAGTATCTCCTCTACTTTTTTAACCATTTCATCAAAATGAGGGGAATTGCTTTTTAAGGTGATTCTCCTTTGATTTTCATCAATATGCTCTAAAACGATTTCTAGATATTCATCGGGGAGCAATGGCTGAATGAATTGAGGCCATTCCACAAAGCAAACGCCATCCCCTTCGATATATTCGTCTAACCCTAATTCGATGTTTTGGTTTTCTAAGCGATAAGCATCGATATGGTAAAGAGGCATGTCTCCTTTAAAGTAGCATTTCATGATATTAAAAGTAGGCGAAATGACTTCGTCTTTAATGCGGAGCGCTTTAGCAACCCCGCCCACTAAAGTCGTTTTTCCAGCTCCTAAATCTCCTTCAAGAAGCACGACATCGCCCCTACAAAACAAGGGTGCGATAATTTCACCGAGCCGAACTGTTTCTTCTCTATTTTTGCTAACAAAAGTGTAATTCATAATTGTGCCCATTATAGTCTTTCGGGAAAGAAGCATATATCAAAAACGAACGTTATTAGTGACCATAAAAGGTCTATTTTCGCCTAGGAATTTATCATAAATCGCGTTGATGCTTTCATTTTGAAAAGGAAAATCATGACGATTCATGGCGTCTTTCACTTCTTTCATGGATTTGCGGATTGCTTTTGTGAGATCAGGGGAATAGCCATAGGTTAAAACGTGGCGTTCGAATTCTATCTCATCAAGTTCTTTAATCCCGCCGTCTGGGAAAAGTTTTACGTCTAAATCGTAATCGATATATTTAAGATACCCTTTATCCAAAATGGTCGGGGAAGCGATATTCACATAATAGCAAAGCCCGTCTTCTTTCATCATGCAGATGACATTCATCCATTTTTTCTTGAATAAAAGGAACACGGCATGCTCCTTTGTCATCCATCTTCTTCCATCGGATTCAGTGACCAAAGAAGCGCGGGAGCAAATCGCCCAATAGTCGTCAGTTTCTTCCGTTAAATAGGCGGCTGACCACTGACGATGAAGTAAGCCATCGTGCTTATAAGCTTGAACGATAATCCATTTCGGAAATCGGTTTGTTACTAATTTTTTATCCATAAAGCGTCACCTCAAGCGAGGAACTGACTTAATTATAAGTCAAGCCCATTATTTCGACACCTACTTTCGCTAAAGAAAAAATGGTACAAATTGCTTAATTTCATCCAAAGGAGAAAATCGCTGCAAAATAGGCATGGTTTTTTAAAATAAAAGAACGCAGCAGTTTATGATTTGTTTTTAAATATCCTCGCAAAATATACATAAAAACGAATAAAGGGTAGCTTTTATTGCGCCTTTATTCGTTAGCTCGATAAGAAATTAGTCTTTATTCTTTTTCTTTATAGCCATTGATGGTATCAATCGCCGTAAGTACTTTCTTTAAATCATCGTGATAGTGTTCGCTTGGTGCGGGGTCAAAAGGCTTTTCTAAAGGAAGCACCATAAGATTGTCTTCATACCCCATTAAGAAATAGGTATTTCCTTCTCTAATCGACACCGCAACATCGATAAGCGTCTTGTCCGTACGAATTTCTTTAATGGCCTCTAAACTCTTTTTTGTTAAGCCTTTGCGATTTCCTTTCTTGCCATAGACAACATAATCGCTATGGTCTTCTAAAACATCAAGTCCAGCCAAATTGGTTGGAGGGAGCGCTCTTTTGTTTCCTTTTAAATAAACGACCACATCATCACCTGTATAGTGATTAGGAGCAACGATCATTTTCCCAACGAAGACGGTGCGCAATGTTTTTTGGCCTCTTGTTTGGGCGGCGCAATCAACGACTTTAATGCGATTATCGTGATAATCGAAACTAACTAAATCTCTCGAACCGACTTTAACCACATCCTCATAGAGATTGCAGGCGCTTAAATCTTCAGGCTGAATCTTATTAGCAACCCCTCCTTCAACGTTCGAAACGCCAAGATTGGAAAAAGAATAGGCGTTCGAGAAAGAATAGAATTTGGCAAAATAGTCATTCATTAAACGGTCAAGTCTCTTTTTGGATAAAAAGCTATAAACGCCTAAAATTAAAATCGCACCTAGAAGCACGCCTAAAGTGATATACATACCGGCTTGTTTCCCGCTTAACGCAGGGATGGTATTTGGAATAATATAGCCAGCAACAATCAAAGCGAGGCTAACGCCGGTGATGATCCATTTGATGAGGTTTTCTTTTTTATAGGCTTTATGAAATTCGCTTCTTGCGTTTTCGATCGCGATTAGGTTCTCATCGTTGTATTCGTAAGTAGAGGTAGCCTTCCCCTTCTCTAGTTTAGAAGCGTCAGCTGCTTCTTCCGTTACAGCATCTTCCCCTTCTTTATAAAGATTAACTTCAGGCTGCGCTTGTTTTTCTTGAACGGGTTCTTCTACAGGAATAGGTTCATCTCTTTTCACTTCGTCTGCAAAATCGCTTTCAGGTTCTTTGTTGACTTCTGCTTCTTTTGTTTCTTTTATAGAAGCATCATCGATTTTCTTTTCTTCCATCTTCGTGTCTCCTATTTAAATATTTCTTACGCGCTTATTGCGCACTAGAGGAATTATAAACGAGTAAATTGAAAACACCCACAAAATAGTAGGGAATCGCTTTAGCGAGGCTCATATGCAAAACGGATGTTCTTTTAAATAAAGGGCTGCCTCTTTTGAGCAACTCTTTTCTAGACGTCATCGTTTGATAACGCCCGAAAAGGAATGAATCATATCTAAATAGCAATTCCAAAAAACAATAAAATAAAGCGGATTAACTTTAAAGCGGATTAACGCTCTTGCTCAGGCGGGAACATCGCGTTGATATGGCATAATGGGCCATATAAAACCAGCAAAACCCCAAGAGCAATCGCCCCAGACACCGGAATATAAATCGCGTTATAGAGGCAAGCGGCAGGGAAACTAAGCTGGTAGAACACCATAGAACTCACTGAGCTACCTAGGAAGCGCAAAAGTGTCGCTAAAACGCCAGCAAGCAAAAGATATAATTCGCCCTTTAAAGAGTAATGGCCCCACGAGACGGCATCTACCGAAGAAGGCATAATGAGCTTTGAGAAAAAGCCCAAAACCGCCACCGAGCCAAAACCAATCAAATAATCAAACGGGTAAGTGAATAAGCCATACCCATCGGTTAAACAAGTTAACATGCCATACACGATTCCGCCGGAAATAAAACCATGAAGCGGCCCTCTACGCAAGGCAATCAAGAAAAGAGGGAGCATTTGAAGATTGACGGATCCCGCCCCAGTTGAAATTGGAAGTTTAATAAAATTAAAGACGAAGGCCAAGGCAATCAAAATCCCATCTTCCGTGATTGCCTGAACGTTTTCGCCATATTTCTTCCCTGAAGTCATTAACGAAAGGAAAGCGCCAATAGTTGCCGCTAGTAGCGATAGCGCAGTCCCATATCCAATATCCGAGGAATGATAATTCGGAATCAAATCCGTAGCAAAATAAGAGAAAAGTTCTTTATACGCAGCAAGGAAGCAAACTCCAAATAAGAACGAGAACGTCGAACTAAGGGCAAAATTCTCGCGGACTTTATCTTTGGTAAATAAACCAAATATCGGTGCAATTCCCGCCCAAACGAATAAAGTAAGGATGCAAATAACCGGCCAAGAAGGAGTAAAGGAAGTATTGAACATATCCCATAAATGGATATCGAAATATTCTTTCACAGCTTTTGTGGCGTCGGCTGGTGTGTATTTAATCGAATACGTTAGCACCGTTCCTAAAAGGAACAAAATGCTCATCACCGCAAAAATTAGTGGCATAAAGAAGATAATTTTCTTCTCTTTTACTTTTTCTTCTTCCATGAAAAAACCTCCAAATGGACACACTCGGAGGGCAAAAAAACAAGTTTTATTACCTCCGCCAGAATTATCTGGATCAGGTGTGCCGTCGAGTCTCCTATAGACTCCTCTCAGCCCATTGAATGATGAGCTCCGGATAAGAAAAGACTAAACTTATTGGATAAGCCAGTCAATAGAGGCTACACCATTATCTTCTAAATAACGGTTACATTTTGAAAACAAATGCATCCCGAACCATCCCCCGCGATTTGCGCTAAGCGGAGATGGGTGCACGGCTTCCAAAACCAAATGTTTTGGATGATGGATCATCGCTTTGTATTTTTTAGCGAATCCACCCCAAAGCATAAAAACAATTGGCTGATTCAAAGTATCCAAATACATCATAACGTCATGAATAAAGTCATCATATTCCGCTCGTCGATGGCTTAAAGGCTCATTCATTCTCACCGTAAGATAGGCGTTTAATAAAAGCACCCCTTGCGTTGCCCAAGGCGTTAAATCACCATTATCGTAATTCATTTTGATCCCGCCGATATCGCGCTCAATCTCGCGGTAAATATTAAGTAAGGAAGGAGGTGGATCAATTCCGCGGGGCACGCTAAAAGATAACCCCATCGCTTGACCAGGATTGTGATAAGGGTCTTGACCAATAATCACAACCTTTAATTCGCTTGGCTTAGTTAAGCGAAACGCTTGAAAAACCATATCGCGAGGCGGGTAAACAGTATGATTTTGAAATTCTTCATCTAAAAAGGCGCGAAGGCTTTTTGCATAATCCTTATTTTTAATGCTTTGAAAAAGCGCGTCCCAATCCTGTAACATGCCTTTCATTATAGAGAATCGAATGGAAGGAACAAACAAATCCCGCTAGAAAGAGAAGAAATCGCCTTATCGGTAAAAGCGGTAACAACTTATTTTTTCGGTGTTAACAAAGTTAAGAGTGGCTTATAATGACAATTGCTTACGCTGTAAGCATGTTGAGAAAACGAAAAAAATATTAAGGAGAAGAAAACCAACATGTCCATGATTGAAAAAATTCATGCTCGTCAAATCATCGATTCCCGTGGCAATCCAACGGTCGAAGTCGAAGTGACGACTGATGAAGGCGCTTTTGGCCGTGCCGCTGTTCCAAGTGGTGCTTCCACTGGCGAACGCGAAGCTCTTGAGCTCCGCGATGGCGATAAGAAATACTTTGGCGGAAAGAGCGTTTTAAAAGCCGTTAAAAACGTCAACGAAATCATCGCTCCAGCTCTTGAAGGCAAATTCGATGTTCTTGATCAAGTCGGTATCGATGAAGCCATGATCAAACTCGATGGCACCGCCACCAAGAGCAAACTCGGCGCAAATGCAATGCTAGGCGTATCGCTAGCCGTTGCTCACGCCGCTGCCGATTTACTCGGTATCCCGCTTTGGAGATATCTCGGCGGACCAAATGCCAAACAACTCCCTGTCCCAATGATGAACGTCATCAATGGCGGGAAACACGCTGATAGCTCCGTCGACTTCCAAGAATATATGATTATGCCAGTCGGTGCGAAATCCTTCAGCGAAGCCATCCAAATGGGTGCTGAAACATTTGCCGCTCTCCGCAAGATTCTTAAAGACAGGAAAGACATCACCGCTGTCGGCGATGAAGGCGGATTTGCTCCTAACGGCATGAAGAGCAACGAAGAACCTCTCGAGGTCCTCGTTGAAGCCATTAAAGCCGCTGGTTATAAGCCAGGGAAAGATGGCATCATGCTCGGCATGGACCTTGCTTCTAGCGAATTCTATAACCCAGAGACTCATATGTATGAACTTAAGAGATCTGGCCAAGGCGCAAAGACAACCGACGAAATGATCGACATCATCGCTTCCTTCGTTGAGAAATATCCGCTCATCACTGTCGAAGACGCGTTAGCCGAAAACGACTGGGAAGGCTGGGAGAAACTCACCAAGAGACTCGGCAAGAAAGTCCAACTCGTTGGCGATGACCTCTTCGTCACCAATAAAGTTTATGTCAAGAAAGGCATTGAACTTGGCTGCGCCAATAGCGTGCTCATCAAAGTGAACCAAATCGGCACCTTAACCGAAACGCTCGACACCTGCCAAATGGCGATGCGCGCTGGCTATACTTGCGTTGTGAGCCACCGTTCTGGCGAAACCGAAGACACAACAATCGCGGACCTCGTTGTCGCGCTTAACGCTGGTCAAATCAAGACCGGTTCTATGAGCCGCACCGACCGTATTGCAAAATACAATCAACTTCTCCGCATTGAAGAAGAACTCGGTGCAGAAGCCGAATATCCTGGCATCAACGCCTTCTATAACCTCATTAAATAAGGTTAGGAACTCAACTAGACTACTGAAAATCGGAAGACGTTCAGTAGTCTTTTCTTTTTTTAGCAAAAGTAAATCGAAAACAATTAGCTTTGTTTATCACGTAGAACGAAACCAAACATAGATAAAGTCGACTAGGTTCTCGCGAGAAATTCTTGAAAAAGAATTTGTGAAACGTCCATGAACGTCCATAAGCATGGTAAGCAACATCAATGAAAAGACCTATAAATATAGTTGGTTTCTTTTGAAAGTTCAGATAAACATCACCATATAATGTGGCATCGTTTTTTTCGGCAACACCAATATTCCCGCTAACGAGTTTATAAGCAACAGATGGTGAAAAGTCTTTTATGAAGGCATTAAGTGAGGCTGAAGGATTATTTCCAGCTTTTACTTCAATTGGGACAACCGTTCCGTCTTTTTCGATCAAAAATTCAAGTTCGTGGTCATCGTCAGGCTTGTAATAATGAAGCGTGTATCCTCTTTTTACTAGTGATTCAGCAACGACGTTTTCATAAACAGCCCCGCGAGCGTTCCCTTTAATCGTATTATTTAAAATTCCAATTTTTGCCTCTCGTCCATACATCTCCGTCAATAGGCCAGTGTCATTGATATACATTTTGAATTGTCCTTCGATTTCATTCGCCATCAAAGGGATATATGGTTCTCTAACGTTATAGCAAGCGTTAACGAGCTCTGAATCTATGAGCCATTTCACACTGCCACCATATTTCCTGCTTGTTTGTTTTTTCTCAACGAAAGAATATTGAAATCTCTTCAATTCCCTCGCCAATTGTTTGTGAATGGAGTCATAACATGCCCTGACTTTCGTCTTTTCCTCGCCTTTCGCGTGTTTGGATATATCGCTTTGATAATCGCTAATAATTTTCTTTTGAACCCTAAAAGCTTCATTAAAATCGTTTGTTTTCGTATAAGAGGCGACAACCTCAGGCATCCCACCGATAACCATATATTCTCTAAACAACGATTCAAACTTCTCATTGATCGAGAGTTGCAAGAAATTATGTGTTTTCTCCTTTCATCCACAGCGTCGATACGTTTTTTGCCTCAGTCAATCAATTTGAATCCCGTTCCATATTTTTAGAGTGACTTGCACCTATAAAGAAAAATGGACACGGAAAGTGTTTTTCGGCGGATCCCGTTTCCGTGTTTAAGCAGCATGAACAACAAGCATGCATTTTATCACTAATATAAAAATCACTCATCATTCATTAAGGATGGGAACAAGTAATATGGTAAATTAATTAAATCGTTCATTTTCCGATAATCCTTCGCGGAAATTAGATATCTTTGCCCACAAATAGAAGAATATTTTTCTTTGAATTTGTCGATTGATTCGTGATTAGTAATCTTGCTGGATTTGATTTCAAGCGGAGTTATTTTTCCTTTATTGCAATACAAGAAATCAATCTCATAACTATGAGTGCTATTCTTTTTCCTCCATGAGTAATAATAGAGCTTTCTTTTAGAAGCCACTAGCATCTGGGAAATCATATTCTCATATAGATAGCTTAGATTTAAGGCGATTTTGTCGCTTAATAGTTTCTTGTAAATGGATTCGTACTCACCAGCCCCGTTATTAAAAAGCATCGTCACAAAAAGCCCCGTATCAAATAAATACAATTTAAAGGTGGACATATCGATGGACTGATTCAAGGATAAACTCGGCTCGAAAACGCGGTAGCAAATGTTTACAAGTTTCGAATCGACTAAATCGAAAATCCTCTCGTCGTCTTTGCTCGTTTTGCCTTTAATCATTGCGGCTCTAAATGAAAAGTTCTTCTTTTTTGCGGCAAGCTGCGCGGGAATGGATGAAAAAATCTTTGATAGTCTGCCGCTAGGATCTATTTTTTTTAAATCCTCTTCATACAAAGAAATGATTTCTTGCTTTATCCGGTCGATTTGGCTGAAATTCATTTTGTTAGCATATGCTTCAACCGCTTGCGGCATTCCGCCAACGGCCAAATAAATCCTAAAATTCCTTATTAGGGTTCTATTGGTAATTTCCCCAATGGGCTTTTTGAATGAATATAGTTTTTCTAAAACGTCATAGTTTGTGTTGGTTGCCAAGCAAAATTCTTCATAATCCATCGGATCAACCTGAATCTTCATTTCTTCAGAGGGAATTAAAATATCTTTGACGTTCTTTTTGATGGAAATCAAAGATCCGGTTTCGATATAGTCGTATCTCCCGTCCTTCACCAAGTGCTTTATTGCTTGTCTTGCTTTAGGGAACAATTGGACCTCGTCGAAAACGATAACCGACTCTCGAGGATACAAAGTGGTTTTCATTTCGGCTTGGAGGCGAATGAAAAAGAGGTCCAAATTGCCGATATCATTAAAACAATCGATGATATTTTGCTGGTTCTTTGAGAAATCAATGAATAGATACGATCTGTATTCGTTTTTCGCGAAGTTAAGAGCGATTGTAGTTTTCCCAACGCGTCTAGCCCCTTCTAACAAAACAGCATACTTACCATTCCACGTTTTTTTCCATTCTAAGAGTTCATCATAAGCTTTTCTTTTGAACATATTATTCACCACATCTGTTTTCATGTTTCAAGTTTTATTATGACCAAACGTTCTCATATTTCAAGTAAGCAAAGTCCAAAATGTTCTCATATTTCAAGCAACTATAGGCTTATCATTCGTTAAAATATTCTTTACACTAATTAATTATTGTCCACTTTTACTAATGTTTTTTGATTTTTTAAAACAAAGTTATAACGAATTGACTCGTACTTTGTCATTTCTTTAGTTTTGCAAGGTCGTTTCGAAAATCAAAAAAGAGCCATAAACGGGTTTAGTTTTAAGGCAAGCCCGCTCTTTTATGCTTAAAAGCAATATGCAAGGAAGATTAAGCCTCTTAATTTTCGTCTTTATAGTGAACTTGAACGACGATTTCTTGGTTATGATCACCAAAGCCTTTCCCAAAGACATTAATCCCTCTTGCGTAATGGGAATTCGGTTTTACGCCAAAACGTAATGAGAAAAAAGACGTGAAGCATAAATCTAGCTGAGCAATATTCGTATCAGAAACTGTCTCATTATCAATCCAAGTTCCTTCCTGATCGACTCTGATTTTCACTAACATCCCGTATTGTGAAGATTGGGATGGGTACCAATCTGGATTCAATAGTCCCCTTCTATCGCCATAATCGCCCATAGAACGATATGTGCAAATCTCTTTCTCATTGGCATAGAAAGTAATATCGCTTTTCCAGGTATTATTATCGTTAGGGCATTCCGAGCACACTTCTAGTGAGAACGTTAGGCTTTGCACATCTTTATCTTTAAATGATGCCGTTGGAACGCGATATTCCACCCATCCTTTAATAAAAGAGAATAGTTTTGCTTCACTGCGTCTAGGAGAAAAGAAAGGCAGAATAGAATCCACTTCTCCTAATTGCCCATTATGTCCATGCATAATACAAGGTGGAGTGATATCGAAATCAAAGTAAGATCCGACCGGCAATTCAACTGAATACATGCTTTTCTTCGTCATAGCATTTTGGGAAAAAAGATATAAATATTCTCGCAAGACTCAGAAATATTTTTCTCATTGCCCCTTTTGCTTGGAGAAGGAAGCGCATTAATCAATTTAGCGTCTTTTAATATCTTTAAATGGGTCACTCGCCGAATTCGAAGGAACAGCCTTTAAGAGCAATTATGGCGGCGAGAACGAAAGTTGGGGGTATGGAGAAGGTGTTTCTAGTACCGAAGACTTCCTCAACCGTCTTTCTTTGCTCATGAAATCCACCGTAGAAATCCCTTTCTTTGAAGGATTTTGCTACACTCAGCTCTCAGATGTAGAGCAAGAAGTCAATGGCTTGTCAAAGAAGATCGCACCTATAAATTACCAAAAGAAGCGTTGCGGAAAATCTTTGGAATGCCTAGAGAATAATCATCACACCCCAATTTAAACGTAGCTCCTTAAGCGTTAGTTATTAGCTTATACGCTAAATTCATTACTTGATGTAAGCCAATAAGCATGAAACTGACGCTTTTTCAGTCTTAATCGTTTTTAGATATTTTAGTATATCTTTTTATACGGTTTTTGTTTGTTTCAGATATTTTTATTATATTATAATATATGTATGAAACTATATTATGGCGCGAACAAAATCATCAAAGAACCGATATTTGGTTTAGGAAACCCTAGTAATGACTATGGGCTTGGTTTCTATTTAACTCCATCAAAAGAAGCGGCTCTATTATGGGCAAGCCAATTCGAAAATGGCTACGTAATGACCTATGAAGTTATTTTAGATGACCTTCGCATTTTAGAATTGAACCACAATACGGAAAAAGATGTCCTTACTTGGATTTCTTTACTAACCATAAACCGTTTTAGTAAAGAGGAACGGCTACGTTATAAAAATGAACTCAATTGGCTAATGCGAAAGTTCCCCACCAATATTTCTCAATACGATCTCGTCATAGGATATCGTGCAGACGATTCTTACTTTGCTTATTCTAGTGGTTTTATAAAGGGAGAAGTTTCAATAGAGACATTAGAAAAAGCGATGCTTATCGGAAAACTAGGTCTTCAATATGTATTAATATCTATGAAAGCGTTTAGCTCCATTCATTATCTATCTAGCGAAAAGGTATCATCCCTTTACTCTTATCGCGATTTTCGGAAAAAGGCACTAGAGGAATATCACCAATTAGTCTTAAAGGAAGACCTTTTTACGAACCACTTCATAAGGGATATCATGAGAAAATATGGAAAATAATGTTGAGCCTTCACAATACAAAGACAAATTTGGAGCGTTACTCTCTAGATTGCACGAGATTGGTTTTAGTGACGAAATCATCACAAAGACCATTTTAGAACACCCCTTCTTTTCTTATTTTGAAAAAAATAAATCCGAAATATTTTTGAAAACGCCTCTAGAAGATATTATCCAGAATGTTTTTCATAGAGATAATGTCGTTTTAGATTATTCTTCTCCCTTTATAAGCGAATATTTCTATGCAGGAGGAGCCTATTTCTCTCTCTTGCTCGATTATAAGATTCCTTTAGAACGATCGTTTCTCATTTACCCGCTGAGTAAGATGATTGAACGTTTCAATCCGTATCACGAAATGTCTTTTTCTCATTTGGCCACGAGATACCTAGAAGATGAAAAGAAAATAGGTATCTTCCGTGCCTTAAGGAAATGGCGGAACTTAACCGTAAGAGAAATATCCGTATTGACTAAAATCAAGATGCCAACACTTGTGTCTTATAATAGTAATGTGTCTTTAATGAATGCGTCTTTTGAAAACATTTCTCTATTATCCGAAGCGTTTCACGTAAGAATATCTACCTTTAAAAACCGGTCTTCTTTCTATTTATTACCTTATGAGCTTCTTCACGATGAATCCTTTCTCAAAGAATTCAAAAAAGAACTCGTCCTCTATTTTGACATTGATGAGGGCACTCTTCTTATCGATACCTATAAAACCGATAAAGAGCTATCTGCCCTAGTAAAAATGCATAAGGTTCTTATCTATCTTCCTGATTTTGCCCTCGTTAAATATCAAGGGAGGGTTGTCTATCGGTTCCTAAAAGAGGAAGAAATTGGCCTATTAGTGAAAAACTCAATGAGAGAATAATCACTGTAATTCTCGAATATAAAATAAGGATTGCGGCTGCACTTATGCTTCTATTCGATTTTTCGTGCCATTTGGCAGTTTTAATCGACTGATAGCGTTTTAGGAGTGTAACGAGAGATAAAATCAACAAAATATCGCTTCATTGCCTTTTTTATCAAAAATATCGCCTTAAAAGCTCAAACAATCTACTCGTAGGAGAAGGAGAAAATGACGGATTTTTAAGGATAGTACGATGCATTTCTAATGGCTTCGAAAACATTCGATAAAAAGCCTACTTTGTACTTTTGATGTGTTTTTAGATACATCAAATTGCACTTTTTGATTACAGACTAAAACCTTCTCAAGAGAGGTGCCGAATAGATGGAAAGAAAATCATCGAATGGAACGAAATGAGAAGGAAACCTCTTGTCGTCTACGGGGCAAGACAGATTGGTAAGACCTACTTGATCAAAGACATCACGCAGAAAGATATTACAAAGAGAACTACATCTATATCGATTTCAAAAAGACGACGATGCGCGTTTATTTATAAACGGAAACGGAAAGAACCCACCGATAGTAAATGCCAAAAGAATCATCGAGTATCTCTCCTTACGTGAGAATCGCCTCATCAATAAGAACACCTTGCTCATTTTTGATGAAATTCAAGAAGCTTTACCAATTATTACTTCCTTGAAATACTCCAAGCAAGATTTTAGAGATATGCCCGTTATCGCTTCCGGCTCAATGGTTAGAATCAAATTGAAAAGGCAAAACAAAATCAATCGCCAGCAAAACTCGGAAGGCTTCTTTTCCCAGTAGGAGCAATCGAAGAAATTGTGATGCATCCCCTTTCTTTTGATGAATTTCTATTCAATTACAATAGGCTCCTCTATGCAAAAATCGTGGACACCTACAAAACGAAGACGCCTTTAGATCAAGAAATCCACGAAATGGCGTAGAAGTTTTATACAAATACCTATTGATAGGTGGCATGCCCGAAAACGTAGAGATGTTTCTAGACAAAGAGCCGTTAGTGAAAATCAGGGAAAACATCATTTCTATTTTTGGGGACTATCTAAATGACAAGGGCCTATATCAAGTTACTAGTGAATCCATTGTCCGTTCTAAGCTCATCCTAAAAAGTATCTATCAGAAGCTAAACAAAAAATCTAAGGACTTTAAGGCGTATTTATTAGGCAAAGGATTAAAAACTAGAGACCTGAAATCGCCAATCGAATGGCTATTGACTGTCGGGGTCGCGTATCAATCCGAACAAGTGAAGGAGAAAGTTACCTTGCCATTTTCACTAACGGATGGATCGAATTTCAGACTATATTTGATGGATTTAGGCTTTTTGGCGTACCAAAGTGGGATTAACATGTCCACTTTCGTGAATCCCACCATAAAGAATACCTTGTCAGGCGTCTTTTTCGAAAACTATGTCGCGAATGAATTAGAGGCAAAAAACATCCCGCTTTTCTTTTGGAAAGGGAAGAATAATGCGGAATTCGAATTCCTTGTAGACGACCAAAACAAAATCGTTCCTCTTGATGCTAAAAAAAGTAAGCAGTCTTCCATCAAAAAAATTCAAAGAGCATAACAAATACACGTATTGCGTAAAGATCTCAGCAAACAACTACGATTATGACAAAGAAAGCAAGATACTGACGATTCCTCTATACATGTTCTTTGCGTATCTAAACGATTTAAAGGAAAGAAATTCCTCCACAAAAAGCGCAAGTAGCGTAGAACTTTAACCCATTGATAAGACTTGAAAAACCGAGAAATGTGTAGCCTTAAGATTCTTTTCTCTTATGATGAAATCAAATTTATCGTTGGAACTTTCTTGAAATTATTGAAGTTCCAACGGAAAAACGTGTATTTAAATATACGGGGAAAATAATAGCCAGAGATAACTATCTAACCAAAATCCGCTCTTTCTACGATTCAAGATATATCAAAGTAATCACTGGTGTCCGTCGATGTGGCAAATCCGAGCTTTTGCTTCAAATCATAAACGAACTGAAGGCGTCCGGAGTCGATGATGAACATATTATTTATCTAGATTTAGAGAGTAGAAATGGAACCCCCAATGAATTGTTCCAATTTTACTTGATTCAGTTTCTAAGAAAATTGCCTAATCAAAATAAAACGGCATTTCTGCCGTTTTGCAGCATTAATAGTCTTGATAGTTGAAGTCATCGACAAATTTGTATTTATCCCCGACGGCTTTCTTGACCATTATAGAGAATTTGATAAGGTCTTGCTTGAATTCTTTCCGTTCTGCTTCGGTTTTGAAACCGACGTCAGTGAATTCGCGCTCAGTATTTACAAACTGGCTATCATACTCATCGCTTATCTTGTTCATTAATGAAACCAAATCTTTGTTGCCTTCAAGTTCGTTAGGCAAACCAGGCGAAGAGGTTATTCCGTCTTCTTCGTACAGCCAAATAGGATCACACCCCCACTCAAGCATTAATCTTACAGTTTTCATTTTTCTTTCTCCTCATTTATTCTATTTTTGTTAGTGAAATTAGTTCCTACCACATACCCATTGTCAGATATTGAAACTGCTAGGTAAATTGTTTGTTCCTTATAATTATACTCGAATACATCCCTAGGGGGTTTGCGACTGCCCTGAATTCCTATTTTCTTGCCATGAGTAATTACTTCAATGACAAATTCAGCTA
Source organism: Caryophanales bacterium UBA4691 (assembly GCA_002404865.1). Classification (GTDB taxonomy): domain Bacteria; phylum Bacillota_I; class Bacilli_A; order RFN20; family CAG-826; genus UBA4951. Next base: position 326 of record DHKP01000028.1, on the reverse strand, counting down.
CTTTATCTTTGCTTATGCCGCGTGAGATAAAATCATTTTCTCTTTTATCCAAAATGTGCGCTAGGCCGGAAGCTCTTTCACCAAGTTTTCCTTCTTCTATCCAAACTATCTTTCCATTTGGCATTTTTCCGATGGCTAAGACCTTGTCGGGAGATATTTTAAACCCCTGGTCTATGACATTCTGAATAAGTTCGTTTTCCTCTTTGCTCAAATTTTCATTGAGCAAAGGTTTGGAAGTCTGATTGGTCTCCTTAACTTCATTATCCTCCTTACTGCCTTTTGTGCCTATGAAATGTCCGCTATTTGATAGCGTTTCACCAATGTAG
>DHKP01000037.1 GCA_002404865.1 Caryophanales bacterium UBA4691 | reverse complement strand
ATTTGGTGTGCTGTTAGAAAAAAATATTTTGCAAACTTCGGATTTCCTTTATTCTCTCGCTTAAATTCCACTTTAAAACCGTTCCTCTCGTAAAAGGAGCGAGCTTGAAATTCATAGGTAGTGAGTTCAATGATCTTAAATCCTTTTTCTCTAAAGTAGTCTTCCACTTCTTTTAGGAGCCTACTTCCAATTTTTAAATGACGATAACTTTCTTCAATTACGAGATTGCTGACATGCACTTCTTCTTCATACGCGTGACCAGATAATGCCCCTATCACTTTATTTTCATCCTTTGCAAGGAAGGCAAAATTAGAGAAAGAAGACGTTATTCCTTTGCTCTCCGCGTGTTTTTGGAATTCTTCTTTCATGAATGAGATTGCTTCTTCATTAAGCTTATTCACTTTTTCAATGATGACCATTTGGCTATTCCTTTTGTTGCGTTTCCATTAGTTTAAAAGAAACTCATAGAAGAAAAATAGATATAGCAATAAAGCAAGCAATTTGCAAAGAAGCCCCCTATGTTATTGTCGCTGATGAAAATATCGGAAAAAACGTATTTAATGCATGGTTTTTAGATGCATTAGTGATAAAAATCGGCGCTTGTTCTGATTTTTAAACCCTAAAGGGAGTTTACGATTTGCAATCATTCCATTAAGAAAAGCCCAATCGCGATTCACGCGGACCATATGCCTTGATTGCCCGAAACAATCATTTCCATGTCGCTATTCATTTTCTCAATCTCTTCTTCTATCCTTTTTAGATTCTTGTTTGTGACCTTGATTTTGATGCTGCCATTCTCAATATACTCGCCCAAGTAATAAAGAAGAAACATATGATCGAGCAAATTATTGACATAGATCGTATGGGCAAATAGGATCGAGGAAATCCCTTTTTCCATTTCCTCTGTAAGGGATGTAAAAGCACTCCAGCGATCGGCTGGCGTCAAATGGGTATATATGAGTTCCCCGCTTTTATGCAAAGTGAGCAAGAAAGCGAAAATTGTTCGTGATTCGCGCTTCTCTTCTTGACTCACAAGCGGAACATTCAAGGCGCGAATGCTCATATCGAAACTGGTATCGACGAATATGAGATCTTTCGGCGTATGTAAATCATCCAAAGAGAAATCGTAAAATGGGGAATCAGGAATCGTATTGAGGCCTTCATAAGGCTCAAAATAAGACAATTCTTCGTCTTTTGGTAGGGTAACGATGCCGTTTGCAGAACCTGAAATTTCTTCTTTGTGACGCGAGAAATAACGAGGGAGGCGTTCGTTCACGGCTTTGCAAAACGATAAAATCCGTAAGGCTAGGCTCTCTAATAAATAATTCCCGTAGCGAATTCCCCTTGAAGTGTAAATCGAAGACAAAGAGCAATCTTGATATGGATTCTCGAAAAGTGGATTCGTAGACGGATCATCGTTCAAATAGAAAGAAGCAATCGAAGACAAAGAGAAGAAAGTATTGATGTCAATCCCATATTCATTAATTGCCTGGATGTAACGGATTGTGCCTCCTTCTTCATCATCCAGGAAAAAGAAAATCGCTCTGTTTGATTGATTGCCGTCATTAGCAAAGCAAAACTGGAATCGCTCAGCGGGCAAAAAGACTTCAAAGAATACATTGAGGCTGATTGCTTGCCAATAGGAGCTATTTTTCAAAGTACGGAGTTCTTTTGCGATACTTAAATAAAGCGATTCATCCGCTTCTTTTTCCTCATAGTGATGCTCCAACGCAAAACGATGAAAATACGGTGCGACAAACGTTTTGATCGTCATTCTCCACTCTTCGGCGAGATGGTGTTCACGAAGGATAGCGGAGAAAGAAGAAAAAGGCATATCGAAATCGTTGAACGCGAAAATGGCAGAATGCGTCAAAACAAAAGCCATCATCGCCTCTTTCAAAATCCTTGCTGGCATTTGGATTTTCATAAATCGCTTTCTTGAGGACAAAAAGGTTCTATAGGGTTCATCGGCCTCTTTTGGCGCTTTTCGCGATTGCTTCAAAACGTTTTTGTCTAAAGCGATGACATTCCCCTTCACGGAATCAAAAAATAGTTCCGTTCCCTTTTCTTCTTCAAGCGCTCTAGCAAATTCCTCGATATCGAGTGTTCCCATAATGATCTCCCACTGAGTCGTTTTCCCTCTCTCGCATTTTAAACGATGGATATCTATCGCTCCACACAAACCACCAAAGAACGAGTCTGACATTGGCAAAATTAACTTGTATCCGGCTCGGGGTGCCATTTCAATGCGACGAATAGTTTCAGCTACGGGAGAAACAAAAAGCGCGCGATCAACAAACGTCTCGTCGAGCGAGCATATAGAGAAATACGCCCCAATGCTATTCGCAAATAGCGTAATGGAAGCGGCGTGATCCGCCATTCATGAAAAAAAGAGCGAAATTTCTCTCTCGCTTCCCATGGGGTAGAAGCGCGATAATCGAAACCAATCACTTCCTCTTCCAGCAACAAAGGCTTATAGTGTTCGGCTTCCACCGCAAAACCGCCTTTTCCGTGTATGTAAATCAAAACATCTTTTCATTATTATTCACTCCGAAACGCGAATCGATAAAAACGGTTCCGCTCCAAGGAAAATCGATTCGGACTAGCGTTTTCCTTCGCTCCGTTGCATCCTACGCAGCTTTTTGAGCCTTTCGATAACCGATGGGTTATTGATGACAATGCGTCCTAAAGTTTCGCATCTATCCATCTCCGCGCAATCGGCGCATGTGCAAAAACCCTTCTCTTTAACGCAATGGCGCACGGGGCAAAGCGCATCACAAAAAACGGTTTTCGCCCCTTCTAGTCGACAACCGGTGCAGATAATCATGTCCGCTGTAATCGTCGCTCCATTGAGCTTGCTCCACAAAGAGGCGGTTTGCTCGCGTAAGGTATTGTCATTGTTAATCGTCGCGATTCTCGCATCGCAAGTCTCGCAATCTATCCCACAGCATCCAATCAGTTCTTTTTTCATATTAAACCCTCTCAAAGTGAAACAAAATCGCACCCAAAACAGCAATTCTAACTATTCAGCCATTCAAGCAAACCGCTAATGAAGGAATGATACGCGTTTATCGCGCAAAAGTCTTTTAGTATTAATGGCGGCCTTCTAGAAACGCCGTATTCTCTTCCTTTTTGATGCGTTTCAGTATTTTGCGATTAAATCTACCCTCTATCGCTTATGACTCGCTTAGTAACTCCGAAGAAGCCAAAAAAACCCGAAGAAGAATTTTCTCCGGGATTTTGTTTTGCTCGAACTGCAAACGATTAACGTTTGGAGAATTGTGGAGCGCGACGAGCGGCTTTAAGACCGTATTTCTTTCTTTCTTTCGAACGGGCGTTGCGGGTAAGCATACCAGCGACTTTTAAGGTCT
>DHKP01000013.1 GCA_002404865.1 Caryophanales bacterium UBA4691 | reverse complement strand
CACCAATTTGGTGTGCTGTTAGATATTTTTTAGTCAAATCCCTCGATTGAATTCACGATGAGCAAAACTGATTTCGCTCTTTTTTCTATAAAAAACAGCACGAATACGAAGATTTTTTGATTGAAAACCGCGAAAACGGGAAACCAAAAAATTGGAAAAATTTGGCTTGTTTCCCTATCCGCTAAGTTGTATATTATTAAGGCACTTTTGTGCATGGGCCTTTAGCTCAGCTGGTTAGAGCGTGCGCTTGATAAGCGCAAGGTCGATGGTTCAAGCCCATTAAGGCCCACCAAAACAAAACACACGCCACTTACTTCGTTAAGTGGTTTTTTCGTATTTAGATAGAATCTATGAGTTAGACTTTAAGACCGATGAGTCATATCGCATTAGAAATGTGATTTTCTTTTGTTGCTACTCTTCTCTATCAAAACTAGAATCTCTGCTCCATCTTCTTAGAAGGGTGGCTATATTAGGAAACTTCTTTTTTGGGCCCCTAAATAATAGCTAGAACACTTTATAGGTAACTAGAAACAAGCGCTAAATTATCAATAGAAAACCCTATCTATTGAATATTAAAGCGAGAAAAACATCGCCCTAATTTATAAAAAGAGATAAGGGGTATCGTGTTTTAGCGTTCGTAGCGATGAAAAAATTCTACTTGCTGCCCTCTAAATTTGAGAGGGATTTATTTTGAAAAGGAAATTTTCGCCATTTTCTTTAAAAAAGTTTCCCTCCTGAATTAAAAATACATATCGTTTAATTAAATACATTCTAATTAAACGAAAAAGAGTTTTAAGAGAACAAAATGAAATCCAAAAACATCAATATTTAACAGCATAATTATGATAATTGGCAAAGAAAGTATTTATGATAATTTAATTTTAAAGATAATATAAAAAAACAATAAATAAATCTTTGCAAAATAATAAAAACATCAGTAAATAACGAACTGTTCCCTTTCAAACATAATTTAATAGGAATATGATTTGTTTGCTCGAGCAAGCACAATTGATTAAAAAGTTTTAGATAGGAGAAATTTTATGAAGAAGCGTAATTTAAGTTTATTGGTGTTTGCCTTATTTGGATCCTTGCTTACCGTTGGTTGCACCAGCGTGATTAAACCAGATAGCCCAACTAAATATGATTTCTTTGTGATCTATCGCCTAGAGGGAGGAACGCTCTCTTACTATGAATGGATTAAGGCCGGTTGCCCAAAAGGACCGATTGAGCCAAAGAAAAAGGAAGAGAAGCGCGAAATCGCTTCTAAGTATTATGACGAAAAAGGGCATCTCATCATTGTTTATAAAGATGGCACCAAGCTTGATCTTGGGAAAGTCGATTGCAAGATGGCGACAGTCAATTTCTATTACGATGATGTTTTACTTTCTAGCACTGAAGTCCATTTCGGGAGCAAAATCAAAGAGCCCGCTTTCGGAGCCTTCTTCGCGAATGGCTGGTTCTTAGATAAAGAATTAACGAAGCCTGTGGATTTCGACGCGCCCGTCTTTAGCGAGAAAATAGATTTATTCGCCCGCTCTGAGGCAAGCAATAACAATGTTGTCATTAGCTTTTATGATGAACTCCTTGGCTTACGTCCGTTTCCAAAGAAAGCTACGGTTGGCGAAAAATACGAGCTTCCCTCTTTAGTCGATATGAATTCCAAATACCGATTCGAAGGCTGGTATTATCAAGGACAAAAGATTGATTTAGAAGGGAAATGGAAGATTCCTAACCATGTAACCCTTCTTGCTCACTGGGTAGAAAAAGAAGCATTTGAATTAGATTACTTCGGCTTATATCCGCAAACTGCGGTTGTTGATCCCCGTATTATTGATGATATCGAAAAGTATGGCGTCCAACATTATCCTTTTGGCAACAAAGAAAACAAAAACGTTGTCGAATATGGGGGAGAATGGTATAGGAAAATTGAGGTATCTGGAGAAAAAGGCACTTACAGCGATTATTCATTTCACGATGGGAGCAAGGTTGAAAAAGGACGTTATTATTATTTGAAGTACGAACCACTAAAATGGATAGTGAAGGAATTCAAAACAGGTGAGACAATCGCTGTCACCAAAAACGCGATTGATTATTTCTATTATGTCGATTACGTGTATGATGTGCGGAAAAAAGATGGGGCAGCAGTTGCTAATAACGATTACCGATATTCCGTAATGCGTTCTTATACCAACGAAATCAACGGGAACAAGGAGTTCGGATCCTGGGGGTGGGACTTCAGCAGAAGTAGCGGAAAAAGCTTAGGGAGCACACGACTCTTCCTCAATGAAAAAGAGAATAACATTTTAAAACCATATGATAAATGCTATGGCGACAAAGTGTTCCTTCTTAGCAAAGAAGAATACGAAGAAAATTTTGCTCAAGAAGAAAAAATCGCAGAAAAAACTGATGAGTTTGCCCTTTTTGAAGAATTTGAAAAGACGAAGGCAGTTTCTTACGCGACGCGAAGCGCTGGGGGCGGGACTGAAAAAATCATTTGTGTAAATAGCCAAGGCGAGTTTATTACCCGTGATGCACACGATAATGTAGCCTGTCGTTTTGCAGTCAGAATCAAATAAAGAACAAACTTCGTATCCCTTATGGGCGTTCTCATAAGGGATTTCTTTTTTTATTTAGCATTTAATTGACAAAGGTGTCACTTAGTTTTAGCCTTGATTCGGCCAATAAAAAGATACATGTCTTAATTAAAATGGTCGCCGATAAAATTCACTTGAGGGTAATTTTTATGAAAAAGGATTTAGGTTTCAAAATTTCGTTAGGTATTTCCGGCTTTTTGTTCCTCGCTTCAGTGCTTTTGATTTGCATTGGTGGGGCGATAGGGGCGATTCCTAGCTCTCTAGCCGGTGAGCAAGCATATGGGCCGATTGCTGCAGTTTCGCTTTATTTTGCTGGATTCGCTTTCGACTTCACCTCTTTTTGGTCGATTATGTCTTTTGCATGGTTTTTGGTTGTCATCGTTTTATTTGCTATTTCGCTCGCGATATTTATTCGCCGTAAAAAATACGATTTCATTTTTGTCTCAGTTGGCTTGCTTTTGACTTTGCTTTTCTTACCATATTTGATTGTCTTACTTGGTCAATTGGCGAGTGCAGGAAAAGCATCAGACACATCGATTTGGCTTCTTATTTTTGCGCTTGATACTGACATTATCTCGGTTTATGCGCTTTTCTTAGCGATTATTTTGAAGGATAAGCCAGTTGAAGTCACTGAAGCTAAGGAAGAGACAATTGCTGAGAGCAATAGCGATACTCCTTCTGAAACACCGATAGAAACGAAAGAAGAAGCCGTTAATGAAGAGACGAAACTAGAAGAAACGAAAGAACCTATTCAAGAAGAAACATCTTTCGAGACGAAGGAAGAGCCTACTATCGAAGAAAAAGAAGTGAGCGATACCCCGAGCGAGGGAATAACGGTTTCTAACGACACAAAGAGCGATTTGTTCGCTGCCCTCAAAAATCGCCATACAGCAAACTTTGAGACGCGCTTAAAGAATAGCGAATTTGATTTGCGTCATAAGTATTACGATTTGCGCGATTACATTAAATCATATGGGCTCCATAACCGTGTCTCAATCCCAGGCGATACCTTCTCCGCTCATCGCAAAAAATACGTTTTCCTCACCATCAAAGGCAAACACATCAAGGCGAATTTCGCTTTGAACCCTTCTGATTATGCGGATAGCCCACTTCCTGTGACGCGCGAAACCTCCAAAAAATACGAAGATTTGCCGCTTGGCTTCAAGATTCGCTCCGATCTTTCTTATCGCCGCGCGTTAAGGCTCGTGGATGATATGCTTACCAAAGCGGGTTTCACTAGAGAAGATAAACCCATCAAAAATACGCAAGACAACCTAGAAAAATAGTGTATGGCTATTCGTTTCCTCTTTTCCGAGGGGACGTTTGAAGAATTTTAGGCTTAGTTATTCGTTAGGCTAGGAATGGAATGGATTTAATAGCTAGGCTTGATGGGTCTATTCTATTCCAAGCTGATTTAATTTCTGTTCATTAAGTTTGACGAAGGAAAAGGCATCCATCCTTGCTCTACGATAAAATGCGATTTCTAAAATTTCATTATCGTAAAACGGTTTTATAGTTGGTTATATTCTTTGATTTTCTCTTTGCTTTAAAAGAAAAATCCGAACTTTCGCGGTTAGTTTGTCATTTAACGAACGAATAATTTAAGGCCTTAAAGGATAACTCTCTCTTCAAACATTCGCTTTGGAGTAGTAATATTCTCTTCGCGGGTGTTTAGCTCAGCGGGAGAGCGCTTCCTTCACACGGAAGAGGTCGGAGGTTCGACACCTCTAACACCCACCATGTGCCGTCTTAGCTCAATTGGCAGAGCAATTGATTTGTAATCAATAGGTTGGTGGTTCGATTCCGCTAGACGGCACCAATTAGAAACGATTGAAGCGGCGCAATGCCGCTTCTTTTTTTGATGTGTGACTCTTTTGGGAACAAACAAGCGAAAGGTAAACGCTTTCTCTAATTCTAGTGGGCGAGAAAAGAGAAAAAGGTTTATCATGATTCAAATATTTATTAGAGGGCATATATGAAACTAGACAATCTCCGTTTAGGATTAACCTACGACGACATCTTGCTTGTACCTCAAAAATCAAGCGTCACCCCATCCGAAGTCGATATTTCTTCTCGTTTGACGAAAAATATCACCTTAAAAGTACCTCTTCTTTCTGCGGCGATGGACACAGTGACAGAAAGCAAGCTTGCAACTACTTTAGCGGAGCTAGGCGGACTTGGTATCATCCATAAAAACATGACGATTGAGCGCCAAGCCAAAGAAGTAAAAAACGTAAAGGAACATAAGCATAGTGAGGAATGCCCATTAGCGACCCTCGATAAAGAGGGGAGACTATGCGTAGGGGCTGCGATCGGAGTCGCTACCAATACCTTGGAGCGAGTCAAAGCATTAGTCGAAGCGGGCGTAGATGTGCTTTGCCTTGATAGCGCGCATGGCCATTCCTTTAATATCATTGAAATGGCAAAAGCCATTAAGAAAGCATATCCTACGATTGATTTAATCGCGGGAAATATCGTAACGAAAGAAGCTGCGCTTGATTTAATCTTAGCGGGCGTAGATGCAGTTAAGGTCGGCATTGGCCCAGGGAGCATTTGCACAACGCGCGTCATCGCTGGGGTAGGGGTCCCGCAAGCTAGCGCAGTAGAAGAAGTAGTTTCGGTTTGTAAGGACAAAGGCATTGGTGTGATCGCTGATGGCGGGATCAAGTATTCTGGCGATATTGTTAAAGCCCTTGCTTTGGGCGCAAGTTGCGTGATGCTTGGCGGATTATTTGCAGGCACATTAGAAGCGCCAGGAGAGATCATTCACGAGAACGGCAAAGATTATAAATCCTATGTGGGGATGGGCTCACTCGTCGCGATGGAGCGAGGAAGCGCTGACCGTTATTTCCAAAAGAACGGTACTCCGACCAAAAAGCTAGTTCCTGAAGGAATCGAAGCGAGAGTCCCTTATAAAGGCTCCGTTAGCGAGATTGTCTATCAACTCGTTGGCGGCATCCGTAGTGGCATGGGATATTGTGGGGCGAAGACCCTCCCCGATTTATTTAATAAATCCGTCTTTGTGCGTATCACAAATGCCGGCTTAAAGGAATCGCATCCTCATGATGTCACACTTAGCGCGGATGCGCCCAATTATCACCGCTAATCGTTTTTGCTATACTTACTAAAGTATGTTAGAACCTCTCGCGTTTCGCGTTCGCCCTGAAACATTAGATGACGTCATCGGGCAAAAAGAATTGGTTGGCCCAGATGGCTTTTTAAGGCGCTCCGTTACAAAGAAAGCGCCGGTTTCGATGATTCTTTTCGGTCCGCCTGGTACGGGCAAAACGACGATCGCGATGGCTTATGCAAGATCGATGGGGATACATTTTGCGGTTTTAAACGCAGTAACGACCGATAAAAAAGAGATGCAGCAAGCGATTGAAGACGCGAAGTTATTTGGGCACGCGATTATCATCATGGATGAAGTGCATCGCCTTGATAAAGCAAAACAAGATTTATTACTACCATATGTCGAAAACGGCACCTTCTTTTTACTTGGGGCAACAACCGCGAATCCCTATATTTCGATTAACCGCGCGATTCGAAGCCGCTGCCGCGTGTTTGAGATTAAGCCCTTAAGCGAAGAAGAAGTGGTCATTGGTTTAAAGCGGGCTTTATCTTCCCCTAAAGGACTTAATAACGAACTTACGATTTCTAATGATGGGCTCAAATATATCGCCACATTAGCGGGTGGCGACCTTCGCTTTGCCCTCAATATGCTAGAAGAAGCCGCGATTCAATTCGATAAAGGCTCCTCTATTGGAATAGAAGAACTTAAGAAAATCGAACGAGTTCCTAACTTTGCGATGGATAAAGACGAAGAAGAGCATTACGATTCGGTATCTGCCCTTCAAAAAAGTATCCGCGGGAGCGACGCGGATGCGGCTTTATATTATTTGGCGCGCCTATGTATCGCTGAAGATCTTGATTCGATAAAAAGAAGATTGCTCGTTACCGCTTATGAAGATGTTGGCTTAGCCAATCCTAGCGCGGTGATGCGCTGCCAGCTTGCGATAGAGGCCGCTGAGAAAGTCGGATTCCCCGAAGCGGTAATCCCGCTTGGCTTCACCGTTTGTGAGCTTGCTTTGTCTCCAAAATCAAAAGCCTCATGCCGCTCCATTGAAGATACGATGTCTTACGCTTCCTCAAAGCCTTTTATGGTGCAAGATTATCTCAAATTAACGCCCGTGAATATGCTTGAAGAGGATAAATATCCTTATGACCGCCCCGATTTATGGGAGAAGATTCAGTATCTCCCTGAATTCATGAAGAACATGCAATTTTATAAGCCGAACAAGATGAGCCGTTCTCAATATGAAAAAGCATTAAACGATAATTACGAAAGAATGCGCAAAAACGGAAGAAGCAGCCATTTGTCTATCTTAAAGAAAAGCAAAAAAGCAGATTGACGCTTTCTTCATAACCGCTCATTTTGAGCGTGGATCATCCTCATTCATAAAGAAGAAAGCCTAAACCATCATAAGAGTCCTAATGATTTATCTTTATTTAGTCACTAGCCTATTTTCTCTGTAATGATTTTTCTTTTGTCATAGTGAGGAATGACGCTTATAATAATCGCGCTGCGCCTGTGGTGGAATGGTAGACACGTTAGACTTAGGATCTAATGAGGCGACTCGTACAGGTTCAACTCCTGCCAGGCGCACCAAAAATATATGTAATTTGTCTTGGGGTATAAGATTGTCTTCAAGGCTTTTTTGTTAAAAGGGGTAGCGGTTCTTATTGCCTTTCTCCGTTAAACAGATTCCTCAAAATAAGAAACTGTTTCTAACTGAACGATGATCTATTTCGACTATAATCCCATAAGAACAACCGTTTAACGATTTTCTAATTTGCTTTTATAAGGCTTTTGGCACACATAGCCGTATGCTAGCTTGCATTGCCAGGGATTAGGATAAATTTCTCAGATTTTTGCAAAAAAGAAAACCAGCCCACAAAGGAGACTGGCTACAATGTTTATGATTATTCCTCTTTATTTTGCGCTCTTGCTTTATCGATCCAGTTATATTTTTCACTCTTAAACGGATCAAGAAACTCTTTTCTATTTTTCATAACAATGTCCATATTAATTAGGACGAATAGCATCTCTAAGAGCCATAATCTAATTATCTCCACATCATTAGTAGCCAAAGCCATAAGCGCAATTGCACATCCTACAAATAAGCCATCCATATACCTTTCTTTCCGCAAATTATGAATCAATGTCTCATTTGGCAAACCAGCATACGCTTTTGAGATAAACCCCTTTTCAGCCAACTGATCCGACCACATTTCAGCTATTTCTTGTGCCGTTTCTGGTTTGCTAAGACGTTGTATAACTATTTCTGGAATATCTTTTGCCTTCTCCTTAAGATTTTTAAAACCCATTTATACATAGCTGAACTACTTCTACCACATTTTCATTTGTAGTTTTTTATAGCTACATCCTTCATGCCATCACTCAAATGAGGTTTGTTTATCTCGTTTTCCAACTATTATTATCCTTTCATGCCTCGTAAGGGGATAGACCCCCTTACGCATCTGGCTATCAGTCATATAACTGAAAGAGAAAATGAAAAAATTAACTGGCAGGCGTTAATCCAAAAGACCATGCTTATCTGCTCTTTTTCGGGCAAGTTCATAAACTTCTTCATCCGCACGTACACCAATCACAATAACCATCATAGATGATTCTGTTCGACGAAGCTGATAGACAACTCTCAAACCCGCTGACCGAAGTTTGATTTTCAGCAGACCTGCAAGATTCGTATTGCTACGATTGCCAAGGGGTTTCCCATATCCTTGTTCATTAATCGGCAGTGGATTTTGCTGCACCTTTTTAATTGCTTTCAAAACCAGAATACGCTGACTTCCATCAAGAGCTTTTAAATCTTTCTCTGCTTCTGGCAGATATTCTAGTTTCCAGCTCATTCGATATCCGCCTCATCAAACCCATCAAGATCGTCTTTCTTGATGCCCAAACGGCGGTTCATTTCCTCCTCTGAAATCAAAGTAGAAGGGTCAAAATGTGCCATACGCGTAGAAGCAACTGCTAGCAGGCGGGCATCGTTCAGTTCATCCATTAGACGGACATATTCATCTGGAGAAATAAGAACACATTCTGCAACATTATTTTTCATAACAACTTTTGCACCGCACTGTTTTACCTCCTCAAAAATCTTTCCAGCAAGTCCACGATTAAATTGTGTAATTGGAACAGTATTCGTAATAGCACTCATAACAGAAGCCATTATCATCAACTCCTTTCTTTATTTTTATAGTATTGTTTATCTATAAAAACGTCAATATAATTATTGACATATTTGCTGATATAAATGTTAGTTGTCAATTGATGTGAAACGCTTGAGCAGCTTCGGGCTGGCCTCGCCGGTATCTTTAAGCAGCCTCTTCAGCTTTTCAAGCTCCACTTAGAGAACCATAGGGAAGTACTTGCTCTATAGGACTTAGAATCTAATGAGGCGACTCATACAGGTTCAACTCCTGCCAGGCGCACCAAAATGATGTTAGCCCCTTCCTAGTGAGAAGGGGATTTTCTGTATTTATGTATCATCAATCATTCCGATAAATCTTATTTTTCTATGCCGATAGTTTGTATTATTCCGATAGACAAGTATAATTGTACCGATAGAGGTAATATATATGTATATCGGAACAAAAGAAGTGGCAGAGAGGTGGGGAATCTCGGAAAGACGCGTAAGAGTGCTTTGTCACACTGGCAAGATTGATGGAGCCACTCTTGAGGGCAAGACGTGGAAAATTCCATACGATGCAAAAAAGCCAAACGACGGAAGAGAGTCTTCTGGGACAGTTCTTTCAACTATCTCAAGTTTGAAGAAGGAACTTGATTCGCTCCGTCCTCTTTCTCCAGACGAAGTCAAAGCGTTGAATGAACAGTTCGCAGTCGAATACACCTATAACTCTAATGCCATTGAAGGCAATACTCTTACTCTAAGAGAGACAGATCTCGTTCTCCGTGGATTAACCATTGATAAGAAACCCTTAAAAGACCATCTCGATGTTGTGGGGCACAGGGAAGCTTTCGATTTTGTTTCGCAGTTTGTAAAAGACAAAGAGCCAATTTCTGAATGGGTTATCAAACAAATTCATTTCCTTGTTCTTGGAAGGGATGTAACGAATCGCGGTGTGTATCGTAAAGTCCCTGTCATCATTTCTGGCGCAAAGACCAAAACGGCTGAGCCGACGCTAATTCCAGAAAAAATACAGGAATTATTAGAATGGTACAAAGGCGACGCTGAGGATGATTTCTTGACGAAAATCGCCTTGTTCCATCTGCGTTTTGAATCCATTCATCCGTTTATCGACGGAAATGGAAGAACCGGACGTCTTTTGGCGAATCTGGAACTCATGAAACTTGGATATCCACCAATCGATATTAAATTCAGCGATAGAAACGCCTATTACAACGCTTTTGATTCTTATGCGGAAACAGGTTCTCCGAAAGCCATGTTCAAGCTCTTTGCAAAGTATCTTGTCGGAAGACTTCAAAAATACGTGAAAATCGTGAAGACCGCGGAACAAATATCAAAGTCGTGGTGCCACTAAAATAATCTTTGTCTTTTCTCATTATACGGTCTTCCTATTTTTGCTCTTCAACTATAAGATGGCGAAAAAGGAATATGTTACAATGAGGGCAAGATGAAAGACGTTTTGATGAAATTACATGATGAAAAGACGAATAAGAAATTCTTTTCCCAGGCTTTAAAGGGAGTATCCAAAAATATGTGCATTTGATTCAATTCGCGAATTCTTGGACCATTATTGCAATGGCTCTCTTTTTCATTTGGTGACTCTATAAAAACAGTAACTTCACTCAAAATGTAGTAAAGAGTGAAGTAAGAATGAAGTAATGTTTCACCTTTACTTCACCTTTACTTCACACTTGATAAAAAAGTTAGTGATTATGCTGCTTTTGCATATGTTATCTTGTTTCTTTTCTTGTTTACTTGCGCTGGAAAATGAGTGTTTATTCTAGATTTATAATCTCTTTGTGTTTAAAGATGATGCCCAAAATTATGTGCATTTGATGCATATCCGTTTTGCTTATCGGATACTAAGGGGTCTAATTGGTAGTCATCCCTTCAATTCATTCAGGAACGTTCGCATGATTAAATGGATGTTCTTTGAAAAGGCGGCTCTCTTATTGGATTTAATTCGATGAATGATTTAGCAAAATAACATTAATCCATCAATAACAAAAATATTTATTTATGAGCAAAACATTGACATTATAGGTTTTGCGCAATAATAAAAGTCATATTCATAAAAAAATATCTAACAATTATGAGCAAAACATTGATAAGATAGTTTTTGGTCAATAATATATAACTATGACACGATATGAAATTAAACATGCCATTGATAGCAAATTAAAAGAGGGGCGCAGTGTCGTCCTTGTCGGCTGTCATGGCATCGGAAAAAATAAATTCGTATGTGAGACGATTCCTGAGACGATTAAGATTCCTGGAAGAGGTTATCTAAACGCATCTAGGTGGAAACGGGAAGATTTTTATGAAAACATTGTTGAGAAGGGAATGGATTTCTCTGGGCTGATTCTTTGCATACCGAACCTATTTGAACTAAAGGACCCCTTTTCCATAATAAACTTGCTTTTCGACAGGCGAATTTTGTTCCTAGCGACATCCGATTTCCTTGCCTATCAGGACGATTCTGATTATTCCTCAATTTCAGGGCGATTCGAGACAATTAATGTTGGATCTCTGGATTATCGTGATTGGCGGAAAGAAAACGCGTCTCTTTCTTACTCAAATTTTTGTTTAAACGATTATCCAGAGTATCAAGGAGACTCTACATTGCTAAATATCATTCACCATGGACTAGCGCGTGGCAAAAGGGTTGAAGAGCAATCTCAAAAGCTGATGCTTTTAATGAAATGCATTTTAGGAAACGGGGAAGAAACTTTCTCTTTCCGTTCCTTAAGTGAAAGAACGAAATTTAGTCCTAACACCATCGAAGGATACATAAAGAAGCTCTTGGGGATGAATCTTTTATATTCGGTGAAAAGGGTGAATCTGAAAGAAAAAGAAAACGCCAAGCCAAGGTTTATTTTCTATCCTACGTTCAACTCTTTTTATCCGTTTTCGATGAATGACTTAGCGAAAGAAAAAAACCAAAAAGCAATCTATACTAGCAAGTTGATTGGAAAATTGTTTGCTTACAATTATGAGGTATCCTCCGGATATCTTTATTCGACGAAAAAAGGCCTCATTAACCGCTATCAAGAATGTGGTTTCGTGCTAAAAAGAAACGATAAAATCTTATATATGTTTATTGATTCGGCTTATGATGAAATGAAAGCCAAACCAATGCTATGCACGAAGGATGGGAATCCGAAATATTATGTGGTTTTATCGGGGCAAGGTATACAGACTCTCGACAACGGGATAAAACTTATCGGCATAGACCGCCTGATCAAGGGCGACTTGGGGGAACTTTAAAATGATGAAAGAATTATTCAAAAGAGATTTATATATCTCTCAACTAATGGACGCTTCTAGACACAGTGACATTCTTGTGGTAACCGGCTTAAGAAGGGTTAGGCAATCCACCAAAGTATAGGAATGGTCAGCGTTGAAAATTTTGTAGAAAAATCACTGACTTTTTCTAGGATTAATTTCGCTAGTAATGGCACATGCTCCGACTTTTGAACGTGCAATCAGCGTGTACTCGTCAAAATGAGGATATGTTTTTGCCTAATTAATCGTGTTTGCTTAAGTGTTCTTGAAACGACTTCTTTGAGAGAAATCCATGATGGTTAAGCTACTAGTGATTTACAATTGGCTCGTCAATGATCCTATCGTTAAAGCGCCTTCTTTGACGCCATCTTGAAACCGATATACAGGGCGTTTTCCGTTCTCTAGATAGGTTGCATCCGCGATAGCGAATCCTTCGTTATTGGCGTTTATATCTAAGCCAGTCGGTGGTAAAACGTGGGTGATGTCAGGATTTTCTAGGGAGTTGAAAGAAATGGTCGCGGCTAAGTTATTGTAGCCATTATCCGTAGTTACCCACAATTTCTTTTCATAGTCATCATAGTCTAGAGCCATTGCGCCACCTAGTTTTGTGTCGATATCGGCAATAAGCGTGGAAGAGCCATCATTGTTTAAAGCTAAAGCATAGACGTGCCCATTATCTTCTAAGGCAAGGAAGAACAAACCATCCGCGATGGCGTTAGGGTAATTAGTAAAGGAGAATGCGGCATTTTTGCTTTGATCGAACAATTTCCCTTCCAGATTCTCTTTGCTAACCCATTCGATTGCCTCGATTCCCATATTCGCCGAAACGCTTGGGAGCAAAGAAGTAACATCCCATTCTTTGTTCGCCACGATTATATTGCTTTCGTCGATATTGTCTTTGCTTACCATCAGAATGGAATTAAAATTAACGCCCTTGTTACTATTGTCACGCTCGGAAGCTAGATAGACATTCCCTTCTTTATCGAGGGTGATGCCTTCCGTGTCAGGTCCTTTTGCGGAAGGGTTGTCTTTGTCTTTTTGGAAGCGGACTTGTTTCCCTTCTTCGTATCCTTTTGCGAGTTCCATCGACCCGTCTTTATTGACGTCGAGCGCCCAAAATTTGCCTACGCCATTATCCACGGCATAAAGTTTATTCTCGTGGAAATCCAAGCCGGAGGAATCCTCCAAAAACACTGGGGTTTTGTCGTAAGTTTCAATGTTATTGTCGCCAGGCCAAGAAATTTTTAGCGGAATACCCTCGAAGAGATTCGCTTCCCCTGGAGTTTGCTTTTTCGTGCTTCTCCATTCCTTACCGTTCGCGTCAGGGTATCTGCCATAGCTAGGGGAGGTGTGCCCCGTATAAGTGACGGAATCGATTAATCGGTTGTTTTCAAATAACCGAACCGAATCGTCTTTTCCTAGCCCGAAAGCAAAATCATTGATGAGTAAGAAAGAGTTCGCTTCTATAAATGTCCCTTCTTTTATTGTGTAGGGGTTTTCTTCGCCGCTATCTTTTATGAGCAAGCCAGATACGTCTATTTGCTCGTTTGTCGGGTTCGCTAATTCAATCCAATCATGTGCATTAGAGGGATCTTTTGATTGAATTTCGTTTAAAACGGCAGGGTTTGTTTTGATGTTCGCCTTGCCTTTTGTCGGGGTATCGAAATCTATCAATGCCCCGATTCCGTCTGGAATTCTAGCGTATACCCCATTAACTTGGTTACTCCATTCATAGGAATCAATTTCGATCCCCCCATTACTATATATGGTGGCTTTATCCGCTTTCCCTAAACCGAACGAGAAATTGACCTTTTCTTCAAAGACGAAGAATTCGCCCGCTTTTAAAATCGTGCCAGTAGCTATAGGGGTTGTTTCTTTAAGATGAGTAACGGGGTCATTGTCTAATAAATAATAGCCAGATATATCAATATCAGTATCGCCGGCATTAAAGATTTCGACCCAATCAGGGCCACCATTAGGATCTTTGCTTTCGATTTCGTTAATCTTGATAGAAGGCTTATACCATTCATTGGCGAGACCCTTAGTTTCTTTCGCCAAAACGAAATTCCCCGTTCCATCTGGGTATCTCCCATATGAGGCCAAAGAATCATCGCCGTCTTTTGAAGCGTGCTTTTCATAGCGGTAGGAATCAATCAATTCGCCTTTTTCGTTATAAAGGCGGACGGAGTCGTTTGAACCTAAACCAATTGCTTCATCGAATTTTCCATTTACGAACGTTTTGCTTTGGTCATCATAGACTAACCCGATAGTATTCGCCTCGACTACGAGGAACGATTTTGGGGCAATAGTGGTGCCGTTAGCGATTTTATAGCGATGATCATCTGAATTATCCCGCAATTCGTATCCTGAAATGTCGATATCTCTATTTCCGTTATTGAATAATTCCACCCAATCGTCTGGCGCGGAGTTGATTTCGTTGATTTTTACATCGCTAGAAGTGGTGGGTTCACTAGGAGTGTCCTCTTTTTTTGCGTCTTTATTCAATATTCCCTTGCTAGGTGCTTGGTCGATGAATTCGCCCATTCCATCGGGAAGGCGGGAATAGGTGCCTAACGCGTGCCCTTCATAAGAATAGGAGTCAATGACCTCTTTTTCATCGTTATAGAGGGTGACGGTGTCGCTTTTCCCTAATCCGAACGAGAAATCGCTATCTCCGTTTAAAACAAGGATCTCGCCTTTTTGGAGGGTTTTGCCTTGCGCGATTGGAGTTGTCTTTTGCCCGCTATAGCGTTCTAGGCCTTTATTATCAACTACAAAATAGCCGCTGATATCGGCGGCGGCATCACCGATATTGATGATTTCGACCCAATCGACTCCGCCATTAGGATCGTCGGATTCGATTTCATTGATTTTGATTTGAGGCTTTTTGTTTTCTTCCGTCTTTGGCTCAGTAGAAGTAGGGGTCTCGTTGCTAGGGCTTTCCGTATTAGATGGTGTTTCCTTTAGCGATGGCCTTTCGGCACATCCTGCTAGTAGTAGCATCGTCGATATTAGCAATAATTTGTTTCTTTTTCTCATTTCTTTATCCTTTGTTCCCTCAAATTCTTATCGATTGAGGAAAACGCATCTACCTAGAAGAGGTAAAGAAGTGTAAAAGCCGCCCTTACAATGGCTTTTTCTATCAAAAACCAATATCGACACTCGTTTTAACTTAATGAACAATTGGATGATGCCCCTAGATGAAATTTAGCAAAACACGTTTTATTGTCGCCAAACACTTTTAAGCTGTACCGTTGATAAAATGTCTCATGACTATAGGGGAGAAAGGAAATACCCTCGCCATATCACTTTCCGTTAATGGCGTAGTTACTAATAAATGTCTTCCTTCAATAATCGTAATATCAGGTAAGGAAATATACTGCGCAATATTTGCGTTTTTAGCAATTTTGCGCAGTATACCTAAATTTAGAAATAAAAATGCCGATAAATACTATATTTTTATACTGAACACTTTTTCGTCTTTTGGTAAAAGTGTTCAGTATAGGATTTTAAGCTTCAAATGATGACCGGCCTGTATCTCTATCTTTGACTTGTTTTTATGCTTAAAAAGAATCAATTCAGGTAGCAAGATTTTTTGTGTGAGCTATATAAATAATCTCGATGGATTTACGAAGATATTAGACAAATTTCTAGGGGAAAACGATGCACAAAATGGCGAAAATCAACGCATGTTTTTTCAAAACAGGTCCTCACTTTATAAGTGTTTCCCGCATTTTGAGCAATAGGTCGATCCTTTTGGATTTTCTTTGTCACAAGAGGGGCAAACCACTTTCGTTTGCAAGGGTTTACCGCAGTGATTACAGTATTTTGCGTCTTTGTCGTTTTCGTAGTGGCAGTTCGGGCAGACGATTTTGCCATTTGAGGCAAGATTCCTCTCTACGCTTGTGGCGATATCCGAATAATAATCTTTCGCGGAATCAATCGTCTCTTCGCGCATATAATTCACATAGTCTTTTTGAATTGGGGCAACGACATTGCGCATATATTTAGTAAGCGGGCCAATCGCGCCATACATCAAAGAGCTCATCCCGATAAATAGGCAAGGTATCGCGATAAAGCCAAGGTAGAAGTTACCGCTTTGGATATTTAGGATTGCCATAATAAAAAGAATAATCCCTACGAGTAGGGATATGGCACCGATAATGATAAGAATAGTAGCAATCCTCTTGTATTTTGAATTTCGAATTGGGTTATTCATGTCTTTATTCATAGTTTGCTCCTCATCCTTTTTATTATCTTTAATTTATTGATTTTATGAAATAGTGGAACTTGCTTTTCATTTGTACAACTTGCAAAAAAACCATGCGCCTATGGTTTGAACCTATTCCTATTCAGGCGATTTTCTCATTGATGTCGTGTGTGAAAACAGCCACGAACGCATAAAAAGATGTTTCGTGGCTGATTTCGTTTCAATGTATAAGGGAACATCATTTATCTCAATTTTGAAAAAACGTCAGATTTATTGAAGGCAAGCGATGCGTCAAGCCTTGTTAAATACGTAAGCGAAAACAAAAAAAGAGGGGAAGTGCTATGTTTTCTTGGACGAAATCCAAGAAATCCCCCATTGGCAAAATGCCGTCAAAGACCTTAGACTAGACAACAATTCCGTTTTTATCACTGGGAGTAATTCCAAACTTCTATCCAGCGAGATTTTGGCTCTATTAAGTGGAAGATTCGTCCATTTTCAAATACGTCCATTTGTCTATTCTGAGATTGTGCAATACTCCAAACAATTGAACAAAACTTGCTCCATTAATGACTATTTGGTTTGGGGAGGCTTCCCAGGAAGATTCCTCTATGATTCGATAGAAACGCAACAAGCTTATCTCTCTGATTTAGAAAACACGATTGTTTATAACGATTTAATCAAGCGATACCATATTAGAAAAGAAGTCGTTTTCAAGAAAATCGTCAATTACATTCTCATGAGCAATTCTCGGATTATTTCGGCAAGAAGGATCCGCGATTATATTAGTCATGAATGTGATGGCGTTTCTTTGAATACGGTGCTGAAATATATTGAGTATCTCAAAGAAGCATACATCATCGATGAAGTGCCTCAGTATTCCTCGAAAGCGAAAAAAGAGTTGGCCTATTATTACAAACTCTATGACGCGGATGTATGTTTCAATTCTCTTGCTGTTAATAACAACCGTTTTGACTTTGACCATAATCTCGAAAACATTGTCTACAATGAGCTTTTGTATCGTGGATATAAGCTACAAGTGTACGATAACGCGGGGAAAGAGATTGATTTCCTCGCAAGGAAAGACGGCAAAGACTATTACGTTCAGGTCGCTTATAGCGTCGTGAATGATAAAGCATATCGAAGGGAGTTTGGGGCTTTTGCAGGTGTTGACCCACTCTCTCAGAAAATAGTGATAACGACAGACGAAACGGATTATTCCACCAGTGTGGTTCGTCATGTTTCCCTGAAAGATTTCTTGATGATGGAGGATTTTAGCTTTCTCTATAAGTCCTTCTAGAAGTGCCCCGAATTATTTGCAAATAGACTTAACTTTTTTATAGGCACATAGCCATATAAGAAGGGATGCAGAGTATTTCTCCTTTTTGGCAGAGGTTTTTGGTATGGATGATATAGGCTTGCCCAATGCGAGTATGATATTTGCTAAGGAATTTATTTAAAGAATCTACGCTGTATTTTTTCCCTGATTTAACTTCGATTGGGAATAGCTTTGGTTTTGCTTTGTCACCATTAGAAAGTAAGAAATCGACCTCCATATCATTCCTTTTCTTCTCTTTATCGTAGTGAGCGTAGAAAAAGAGTTTGTGACCATTCGCCACAAGAATTTGAGAAATCGCGTTTTCAAAGAACATTCCTTCGTTAATGGAAAGCCTGTCATTTAGGATTTGCTTATATAAGTTTCCGTCCATCAGTTCGCTTTCTTCAAAGGTATGGCTGATTAATAAACCTGTATCACCCATGTAACACTTCAAAGTTGTTCTCGTCTCGTTAAGGGCTAAACCGGCGTTAGGATCTGTCGAATTCCAGCACTCGTTTACCATCATAGAATCCCCTAACCAAAAAAACGTTTCTTCGTACATTGGGAAAGTGGACTTTTCTTCAATGGAAGAAAGACGAACCCTCTTTTCGTGAAGGGATAAAAAAGAGGGGATTTGATCGAAAATAGATAAGACTTTAGAACGATAGTTTCTATCGATTTTGGAAATATCGGAACGATATAAGGAGAGAATGTCTCGCTTTTCTTTGTCCGCTAAAAGAAAACTACGGTTGTTGTCTAAGAACTCTTGAACCACTTTCGGCATCCCCCCGACAAGGAGATACTGCTTAAAAAGCATCATAGCCTTATGATGTAAAGATTCCTCTAGTGGCTTCTTTTCCGCGAAGCATTTCCGGATATAGTCTATCATTTGCCTCTCGTTAAGGGCGTAGCAAAACTCTTCAAAATCCAGCGGATACATCTTGATATGCCTTTCTTCAGATGGAATGGTGATATCTTTTACGTTATCGCGAATGGAAATTAAAGAGCCTGTTTCGATATAGTCAAAGCGACCATCTTTTACGAGTTTTTTAATGGCTTGCCTTGCTTTAGGGAATCGTTGAATCTCATCGAAAATGACAAGGGATTCTCGTGGGTAAAGAGTAACATTATATTCCGTAGACAAAATCAAAAAGAAGGTATCTAGATCGTTTAGATAGTTTTCGAAGGCATTTATTACCGCTTTGCTCACATCGTTAAAATCGATAAGAAGATAGCTTTTATATTCTTTTTTCCCGAATTCTTCGACAATGGTGGATTTACCAATTCGCCTCGCTCCCTCGATGAGGATAGCTTTTTTTCCTCCAGATTCCCGTTTCCATGATAGGAGTTTTTGATAAATCTTTCTTTCGAACATACCTCTTTTTTATTTGCCCTTTCTAAGAAAGATTATTACTTTTTTTGGATAAAACGCAAGATGTAAAATATGAAAAATATGGATAAAACGCATGATATGATATATCAAAAATGCGGATAAAACGAGAGTTACAAGAAATGATGTGTTTTCTCCTTGGAGAGTGCCTTAAATTATGTGTATCTGGCCCAATCCGTATCCGTTCCGCTTATCCGATTGAGGATCGAGCTTAAGATCCATTGACTTTGTTTCGTTCAAGGATGTTTGGTAAAAGGATGCTCTCTACTCATATGGGTGATGATGAAAGGGAATAACCCTTAATATCGGATTAGCTCTTTCTTAAGTCTTTTTGGGCTGGAGCAATGACGCCTTGGTAACGCTCGACGATGAAACTACTCACACTAGAGTCCAATGCGCAGTCCGTTAGGACATCGATTTTTTCCCGATAGACGGAATCGGTGTTGTATTTCTTTAGATTCGCGGCAATGACGTTTGCCCTAAGGTCTTTCACTTCATCTCCTTCTGTAGGCAATGAGGGGTCTGCGACTAATTTGCCGGTTAACGCAGTATTGGTTGGAAGAACCGCGTAGTCATAGTCCCCCAAAGAGGAAATTAGTAAGTTCTCGGATATCGGCTTGATGTTGGAGGGGAGGTTGATCGGATTCCCTTTTTCATCCTTCTTATAGTCATCGATGATTCCGTTTGCTTTCAGTAAATCCAAGGCCCGTATTTCGTTAGAAACGTCATTGCATATTTCATAGGTAGCGTCTTTTTTATTCTTTTCAAAATCTTCGGCTCCCTTTTTCCCTGGATAGATGCGTAACGGCTCAAAATGGACGGAGGCAAGAGGGAAAAGCAACGTATACGTATAATCGGGGTCATATTCGTTCTTCTTAGAATCAAACTGCTCTAGGTAGGGGCGATGCTGGAAATAATTGGCGTCATAGTCGCCATTGAGGACCCCATCGTTTTGCAATGTCCAATCCAGAACCTTGATTTCCAGTTTGTAGCCTTTTATCTCTAATAAAGGCTTCACCGCCTCCTTTAGGATCTCAGCGTGCGGAATTTCGCTCGCGGCGATTACGATGAGCTTATCGTCCTCTTTGCTACAGCTAGTAAGAGGCAAGAAAGCCAAAGCGAACAATAATCCAAAGTGTTTTTTCATTTTTTGTATCTCCTTATTTCAATGTTTTTCTTTTGTCTAATTTTTTGGCCAAAAGCAAGCCAAGCTCTTGAACGATCTCCACGAGGATAACGACAAGAAAGATCAATAGCCAGAACGTAGAGCTCTGTAAGAAATCCGTCGTGTTTTTGCTATAGTAGGACCAAATCTCGCTGATCAATCCGCCTGCACCGATGTTATAGGCAAACGAGGTATATCCGAGCACGTTAACAAGGGTGATGGCAACCCCTAGCACCAAGGAACTCCTTGCTTCTATTAGAAGGACGTTTGTGACGATTTGGATATCGCTCGCTCCTAGGGATTTGGCCATTTCGATAACGCGCGCATCGACATCTTGAAGAGATTGCTCTACGTTTCTAGCGACATAGGCGAAACTAGAGAAGAAAAGCGGGATGACCATCGTATACCATACTCCCGTCCCCCTTCCTAATAGCAAGCGGTTAAACGGCAAAAGGATGACGGTGAGGATTAAGCAAGGGACGCTACGAAGGAAATTCACGATTGCCCCTAAACACAAGTTAACTCCTCTTTTTGGGCGTAGCCCGTTTTTGCTTGTCACATTCAGCATGACTCCAAGGGGAAGGCCGATTAGATAAGCGAGGAAGGTCGATAAAAAGGTCATTAGTAACGTCTCTAACGTTATTTTCCAAATATCAATTTGCATGCGTAATCTCCTCAAAACGGACCTTTTTGTTGTTCAAATACTTTTTGAGTTTCTCCAAATCCTTTTCCTCTTTTGGGCAACGGATTATCGTTTGGCCAAACACTTTGCCATCCACGACTTTATTAGAGGCATATTCAATGGAGACCATAATCTTGCAATCAAGGGCGATTTTAGAGATGAGAGGCTCATCTACATTCCCGTCAAACACGATTCGTAGGAACCTGTTCTTCTTAAAAGAGGAATGAACTTCATCGGAATAGACTAGTTTTTTCGCAATTTCCGTCTTTGGGTTCAAGAAGATATCGGATACGTTTCCTTTTTCCACGATTTTTGCCTGGTCGAGAATAGCGACTTTGTTACAGATTTTCTCAATTACGTTCATTTGGTGAGAAATCATGATGATGGTTAAGCCGTATTCTTTGTTTAAGGAATCTAATAAAGCAAGGATCGAGGAAGTGGTTTCAGGATCTAAAGCGGAGGTCGCTTCATCGGATAGCAAGATATCCGGCTTTAAGGCGAGGACCCTTGCGATTGCGACTCTTTGGCATTGCCCACCCGATAGTTCGGAGGGGTATTTGTCTTTCTCTTTTTCTAGGCCGACTCTTTTTAAGGCCTCTAGCGCAATCTTTTCTCTTTCTTTTCTCTCGACGTGATTGAACTTCAATCCGAGTTTGACATTATCTAGAGCGTTTCTTTGGGCGAGGAGGTTAAAAGACTGGAAAATCATGCCGATTTTCTTACGGTTTTCTCGTCTTATTTTCTTCGAACAATCGCAAAGAAGCTCCCCGTTAAAGCTAATCTTCCCCTTTTGGAAGTCCTCTAAAGAGTCGATACAGCGCACCAAAGTCGATTTTCCCGCCCCGGATAAGCCCAATATTCCATAGATATCGCCCTTGTTGATCTCCAAAGACACGTCGTCAAGAACGACTTTTTCATCGTATTTCTTTGTAAGGTGCTTAATTTCGAGTAATGCCATTTTCTCCTTTCTGGACGAAAAAACCGTCCTTAGAATGCTTTTCCTAAGGACGGATAAATTACCCGTGGTACCACCTTATTTCATGAAATGATCGCTCATTTCACCTTTGAGAGTTCTAACAAACTCATCTGCGATTACGGGCTTACCCGGAGAAGGCTACTATTCTTTCACCTTTCAGCTCAGAGGCCATGTTCGTTCTCCTTTGCCTGCTCGTTTCCACCGACTAGAGCTCTCTAATAGGCTCGAAAGAATTACTCTTCCTCATCCATGCTTTTCGCCTATAAGATTATGGGGAGTGAGGTAAAAATCAAGAAGTATTTTTCTTATTTACTTTTTGCTGACATTCTCGTCCCGGAACGCTTTTGAAATATCGGATGATACCAATATGAGGTAATTTGTTTCCAATTAAGTCCCTGGATGTCATCCTCTAGAACGACATCAAATGGGAAGAGATTGAGCGACAAATACGTCGGATTTATGGCCGATAGGCAATTGATCATACTAAACCTATTCGTGAACACTCCCTTTATGACCATAAACTCCTCATTGGTTAGAGGGCCTCTATAGAAAGAATGTCTAAATCGAATAATAGAAATAGTGGTGGTCCTTCTATCCTAAAAAGAATATTTCTCCGTTTAGCGGCATTACGATCCGGACAAAATAAGTCACTTCACTCAAAATGAAGTAAAGAGTGAAGTAAGAATGAAGTAGTACTTCACTTTGACTTCATAGTTGCTAAGAAGGCTAGTAATTATGCTGCTTTTGCATATGTTATCTTGTTTATTTTCTTTCTTGCTTACATTGGCAAATGAGTGTTTATTCTAGATTTATAATCTCTTTGTGTTCAGAGACGGTGCCTCGAATTATGTGTGTTTGACCCGTGTCTCTTCCGCTTATCCTATTAAAGATGGAATCTTAGGGGCCGAGCTGATAGTCACCCCTATATTAAAAAATGGGACCCTTTTTATCGCTGAGTGAAAAGAGTTTGTTCATAGAGCTATGTATTAGTCGTAATCAATTTGTAGGTTTTAGGCGGTCAAATTTGTAGGAACCCACCGTTTACGAATAATCTTCTCAAAAAAGTAATAGGATATACCAAAAGACGTCCTAGATAGGACTGATAGCCTGATAACAAAAGTAAAAATCGTGAAATTTACGCCATGCTTCTCCGAGAGCGTGGAACAATGTAGCCGAGATTGTAGGGCTAAGAAAGCCGCATTTGGAAGAATAGATGTGGATACACCCGATAAAAAACAACTAAAAATATATAAAGCGTCGAATATGTAGTGTATAGAAGGTAAGTAAGTATTTATTTAATTGTCCGAATTATGGGTTTCGGTGCAAGTTGGGGTGCGACTTATTTAATTAATGGCTGAAAATAACCGCTACTTTTTATGAGGCGTAAACATTCTCAAGCATTCCGTCATGTTGGTTTACGAAATCCTTCCATTGACCATTGTTGTAATTGAATTTCATGAAGCGGATTCCGCCATAGCCAATACGACTAATGTAGTTTTTCGCCGCATTTTCGACTTTTAAGCCTACCTATTGGATTAGATGTTCCGTTTATGGTCATAGGAATCGCCTCGAAGCGGTTGATGACGCCAGCCTCGGTGCCGGCAAGGATGGCGAGCTTCTTCTTGTGGGTCGCTTCCCAGGCTGGGCGAGTCGCGTCGGTGAGCTCGTCGTAGTCGCCCTCGGTCATGTTGTTCATCTCCTGGTACCAGGCGTCGTAGCTCTTCGTCTCACCGGCGCCCTTTTCCCCGTCGCCGTTGAGGTCGATCCAGAGGTTCTCGTTGTCTTGCTTGGCGCTATTGTAGTAGTCCTCGTCCTTCTGGGTGTGGAGGTTAAGCGTGATGGCGTCTTTCTCGCCTTTGAGCAAGCCGTTCTTCTCCTAAGGATTTAACGCGATTTTCTAGATGATTCGCACCGCAAATGATTATCTATTGGAAGAATAATTTATCTATTGGAAGAATAATTTATCTATTGGAAGAATAATTGATTTATTGGAAGAATAAGTTAGAATAATTGCACAAGGAGCAATTAATATGGATACAAAAGGCAT
Organism: Caryophanales bacterium UBA4691; assembly: GCA_002404865.1. Lineage (GTDB taxonomy): Bacteria > Bacillota_I > Bacilli_A > RFN20 > CAG-826 > UBA4951. Next base: position 3,905 of record DHKP01000013.1, on the reverse strand, counting down.
TTCATCCCTAAAAGAGGGACTTGAACTGGAGCTCAAAGAATCTATGAATAAGATTCCAACGAGTTTCTATGAAACTTATTCGGCGTTTTCAAATACGAAGGGCGGCATAATCTATCTTGGTGTTAAAGAAGGAAAGCCTAATTCCGTTCAAGGAATAAAAAACGCCGATGAGCAACGAAGAAACCTCTTTGCCTCTTTGAGAAATGGCGGAAAAGTAAGCTATTCAGGAATTGAGGATTCAGATATTGAGATTATTGATGTCGATGGGAAGAAACTCCTAAAAATCTGTGTCAAAGAAGCTCCTATAGAGAATAAACCGGTGTTTATTAATGGGAATCTAAGTCTCTCTTTTAAAAGAATTGGCGATGGCGATTTCAAGATGACTAACCAAGAGATTTCAAAACTACTTTTTGAAAGCCAAAAGAAAGAGTTTGATTCGCTACCGAATTCCGGCAACTTCGGAGTTAAAGATGTCGATATTAATAGTCTTGATTCTTATCGTTCCTATTTGAATTCAATCAAGCCGAATAATATTTATAAGGATTTGAGTGATGAAGATTTTCTATTGCAAACAAAGGCGCTAACGATAAATTCAATTGGCAATACTGTTTTAACGAATGCCGGTTTGCTATTCTTTGGTAAAATTGGAGATATCCTTTCTCTCATGCCGAATTACTTTTTGGATTATCAAGAAAAAGACGTAGACGCTTTACGATGGAATTATCGTTTGACGAGTGATGACTTATCCATGAATGCCAATCTTTGGAATTTTTATGAAGCCATTTCAAAACGGCTTGTTAAGGACCTGCCTAACCCTTTTAAGATAAGGAATGACTTATCAAATGAGAACGGAGACGATATCAAACGAAGCGTCATTGAAATGCTCGTAAACGCCATTTCAAATCAGGATTTGTTGGCTGATATTGGGATTACTATCAAAAAGACCATCCGCGATATCACTTATATTAACGCCGGTCATTTTCCATTTGAAATTTCCCGCGCGGTAGTAGGAGGGACTAGCGAACCTAGAAATGGAAATATTATAAAATATTTTAGGCTCATCGAAATTGCTGAAAGGGCAGGCACTGGAATTCCAAACACCATGAAAATATTCAAATTTTATGGTTTTCCAGCTCCTTCCATCAAAGAAGAAAAAGTTCCAGAAATAGTAACGGTTACATTGGATTTCACCATGCTTCCAAAGAACACGCCTTATCGAGATGAAAAAGCGCAGATATTATCTTTGTTATCTAGCAAAGAAGATGGACTTAGTATCGATGATATTTGTTTGACATTAAAAAAAGGAAAATCAATGGTAAACATCATTGTTAGCGAAATGCTCACGATGGGCCTAGTGATTACAAACGGAAAGAAAACGAAGGGGAGAAAGATTTTTAAAGCATAAATCGCTTTTCTATTATGACGCTACTAAAAACGGGTGCAAAAGAGAAGAGAAATTCGCCCCGTATCCATTTCTCTTGACTAGCGTGGATGGTTCTGATCCATTGAAGGATTCGGTCGCTTCCTTCGCGGTTTTGGCGGTGAGGGTGCGAGATGGAAAAAAGGTACAACGAAACGCCGAGAATGGGTTTGAAACTGAGGTCCCCGAACCAAGTGGAACTTGAAAAGCTCAAGAAGTTGATGCAAGATACCGGCGAGGTTAGATGCCCAAAACTTCTCAAGCGTTTTACATCAATTGATAACTAACACTATGGGCAGCGGTTATCTATATGCAAGAATTGCCAACCACTTTTTTCATTGTATAATGACTAAAACAAAGCAATCGTCTTATGATTCATTTAAATCTAGCTATAGTAGAAGATGAAAAAGAGATGTTTGAAAGACTTAAAAGCTCTTTAACATCCTATTTTGACGAGAATCATATTTCTTTTGCGATAGACTATTATCCAAACGGCGAGAAATTCTTGCATAAATACAAACCAGACTACGATGTTGTCTTTATGGATATAAACCTTCCAGGGGCAAATGGGATGGAGACCATCAAAAAGCTTAGAGAGAAGGATCCTAAAGTTATCGTAATCTTTGTCACTTATCTCGCTCAATTTGCGATTGAAGGGTATTCCGTCGGGGCTTTTGACTATATTCTTAAGCCATTTAACGACAAAAGCTTATTCGTCACCTTGGATAGAGTGCTATGCAATTTGAATCGGTTTTCAGCTGTGATACCAGTTGGCAATAGCAATAGGACTTTTTATAAGACAATCCCAGTCGATTCGATAAAATACATAGAGTCGGTCAACCATCGCTTGAATTTTCACCTTACTAATGGTGAGATTCGAGTTAATGGATCGTTAAGAAAATACGCGGAGCAATTAAAGCAGTATTCTTTCGAATTATGTTCCGTCTCATACTTGGTGAACCTTAAATATATAACCGCTATCGAAGGAAATGAAGTCAAGGTAGGGGCAGAAAAAGCGGACGTAGCCTTCATTTCAAAAGGGAGAAAATCCGAATTTCTTGAAGCAGTTAACAAGTATTTTGGAAATGGTGGGGGAAAATAGATTCCATGTGGATTTCCGAACTTTTCTACACCAAAGTGGCGTTTGGCATTGAGATATTGATCATCATGCACCTTTTAGGTTTTAACATGCCAAAAAAGAAACATTTCCTTCTAAGAATTATTGCTTCTTTTCTTTTAGCAATGACTCTCGTTATCCTTTTCCCGATATTCGATTCCGTTTCTTATACGTGGTGGTACTCATCAATCATGTATTTCATCTGTTTCTTTTTCTGCGCAGCTTCTTTATTTATTGTTTATGACGTCCAGTGGAAGAGAATATTTCTGATATCCGTTTATTCCTATACAGCGCAGCATCTTGCCTATCAGATTTTCTTCTTACTTACAAAAGTCTTTAACATAAAGGAAGCCCTCTTTTTTAGTTCTTATGGAAGTGCTTTGGTTAATGTAACCGATCATCAAATGACGATGATTCTTTCTGCATTATTTGTTGCCGTTTACGACATCGTTTATACGTTAACTACTCTATTTTTTGCAGAGAAATTATCGACTTCCCAGAAAGTCATATCCAATTTTTACGTAGTAGTTGTTTCTTTTCTTGTTTTGCTTATCGTTGTGGTAATTAATTCAACAATCATTTATAGAGTCGATAGCATTGATTCCTCCACTTTAGCGACGTTATGTTTCCACGATATTATCGCCTGCATTATGATATTTTTCGTGATTTACCTCGCTACGAATAAAAAATCTTTGGAAACAAATTTGAATACCTCAAACCAGCTTTTGGCTATGGCTGAGAAACAATATCAGCAAAACAAGGCAAATGCCGATTTAATTAACATCAAGGTGCACGATTTGAAACAGCAAATAAGAACCTTTGGGGAAAAGGAGATGATAAACGCTAGCGTTGCCAAGAGTTTAGAAAACGTTGCAAATATTTATGATAGCAAGGTCAATACCAACAATGTGGCCTTGGATCTCATCTTAAGCGAAAAAAGTCTTATCTGTCAGAAAGAGAATATTTCATTGAAAGTGTTTGCAGATGCAAGCAAACTAAATTTTATCGAAGAATCCGATATCTATTCTCTTTTTGGGAACGCGCTTGATAATGCCATCCGAGCGGTAAATAGAATAAACGATCCGTCAAAAAGATTTATTTGCCTTTATATAAGAGAGGTTCTGGGTAGCAAAACATCCATAACTGTCGAGAATTATTATGATGGTGAAGTGAAATTTGATAATAAAGGTTTTCCCGTATCGACAAAGAAATACGATGGGTATCATGGTTTTGGAATGCAGTCGATGTATGAAATTGCGAAGAAATATAACGGCGATATAAGATGCTACACCGATAAAGGCATGTTCAAGCTGCTACTGCTCTTTTAGAGAAATGTTTACAAATCATTTTCTAACAGCACACCAAATT
>DHKP01000004.1 GCA_002404865.1 Caryophanales bacterium UBA4691 | reverse complement strand
ATTTCATCGAAATAGAAGTAGTGCTTTTCGCTCGTGATTTCTTCAGCGGTTAGCAATATGTCTTCAAAGTCCTTTGTCTCAAAGCCAAGCAAACGCTCGTCGTCAAAATTGATGTAGATAATTTGTTTCCAATCTATCCCCTCTTGAATAAGGTCTTTAATTCGTCTGTATAGGAGTGTGGATTTGCCAGATCGGCGAAGCCCAATTAAGACGTAATTTGCGTCTTTCTCGAAAAGATAATCTCGATCGACAATTTTCATTTTTTTAATGACCTCATGCTGGTCGAAGATGATTTGCTTAAGCGTTTCGTGATTCATGTTTTTACCTTTTTGCCGCTCACATCCTATAATAAAAATTATTTCTTGTCTATTATAAACGACAAAAAAACAAATCTCTGTCGAATACAATAGACAAAACAAATTTGAGCAAGAACTTAGCACGATTGATTTAGCGTTTGAAGGAAGAAAGAAGAATAGCGAATACGCTCTAATTTTAAATGGGTTAGGCTCAAATCACTCTAACAAAACACCAATGATCATGTCATGATTTCTCATTCGATAGGAAATCAATAATCCCAACATGGTAGATTCCGTTTTTGTCCGTATATGGGACATACAAATAACCTCGACGATAATCTTTCTGAATGAATTACCTATTTTTAATAAGGAGTTGGATTCCTGCTCTAGCTTCTCGTCATCGCATATTCGGCGGGCTAACTGTATGTAGAGCTTTTCATTGCCTTTTGTGGCGATGAAATCGACTTCATAAGGTGAGCCAGGTGTAGAATACGCTTCTGGTGTAGCAATGGTATTTCCTAAGAGTCCTCACCATGTTGCGGCATCTTTTATAGTGCTTCAAGGCGCGCATCTTTATCTTTTCGTCGACCATAAATTTCCCCTTTTATGGTCCATCTTTTTGTCCGCAGCCTCTTCCGCCGCCATTCTTGAAGTGTAAAGCATTGGGTAGAGGGTGAGGAAAGAAATCCTCTCGAAGAAATCATGAATACAACGACTGCTTTATATGCAAACCATTGATGGGACTATTTGGTTCATGACTCAAAAAGAGCGTTTCAGTCGCAACAAAATATACTTGCCTATCGATATAAGAAGCAAGAATCCAATAGACACCATGACAATTGTGGCACCGGGCTTTAAATCAAGATAATAAGCGGATGTCAAACCGATAATCATGGATGAAATCGAGAAGAATAGGCTCCAAATCATTGTCCATTTGTATCCTTTCTTCAATTGCAATGCAATAGCGGTGGGAAGCACGACCAAAGAAGAAACGACTAAGGAGCCTACGACTTTGCTCCCGATTGCAATCGCTATGCTCAAAAGCAGATCCATGAAAAAAGAAATGGCGTTTGTTTTTATTCCATCCACCCTCGATTCGCTTTCGTTATAAAGGACGGCAAAAATTTGAGAATAATAGACAAGGCAAAACGTAACGATAATTAGGACGAGTATTATGGTGACGATTAGTTCGGTATCGGTAATCGTCAAAATCGAACCAAACAAATATGCGTCGAAGTTGTTGGCTTTTGTGTAGCTTGATAAGATTCCGGCTAAGCCAATCGACGCGCTTAAAACGATGGACACTCCGATTTCTGAAAATTTGTTGAACTTTTTCCTAAGGAAATCAATGATCAAAAAAGCGATGATGCAGCAAATGACACTCGTTAGAAGGGGGGATAAGCCAGATGCCAAGCCAATTGCTACGCCAGCTAAGGAAGAATGAGCCAGCGCATCGCCGGATGAGGAAAGCCTCCTATAGACAGCAAAGCTCCCTAATAGAGGCAGGGCAATGCCTAATAGGATGCCTACCGCAAACGCAATTTGCATGAATCTATAAGTCAACATGGTGATGGCCTCTTTTCAGTTCTTCCTCATATGGCACGATTGTTCCGCCTTCGACGAAGTAAATGATATCTGCCTGTCTTAAATCTTCGGGGTGATGCGAAACAAATAGAATCCCCTTTCCTTTTTTGTGCAAATCTTCCACCAAAGAGAGCAGATTATTATGCGCTTCTTCATCCAAACCGGCATCCGGTTCATCCAAGACGATGAAATCGGGATCTTTGATTAAGGCTTTTGCGACCTTCACTCTTTGTAACTGTCCGCCGGATAATTCGTTCACCAGTCTTTTTCTTAAAGAGTAGAGATTGAATTCTTCCAAGGTCCTTTTGATTGTTTCTTTTCTCTTTTTTCGATGAAGAAAGAAAGGGCACATAGGCAGCCCCAATGAGACGATTTCTTCGACGTTTGCGGGGAAAGAGCCATCGGAAAGAGAAGTGGTCTGCGCAACATAGCTTATTTTGCCATTGCTTCTTTCGATTCTTCCCTTCGATGGTTTGATAAGGCCTAAGGAAAGTTTGAGAAAAGTGGACTTCCCTCCTCCGTTAGGGCCTAAAATACCGATGAATTTGTTATCGGGAATATCGAGCGATATATCTTTCAAGACAAGGGAATCGGAGTATCCAAACGAAACATTGTCGAAGCGAATCATGCGTTGCCTGCTTTAGTTATCTTAGAAAGATTATCTTCCATTAAGGAAATATAATCAACTTTCCCTTCATCTTCCTTTTCGATGCTTTCAAGAGTGTGCAAGGTTTCTGTTTTTACATTTGCCTCTTCCGCGATTTTCTTCGCGATATCCGGACTTATCGTTTCTTCATAGAAGATGGTTGAAACATGATATTTTTTGACCTTTTCAATCAATTCTTCCATTTTCTTTGCCGTTGGAGTTGCGTCGGGCTCAAGGCCTGCGATATAGATTTGCGTTAATCCATAGTCGTTTGCGAGGTACCCGAAAGCGGCATGAGAGACAACGAGGTATTTGTTCTTGATATCATTCAGCTGGCTCTGGTATTTTTCATCAAGCTCTTTCAAACGATTCAATTCCCTAGAATAATTATCCTCATAGTATTCTTGGTTTTCCGAATCTAAGTTAGTAACGATATCTTTGATGGTTAGAAGCTCCTTCATTGTGTTTTTGACGGAAAGCCATACGTGAGGGTCTTCGATACCGTTTATTCTCTTGGTCTCAATGCCCTTTGTCAGGGTATAGCATTTCTTTTTTATGGATTCAGGAAGAGAATCGCTCCATTGGTCTAAGCCAAGGCCGTTTAGAAAAACGGAAGAAGCGGAAGTCATTTCCGCTATTTCCTTTGCCGTCGGTTCATAATCATGAGGTTCTTGTCCATAAGGAGTGAGGCATTTGACCTCGTATTTTTCTCCGACTATTGCTTTCGTAATATCATAAATTTGGTAGAACGTTGTATAAATCGTCTTCGTGTCTTCTACATTCCCCTTTCCGCAAGAAACTAGGAAAACGGGCAAGGATAAGAGGAGTGATAACAAGCGATGGGATTTCTTCATAAATGGCCTCCTAAATGCAAACGACACGCATTTGCAACTACGCAGTAATATACTCTTGGTCGATTGATTTGTAAACTGCGACGATTTAATATAATTCCATGCTTATAGAAGTATTCAGGAATCATGGATTAAAAGTTACTAAAAGCAGAGTTGCCATATACAAAGCTTTAGAAACGAAGAAATATCCTTGTACCGCTTTAGAACTATCGAAAGATATCGATAGTGAAGACATAAATCTTTCCACGATTTATCGCACACTGAACTCATTTAGCGATAAAGGTCTAGTGAAAGTAGAAGTCAATGAGCGAAAAGAAAATGTCTTTTCTTTGGAAAAAGACGAGGATAAACATATTCTTGTCTGCAAGAAATGTCATAAAAGGGTTCCTATTGAAGGATGCCCATTTCATAAAGTTAATGAAAAAATCAAGAGGGAAACCGGTTTTTTGATTGAGGACCAGAATACGGAAATATATGGGCTTTGTCCAGATTGCCAAAAGAAAATCGATTGAATTTTCTAACAGTTTTTTGGCGATTGGGGGAGAAGTGAAAAGGACTGGGTTTTTATTTTTTTAAATACAATATAACGTTATCCTAAGTCATTGCGAGGTAATTCGTTTATAGCTTGCTCCCATGGTTATCGTTCCGGTAAGAGGAAGAGATTGAGCAATGGATATGTTGATCTATGAACAAAAAGTTAATGGTAGGCATATTCCCTTACCGGTTCGCTGATTATCGATATCGTTTCTTTAGAAGTGGGCTACTTCTATTTTTATAAGGTTTAAAAACATGTTCTAGGAAATCTTGTAAACATCTCGATAATCTGAGATTCAAGTTTTTATATACTACAAGTTAGCTCCTTCGAAAATCATATTAAAGCCTCAAAATTGTTTGGAGAAAGTCATGCTAGAACGACTTTTAGTGTGTGTCAGAAGAACATAATAGGGTTAATACAATTGATCATGGCTTTTAAAATTTTCAAAGTACAAATTGTGCTTAAGGACTCTCCTTTCGATTTAGGTGAAAAGAAAAGCTTTCATAATGGAAAGGGTGAGAATTGCGATTATTTCGCTATATTAACTATGATGCGGTAAGTAAAGACGTTACGAGTTTACGCGATAGTGAGGAAACGGAAGAAAATTTATTTGTCTTCTTTTCAAAAACTAAAGTTCGTCAATTGCAACAAAGCCTTTTGGAGATGGATAATGTATAAGACGCTTCAAAACGCCGAAAAACCATGTGATCAATGACAAGACTACAAAATGCATGTGGCTCATTACCAAAGTAGACGAAACGATTAATTATGAATTCCGGTCTTGCCCCATCGCTGAATTCGCGAAGGATTTGGACTTAGGGAGAGTATTCCTTTTTGACGCAATGTGGACTATAAATCGTTAGATTATATTCACAAATCTTGTGAGAAATAAAACATGTGTTGAAAACGACAAATGCAACTATACGATTTATGGGGATAAGGATAGTTACGCCTCTAATCATCCCCGGTGCCGAGACGAAAATGGGCATTGGAGAAACCGATGATATCTGCCGTAATCGATGGGTTTATCGAAAATTTAAGAAGATTGAGTTTTTTGGGAGATATTGATTAATGACAAGAAAAAGTATCGGAACAGCTCTTATTTTGGAGGAAGAAAATGAAACGGATAGATTTTGATATTAAGGCAAATGGATTTTACGGGGTTTATTGGAAAAACAGGAAATCCTCAAAGTGCGCGATCATCACGATGATAGGGGATGACCCTAGTGATTATATGGCAAAAGCCTCTGTGAAATGGCTTATGAAACAAGGTCTTAGCGTTCTCACGATGTCACCAGGGAGAAAGGATTACAGCCATCATAATTACCCGCTTGAAAGAATCGAAAAGGCTATCAAGTGGCTAATAGAAGCCGGGAACGAAAAAATCGGCATTGTCGGTGCCTCTACTACAGGAACCCTTGCTTTGGTTGCCTCTTCCTATTTTTCCAAAATTACACTTACCCTTGCTTTAACGCCAAGCGATTTTATTTGGCAAGGCTTCGCACAAGGAAAGAGAGATGGTGCCAAAGAATGGCCAATAGAAAATGAATCGCTTTTTTCCTATCGTGGCGTGCCTCTTCCTTATATGCCTTTTTGCTATCACCATCCAGAGTATTGGAAAGTGATAGAAGAAGAATCCAAGAGAACCGGCAACATGATTGCATCGCGAAAGATCTTTGATGATTCGGAGTCAAAACATCCTATTCAAGAAGACGAATTCATAAAAATTGAAAATATTAGGGGGAAGTTACTTTTAATTGCGGCAGAAGACGATAGCCTTTGGGATGCTGCTAGATATATCTCTAGGGCCAAAAAGCGCTTGGAAAGAGCTCCCCACTCTTGCGAAGTTGAAGCAATTATTTATAAACACGGTACCCATTTTGTCTTTCCTGAGAGTTTACTAAAAGCTATTTTTCCTTTTGGCTCTTCTTTGCTTTTGAAGCTTATGTTCAAGGCGGCAAAAGAGTATCCAAAAGAATGCAAAGAAACGAGGATCGATATCGATCGACGAATAAGACAAACCATCGAAGAATGGAAAAGTGAATAAAGCCAATTGGCCTTCGTTAAATTCCAAATCAATGTTTTTTAATCCGCCTTTTGCTCACCATTATATGTATTGAAGATGCGACATTTTTTGATTGTGGTTTTTATTGAGATAATAGTCGCGTTTTAAGCGATTACGCTAGGGATAAATGCTTTTGCTATTTTTTTGGATTGCTTGAGGCTATGCTTATTTTCTGTTGGAATGACTATTTTAATCACTCTAGATAAATTGCATTTAGAAACGATCAAGCCAGGTCTAATGCACTACCAGTGGACTCTTTTTGCTTTTTCAAAATGCGCGGGAAAACGATAAGGAATACAATGGTGCTGACCATGGAAGAAATCGCGTCGGCGATTGGCTCCGCTAAAAAGGTAGCACTAGGATCTTTTGTCAAATAAGGCAAAATAAACGTTAGGGGCAATAATAAGGCTGCTTTTCGATTTAACGAGAGCCAAATGGAATATTTTGCTTGTCCAATTGCAGTTAAGCCATCCACGAGTGTGTATTGGAACGTTAATAGAATAATTGGAATCATGTAATAGATAATGTAACGGGACGATGAATCGATGACCGCGTTTTGATTGGCGCTGGATATAGAGAAAGAAAGGAACAAGGAAGCAAACGGCTTTGCTACTAGGAATGATGTGCCAAAACACAAGGTGGTAAAAATAAGGCCACATATCGTGATTTGTTTTTCGGCTTTTTTGACAAGTTCCGTTTCTCTAGCTCCATATAGGTAGGCTAAAACAGGTTGCGTTCCACTTGAAATACCTAATAGCGGCCCAGTCACCAGTGAGAAAAACGCCTGTACAATCGTGCTGCATTCAATTAAGAAATCCCCGTTATTCCCGCCTACATTTTGCAAAACTGCGTTAAGAGCAATGATAATGACGGAATCCGTGCTCATAATGATGAAGGGCGAAACGCCGAGCTTCAATACTTTGCCCATAATCTTTTTGCTATAGCCACCAAAAGAAGGGCGAATTGTTCCTCTAAACCAAATTAAGGCAAAAGATAGCGAAAAAGAAATAAACCAAGAGAGGGTCGTCGCAATCGCTGCACCTTTAATTCCTAGGTTGAAGACATACATGAATAAGGGGTCAAGGAGAATGTTTGATAGAGCCCCAACGATAGTGGCAACCATCGCTTCGATTGATTTTCCTTGCGCGATGAGGAACTGCTCGAATCCTAAAGAAAGAAAAGCAAATACTGTTCCGATTAAAAAGTAGAGCATGTATTCTTTTGCGTAAGGGAAACTTGTTGTAGAAGCGCCAAACCAATAAAGCATCTGGTCAAGTAGAGCGTATCCTAACCCCATCACAATGAGCGAAAGCACTAGCAGCATCAAAACGCAATTGGATAAAATTTTCTTCGCGTCTTCTGTACGTTTTTGGCCTAATGACATCGAAAATAGTGGCGCCCCACCTAAAACAATTAGGTATGCAAAAGATGTTACTAAAGTAGTGATAGGAGCCGCTACACCAGCCCCAATGAGAGATATTTCTCCATTCGTTGGAAGATTTCCAATATAAATTCGATCGACGATGTTATATAAAACAGTGATAAATTGCGATAGCATCGCTGGGAGCATAAGGCGCAAAACAGTGTTAAGTGTTTTCTTATTTCCTAAATCGATCGCTTTCATAGCGCGAGTGATTATACCACTCAAATTTTCTAGAAAAAGTGGGAGTTATTCTTGTTCGTTTTCAAAAGAAAACACTAGCCACCCTATTTGCTACTCTACGATTTCTCGCCATTAGTTTAATGGGATTCAGGAATAATTTCTCCAGCTTTAGTAAGAGCGGCTTTTGTGATAAATGGGCCAGTAAGTTCGTAAACAAGCGTCGAAGTCAATACAACGGCGACAATAAGCGCACCAATGGTAGTTGCTCCATCCGTCTCACTAAGCGTCGCTCCTGCCGTAGTGGCCAAACCGATTGCTACTCCAGCTTGCGGCACTAAGCAAAAACCAAGATATTTTTGAACGGTTTCTCCAGCGCGAGTAGTTTTAGCGCCTGTATAAGCCCCAAGCCATTTTCCAATGACACGGGATACGGCGTAAACTAACGCAGCAAGTAAAATAAATAAGCCATCTTTTTCTGCAAAGATTGTTAGATCTAGTGAAGCGCCTGAGATGATAAAAAAGAGCATAAAAATCGGGGCGGTGAAGCGGTCCATGAATTCAAATGTAATCGAGGAATCGCTTCTAAGATTGCAAAAGAAAGCACCTGCTAGCATGCACATGAGCAAACTAGAAAGCTCAAAAGAACCTAGCTCTTCCAATTTGAATAAATAATAAAGGCCGACAGAACCGAAAATCGCAAAAATTGCCCAAATTAAACGATTGGTTCTGCTTTTGAATAAACGGCAGGCAAAAGAGATAATTAAACCAAAGATTGCACCGATTCCTAACGAAATCAAGATTTCAATGAATGGTTTAGCAAGCATTTCGTATAAATCAAAATTCCCACCTATAGCCAGTGTTTTCGCGATTTGGAATAAAATCGCAAATAGGATTAAAGCGCTCGCATCATCGAGAGCGACAACCGGTAGCAACGTTTCCACGACCGGTCCTTTTGCTTTATATTGCTTAATGACCATTAATGTGGCAGCGGGCGCTGTGGCGGCGGCAATCGCGCCAAGAGTGAGAACGAGTGGCCAAGGAATGAAGTCTGGCCAAATGAAATGAAGCGCCATTAAAGCAAGAATGACAGCGATAGAAGCGAATAGGGATTCTAAAACCGTAATGACTAGAACTGGTTTTCCAACCTTTTTTAAAGCGCTAAGTTTAAAAGATGAACCGATGGAAAAAGCGATAAAGCCAAGCGCGATGTTGTTGACCCAATTCAGACCCTTAATATAGGAATAAATGGGGGAAATCTCCGCGTTATTCGCACCCAAAAAATTCCCGCCATTGAAGATGAGACCAAAAACAAACGGCCCCATGAGAATGCCAGTAATAATGTAGCCAGTGACGTTTGGAAGTTTTACGAGTTTCATTAGGCGGGTGGAGAAAAGACCAGCCAAAAACAAGGCGGCAATATATAAGAAAATAAAGTTATCCATCAGATTGTACCTTCGTAATCGTCAATCGTTCTTGAAAACATTGCCCCTTTGACTTTATGAAAATTATCGGTATGCTCACGGATGGTTTCTTTGAGTGTTTCCAATTTATCCGCGTCAACAATAAAAAGCGCAAAGGTCGATTCCTCTTTGTCTTTGCTTGCTTCATAAGCGGCAAGAGAAAAGAAATGTCTATCTTCTGGGTAGCCTAAATCAAGCGCGTGTCTAAGCGAAGCGGATTCGATAAGAGTTCCGTTATAGCCGCTCTTTTTAATTGACTCATAGGCATCAAGCGCAGCTTCGCCGCTATCAAGGATCAAATATAAGATTTTCTTCATAAAAATTCCTCAAGAAATGTTATACGCTTTTTGCTTTTATTAATAAAAGGAGAAAGCGAATTTACGCGATTTTGTCAAATTCTATCCTAACGCAAAGACTTTCTTTTCCATCTATCGTTATCGCCAAAGCATAACCATCTAGAGAACTCGATGAAATTGAAGAGACTTCATGGCCTTCATAAAGATAAGTTCCTTCCCTCGCGATAATCTTTTTATAATCTCCTTTTAATCCAACACCTAAACATTTCATTAGGCTTTCCTTTAAACTCCAAAGCCTAAAAAAATCTTCGTCCTTTTTCATATTATTCATCTCCTCTTCACTCATAGTGAAAGAAGGAAGGCTTTTTCGTAGAGGAATAATTTTCTGAATATCAATTCCAATTGGAAGATCATCTTCTGCGTAAGCGATATAGTCTCCAGAATGCGAAATAGAAAATTGATGTCCTTCTTTAAATGGCTTGCCTTCTTTTGAAATGAGAATAGGAGTAGAACCAGTATATTTTTCAATTAGATAAGAACCGCCTAGCGATAATAACCGGTCATTTTCTGATAGATAGCGTTCGGCTTTTTCAATTCTATCTTTTGGCAAAAGCGGAAGAATAATAGAAAGATTTACTTTGACCTGTTTTACGCTTAATAGATGAATTGTGATAGTTTTTTTCATTGATTCAAGTATACCAAAGCGAGGCTGCTATTCCTAAAAATAAGGCTATTTATTGCTGATTTGAACAGTGTCATCTCTTGTTTCTCATTTATTTATGGCGTCAGGATTGATATCTCGCTTTTAGCTTCAATATGGTATATTTAGCGCATATGCTGAATCAATTTTCTCGAACCGAACTATTAATTGGAAGCGAAGCAATGAAACGTTTGGCTTCTTCCCGCGTTGCCGTTTTTGGCATTGGAGGAGTAGGAGGGTACGTTACGGAAGCTTTGGTTAGAAGTGGTGTCGGCGAAATTGACATCATCGACAATGACTGCGTTGCTTTAACTAACATCAATCGGCAAATTTACGCGACTTTTTCTACGATTGGTCAAAACAAAGTCGATGTGGCCGAAAAAAGAATTCATGATATTAATCCGAACTGCCTCGTTCATAAACATCCTCATTTTTATATGCCTAGTAATCCCGGGGATATTGATTTTTCGAAGTTTAGTTATGTCGTGGATGCGATTGATACAGTTACGGCTAAACTCGATATCGTTCAGAAAGCAAAATCAATGGGTATTCCCATTATTAGCTGCATGGGAGTAGGAAATCGCCTTGATCCAACGAAATTGAAAGTCGCTGATTTGTTCGAAACTTCTTATGATCCATTAAGTAAAGTCATGCGTAGAGAATGCAAAAAAAGAGGGATTAGAGAGTTGCGAGTGATTTATAGTACCGAAGGTGCGGTTCACCCAATTGAATCCCTCAAAGATAGTTGTCGCTATGACTATATCTCTACTGAAAAATCCTTGCAAAAAGAGATTAAAAAGCGAGATATTCCAGGTTCTACCTCTTTTGTTCCCCCGGTTGCGGGATTATTTATTGCTAGTGTTGTAGTTCGCGAATTAGCAGGATTAGACAAAAAGGAGAAGGATCAAAAATGAGACAGGCGCCATTTTTAAGAGGAAATGAGTTGATCGACTTAGTCGCGCCTTCCTTTGGCGTAACCACCGAGCCGTATCTTTCTCGTAATGAAGTAGCAATCAAAAATTTTAAAAAAATGGGATTTCGTGTTCATGAGGGCGAATGCGTTCATTTAGAAGAAGGCGTCGCGAGCAGTGCCTCTCCTCAAAAGCGAGGAAAAGAAATTATGGACGCTTTCCATGATGAATCGTCTTTGATTCTCTCTGTAGGGGGTGGAGAACTCATGAATGAGATTCTCCCATTTATCGATTTTGAGGAAATTAAAAGGCTTCCTCCAAAATGGTTCATGGGTTTTAGCGATAATACCAATCTTACATTTACTCTCGCTACGTTGTCGAATTCGATTTCTATCTATGGCCCTTGCTCTCCACAATTCTTCTCAAAAAAGCTTCGATGCTCGGAACTAGACGCCTTCTCTTTATTGAAAGGAGAAAAGCATATCGAAGGATATCCAAAGTATTCCATCACTCCTAGGAATGAACTTCACCCTCTTTGGATTTATCGTTTAACGCAAAAGAAGGTCATTACGCCTTATTTTTATTCTAAGCCTATGGAGGGGATTTTGCTTGGCGGTTGCTTAGACTGCTTAGCTAATTTATGCGGCACTAGATTCGATAATGTCAAAGACTTTAACGAGAAACATCCAGAAGGTGTAATTTGGTTTTTGGAGGCATGCGATCTTTCCCCTTTAGCCTTACGGAGAGCTCTTTTCGAATTAAAGGAAGCAGGTTGGTTTGTTCATACGAAAGGATTTTTAATGGGAAGGCATTTATGCGGGGATAATGAGATATTCGGTGTGAGCAAAGTAAACGCGACATTGGATATTCTATCAACTTTTGGCGTCCCGATTCTTATGGACATCGATTTAGGGCACATTCCCCCTTCAATGCCGATTAAGGTTGGTGCAAAAGCGAAAGTTTCCTTTAAGCAGGAGAATATTGTCTTCGATTATCAAGAATGAGACTCTCTATTTTGTAGAGAAGGCTCTACTCTCTCTTTCTTAAAAAGGGTATGACAATGCCTTGTGATTGTGTAAAATCATAGCCATCACATATATTTTATGAAAATTGTATTTGCTTTAGAGTGCGCCAACATTGTGAATAACGGTACTGGTGCTACTTGCCTTCGTTTTGCTGAAGAATTAAGAAAAAGAGGCCACCAAGTCATTATTATCGGTGCCGATATTTTGGATAACAAAGAACATCCTCATTATGTTGGGCTAAAGCATTATCATTTTCCTGTTTTTCAGCCCCTTATCTCTAAAGAGGGATTCAATTTTGCTTATTGCGAAGAAGAAAAAATCTATCAGGCGATATTAGGCGCGGATGTTGTTCACGTGTTTTTGCCATTTAAAATGGAGAACGAAACTCGCTTAATCGCTGAAGTTTTAGGCATTCCTGTCACTGGTGCTTTCCATCTTCAACCACAAAATATCACAAGCGCCCTACATATTGGAAAATCGATTTTTTTGAATAATGTTTTGTATTATAGCTTTAAGCGCTATATGTATAACCAAATCCATCACGTTCATTGTCCTAGTGCGATGATTGCTAACGAATTAAAGGAGCATCATTATTCCCGCCTAAAGCCTTGGGTTATTTCTAACGGGGTGAGCGATTTTTTTCATCCTGTTGAAGCAATTCGCCCTCTAGAGCTAGAAGGCAAATACATCATCACGATGACCGGGCGTCTAGCAAGCGAAAAACGGCAAGATTTGATTATTAAAGCGATTGCTAAAAGCAAATATAACGAGAATATTCAGTTGATTCTATGTGGACAAGGGCCAAACAAAAATCGCTTATTAAAATTAGCGAAAAAGGTAAAACTCGCCAATGCGCCGATTATTGAGTTTTGCAAGCAAGATAAGCTTCGCGATATCTTAAGCTATAGCGATTTATATGTTCATGCTTCGGATTTTGAAATTGAGGGGATTGGTTGCATTGAGGCTTTTGCGTGTGGCGCCGTTCCTCTAATTAGCGATTCAAAGCTTTCCGCCACGAATACTTTTTCCCTTGATGATGAACACTGCGTATTTAAACATGGCAATGCTTCCGACTTAAAAGATCACATCGAATGGTTTTATGAACATCCTATAGAGAAAAAAGATTTATCAAAAAAATACATCGCTTATTCCAAGGAATTTGGACTTCCTATCGAAGTGGAGCGAATGGAAAAAATGTTTCTTTCTGCGATTGAAGACAAAAAAGAGGGGAAAGACATCCCGACCCTTTATCCTCGTAAGAAAGACGAAAAGAAAAAGAAGAGAATTTTTAAGCGCTTATTGAAAAAAGGGGTCATCAAAGAACTTCCTCCTTATTTTGAATAGTTTATTTATCTAAAGCGAAGCCATCCTGTGTAAAGATAATTTTTGTTTCATAAAAACTAGACACAAGATGAATCATATCTTTCATATCGTTTTTTCCAACGAGTTCATAACTACTATGCATGGCAAGCTGAGGAAGACCAATATCGGCGCATAATAAAGATACTTCACTATTGGAAATATTCCCGAGTGTGCTCCCTCCTTTTAGATCGCTACGATTAGTGTATTCCTGGATGAGCAAATTCTCTTTTGCGGCGATACCTTTTATTAATGCCGAGGAAATGGCATCGGTGGTGTATTTTTGATTGGCGTTATATTTAATGACAACCCCCTTATTTAATTCGACATCTGTCGTAGGGTCACTATATCCTGGGTGATTTGGGTGGTTTGCGTGCCCGTTATCGATTGAGAGCATCACACTATTAGCGACCATCGTTCGATAATCGTTCCCTAATAAACTGGCAATACGCTTTAAGATATCGGATAAGAAAGTGCTATTCGCCCCTTGCCGTGTCAATGAACCGACTTCTTCGTTATCAAAAGAGACAAATAAAGAAACGGAATCGTTATCCTTTTTCTCGTTCATAAAGCCAAAGAGCGAAGTGTAAACTGAACCTAAATCGTCAAGGCGAGGAGAAGACACAAACTCTTGATTCAAACCGGTTAGAAGAGCTTTTTCTCGCGAAAATAGGAATAAATCATGTGCGATAATCGTCTCTTCACTCCTTAAACCCGCTTTTTCTTTTAAATAATTCGAAAAAGAGAAATCTTTTTCCACATTGCCGAGCAAAGGAATCATATCCTTAGCAGGGTTAAAGGAAGCATTGCTATTGACGTCACGATTCATATGGATAGCAACGCTAGGAATGGTTAATAAATTTTCCTCAATTGCAAATAATTTTGAATTGATCCCATTTTCGTCTTCTACTAATAATCTCCCCGCGATTGATAGAGGCCTATCCATCCAAGAATAATAGATTCCGCCCCCATAAGGCTCAGTGTTCAGCAATAAGAGATTCTTATAGGTAATGATCGGATTTGGTTTTAATTTGAAAGTAGGGGAATCGGTATGACTTGAAGTGATGCGAAAAGAATTTGCTTTTCCTTTAGGGAGAGTAAAGGCGATGATGCTAGAACCATTTCTCTTCACAAAATAAGATTTCCCTTTTTCTAGACGAAAATCTTCTTTTTCCGCTAATTCTTGAAAGCCTTTCTTTAATAATTCTTTTTCGATGTTATTTACAACGTGGAATGGGCTATACGAATGGTTCAATAAATTTAATATGTTTTCAATTTCCATAGGAGTTCCTCGATCGAAAATAATTATATCGATTCCTAGTTAGAAAATAATAGACACCTCGTTCCTTTTCCTCCTATTGTCCTTTTCGATAGAAAAAGAGGATAATAAAAATATGTCTAGCGAATACACAATGTTCGGAATCGATTTTTCCGAAAATAAAGAGCAAAAAGAGCTCATCCATGAAATATTTCTTGATCCTCGTAGACGACCTATCGTCTTTTGCGAAGGGGCGGCTGGAACAGGAAAAACATTCACTGCCTTGGCCGCAAGTCTATACCTAGTTAGGAATCGCGGAATAAAGAAGAAATACAAGACCATATATTACATTCGCGAACCTGTGGAGATTGGCCATCGATTAGGGTATTTGAAGGGAAAAGAAGAAGATAAATACGCGCCATATTTAGGAGGTCTATTAGATAATTACCGCCACTTGATGAATTATACAACCGATAAAGACGACTTAGTTTTAGCGGCAAAAAGCGTTCGTAAAAAGAATGATGACTCTAACGATTTACCTACTGAATATCAGCATCTTCCTTCTGACATTGTCCCTTTAGCGCCCGAATTTTTAAGAGGTCGATCATTTGAAGATGCGATTTTGATTGTGGATGAAGCGCAGAATATGACACTAGATGAGCTTCAAACTGCGGTAACGCGTATTGGAAATAACTGCAAAATGATTATCTTAGGTAGTTTGTTGCAAGTGGATGTTTTAGTGGAAGGGGAAAATCCGTTCTCCTTGGCCTATAAAATCCTTGAACCAACAGGATTAGTAAGCAAAGTAACGCTTAAAAAATCTGAACGGAGCGGTTTTGTGGCGATGTTTGACGAAGCTTTTGCCTTATATAAAAATCAATGCAAAAAGCCCCTCAAATAATTTATAAGGGCTTTTTTACAAGGATTCTTAGTTTTCCTTTCTTACTGATCCCTACTTCTTTTAAGTAATAGAATTTTCCATATCCTCTTAAGGAAATTGCTTCGCCTTCTTTTAAAGAAACGTCATTCTTTATCACTTCGTGTTCGCTTGCGTAGACATTTCCGTTTTCAATGTGTTTCTTTGCCGTTTCGCGAGATATAGGAAACACTTCACTTAATATTGCATCGAGGCGATTGGAAGGAACGCTGATTGTTTTTTCTATGTATTTTGGGGCATAAGGGCAAATTAAAGACGGCAATTCACTTACCTTTACTTTGTTATGAGCAATGGAATCTAAAGAAGATAGTATTTCTTCTTTTAGTGACGAAAGCACATACACGTAGGCGCTTTTTTCGTGAATGATGATATCTCCGATTGTTTCTCGTTCGATCCCTAACGACATTAAAGCCCCTAAAACATCGCGATGGGATATCGCTTCACTAAACTTTTCGCTTTTGGGGGAAATAAGTAACAACGATATCAACTTAATTTCTTCCATCGCCTCTTCTAAAGACGAATAGTAAGAAGGAAGAAACACCAAAATTTTTCTTTCGGCATTTTCTTCCGCGTAATAACGAACCTTATCAGTGATTAAATAAGGCATTTCCCTTTTGAGTTTAGCTTGCTCTAGTAATCCTAAAAAGGAAGAGTACGTGAGATAATCTTTTTCTATGCATTCCCTTTTTAGATCTTTGATGTGACTTACAAAATAATCATCCATAACAAAATTATTATAGAAAAAGGACCCTCGCTTGTGAAATGGAGAGGGTCCATGAGTAACAATAATTATTTAACGCTTGTCGAATTCTTTAATTACACTTTTGTAGAAGCGGAGCTTTTTCACCGCTAGAACTAAGCGGATGCTTCCCCAAATGATTAAGGTTAGTGAAGAAACTCCGCATAAGATAGAAACAATGAATTCGACAGAACTGGGAGTGAATATTCTTTGCTTTGCGGTATTAAAGCGGAAAGATAAGACGAAGAAGACAATTGCAACGACTAACAAAATCCCTCCTATTACAAGGAGCGTTAAGCCGCCATTCCGCTCATTATCGTTTTTCGTCACTTTGCCATAAGCGTTTTGGCGAATGGCATGAATGTCGCTAGAGCTAAAACTGTTTGAGTTCATGTTTTTCCCACAATGTGGGCATATTGGCTCATCGCTTTCAATTTTCTTTCCACAATAAATGCATCGCTTCATATAAGAATCACTCAATTAATTCGTTACTATTTAAGGACGGAGGTGTAGGCGTTATTGAACGCAGTTTCGACAGCAGCTTTGATGGTTTCATCAGTGGTTGCATCTTTGTTATCAAAGACTTCTGCGACGAGTTTGCCAACGGCAGTACGGGTTGCGCTGCTTTCTTCGAATACTGGAGAAAGGAAATAAGCACCTTCGGTAGTGTAGGTTTTGTTCAAATTGAGAACGTCGCCAGTATAAGTAGAATTCTTAACACCATATTTAGCCTCAGCGGTTGCACCAGTTTCGGATGCGGCTAAAGCAGCAGTGATCTTAGCGTTATCGTAGCCCTTTTCACGGAGTGGGAAATAAGAAGTGTTCGCGGCTAGTTCTCCGCCGTTTTCGGCATTGGTTAAATATTGATAAAAGATAAAGGAAGCATCGTTTTGGGTCTTTCCTTTATCAAAGAAGCAAAGGGATGGGCCTTGAGAAATGACTTTAGCGTCTTTTGCTTTACCGTTTTCTTGCCAGCTTAAAGCGTGGTGGAAAGTAGCTTTGAATCCGCCATCAGTTGCAAAATAACGAGCGCCAGCGGTGCTAGACATCGCCATTGCGATGGATCCAGCAACGACCATATTACTAGAATATGCGTGATATCCTTTATTTGCATCGGTTATTGGGAGTTGATTTTGAGTGCAAATTAGTCCCTCGTTGTTCCACTTTTTAAGTTGAATCATGAGCTTTTTCGCATCTTCATTTTTGAATAAAACACGGCAAGCGGCAGTGCTCTTTAAACCATCCGTATAAGAAATTCCGCTATTTTGAAGAGCGCTAATGAACATATTTTCAGCGCTATCCCAGCAGAATGGAATGGCGGTGAAATAGCCATCTTTATCCTTTTGATTCTCGTATAGAATTGGGAAGTCTTTTTTGATGGTGCGAGCCAAATCTGCTAATTCGTAGATATTTTCTGGAATGGAGTAAGCCTTTTTAGTAGCGGCAGCAACTGGAGCGGTATAAACAGGTGCTTGTCCAATAACGTTTCCTTTGTCATCTTTCACATCTTTCTTTGTGTCTGTCCCGGCTTTTCCCTCGCCGACTTTATCAAACATTGTTTGATTAACGACAAGCGTTTCGGCAGATTTACTATATGGAAGAGAATAAAAGCCAGTGGTGTACATCCCTTTTTCGATATCGAGATAATTTTGGTTGAAATCCTTATCTTCGATAAGATTTTTGGCGTAACCCGTCATATTGAGGACAGCGTTTTCGTTTGCTTTGCGGAAGACGGCAACTGAATCACCATAGCAAGAAACGATGTTTGGTTGGTCACCGGTTGCTAGAGCTTTGCTTGTATTAGTGACAATTTCGCTATAGCTGCCTTGGTATGACATTTCGACATTAATATTCGGATGGTCTTTAGTAAACGCACTGATTAGGTCTTTTGCGTACCAATATTCACGATAATCGGATTTGGTCCTTGTAGATTCGTCGTCTAATTTATCTGGTGTTTTGTAATTGTTCCACCATTTGATTTTGACTTTTTCCGTTGGCTCGACAGGCGTAATTTTTTCTACGTCGACGAAACTTGCATTTTCGCGGTTAGAACAAGTGGTGCCAGTTCCACCGCAGCTCGCTAGTAATCCAGCGCATGATGTCAAAAGCGTCAATACGACTGTTTTCTTCTTCATCAACTTCATATTTTCCTCCTTAGAAGTTTTATCATTATTCTTCCATTAACCTTTTAGGCCGGCTCTACCTGTACCGCGCATAATGTATTTACGGAAGATAATGAACAAGATTAATAAAGGCACGACTGTGAGCACGGAAGCGCACATTTGCCAAGAGTATTGTGTGATATTCACCTCATGGATTTCTTTTGTCAAAGCTTCCCCACGCACGGCAACTGATATAAGCCAATAATCCATATTGTTGGGAGAAGCACTGACAATTAATTTTGGCCAAACATAAGCGTTCCACGAGCCAATGATTGCTAAAATCGCAATTGTGATTAATGTAGGGGAGGCTAAAGGAACCATGACTTTCCATAAATAGTCCCAATCGCTTTTCCCATCGACTTTGGCGGCCAAATACAATTCGTTAGGGATTTGTTTAAAGTTTTGGCGCAATAAATAAATATAGAAAACACTCGAAATGAAGGGGAGAATCATGGCCAAATAGGCTTGCCATCTCGTTTGACCACCTCCGCTTAATCCGAGGTTACTCATAGTGATGTAATTTGTGATAACCATCATTTCGCCTGGGATCATCATCGTTGCTAAAAAAGCACTGAACAATAAATCTCTTCCACGGAACGTTAATCGCGCAAAAGCGAAAGCGGATAAAATCGTAACTAGCATTTGTAGGCAAGTCGTCGAGATGGCAACAACCAAAGTGTTACCAACGTATTTTAGGTAACTAAAGCGTGATAATGTTTCTGTGTAGTTATATGTCATATTTTCGAACAGCGAACCTTGCACTGGCCAAAATTGCCCCGCAAGCACATCATCTTCTAACATGCCGCTAGCGATAATCATGTAATAGAAAGGGAAAATAACAATAAGAGCAGCGGCAATCAAGAAAGCATAAGTAAGAACTAGCGCAATGATTTTACGAATGCGGTCAAATTTTTGCGTGTCTTTTATGTTTTTTTCCTTTTGAGGAATAACAATATTCAAAGAAGTGGTAATTCGATTCACTTGATTCATAAATTAATACACCACCTTTCTCTTGCTAACTTCCATTTGAATCCACGTAAATAGCATAATGATAAGGAAAAGAATGACGGCTGCAGCGGATGCGTATTGAGTTTGCGTGGAGAAATTATTCCCATCGATTTTATCGTAAATATAATAGACAACCGTATACATGTCTGGCACGTTTGGCGAATTGGAATAATTGCGGTTAAGTAAACCAATCACGGCATTGTATTCTTTAAATGCGCCGATGAAGGAAGTAACCGTAATATAAAGGATTTGCGGAGATAATAGGGGGACAGTGATTTTCAAATTCGTTTTCCAAGCTGGAGATGCATCGATTTTAGCTGCTTCATAGTATTGTTTATCGATTCCTTGCAATCCGCTTAAGAAAATCAAAATCTTGTATGGGAGCGCAGTCCAAATGATATAAAGGCAAAGAACGAACATGCAGCTTCCCCATGATGAACTTTTATCAGAAATCCAATTTGTGGATAGATGGAAGAGCTGGTTGAAGATTCCAGCGGGTTGGAACATGAGCGAGAAAACCATGCCAACCGCGATGACGTTAGTGACGTATGGCATAAAGAAGACGGTTTGGAAAAATTTTTGAAGTACTTTGATGCTATTGATTGCGATTGCGATAACTAAGGCGATAATAACGGAAATCGGAACCGTGATGAAAGTGATCAATAACGTATTGGTTAACGCGCTAGGTCCCGTGAAAGAAAGGAAGGTTTTATCAAAAACGCCTGAACCTGGATTTCTTTCGACAATTCCCAAAACAACGCCATAATTAAAGAAAGTGAACCCGCTACTTGTACCAGTGGTGACGTTATAATCCTTTAAAAAAGAGATGACAAAGGTATTAATAAGCGGAAAGAAGGTGAACACCGACATGAGAATCAAAACCGGCGCCAAGTATAACCATGCTTTCCAATTGTTCTTGCCATCCATAAGAATTAAAGATATATCCTTTCTTCGGTTTTTCCATCGAAGACATAAACCTTGTTTGGGCGTAAACCGAATTTGATTTTTCCTGGTTTTGCATTGATATCGCTATCGATGATGATTTTTAATTTACTACCAATAAAATAAGGGGAGGAACAAACTAAAGATAAGTCTCTCCCTTGGGTGATAATTTGTTCGCAGTTTAGGGTTAGCACCTTTTTCTCTTCGCCGCATTCTTTATCTATTAAGAAACCTTCTGGGCGGATACCGATATAAACAGGTCCATCCTGAACTTTCTTATGCGTATATAGGATTTTTTCATTGCCAATCATTAGCCATCCATTATTGAGCGTCCCTTGGAAAACGTTTATTGGTGGGTTGCCTAAGAATTTCGCGACGAATAAGTTTTTCGGATCTTTATAGACTTCTTGCGGATGATCAAGCTGCATCATCCTTCCTTCTTTCATGACGACGATGTCATCGCAAATGGACATCGCTTCTTCTTGGTCGTGCGTGACAAAAACCGTAGTGATGCCGGTTTCTTGTTGAATTCTACGGATTTCTTCCCGTGTTTGAATGCGTAAACGAGCGTCCAGATTAGAAAGCGGTTCATCGAGCAAAAGGACACGCGGCTTTTTCACAAGAGCGCGCGCGATTGCGACACGCTGTTGTTGGCCACCTGATAGTTCTTTTGGTTTACGGTCTAAGTAACTTTCGATTTGGACCAATCTCGCCGCTTCTCTTACTAACGCATCCATCTCATCGAGAGTCAATTTTCGTTTAATTTTGTGAATCGTTCCGTTTTTTGAAAGTTCGCATTTTTCATTCCATGTATAGCCTTTTTTCGTGAGCTTTTCCTCTTCTTTATACGACAAAGAAAGATATTTTTCTTTTAATTCATTGACAAGAGGAATGGTGTTTTCATTCGCACCTTGCAAATTCCACTTAAATATTTCTTTCGCTAGATATTTAGAAATATGAAATTCGTTTGTAAGCGCATCAATCGCATACCCACGATTGACTTTGCCGTTATTTGCACTAGCAAGAATTGCTTTGATGATTCGGTTTGGGTCTTCTAATAAGGTTAAGTAAAGACGGTATTTCTCTAAAGCGAAAGACTTTTCGTTTTCCTCCACCCTAAGATTCGTTAGAGGGAACATGACGTTTTTATAAACAGTCATATGGGGGTATAAAGCGTAGTTTTGAAAGACCAAGCCGATTCCACGCTTTTCCGGTGCTAAATGGGTGACATCCTCATCATCGAACCAAATTTCGCCTTCGGTAGGCTCTTTTAAACCAGAGAGCATATAAAGAGTGGTGCTTTTTCCACACCCGGAAGGGCCTAATAAGCCCATAAGCTCTCCGTTTTTGATGGTAAGATTTAAATGATCCACCGCGATGGTGTCTGGCGTATTCTTCTTCGCATCGCCAGGGAATTTTTTCGTCAAGCCAACAAGTCTGATTTCCATGTTAACCCTTTCTCGAATTACGTCTTATTATAGCAAGTTCGCTTTATTTATAAAAACTCTTAAATTTTTTGTCCCTTTAGAGTAATTTCGTTTCCTTGTTTTCTAAAAAACGGGAAGAATTTGCTTTGTGCTCTCCTTCTAGGTATTCATAGACGTTTTGGTAGACTCTATTCTCCGAAATGGAGACTACATATGTGCCAGCGACGTAATCAGTTAATGATTGATGATCGATTTTTCTTAGAATTATCATCGTGACTGAAATTGCTAAAGGGATCAAAAACGCAACCACGCTGCCTATGATAATGAAAATGATTTCGAATAAAGCGTGAAAAACAAAGCGTGGCAAAGAACAGCTGAAGCCATTTTTACCCACCAATGCGGTTTTTAATAAAAGCATTCCAAGAGTCCTTTTTCCGCGTGGGAAGATTAAGGGAACGATCAAATAGAAAATAAGAAAAGAGAATAAGAAAGTTGATAAAATCGAGGATGTAGTTGTCCATAGAATCGTATGTCTAGAAGAAGAATATCCTTTTTTGAGCGATAAATACCCTAAGGCTTTTTTCGAATAGGTATCCGTATAAAAAGAATAATAGTCTTTATCATAATCTGGATTGGTATAGGTTCTATTTCCATCCTTATCGAAGAGAGGGTTGTTATTTATTTTCGCTTCCTTTTTTAATGCTAAATAGGTATCCTTTCCTCTTCCTTCTAATTCTCTATCAATGTAACTTAGAAAAAAATAAGAGAGGCTTGTATCCAATTTTTTGCTTTTTTCATTGAGCGATAAAGACTCGTCACCGCTAATCGAATTTATCAGAGGGATAATTCTGTCTTCTTTTTTAACATACAAAGAGGAAGAGACGAGGATTTCATTCCTTTCCTTTAACGCATTTTGGTAAGAAGGAAATAAAGGTACAATCGCAAAAGTACCAATTAGTAAAATAAAGCCTAGAACCATTGAAATAAACCAATCGAATAAGTGCGTGCTTAAAATTTTGCCCGTCCCTGGCGTTTCAAAAGTAAGTTTTATTTCTTGTTCTTTACAATTTTCGCCCATTATTTTCCTTACTATCTTCGACAATAAATTCTTTACCGTCTTTTAAGACTAATTGGCTAATAATTTCACTCGTTGTGGCCTTTTTCTCTTTATCGATAAACGAAGAAAGGAAAGAAAACAGCATGAATAAAATCGAGAATAAGCCAACCCATAATAGAGAAATGTCTCCTAAAAATGGCAGATATACCAAATCAATTGCGTTCCCGCCATAAACAACGAAGGGGGTAATCATCATGAGCACGGATTCTTCGAAGAATAAAACTGAGGCGTGAATGAGCAATTTCCACCATTTTGGGTATCTCCCCTTTTCGTCCACGTAACCTAAAGACAAGGATTTCATTGCTAAACTCTTTCCATTCTTTAATAGTAAAGGGAATAAGAAATATCCTAAAAAAACGGCGACGAAATAAGAGAAGAGAATTTCGCCTCTTCTTATTGCATAGATTTTTATTTTATACGTTTCGTTTTTATTTGCCTTTTCTTTATAGGGAATATAACGATCTTGAAAATCATTTGCGCCGTCTTTTAATAGAGCCGAGTAGCGGTTAAACAAAGCTTCGTAGGCGTTTTTCCCAGGTTCATAGGTTTCGCTACGATTCACGATATAATCTTGAATTTGTTTTGCTTGTTCGAGCTTTAAATAGGGGTAGTCATTTTCGATTGAGAAAGCAAAAGGCATGTCTTTACTTAGCTCATCAAGATAATTCGTTAACCCGTAAATTCCTTTTTCCTCATATTCGCTTAAATGGCTTTCTTTAAAATCCACGTAATAAGAGTAAGCGTTATCACTTTCTTTTGCGATTGGAGGATACAAATTAGAAATGGAAGAAGAAATATCGTTCTCTTTGATTCCGTTATTGAGAAGGGATGCGTGCGTTAAGCGATAGACATAATTTTTTGCCAAAGTGTCGATACCTACAAAGGAACCATCCTTTTCTTCGCCGATTTTGCTTTCTTTAATGAGCGACTTCATCTCACCTTGAATCAAGGCAATATCGCTTTGGGTCGCCTTCACGTCGGGTAAGGCCTCTATAACAAGATTGGTTAAGGCATAAAGAAGGACACTTAATATTCCGACAAGTAAAAAATCAAGCGTGCTAGCGCCGAATTTTTTGCTCCGTTTTGCTACTAGGGCATTCCCGTAAAATGATTTTTCTTCCATTATAGTTTTGATAACCAATCTCCGATTTCCTCATATTCATTAACCCAAATGGTAATGAGATCGAAGGTAAAGAAATAAGTCGAGATATCACGATAAACGTGTTCGCTGTATTCTTTTTCCTTTTTCATGAAAATGAAATTGAATTTGAGTGGGTTGTTCGCAAGTTCAAGAATTCGTTTCATATCCGGGTCGGTTAAAGAGATTCCGATAAAGAAACAAACGTTGAATTTAAAATCATGCAACTGCTTTGCAATATTCCAAGAGTAGGGGTTGTTGTACAAATAATAATAATCGGATTCGTTGAAAATTAAGGAGTCTGTGAATTTTTTCTCGTTATAGCGGTCATAAGGAAGTAACCCATGCACATGATAAATAGAACAAACCGCGCTTTTTGTGACAAACGAATTATCGTCATAAATCGCGCAATAAATTAGACCGCGCTTCTTTAAAAGATATTCAAGATTTGTGTCGTAATTATAAGTAATGATATTGGTGCCTTTATGAGCGGCGATATAGTCAACGCAGCGATACAATGTGCTATCTGGATCATTGAAGGATTTTGCTTCTTTAAATTTATAAAGCGCATCATTTAAAGAACGGTACGTATCAAACCCGCTCGTTTTTAAGACCATGGAGCTCGTGAATAAAGCATCGCCAACGTAATGAGCGACTCCTTTTGCGCGTTCAATGTCTCCAAGAAAAAACTCCGTATTGAGGGTTTCCAATAGCCCTTTCCAATCTTTTGCACCGTAATCCTTATTAATGCCAGCGCCCATTACTAAATCGGTTTCTAGCGAATAACTATAAAACCGCATGAGCCATAATAAGAAAGAATTCGCTGTTTCATTTCTTGCGCTTATTTCATTTAAACGATAGACAAGAGCCTTTTCATAATCCTGTTTTTGATTAGAGCTGGTGGAGAATTTCAGGAATTTGCCTTCAACATAGCCAACCGCAAAAAAATCAACGCCATCGAAATAAATGTTTAATGAAGCTTCTGGAATATATTCATCTTCCGTTTTTGTTTTCGGGACTTTGACGATATTGACGTTACCCATGACGTCCATTCTTTCTAGGTTCACGCCATATTTCTTTTGATAAATATGGATAATGTATTTATGGATGTGCTCTTTGCGGCTTCTTACGATTGCTTTGAAATTGCAAGTGGGGTCGAAATGAAAACCAAAAGAACGAAGAATAACGGCATCAAAAGAAACGTCTTCATAATAATAGAGGAAAAGAAGTGTGAGAAGGCATTTCTTCTCAAATAGATAATCGTCGCGGCTTTCCTTGTCCATAACGATAGTATCGTAATCGCTTGTTTTTATTTTGTCAAAATAGCTTCGATAAGAAAAAGCGGTTTAGTCCTTCTCTTCCCATTCTAAAAAGAATTCATCTAAGAATCTTTTCATGAATTCATGGCGGTTTTGCGCGATTTTTCTTGCTTCTACGGTATTTAGCATATCTTTTAATAAAAGCAGCTTTTCATAAAAATGATTGATGGTGGTTCCCTTATGATTGCGGTATGCATTTTCGTCCATTTCGCTTAGAGGCTTTTCATTAGGGTCATACATCACGCGATTTTTGGCCCCTCCATAAGCAAAAGCCCTAGCGATTCCGATTGCTCCAATTGCATCTAGTCGGTCTGCGTCTTGCACGATTTTCCCTTCTAAAGTAGCAGGGATAACGCTGTCTTTCCCTTTGAAAGAGACTTCTTTGATGATTCCAATGACAATAGTGACGATTTCTTTTTCAATATTGCAAGCTTTCATGATGGCTCTAGCGTTAGCAAAATCTAATGTTTGGAATAGTTTAGGATCGTCGACGTCGTGTAATAAAGAAGCAAGAGTAACGAGTTTCTCGTTTGCTTTTTCCTCTCTAGCGATTTTTAAGGCAAGATGATAGACACGAAGAGTATGAAAAATATCGTGCCCCGTCTTATCACCATTAAATAGGGGCGTAATGCAACGAATGATTTTTTCGACTTGGCTTTGTTCCATTTATTCTAATTCGATCGTTGCAGGCGGTTTACTGGTGAAATCATAAAGAACGCGATTGACACCTTTGACTTCGTTAACGATGCGTTCTGAGATTTTCGCTAAGAGGGGATAAGGGATTTCAAAAGGTTTCGCCGTCATAAAGTTGTCGGTGCAAACCGCTCTTAAAACAACTGCGTAATCGTAAGTTCTGCTATCACCCATGACCCCAACGCTTTTCATGTTGCTTAGGGCTGCAAAATATTGGTTTGGATTTGTTTCTAGATTCGCGTTTTTGATTTCTTCGCGGAAAATGTAATCAGCTTCTTGTACGATTTTAATTTTTTCTTCGGTGACTTCGCCGATAATGCGGATCGCTAAGCCAGGTCCTGGGAATGGCTGGCGGTATACGATATCTTTCGGAAGGCCAAGAAGTAACCCAACCTCCCTAACTTCGTCTTTGAATAAATCTCTTAATGGCTCAATGAGTCCTTCAAATCCCAAATGTTCCGGTAAGCCGCCGACATTATGATGGCTCTTGATTGTGGCTGATCCGTTCATTCCGCTTTCTATTCGATCAGGATATATGGTACCTTGCGCCAAATAAGAAATGTGGGGGAGTTTTTTCGCTTCAGTCGTAAATACATCGATAAAAGTCGCACCGATGATTTTTCTTTTTGTTTCAGGGATTTCCACGCCTTTTAAAGCTGATAAGAAACGTGCTTTGGCGTCCACAGGAATAAAGTGGTGGGAAAAATTATCTTTATTCCCAAAAACACGAATTACTTCTTCGTTTTCCTTTTTCCTAAGTAAGCCGTGGTCAACGAATACGCAGTATAGATTTTCGCCAATCGCTTTCGACAAAATCGCAGCCGTAACCGCCGAATCAACACCTCCTGAAAGAGCGCATAGGACTTTAGAAGAGCCAACTTTTGCGCGGATTTCTTGAACTTTTGTCTCGATAAACGAGGAGCTATTCCAATCACAAAGACATCCGCAAATATGTCTTACAAAGTTTTCGAGCATTTTTTGCCCTTCCACAGTATGAGTCACTTCTGGATGGAATTGGACTGCGTAGATTTTCTTATCTTCGTTAACGAAGGCTGCATTTGGGCAAGTCGCTGTGCTCATGATGCGCTTAAAAGATGGTGGGAGGGTAGTGACTTGGTCATTATGAGACATAAAAACGTCCGACTCTTTCTTACACCCTTTAACTAATGAGGAGTCGTCGTTAATGGAACAACTTGCGTTTCCGTATTCGCTTTTACTTGCCTTGCTTACTACTCCGCCTAAGGTATAAGCGATAAGCTGCGCACCATAGCAAATTCCTAAAATTGGTTTTCCCAATGAAAAAATTTTAGGGTCGATATGTGGGGATTTTTCTTCATAGACACTATTTGGGCCACCCGTGAATATGATGCCTTTTATGGATGGATCATCTAATTTTTCTAGCGAAATAGAATAAGGGAGGACCTCGCTATAAACATGAGCTTGTCTCACTCTTCTAGCGATGAGTTCGTTGTACTGCCCTCCAAAGTCTAAAACAACAATTTTTTCCTTCATATTTGTTTCCCTTCCTTTTCCTTTGCTTTTATTTGATGATATGTTTAATTTCCTTCACCACATCTAAAAGTATCGGCGGTACGATTTCGACGTATGCCCCTTTTTCATCAACCTCGAACAATGTTAAATTCTGCCCTTTATATACGATTTTTGATTTAATTTTTGTCTCGACTTTCTCAATCAAAAAACCGGCGTTTTTGAAATCGCTTAAACAAGAAATCTCATCACTCCATACCGCTTTAATCTCCTCTTCATTCAATAAAACGTTGATTGGGCGGATGATTTTATTGTCTTTTCGCACTTTCGGGGCACCTTTATGAACCAAACTACCTGGCTCATAGGTTTTGCCTTGGTCCTTGCTTCGAAGGCGAAAACGTAAAATATTGTCGCTATTTTTGCTTTCTGATGGAGCGATAAAATAATAATCTTTTTCGTAATGGCGTTTTTTGATTTCGCTATGTGACAATAAATAACAGGCGGCCTTAGGATTAGAAATGGTAAATCCGTCTTTTGTCACATAGAGTTCGCCAGATCGCAATTCTTCAAAAGACATATTGTTATCTAAGATTACGTCAGCGTTCTTTCGAGTTGGCAGAATGGTGTTTTTGTAGCTAGGAATAATATAACGAAAATACAGATGTGTCGTAAAAGGAGTGTCCGCGCTTGTCGATACTTTGTCGCGAATGATTCTCCTAAGGAAAAGTGATTTCGCATTGCCGTCAATGAAGTTGGTGATGGTTTGGATTCCTTTTAATTCATCAAGGAAGGTTTTGTCCAAGGCATAAATTCCTTCAATGATGATGACATCGAATTTCCTACCGTCTATTTTTCGCCAAGTGCGAACGCGCTCGCTGACGATTTTGGAATACTTTTTCTCTTGAATTTTCCCCTCATCCAATAGTTTTTTGACGTCTAAGGCCGCTTCTTTTAGGTTATAAACGGTTGGTTCGTCAAAATTAAGAAGTTTCCACTCTTTTGCTAATCCGTCTATAAATTCTTGAATCTTCGCGGCTTCTAGAAGGGGGGCGATCGCTTTTTTAATCCGCGATAAGCAACGCTCGCAATATTTGTCCTGAAAAGAAAAGTCGAGGAGAATCGGCTTAATAACCTTCTCAATTTCCTCAATGTTTGTAATGCTGCCATGGAAAATGTTCTCATTGACCTTGTTTGGGATAATCGCTGACAAACCGAAATTATATTGATCAAGAGAAATAATCGTGGCCCTATGTCCATGCACGTTAAGGGTCCTTTTTAACGCTTCGGCGGAAAAAGATTTTCCAGAGCTAGAAGCACCTGCGATCACGATGACAGCCTTATTTTGCGTCTCTAGTACTTCTTCCGCGAGATCTATATTCGCGAAGCACCACTTATCGAAATGATGGAATGATATTGCCATTTCTCTATTTTACTACATTTTTTGCTTTTTACTCTTCTTAAATTAGAATCATAAGAACTAGCTTACCTTTTGCATAAACGCCATATGCAACGAATTACATTGCAGATTCTATTCTTTGCTTTCTTGCCATATATATTTGTTTTCACTTTTTATTGGCGATTTTGTCAAAACGAAAAAACGATAAATTCCATTAGGGTCAATTTAATGGATTCCATTTTTCTTTTATCTTGAAAAGCGGAGAAAAAATTTCTGAAAAACAAATGCTGAAGCAAAGATTTGCCGTATTTTAAATTGCGGTTTTTATTTATGGAAAATAAGATTTTGCGATAAAAAAATATTGACTAAATTACGAAAAGAAAAATCATAAAAAAGCTAGTAAATAGCGATTCTTTTTCTATAAAAATTGCAATGAATGTTTTATTCTAATGTCGTTACTCGACGCTTTGAATAATTCAAGAAAACGGAGGAAACGTTTATGAAAAAAAGATTAATGATTTTGCTTTTGGGCCTTATGGGCACTTTTGCCTTATTGAGTTGTAATAATCATCCTGATTCTTTCAAACGCGCATCCCTTCGTGAAGAATATTCCGTTTATACCAAAGGGGGCGGGAATCTTAGTTATGAAGAATGGCTCAAAAAGAAAATCGAGAAAATAGAAACCAAGGTAACCATAAAGTCTTTCGAAGTGAATAGCAAAGACGAGCTCATTGTCGAGCTTACGAACGGTCAAATCATTAATGCGGGGAAGATTCCGGAATATACCGAGGAAATCACGATTGATTCGACAATGAATGCGGAGGGAGTTTAATGATGATGAAAAAGAATAAAAAGTTTTTCCTTTTCTTGGCCTCAAGCGTGTCTATTTTCGCTAGTGGCGGTTGTTCAAATGGAAAAGGCGATTACCGCAATAACACTAATTATTC
The DNA here is from genome assembly GCA_002404865.1 of Caryophanales bacterium UBA4691. Classification (GTDB taxonomy): domain Bacteria; phylum Bacillota_I; class Bacilli_A; order RFN20; family CAG-826; genus UBA4951. The sequence goes on along the minus strand of DHKP01000004.1, from coordinate 75,445 downwards.
TGACTATGTCGCTTACGTTAAAAAAGGTGGCGCGAAAAATTACTGGGAATGGGCTAAGGAATATTCTCCGAATGGCTTTAATCAAGGAGAGAATTTTTCCGAAGTCGTCGTTACTTCTGGCCGGATTGATAGTAACGGGCATCTTATTTTGAATTTTTCTAGCGGAAAGGAAGTGGATGCGGGAGAAATTGGTTTACGCAGATTTCAAAGTTTTAATGTCAAATTCTTTTGCGGAAATCTCCGAATTAACGCAGCGAAGGTACGTTTTGGGCAATTAGCCAATGAACCAAAAGTAAAAGGAATCAAAATCCAAGGTTGGTTCAAAGATCCCTCTTTTTCTAGAAAATGGGATTTCAATGCCGATCACGTTTATGGCCCTATGAATCTTTACGCGAAGTTCATACCCAATAAGACGACCGTTCGCTTTAAAAACGGCTTCAGCGACTATCTTGATCGCAGCCTTGAATTTAGCCTTCCATATTCTCTTCCAGAACCTATTCATCCTAAATTAGAACTTACTTTCGATGGCTGGTATTTCGGAAATAAAAAAGTGGATATGAAGGGGATCTGGAATATTAGCCATAGCAATGTCACATTAGAAGCGAGATGGAAAAAGCGCGAAACTATCAATGTGAGAAGCATGAAAGAAGGCATCGATTTCGTTTATTTTGGCCGATATCCTCAATCGGTCGTTTCCGATGAGAATTTAGCGCAAAAAATTAAAGACAAAAATCAAAAAAATGCTGCTGGGAATTATGAATACGAAGGTCGTGAATACGACGATAGAACAACTTCTTTGGAGTCTCCGAGCGTTTCTCGCTACTTTAATGACGGAACTAAGATCGTCGACAAAAAATTGTATCTCTACCGAGTTGAGCCTATTAAGTGGCGGCTTCTAAAAAAGAATCACGATGGCACTGCGCTATTTATCAGCGAAGACGTTATCGATTGCACATTTGCGATTGTTAGCCACCAAACCCATCGCGATAAAAACGCATATCCTAAGAATATGCTACGAGCTTGGCTAAATGGTAAGTTTTACGATACCTACACTAACGATTATCGAGGCAATTCTATGCAAAACAATTTTCATTTTTTGCCTCTAGAGAAAAAAGCCATGCTCAATGTCTACGAAGAGGACAAATTTTCTCTTCTCGCCAAGGAAGAGTGCGAAAAATATTTCCATAGTGATAAGGAGCGTATCGCTAGATATACCGATTACGCGAAAGCGACGCGCGCAGTGGTCGATTTCGGAGAAAATTCGTCTTGGTGGACGAAAAATTCACCAACAGGGTACACCAATATTTCCGTTTCTCCCGATGGCTCATTTTCCGAACTTATTTCTGATGCGCACTCTGGCATACGACCTATTATCAAGCTAAAAGTGGATGAATAGATCTTTCATGGCTTGTTCTTACGCGATTGTCCACCGATTAGAAGTCGGATGGATTATTGACTTGATAGTATTTCTCTATGAATTAAAATTATGAACAATTGAACAAAATTATTTTGCCGTTCATTTGCGGAGAGCGTTATGTACAAAAATTCCATTCGTAGCGAAAAGCTGATCAAAAATGCGGTTATCGATTTACTGAGCGAAAAGAAAGACATCAATAAAATCAGCGTGAGTGAAACCGTGAAGCGCGCTGGCGTCAATCGTGGCACGTTTTATAATCACTATAGCGATGTCAAAGACGTTTTAAGCCAAATCGAAGCCGAGATGATGTGCTCTTTGTCGGAGAAGTGGCAAGCCTCTTTTTTGAAAGAAGGACCGCGCTTTGATGCCTTTATTGAAGATTTAGTAGCCTCGTTTAGGGAAAACGAGCCTCTTTTTACCAAGCTCGTTCAAAGCGTGCCACATTATGTTTTTGTTGATGTGAAAGTTAAAATATGCAACGTTTTCCTAAACAATCCAGGTCGCGAAGTCATGAGCCGCGAAGGAAAAGCCTTAATTATGTTCTTATCAAATGGAATTTCTGGCGCTTTCCTAGACTATTTTTTAGGAAAAAGCGATTTTTCTCTTCAAGAAATCGGCCAATATGCGATTAACCTCATGCACAAAATTGACTTTTCGCAATCATTAGCTAAGCAATTGTAGCTCTTTGTTTTTGCCTCTTTTTGTGAAAAAATCTCTTTATGGCCATTTTAGCGAGTTATATCCTTCCCCATTGCCCCGTTGTTATCCCTGAAATTGGTAGAGGTGAAGAACGCCTTGTCGCGAAGACAGCGGATGGTTTTATGCGCGTTGCGGAGGAAATTGCTTCCCTTCATCCCGAGACTATCGTTATTGCTTCTCCTCATGCCGAATCCTATCGCGATTTCTTTCAAATTGCTGACGGGGAAACTGCGACGGGCTCGTTTCGCGATTATGAGGCGATGCAAGTTCATTTCCGCTTCCATTACGACGATATCTTACGAAAGGAAATCTCTCGGATTGCTGCGAATCGTAAATTCCCAGCTGGCTATGAAGGTGCGGAAGATCCTGCTTTAGACCACGGCACGATGGTTCCGCTTTATTTTCTAAATAAAGTATATTCGAACTATAAAATTGTTCGTCTTGGTTTAAGTGGGCTCTCGCTCCTTTCTCATTATAAAATGGGTCAAATTATTGCTGATGCGGCTAAAAACACGGGAAAACGTGTCGTTTTTATCGCAAGTGGCGATATGTCTCATTGTTTAAGAAAAGACGGTCCTTATGGCTATTCCTTAGAGGGTGAGCGTTACGAAGAAGCTTTGAATCGCATCCTTTTAAATGCTAATTTCGGAAGCTTATTAACCATGGACAAACGGCTCATTCGTAACGCTAAAGAATGTGGGCACCGCGTCTTTGCTCTACTAGCAGGAACACTCGACCGAAAAAATATTGCTACTACCTTTTATAGTCATGAAGCGCCATTCGGGATTGGGTATGGCGTCTATGGATATCGCGTGTTAGGGGAAGACGCTTCACGCGCTTATGGCGATTTATATGTATCGAAAACACTATTTTCTTTGAAAGAGAAAAAAGAAAAAGCGGATGAATATCTTAAACTTGCTTATTTGACGCTTGACCAATATTTGAATCATACGGAAGCGCAAAAAATCGATGTTTCTCTTCCTTTGGTTGAGAAAAAATCCGGTATTGTCATTTCTATTTATGAGTTTGATGTTTTGCGTGCCCAATACGCAACAATCGTTCCTACGCAAATTAATGTAGCCCAAGAAATCATTCAGAATACTGTTAAAGCCGCCAAAAGCGACCTTTATTTCGATCCGATTGACGCAAAAGAATATCCCTATTTGGACGTTGTTGTTAGTGAGGTCGGGCCTTTAGAAGCGATTACTACTTCTAAGCAACTTGATGTGAAAAAATATGGGGTTTTGCTTCGATGCGGATTAAAAAGCGGTTATGCTTTGCCAGAATTCACCTATCGAAATAGCGAAGAACAAATGAAAGCCGCGAGAGAGGCTGGAGGAATCAAAGAGAAAGAGCGCGTCTCTATTTGGCGCTTCCCCTTATTGAGTCACGTTTAATCCATTGCTCTTAATCAATGGAATTTAATCGCATTTTGCTGAGATATTTAGTTTTTGATGTTTTGATTTTTCTCTATGCTTTTGGGGCTAGGTTCCTTTACGTTTCTTATCCAGTTCGATAGTGATATAATCCGGTTATGGCCTTTCGAAATCTTTTACAGAAATTCAAATATCACTATAAGAAATATTTTGCGGTGTTTTTCGCGGTTCTTGCCGCATTATGCGCTTTTGGGGATTTCGTAACAACTCTTGTTTCACTCGTTCAGTCTACCAATGCGCCAAACATCATGACGTTTTGGAATATTCTTTTCTATTTGTATGCGATTTATTTGTTTTACCTTTTGTATCGGGGGAACAAAGAAAATAGCCCTGCATCATTCCAAGCTGTGCTGATGTTTACGTGGTCGCTTCTTTTTTATCAAATTTTCACCTTTATTTTCGATCTTCTGTTTAATAGCCCACTTAATTTGTTGGCTTTTTTAGAACGCGAGGAATATTTATCTTTCTCATTTTTGATATCAAGTTATGTGATTTTGCTAGCGGAAATTGTCGTTGGCATATTTGGCTATATCCGTTTGAAGCAATACATGTCAGGACAATATGTTTCTTCCGCGAAGATCAAAGTGCTCTTTACGATATTCTTTTCAATGGTGATTTTAGGATCTGTGCCAGCCGTTTATTTACTTATTCTCCTTAATACGAATATCTTCACAATATTGTTTTATTCTTACGCATCATTTGGTGCGATCGCTTCAATTTTCACCATCCTAAGACTATCTGATTAAAGAATATTTATTCTATTCTTTAGGGTTTTACTTTTGCGTGATAAACTACTTCTCGGGAAGGGGAGTAGCGGTTGCTCAACTCGTCAGCACGCCTTATTTTTAATGGCCGGGAAGAGCAGGGATATCCCACGCAAGACCTTCTAGTGGAATTTATTTGCTAGAAGGAGGGACTCTTATATGCACGAAAATCATTCCATTAACGAAACGCTTTCTATTTTGGGCGTCAATGAAAAAACGGGATTAAGTCAAAAAGACGTCGAGGAGCGCTTTTTGAAATATGGCCCTAACAAATTAGCGGAAGAAAAAAAGAAAAATTGGTTTTTTGTTTTCTTAGGGCAATTCAAAGATCCGATGATTTTTATTTTATTAGGGGCGGCCATCGTTTCTTTGGTGTTAAATATTTTAAGTGCTTTAAAGGCTAACGAAGGCATCCATTTTAAAGACTTCGCAGACGTTATTATCATTTTCGGCGTCATTTTCTTAAATGCGATCATTGGAACAGTGCAAGAGACACGTGCAGAAAAATCGTTAGAAGCACTTAAAAAACTTTCCTCCCCAACAGCGACAGTTCGTCGCGATGGCGTCTTAAAAGAAGTGAAAGCGGAAGAGCTTGTTCCTGGGGATATTGTAATTTTAGAAGAAGGACGCACGGTTCCTGCGGATTTACGGTTAATTAAAGGGTTTGCTTTAAAGGCAAACGAATCCTCTTTGACAGGCGAATCGCTTCCTGTTGAGAAAGACCCTAACGTTGTTCTAACCGAAGAAGTAGGTGTTGGCGACCGCCTCAACGTTGTTTATAGTAGCACTCCGATTGTGTATGGCCGAGGAGAAGGCGTTGTTATCGCAACAGGCAAAAATACGGAAATCGGCAAGATTGCGGCGATGCTTTCAAATGACGAAACCGAAGACACGCCGCTCCAAAAAAAGCTGAGCCAACTTTCTAAATTCCTTGGATACTTAACTCTTGCTATTGTTGTGCTTATGCTGGCTGTTTCTTTGACTTACGATGCGATTCGCGGGACGATTGCCGAGGAATGGGATAGTGATTTACTCGATGCGGTCGGACTTGCCGTTGCCGCGATTCCAGAAGGATTAGCTGCAGTCGTTACGATTGTTCTCGCTAATGGCATGAGCAAGATGATTAAAGTCAATACGATTGTTAGACGCCTCGCAAGCGTCGAAACGTTGGGTGGCGTTTCTTATGTTTGCAGCGATAAAACCGGTACCTTGACGCAAAACAAGATGACGGTTGTTGCCGCTTATACTGACGAAAAATTATTCGAAAAAGAGCATCTTGATTCTTCAATTTCTTATTTAGCAGAAGGCATGGCTTTATGCAGCGATGCAAAAATTGAAGAAGGGGCGTATGGCGATCCTACCGAAATCGCCCTTGTTGAGATGGCGAATCGCTTGGGCATGAAAAAATCTTCGCTAGAAGAAAAAAAGCCACGAGTCAATGAACTTCCTTTCGATAGTGTTAGAAAGATGATGTCGACCGCTCACCAAAAAGAAGATGGCTCATTTATCATTTACACAAAAGGCGCGATGGATCAAATCTTAAAGCATTGCTCTTTCATTAATATCGGTGGAAAAGTCCGCGATCTTAACGAAACTGACCGGAAAAACATTGAAGATGCCGCTAAGAAAATGAGCGAAAAAGCGCTCCGAGTTTTAGCCTTAGCCTATAAAAAAGGCAGCAAAGAGATCGAAGAGGAAAATCTTACTTTCGTTGGTTTGGTCGGAATGGTTGATCCGCCTCGCCCTGAAGCGAAAAACGCTGTCTCCACGCTTAAAAAAGCTGGCATTGTTACTGTTATGATTACCGGTGACCATAAAGACACCGCTTTTGCTATCGCGGAAGAATTAGGCATTGCGAAAAACAAAGATGAATGCATGTCGGGCGATCAAATCGATGAATGCTCACCAGAAGAATTACAAGAAAAAGTTAAAACGATTCGCGTTTTTGCGCGCGTTTCTCCTTCCAACAAAGTGGCGATTGTTAAAGCGATTAAAGCCAATGGATTCATTGCCGCGATGACTGGCGATGGTGTCAATGACGCCCCAAGTTTAAAGGCGGCCGATATTGGCATTGCGATGGGGATTACCGGTACTGACGTAGCAAAAGGCGCTGCTGATATGGTTCTTACTGATGACAACTTCGCATCCATTGAAAAAGCAGTGGAAGAAGGGCGTGGGATTTATGCGAATATTCGCAAAACCATTCTTTTCCTCCTTTCAAGCAATATAGGAGAAGTCGTATGCATGTTTATCGCAATTGCGATTGGCCTGCCCGCTCCATTGATTGCTATACATCTTCTATGGGTTAATCTTATTACGGACTCCTTGCCCGCGATTGCTTTAGGCAGCGACAAGAAGCCAGACGACATCATGGATGAAAAACCTCGCGATCCAAAAGAATCGCTTTTTGCTCACGATGGTTATTCAATCACTTTCGGATACGGCATTATTATTGGCCTTGCCACTTTGGTTGCTTTCTTAATCAAACCATGGGCAAATGGCTATTTCACTCCAAGTGACATCAACGCTTATTTATCTAGCTCCGTTGAGGCGCTAGAAGAATGCCAAAGCATGGCATTCTGCGCTCTATCGATGGCGGAACTCTTCCATATGCTAGGCATGACCGACACAAAGCATTCTGTGATTCGCGTATTCAAAGATAAAAACCCGCTTTTATGGGTTGCTTTCTTCCTAGGGATGGGACTACAGCTCATGGTGATTGAAATCCCAGGTTTAAATAGTTTCTTCAAAGTGTATCCGCTCCACGATGATCCATTAGATTATCTCTATGTTTACGCCTTGGCCTTAACGCCTTTGCTCTTCCATGAAATTGTCGTTTTCATCCGCTTCCTTAAAAAGAAATTCCAAAAATAAAAAGTGATTTCCTATTTCTTATCTTGTGAGAAAAAGACAAAGGGTTTATATTAATCGGGCTGCCGTCTTAGCTCAATTGGCAGAGCAACTGAATCGTAATCAGTAGGTTGGTGGTTCGATTCCGCTAGACGGCACCAATTTGAACCTTGGCCCCGAAATTTTCGGGGCTTTCTTTGTTTAAATCAGTTCCTGGAATAATTTTGATTACTTACTTGCGAATATTATCGTCTTCCCTTTTGTCTTAATAAAATTTGTCCTTACCAATAAGATGATTCTAGAAATTGCCTGAAGTTTCATTTACCCCCTTGCTAGAGAGAAATGCCTTGCCTATAATATTCGAGCGCAAAAACGCAGGTTGGGTGCTTAGCTCAGCTGGGAGAGCATCTGTTTGACGTACAGAAGGTCACAGGTTCGAGCCCTGTAACACCCACCAACTTGAAAGATTGGAAGCTTCGGCTTCCTTTTTTCTTTCTTCTTGTGGACATAAAGGCGAAAATATTTATAATTATTCCGCTGCACCTGTAGTTCAATGGTAGAACACCAGCTTCCCAAGCTGGTTACACGGGTTCGATTCCCGCCAGGTGCTCCAGCTGAATGCTTCTTGGCTACTACAAATGTGGCCAAGTTTTTATTTTAAGAACGGATGTATCTTCTTTTCTTACAAGATTAAGTTTGTTCTTTTTTCGATTTCATCTTATGATTTAGGAAAGAGGTAATGGTTATGGCGGAAAAGAAAAACACTTATATGGTAAACAAAAGAGAAGATGGGAAATGGCAAGTTAAGATCATTGGCAGTGACCGTGCCATTAAATTATTTTCCACAAAAGCAGAAGCGCTTGATTACACCAAAAATATGGCGGGTAACACCGAAAAAGGAATTGTTTTCAAGCCAAGCAAAGGCGCAAACAAAGGCAAATTCACCAAAGCGAAGTAGCAGTTTTATTCTTTCTTAATTTTTGTTTCTAAAAATAATGGATTGTTTCCTCGTTTCTTCCTTAACAGGAAATAGCGTTTTTGATAACATAGAAATGTAAGAAGCATTTTGAGTCAATGACTGACGGAAAAGGAAAACTTCTAAATTATCAATTATGATTCGTGACTTCGGCTCTATTAATAATATTTTATCCCTAGTCTTTGGGCTTATTTTGTTTGTTTTTTTTGATATTGTTGCTTTTTGGCTCGTTAAGCGCAAGGTCCCTAGGATTTTTGTGATCGCGAATGAATTCTTCATTCTGATTGCATGGATTTTTTACATGGATTTCTTCATGTGCGCAGCTTTATCAATGCTTTTAGTTGGTACGCTTGTGACAAGCTTCACAAATATGACTGAGATCCGCAAATTCACTGCGAACGTATTAAAGGGAAAGGCTTCTTTTGATTTTTTCCATAAGAAACAAAAAATACAGCCTGAAGCGATTTATGACCGTGAAGACGTTTTTAAGAAAGTTGAAAGCGCGATTCGCATTTTATCCAAACAAAAAATCGGTGCCCTTGTTACATTTGAAAGAAACGATGATTTAAGTGACATTATGAAAAACGGGACGATACTCAATGCGCCAGTAAGTTCCGAATTGATTCAAACCATTTTCTATCCCGGCACCCGCCTTCATGATGGCGCGGTTGTTATTCGCGGGGATAAGATTGTGGCTGCTAGCGTTTACTTCACACCTACCAATCGTCCTTTGACTGGAAAATACGGTTCCCGCCATCGCGCGGCATACGGTATTAGCGAAAGTACCGATTCCGTTACGATTGTCGTGAGCGAAGAAACAGGCCGAATCTCGATTGCATTCCAAGGCGAATTGACGCCCGTTGCTCCAGATGATTTGTTGAGAATTTTCGAAGAAGACATGGCTACGGCTACTAATACTCATAAAACTAATGCCTGATATTTTTTGGATTTCGATTAGATATTAGATAAGAGTAGAGAAAGGTCTATGCTTTTTGTGTTAGACTAATCTTAAGCATATTACGAGTTAAAACTAACTATAGGAGGATATTATGTCAACACCACACATCAATGCTATTAGCGGGGCTTTTGCCAAGGTCGTTCTCATGCCAGGTGACCCTTTACGTGCGCGTTGGATTGCCGAAAATTTTCTCACCAATGTCAAAGAAGTTTGCTCCATCCGCGGCATGGTTGGCTTTACTGGGTTTACCAAAAACGGGAAAAAGATTTCCGTTATGCCTAGCGGCATGGGAATGCCTTCCATCGGTATTTATTCCCATGAACTTTACACCGAGTATGATGTTGGTACGATTATTCGCGTCGGTACAATCGGCGCGCTTCAGCCTTATGTAAAATGCCGTGATTTATTGTTGGGGGAAGGGGCTTGCACCAATAGCAATTGGATGGGTCAACATAATTTAGGCGGAGCTACGTATAGCGCGATCGCCTCCTTCGATGTGCTTCTTGCCGCAAGCGAAGAAGCGAAAAAGAAAGGCGCGACGTATTACGTAGGGAACATTCTTTCTAGTGATACTTTCTATGACGCAAATCCTGAGATTTGGAAAAAATGGCAGTCGCTTGGTGTTTTAGGAACCGAAATGGAAGCCTACGCTCTTTATGAACAAGCGGCTATCTTGCAAAAACGAGCCTTAGCCATTTGCACGGTGAGCGATCTTATCTATGGAACTGCCCAAATTTCACCCGAAGAGAGGCAAGAAGGTCTCAAGAATATGATTGAAGTCGCTATTGCGACCGCTGAACGTTTCGCTGACTAAAATAGATATGCCTTATTTTGGTAAACTGACTCTTTTTATTACTCTTTGTTTAATATGCGCTCTTCTTTTCTTGGTGCTCTTCTTTTATCGTCCCTTAAAAGGATGGATTATTCGAAGAAACGTCACCCGCTTTTATTATCACCGCGTGATGAAGGAAGCTAGGATACACGACTATTATCTTGTTAACGACGTCCGTTATAAGCTTGGTGGTAGCGATTATGTTTATATTGATCACGTTTTAGGCGGAGATAAATACATTTACGTGATTACTGATGTTTATTTTGAAGGTGCAGTCAGCGCTAGAAATGACGATGCACATTGGGTCAATTATCTTAAAAACGGCAAGAAAATCAAAATCCAAAACCCTTTAATGCTTTCGAAAATTGCGGTGGACCGTTTTTCTAAGGCAAGCGGCATTAATACATCCTTTCTTGTCGGCATTGTTTTGGTGAATGATGATTGTTTTGTGACACCTTTTGAAAATCATCGTGGCGAGCCGATTTTTACGCCTTTATCGCGACTTGGCAAAGTTATCTCAGCCTATGAAAAAGACAATGTCAACCCATTTGTGGGAACGGAATTAAAAAATGCGATGATTGCTTTACATGAAGAGAAGGTTAGGGGATATGCAAAAAACAAATAATAATAGTGGCTCTCTTTCCAAAGAGGCATTTTCTCTTTTCAAGAAGAGATTTCTTTATTCTTTTCCTATCACTTTTGGTTTCATTTTGCTATTTATCGCGATTCTCGCCTTTGGAGTTTTCTTCCCATTCACTTTATGGATCAGCGTTCCCTTTCTTCTTTTGCCACTATGTTTCGCCTATACACTTTCTTTAAGCGATGGGCATCAAGATAATGAACTATCGAACCAAAGGACGATTGCCTATTTTTTGTCTTATTTCCATACCCCATTTTATGGTTCTTATCGCGTCATACGGAATTTCTTCTTATCTTTATTTTGGACTGTCCTATTCGGGATTGCCCTCTATTTTTGCATCGTTCCTATTTTTTCTTCTTTATCGAGCGAATTCGTTTCTGCATTCGCGAACTTTAGCGGGTATCTCGAACAAAGGAATTATGAATCGGCAGCCTATTTACTCGCAAATGACCCGGATATTTCACGTTTCTTCCTATTATATAGTTTATTGACTTACGTCTTTTTCACTTTGAATTTTTTAGCGCGTTTACTGGGCTATTCTCTAAACCCGTTCTTCCGCTTGAATTTTGGCTATGGTCCGACCGCTTTATCAAACCATATTTTTCAGGGTGGTTTGCGGATTAAAAGAAGCGAATATTTCCATGATTATATTTCTTCTACTTGGTGGCTATTCCTTCTTTTCCTTCTTTTTGACGCTGCCGGAGTCGCAATCGGCTGGTTTTATCTCTTATCTTATCTTTCTCCAATCGGTATTGTTGCTTTTGGAATTGGGCTCGGATTTCTAGCAATTTCGCCATTTTTATCTTATTACGTTTGGTTTTTGAATTTATTGAATCAAAAGTTTGAATCGACGTTTATTGATTATTATATCCATTTAGCCGAAGAAACGTTTCTCGCTGCTAGGGAGGCGAATGAATTAAGCGAGGAAGAAATGAAGTATTACGAAGAACAGATCGCAAAAGGCAAAAAAGCAAAGGAAGATATCGAAGCAAAGAAAGACGATGAAGAAAATGGAAAGGACTCCGACGAGTGAATTGACTCTCGGAGTTTTTTGTTAAGTTCCTAGTAAGCAATAAAAAATGCCGATTTTCATCGGCATGATTTTCGAGTGGAGCAAGTGACGGGAATCGGACCCGCGTGTCGACCTTGGCAAGGTCGCGTTCTACCATTGAACTACACCTGCACTTGCTTTGAGCACGTGTAATTATAGAGAATCGCTATCGTTGAATCAAGGGCGAAAAATACAAACTTTTCGCGCCATGGTAGAAGAAAGGAAATCCTTCAACGAATGCTTTTAATGATTCTATCGATTTAGAAAAGACGAGGTTGCCTTTTCTTTACTTTAATCTTCTTTCTAAAGAAAGAATCCATAGAAGTAAAGAGACGATTAGACTATAATCACTTTGCTTTAAGGGAGCGAATTATGGCAAATACAAACGATTTAGCAGAACTCTTGTTTCCGGAAGTGACCGGAACGATTGAGGATTTAGAGAAGAGATATCCTCCTAGAAATCTACCTATTGGAGCTGAAGTGACTCGTTTTGCGCCCTCCCCAACCGGATTTTTGCACACTGGCTCTTTGTTTACGGCGATGATTGCTCATACGATTGCCCATGATAGCCATGGTATTTATATGTTTCGTCTTGAAGATACCGATACTAAACGCACCATCGCTGGAAGCGCTGAAGAATTAATCGAACAGCTTAAGGTGTTTGGCATTGTTGCAGATGAAGGCTATTTTATAACTGGTGATAAAGGGGAATATGGCCCATATCAGCAAAGCGTTAGGGCAGATATCTATAAAATCGTGATCAAGGAATTGGTGAGAAGAGGCTTAGCTTATCCTGATTTTGCAACATCAGAAGACTTAGCAAAACTTCGTGAGTTCCAAGAAGCGAATAAAATCATCCCTGGATATTACGGGAAATACGCTCGTGACCGTAACCTCTCTGTTGACGAAGAAATTGAAAAAATTCGCGCAAAAACCCCATGGGTCATTCGTTTTAAGAGCCATGGCGATCATGAAAAAAAGATCACCTTCCATGATGAAATTCGTGGTGACATCGATTTAGGCGATAATGACGTAGACATTGTTATTTATAAAGCTGATGGCCTTCCTACCTACCATTTCGCTCACGTTGTAGATGATCATTTCATGCGTACAACTTTAGTGACGCGCGGGGAAGAATGGATTCCTTCTACCCCAATTCACTTAGAATTATTCCGTGCTTTGGGCTGGAAGGCCCCTAAATACGCTCATCTTCCAGTTATCATGAAACTTGATCATGGAAATAAGCGCAAACTTTCTAAGCGAAAAGACCCAGAAGCGGCCGTTTCTTATTTCTTGAAACAAGGATATCCTCCAATGGGCGTTTTGGTTTATCTTATGAGCATCGCGAATTCCAATTTCGAGGAGTGGACGATCGAAAATAGGACGCTCGATCTTTCAAAATTCCATTACGACCTCTCGAAGATGTCTTTGGATGGTGCTTTGTTTGACGAAGACAAACTTGTTTATTTCTGCAAAGAAGTGCTCGCAAAAGAAAGAAAAGAAACCCTTCTACCAAAAGTAAGCGAATGGAGCAAAGAATTCGATTCTGAGCTTTATAAAAAAATCGAAGAGGACCCTCTTTATTTTGGCAAGATCCTCGATATTGAAAAAGATCGTCCAAATCCTCGCAAAGACTACGCCAAATATAGCGATATTGCGCCTGCTACTCGTTTCTTCTTTGATGAAGAATATGAAAAATTAATTCAAAATCCACTTCCGTGGAATCCAAATTTAACGAAAGAAACCATTAGCGAAGTGCTTCTCACTTCCGCCAATAAAATGTTATTCGGAGTGGATGAACCAACATGGTGGAATGCCTTAAAAGAAGTTGCTTCTTCTTTAGGCTTTGCGATTAATAACCGCGAATATAAAGCTAATCCAAGCGCATACCATGGGAATGTCAGCGACTTTGCGGAGATTATTCGTATTGCTCTAACGACTTCCAAACAATCCCCTAATCTCCACGAAATAATTGAAATTTTGGGTGAGAAACGCGTGAAAGAAAGACTATTGTCTTTAGCGAAAAAAGTGCTCGCTTAATTTTCTTGCAAGAATTTAGCCTAAGTGCTTAAATACTTGCGCGGCCCTGTGGTCAAGAGGTTAAGACGCAACCCTCTCAAGGTTGAATCCCCGGTTCGATTCCGGGCTGGGTCACCAAATGATAATGAACCTCGATTTTATCGAGGTTTTCTTTTTTACCTGAGTAAATTTATCGAAGTACTTATTTTGCCCGACTTAAATCTCAGTACAAAATTAATCAATTGTCCTTTTCACTTTCATTTTCTAAGCCTTCCGTTTTCCTCGCTTATTAGTGTTTCTGACTTTTTTCCTATATTAGCTTATTTTGTGATTCTTTTTCTTCTCGCTGAAGAAGAAAAAGAATTAGTGTTTTCTATAGCAAGATCAAAATGCTGAGTATATCGATTTTGCTTTGTCCTATAACGAATTATTTCCAAGTTTAGATAATAAACATGCTTTATGGTCGACGAGAATGCCACTTTCTAACTATTGGCGTTTTGTGAGCGTTAGCTCCAATAGCACAAAGTCAATGAAGAATAAATCTATAAGTATTGTGGTGGTAGATTCGCGTTTAAAGTCATTGTAAATTAAAGTAGGCATCTATTTATGAATTAGACGTTTCCGTGTTTTAAACAACAAACCAAAAAGCGTAAGACCATTTAACGGATAAAGTCCCCTCTTTGTCTTCAGATTAAAGAAGTGGATAAATCAGTAAAACTCTAGTAAAATGTCGAGCATATTCACGAGGTAAATATACGATGAAAATTGCAATCAGTTCCGATTCTTCTCTCGATTTAACCAAAGATTTGATTGATAAATACAACATTCACGTTGTTCCGTTTACCATTGTGATGGGCGAGGAACAACATTTTGATGGCGAAGTGACGAGCAAGGATATTTTTGCCTATACCGATAAAACAGGGAAACTCGCTCGCACTAGTGCGGTAAATGAAGCGCAATCGGAAGAACATTTCGCTAAACTTCTTAACGATTTCGACGCAATTATTCATTTCACGATTTCTAGTGAGATGAGTGCTTCTTATCAAAATGCATGTTTGGCCGCGAAGAAATTTAAAAATGTCTACGTGGTTGACTCTAGATCACTTTCCACTGGTGTTGCTTTGGAAGCGATTTATGCAAAAAAGCTTGCTGATAAAGGTTTAGAAATAGACGAAATCGTGAAACGTGTTCAAGAAAGAATCCCATATGTGCAAGCTTCTTTCGCTATTGAAGCGGTCAATTATCTATTTAAAGGCGGCAGATGCTCTGGCTTAGCGGCATTAGGCGCGAATCTCCTTCGCATTCGTCCGCAGATTGTTGTTAAAAACGGCAAAATGGGGCAAGGAAAGAAATTCCGCGGTCCGATGAATCGTTGGGTAAAAGATTACACCGAAGAAACCCTTAGGGAATTCCCAAATATGGATCACTCTATTGCTTTTATCACCTATAGCAGTGCAACTGAAGAAGCGATTGAGTGGTGCAAAAAACGCTTAAAAGAAGCGGGCTTTAAAGAAGTCTATAACACCGAAGCTGGAGGCACAGTTTCTTGTCACTGTGGTCCTGGTACACTTGGCGTCATTTATTTTAATGATGGCGATCATATCGAATAAAACATACGAACATCTTGCAAAGACAGTAGGCATCGATTATTATTTTTGTGCGGAAAATCCTCGGAAGAGGTTCTGCTAAAAGCTAAACTGAGGAGTGGCAGTGATAGCCACTCTTTGTTTTTTGAGGGAGGTTTTGATGGAAGGAATCAAAGAAGTCAAAGCGTTGATTGATGAACCGCTTTCTATAGCGGGATATGAAATCGCTGACATTAAGCTTTTTCGTGACAAAGGCGGGCTTGTCTTATCGATTGTGGTTGACCGCAATGAACCAATATCTCTTGATGATATTGTGAAAGTAAGCGATCTTATTAATCCAATTTTAGATGCGAACGACCCGATTGATGGCCCTTATACCTTAGACGTTTCGTCTCTTGGTGCGGAAAAGCCGATTGATCCATATCGAATCCACGAATATATAGGAAAATACATAAATATTCATCTCTCTCACCCTTATGAAGGAAAAAACTCAATAGAGGGGACATTACTCGATGCGGACGCTCATTCGCTCACTCTTGAAATAAAAGAAAAAGCGAAAAAACTAAAAATTCGCCTTGAGCGACAATATGTTGATAAGGCTAGATTAGCCATTGAATTTTGAAAGGAAAACATTATGCCAAGCAAAAAGAAAAATGCGATTCAAATGCCTAAGCTCATTGACGCGGTTACCGATATCGCGAATTCAAAGGCATTAACGGTCGAAAGCGTTACGGAGGCTCTTTCCGAAGCTTTGAAAAAAGCATACATCAAATACCTCGGTGGCGGAGATGATGCGTTAGTTGAGGTCAAGATTAATCTCGAAGAAGGGACTGTTTATCTAGCTCAACTAAAAAAAGTCGTCAAAGACGTGACCGATGACTATTTAGAAATCGACGTTGAAGACGCAAACGAAGGATTAACCACTCCCATTTGGAAAGAAGGGGATATTTATCCGATTCCAGCGACGGTTTCTGAGCTCTCCAAAGTTTTTGCAAATGCCGTAAAAGGGAATTTGCGCAATGAACTCGGTAAAGCTGAGCGTAGCGCTTTGTTCGATATCTATAAAGATCATATCGGCGAGATGATTACGGGAACTGTCGAAAAAGCAGATGACCGCAGCATTTCCGTCAATATTGGTAGAACTACTGTTGAATTAACGCGTCGAGAAATGATCGGCGACGAATTCTTCCATATCGGTGAGCCAATCAAAGTCTATATCCAGGAAGTAAAACAAGCTCAAGATGACGGAAAGCCAAGTCACGGCTCTCAAATAGAGGTTACCCGTTCTAGCGAAGGCTTCTTAAAGCGCCTTTTCGAAGAAGAAATTCATGAAATTTATGACGGCACGGTCATTATTAAAGGCGTCGCTCGCGAAGCTGGGGTAAGAAGCAAGGTTGCCGTTTATAGCAATAATAACGATGTAGACGCGACTGGCGCTTGCATTGGACAAGGCGGAAGCCGTATCCAAAAGATCGTCTCTCAATTAGGCAATGGCATCGATAAAGAAAAGATCGATATCATCTCTTATAGCAAGAACCCAGGCTTATTTATCGCTGAATCTCTTCGTCCGGCCCAAGTGCTCGGCGTCCACATTGATGACGCTAACGCTACCCCTCGCCCAAAAGCGACCGCGGTTGTTCGCGATGAGCAACTTTCTTTGGCCATTGGCAAAAAAGGAGCGAACGCTCGCTTGGCCAATCGTTTAACTGGCTGGAACATTGATATCGTAGAGGAATCTATCGCTAAAGCCGAAAATATCGAATACACTCCAACGGAAGAACTTCAAAAACAGGCAGAAGAAGCCAAAAAGCAAGAAGAGAGAGAAGCTTATGCACGTAAAAGCGCTGAAGAAGCCGCAAAACGCGAAAAAGAACAAACCGTTTCTAAGCCTGCTACTAATGCTATTGAAACTCAAGAAGAGGTGCTCACTCATGCTACGAGCGCTCCTAGCGAAGAAAAACCTCTTCCAAAAGAAGAAATTCCAGCAGTCATAACTACTGCCGAAAAGAAAGAAGAGCCCGTTAAAGAAGTGATTCACGCCGAAGTTAAGACGACTAAGAGCCTTCAAGAACTCGAGCAAGAACTCGAACAAGCCAAGAGCAAAGTCTCTCCAACTACTCGTGGAACTCCAAAAGCCAAACGCCCTCATAAAATCACTGAGGAAGAAGTTGAACGCGTTAAGCCAACGGAAGTGGCTCCAGCGTTAGGGACAATGCCGATTTATTCCCAAGAAGAGCTCGACCAAATTGAACAAGAAGAAAGCATGAACGCTGATCTTGACAATATGGACGATGACGAGGATCTCGATCAATACGATAGCTATTACGATGACGATGGAAAATAAAAAAATAAGCTATCGTAAAGACATCATTTCCGGCAAAGCATTCCCAAAAGATGATTTGCTCCGCTTAATTAAAATTGACGGGAAAATTATAATAGACGCCTCTCAAAACAAACTTGGCAGAGGCGTCTACCTAAAATATAGCGAAACGAATATCGATGCTTTAAAAAACGGCAAAATCCTCAATAAGGCATTTCATTGCTCTATCGAAGCAAACGAGATTAATTCCCTTTTAGAAAGGCTATCTCATGAAAGATAATGTGCTTGGTTTTATCGGGATATTATTCCGGGCAAATAAAGCCATTATCGGAGAAAGCGCACGCCTATCAAAAAAGGGGAGAGTCGCTTTCCTTGCTATTGACGCAAGCGAAGCCACAAAAAAAGAAATCATTCATCTTTGTAAAACCTCTTCCACCCCTCTATACGAAGATTATTCAAAAGGGGAATTAGGAAGCGCAGTTGGATATAGTGAAGTGAGCTACGTTCTTATTATCGATAAGAAAGCCGCCACTTCTTTAGAGAAAAAACGAAAGGAGATACGATGAAAAAAACGCAGCAATTTCATTCCAAAAAGAATGACAATCAGAAGCGAAGGATTGAAAACTTCTCTTCTCATCCTCATAACACAAAGAAAGAGGAATTTGCGAAAGTTAACGGAGGCGTTTTCGTTTATTCTAAGCCTCTTTCGGTGGCCGATTTAAGCAAAGCAATCAATATTCCTAGCGTTCAAATTATCAAATTCCTTTTTGTACAAGGGAAAATGGTCACCATCAATCAGCTTCTTGATGATGAAACCATCGGTACGATTTGCCTTGAATTTGGCTACGATTTCAAAAAAGAGAAAATCGTTGATGCTGATCATTTCGAAGACTTAGAAATCGTTGATGATCCTAAAGATCTTACGGAGCGTCCTGCGATTGTTACGGTTATGGGTCACGTTGACCATGGTAAGACTACCTTGATTGACGCTATCCGCAATAGCGATGTCGCCTCTCATGAAGCGGGTGGGATTTCGCAAGCGATTGGCGCTTATCAAAAAGAATACCAAGGCAAGAAAATCACCATTATCGATACCCCTGGGCACGCCGCTTTTACCGCGATGAGAGCTCGTGGGGCAAAGGTGACGGATATTGTCGTCCTTGTCGTTGCTGCCGATGATGGGGTTATGCCTCAAACGCTAGAAGCAATCGATCATGCCAAAGCCGCGAAATGTCAAATCATTGTGGCTATTAATAAAATGGATAAGCCAGGCGCTAATCCAGAACGCGTAAAGCAAGAGCTCATGGCACATGATGTCATTGCCGAAGAATATGGTGGAGACATCATGATGATTCCTCTTTCCGCAAAGACTGGTGAAGGCATAAACGATTTACTTGACGCGATTTTAGTTAAAGCAGAAATGATGGAACTTAAGGCCAATCCTAGACGTTATGCGATTGGTACTGTTTTAGAAAGCAATCTTGATAAAGGAGAAGGGCCAAAAGCGACCTTACTCGTTCAAAACGGCACCCTCAACAATAGCGATTACGTAGTCGTAGGCGAAATCTATGGCAAAATCAGAAGAATGACCAACGAACACGGCAAAGTCGTGAAAGTCGCTCTTCCTTCTACGCCTGTTTCGGTCACGGGATTAAGCGCAGTTCCTAGCGCTGGTGACCGTTTCATGGCCTTTCCGACCGAAAAAGAAGCCAAGGCTATCGCTGAACGCCGTGCTTTGGCAAAGAAAGAGCAAAATCAAGCTGGGAATGCCGCCTTATCTTTAGCGGATTTGAATAATCTTGTTAACGCTGGAAAAATCAAGGATATCAATGTCATTGTGAAAGCCGATACCGCGGGAAGCGCTGAAGCAGTAAAAGCGTCACTAGAAAAATGCAGTAATGACCATGTTCATATTCATGTCATTAGCGCTGCCGCTGGGGCGATTAGCGATAACGATGTCCTTTTGGCAAGCGCTTCTGGAGCGATTATCTACGCTTTTAATATTCGCCCAGATGCTCGCGTATCCGAAAAAGCGAAAGAACAGCATGTTGAAATTCGACCATATCGAATCATTTACCAAATGATCGATGATATTAATGCCGCCTTAAAGGGCATGTATAAAGCTGAGCTTATTGAACAAGTCACTGGCCAAGCAGAAGTTCGCCATATCTATAAGATTTCTCACGTTGGCACAGTCGCTGGGTCGTATGTTATCTCTGGCGAATTGAAAGCAAAAGAAAAAGTGCGACTACTTCGAGCGGGCGTAGTCACTTACGAAGGAGAATTAGGTTCTCTTAAACGCTTCAAAGACGACGTGAAAGAAGTCAAAGAAGGCTATGAATGCGGTTTATCCATTGAGAATTTCAACGATATCAAAGAAGGAGATATCATTGAAGGCTATGAGATGGTGGAGAAGAAATAATGGCAGACCGCAAAGGAAGAATTAAGGCCCTAATCGCGCGCAATATCAGCGATATCTTGACTTTTGAATTAAAAAATCCGCATATTGGCATCCCTTCGGTGAATGAAGTTGACGTCAATAGCGATAATAGTTTAGCGAAAGTCTATGTCTCTTTTATTGGGGCGAAATATCCTAGGCAAAATCTTGAAGAGCTCAATCGTTGCAAAGGTTTTGTTCGCACTTCCTTAGCCAAAAAGATGGACTTATGGAAAGTGCCCGATATTGTCTTTATTTACGATGATCAGTTCGAAAGAGCCGAATCCCTAGATAAAGCACTCAAAAAAGAAGAAAACGAACTTGCTTCTTTGAAAAACGATAAAAAATAGCCGCAAGAAATGTGACCAGAAGAAGGTCACATTTTTCATTCCCGAAGACATCAAAGTCGATTGTATAAACTGCCTTATCCTTTATACTAAATATTAATGAGCGATAAAAGGATAGGAAGCATGAACGCTTTTAAAGAAGTGAAAAAGAATTTTGGATTTGGTTGTATGCGGCTCCCTTTAAAAAATGGGAAAGTCGATTACAATGAATTTAGTAAGATGATTGACCTTTATTTAGCGAAAGGATTCAACTATTTCGATACGGCGCGTGTTTATTTAGAAGGGCAAAGCGAAACCGCTTTACGGGATTGTCTTGTAAAACGTTATCCTCGTGACCGCTTTATTTTTACGGATAAACTATCGAAAAGCTGCTTTAATCAGCAAGAGGACATCATTCCTTTATTTCATAAGCAGCTTGAATCCTGTGGCTTAGACTATTTTGATTTTTATTTGCTTCACGCTCAAAATAAGGATCTCTTTCAAAAATACAAACGCTGCAAAGCTTATGAAACAGTGTTTCAGCTTCAAAAAGAAGGGAAGATTAAGCATGTTGGCATCTCTTTCCATGATCAAGCCGAGGTGTTAGATGAGATTCTTGATGAATATCCTTCGATTGAAGTGGTTCAGATTCAATTAAATTATGTCGACTATGATGATAAAGCGGTCCAATCCCGCTTATGCTATGAAGTATGCGCAAAACACAATAAACCGGTTATTGTCATGGAACCAGTAAAAGGTGGTAACTTAGCGAATCTTCCTCTCGAAGCGAAAAAATACATCGATGAGCTCCATGGTGGGAGCCCCGCTAGCTACGCGATTCGCTTCGCGATGGGATTCAAAAACGTTTTCATGGTCCTATCTGGAATGAGCAATTTATCTCAAATGGAAGACAATTTATCATTTGCGGTAGACTATAAATCCTTGAATGAGAAAGAAATGGAAGCACTAAAACAAGTATGCAAGACATTTAAATCTATGCATTTAATCCCTTGCACCGGATGTCGATATTGTGTGGATGGCTGTCCTAAGAAAATTGCGATTCCAAATTTATTTTCTTGCCTTAATTCCAAGACAATCTATCACGATTGGAATGCAAATTATTACTATAACGAAGTTTATACAAAGGCAAACGGGAAAGCTTCCAGCTGCATTAAATGTGGAAGATGCGAAAAGTCTTGCCCACAGCATCTTCCAATCCGTTCATTGCTGGAAGAAGTGGCTAATGAATTTGAAAAATAATGAAATGGCGAAAATATTTCTTCTTGAAAATGGAATAGTTACCTTAAATTTAGAATTTTGATGTATCCAAAAGCTATGGAAGTGAAATAGGGCAGCGATAAAAATAAGCATAAAGAAGAATTCGCTAAACAATTCGCATGAATGATTTTATTCTTGGACTCCATAATGAGAAACTTTATAAATCGTTAGCGTCATTGCCCCAACTTTGGCCGATGTCCCAATGATGATCGATTCTAAAAGATGTTTTCTTAGGGTCTAATTCGAATTCAAATAAAATCGCTTCTTTTGCTTCTGGATAGTCTTTGATCCAACTTCCGGTAAAAACAACAAAACCATCGTTTTCAAACTCAAAAACGCGACCACGCGGAACTTGTTTGAAATCACCATTAAATCTAGAATCTTGACCTCTAAAATGATATTTTTGCCATATTTTTTTATGAAGCATATGTCCGGTCTTAATGTTTTGATTGTATTCTTGAAAAAAATAGTAGGGGACATCTCTAGCCAAAGGGGCGTCCACTCCGAATAGTGAATTTGTATTCGTATCATACCAAAAACAGCCAACATGAGGATCGTTCTGCATCGAAAAAGAATCGATCATCGTTTCCATCGCTGCAGCAGCTTGTGGATCAATTCTTTTTTGAATGTGTTTTTCAGCTTCATCTATTGATAAAGTCATAAATTCTTCATCTGTCATTATTCTCATAAAAAAATTATGCCTTGTTTGGACTCACAGTTACAAAAAATCTAATATCCTGAACGTTTCGTGAATTAGTTCTATCTATAAGGCGAAGGGCTATTTGCTGATTCGTTTCATGTATCGCGTTTTTTTAGAATAAATATCGTATTGCTTTTTATATCCACACATTTCCGCGAATTTTTCTTTTTGACCGATTAAGACGAAAATTGCAGGGATAATGACTTTGCATTTAATTGCTTCTACTTTAGAAATCGCAGCAATTTTCGCTTCCTTTTCTCCTTTTAGGCCATATATTTCAATTCGATGGTTCATTACTTTTCGACAAGCGATTTCGCCGACAGTTTTCGAACCTTTTTTGATTAAAAAAGCTTCTTCGCCTTGTTTTTCTTTGTGTTTTGATAAGCCGGTTTCTCTTAGTTCGCCCCCTTTTAGTATTGGTTTTAAGGAATAAGGAGTAGACGAAATTGCGTATTCTAGTTTTAAGAATGGTAGCGAAAAGGCTGCATAATTATTTAAAGCGTTACGGAAATTCACTTTTGCTTCTGGATGCGATTTATAGAGTACGCTTAATGCTTCTTTTGCCCATTCTCTTTCCGTGTGTTTATTTGCGGGGCAAGTAGATTCAAGCACGGGGATATTCTCTTCTTTTATGAGCGACTTTATGTCATCTTCTTTTGCATAATACAAAGGGCGAATAAACGTGATTCCGCTTTTTTCTAGGTACATCTTCGGTTCGAATGTTGCGACTTTTCCAGCATGCATCATATTCATGAGCAGCGTTTCTAAAACATCATCGCTATGGTGAGCGAAAGCGACTTTGTTGAAACCCATTTCCTTAGCGATTTCATTCATTGCGGCTTTTTTCATTCTCGAGCATATCGAACAAGGAATGTGGTGCCCTTCTTTTTGATGGGAAAGAAGAACGCTATAAACGAAGGTGGAATCATGGACCATTAATGCTTTTCCACAAGTTGAAATATAGTTTTTAATCCCCGATAAATCACTTTTTGGGAATCCTAAATCCAAAAATACGGGCTGGAATTCGAATTTCTTTTGTGAGAAATAGGAATAAAGCGAGAGGGCCTTCAGCAAAACTAAAGAATCCTTTCCGCCTGATACACCGACTAAGATTTTGTCATTTTCTTGAATGAGAGAATAGTCTTCATCCGCTTTGCGGAGCGAGGCTAAGATGTTACGAATGTATTTACCCATATATTCACGCTATTTCGATAAAACATTATAATGATTCCGCAATGGAAAATGGTATTTTACTTTTTGATAAAAATGTCGGCGTAACTTCTAGAAGTGTTGATAATGAACTTGGTAAGAAATTTCACACTCATCGGATTGGACATCTTGGGACGCTTGATCCTTTCGCAAGTGGACTCCTCGTTATCGCAATCAATAAAGGAACTAAGTTCTTGCCTTTTTTAACTGCTTCGCCAAAAACGTATCTTGCTACTCTCATTTTGGGAGAAAAGACTTCCACAGGAGATAGAGAAGGAGAAATCGTTCAAAAAGAAGATGTGCCGCCGCTAAACAAAGAAATCATTGAGCGCGTTTTTGCATCTTTTTTAGGCGATTCTTATCAAGTTCCTCCGATGACGAGCGCGATTAAGGTTAATGGTGTTGCTCTATATAAACTCGCTCATAAAGGAATCGAGATGGAGCGGAAAGAAAGGCCAATCCATGTCGATTGCCTTGAGCTTGTTTCTATTTATAAAAACGAAATTAATTTTCTTTCGACTGTATCAACAGGTACTTATATCCGCGTATTAGGGGAAGATATTGCAAAAAGACTAGGAACAATTGGTCATTTAAAAAGCTTGAAGCGTCTTTCTATTGGAAATTTTTCTTTGGAAAATGCAGTGGATGAAGATAGTGTTAAAGAAGAATCCATCGTTGACCCTACCCCTTTCATCACATCGATGAAACATTATGAAATTAACCCTTCTTTAGAAAAAGCGGTCAAGGATGGGAAAAAGATGATACTTCCTAATGATTATGGAGAAAAAGTTTTGCTCACAGTCAATAATAAGGCCATTTCTGTTTATCAAAAAGAAAGCGGTGTCACTTATACTTCGCTTAGGGGGCTATTCTGATGCAAAAGATTATTTTGGGGGTCGATGAGTTACCACAAAGCAATCATTTAACCTTATTGCTTGGTAATTTCGATGGAGTGCATCTAGGACATTATGAACTTGTTAAAGATGCGAAAAGGAATGGCGAAGGGGAACTAGGCGTAATGCTATTCGACCATAACCCCGCGGTATTCTTAAAAAGAAAGAGTACAAAAATACTTACTTCTTTAGAAGATAAAATTAGGATTTTTGCATCATATGGCTTTGACTACGTCTTTGTTCTTCCATTAAGTGAAACTTTATTAAAAAAGAGCAAAGACGATTTTATTCATGACTATATCGAACCCTTAAATCCAGCCTTGCTTGTCGTAGGGGAGGATTATTCATTTGGCGCGGAAGGGAAAGGGACCGCTAACGATTTAAGCGAAAAATATCCCACTGATGTGATTTCCTTAAAAACCATGAACGGCGTAAAAATCGGGACACAAGAGATCATCCATCTTCTAGAAGAAGGCAAAATCAAAGAAGCGAATGAATTTCTTGGTAGACCTTATGAAATTCATGGAACCGTGATTAATGGCTTTCATAATGGAAATAAAATCGGTTTTCCGACCGCTAATTTGTCCTTACCTTCCCCGTATGTCATTCCTCGTTCTGGAGTTTATAAAACGCTTGCCTATGTTAGGGGCATTCCCCATTTATCCATGACCAATATTGGTGATAATCCCACGTTCGGTTTATTGGATCATCGTACGATTGAGACCTATATTACGAATTTTCATGAAAATATTTATGACGAAACTTTATATTTAGAGTTTGTTAGTTACTTACGAGGAGAGAGAAAATTCGCATCTTTAGAAGAATTAATTGAACAATTAAAGAAGGATGAAGTCTCGCTTTATCGTTGATATGAAAAATATGTACAAATTTGTTGTTTCGTAGTATATGATTAAGACAATCATATTTTTAAGGAAATAAAAAAATGAAAGACGCAACAAAAAAGGACTTGGCGATCTCATTACGTAAGCTCCTGCTCAAGAAGCCTCTTTCCAAGATTACGATAGGGGAACTCAGCAAAGAGGCGGAAGTTAATCGTCAAACATTCTATTATCATTTTCAAGATATCAACGATCTTCTTTATTATGCGACGGAGAAAGAAGGCGAAAGAATTGTTAATCTAGAAAACTTTGGTAATAGTTTTGAAGAAGACTTCCGCTTTTTGCTCTCCTTATTCATAGACAGTGAGCAAGTTGTTAAAAACGTTCATCAATGTTTAGACAAAAGGTCGTCTGATTTGCTTTTGAACGCATTACTGTGTTCTTTTGTGGGTTACTACGTCAAAAAAGAGGTGGAAGGAACAGAAACAAGCGAAGAAATTGTCGATAAGGTCACTTTCTTTTACGTGCGCGCTTTGCGTGGCGTCATTTTAGAATTCATTTGTTCTTCTTTCCAAAGCAACATCGACTTAATCGCGAAAGAAACGGCAAACATTATTCGTGGAAATTTCCGCAATTCCGCCTTAAATTTGAAAAATCCTTGCTAAATTGACTAAAAAAGATGCATATCGTAATACGCGATATGCATCTTTTTATGTTATTTATTCAACGCTTCTTTTGCTGCTTTTTGATGCGCATCAAATTTCTTGCGTTCGCTTGTGTCGAGAATCTTCTTTCTCATGCGAATTGCGTGAGGCGTAATCTCAACGAGCTCATCGCTATTGATGTAATCAAGGCACGCCTCAAGCGACATCTTGCGTGGTGCTTTCAAGACAATCATAAGTTCACGGGTGCTGCTACGGACGTTGGTCATTGGCTTTTGCATTGTGCAGTTGACCGCCAAATCGACTGGGTAACGATGCTCGCCAACAATCATTCCTTCATAGCAAACGTCGCCTGGAACAATAAACATCGTTCCGTGCTCTTCCACTTTTTGAAGTGCGTAAGAAGTGGCCTCACCTTTATCGGTAGAGACAAGCACGCCGATATTTCTTTCGCCAACATCGTGCTGGTACATTGGACGATATTCTTTGAAGGTGTGGTTAATAATGCCATAGCCTTTAGTCATCGTAAGGAAATTAGAGACAAATCCGATTAATCCACGGGAAGGGATGATGTAATTCAAACGGGTGGTAATGCCGTTATCGTCCATATCGCTTAAGGAAGCACCACGTGCTCCTAAACTCGTCATCATATCGCCGACGAATTCGTTAGGGACATCGATTTGAAGATCTTCGTATGGCTCGCATTTTACGCCGTCGATTTCTTTTAAGATGACTTGCGGTTTACTCACTTCCATCTCGTATCCTTCACGTCTCATGGTTTCGATAAGAACTCCAAGATGAAGTTCGCCTCTTCCAGATACGACCCATTTTTCGCTATTGGGGATGCGGTGGAATTTGAGTGAAACATCGCGCTGAGTTTCTTCATAAAGCCTTTCTTCGATGACGCGGGCCGTTACGAATTTGCCATCTTGCCCTCTCATTGGGCTAGAGTTTGTGCCGAATTCCATTTGAAGAGTGGGCTCATCAACGCGAAGTGGAGATAGAGCGTCAAGATGTTTTGGATCGCAGATTGTTTCTCCGACCCCCATATCGGGCAATCCTGCTAACCCGCAGATATCACCGGCTTCAACTTCTTGCACTTCATTGCGATTCATGCCGTAGAAGGTATATAGCTTCATGACTTTGAAGTCTTTTTTGCTACCATCAAGGCGCATATCCGTGACGGTATCGCCAACGCGTACTTTTCCGCGTTTCACTGTCCCTACGCCAATTCTGCCAACGAAGTCATTATAGTCGAGAAGCGCGGGTTGCCATTGAAAGGGGCCATTCGGCTCACAACGTGGTTCGGGGATGTTATTAATGATGGATTCGAAAACGCAATCCATTCCTGGCACCTGGGTCGAAGGGTCAGCAGACAAGCTAGAAGTGCCGTTTAACGCACTAGTGTAAACGATTGGGAAATCAAGGAATTCGTCCGGGGCACCAAGTTCGATAAATAGATTAAGCACTTCATCGACGGCTTTTTGAGGGTCAGCATTTGGACGGTCGACCTTGTTGATGACAACAATTGGCTTGATATGGTTCTCTAAGGCGTTTTTCAAAACGAAACGCGTTTGAGGCATCGTTCCTTCGTAAGCGTCAACAAGAAGCAAGCATCCGTCGACCATATGCATGATACGCTCAACTTCGCCTCCAAAATCGGCGTGCCCTGGTGTATCGACGATATTGATTTTGTAGTCTTTGTATTTGATAGAAGTGGTCTTCGCTAGAATCGTGATACCACGCTCATGTTCAAGAGGATTGCTGTCTAGCATTCGATCCTGAATCGCTTCGTTATCGCGAAATGTATGACTGGAAGTGAGAAGGCTATTAACCAAAGTGGTTTTCCCATGATCAACGTGAGCAATAATCGCAATGTTTCTTATCTTCATGAAAAAACCTCCTACCTCTAGGCGAAGAAATACTATATCTCACGCGCGCTTATGCGCAATACAAAAATCGTTGTAAGCCCTCTCTTTCTCTTTCAAAAGAGAAAAGGAACATTATTGTTGCAGCAAAACTGCGCTTATTCTTGCTAGAGCCATTCGGAAAGAGTATATTTCTAGTCGCAGCCTATCTTAGTCAAGACCAGTACTCCTTGATCTGACCTTGATAGAGCCAAGTCCATGTTAAAGGAGAAAAAGAAAAATGGCTTTAAACAAAGAAGAAGTTAACGTCGTCATTAAGAAGTTCGGCAAAAACGCTGCCGACACTGGTTCTACGGAAGTGCAAGTCGCTCTTCTTACCAAGAGAATCCAAAAGCTCACTGAGCACCTCAAAAACAATCAACAAGACGCGATTGCTAGACGTAACCTTCTTATTCTCGTCGGCAAACGTCATAGTTTGCTTGATTATCTTGCCAAAAACGACCGCGATGCCTATCTTAAACTCATCGCTTCCCTTGAACTTCGTAAATAGTTATTCTTTGGCGCATTAGCCTTCCTTCATTGGAGGGCTTTTTTGTTTGTTTAATCATGAAAAAGAACAGGGCCATTAAGCGATGCGTTTAATGGCCCAATTTCTTTATTCTTTTGTCGAAGTTTCTTCGTTTTGATCTTCTTCAAGAGATTCATCTAAGAACTCTGGCTTTTCGTTATCTTCTTCTAAAGAGATGAAAGGGCGAGCCTCAATGACGTTATTGACTTTAATCGTAAGGATATTGGTCTCAACGTATCTCGCGATGATTTTGCCACGCTCTGTAGGAACGGCGATGACAGGCTGGATTTCAAGCTGCTCGAAGTACTGCATAATGCCTTCGATGTGGCCAGTATCCATGTTGTTGAAGGCTTCATCTAGCATAATCACGCAGCCATGGCTTCTGCGGTCAGGGGAACTGCGGATGATTTGGTCGAAGGATGCAGCGATGATGACATAGAACGGGGTTTGGGTTTCTCCACCCGATTTTTCACGGCTGATTTTGGAGAACAAGGAACGCCCGTTTTTGTTAGTGATCTCGATATCGTAATTCATAAAGCGGCGATAATCGCAGAATTTGGAGATTTCTTGAAGTGTTCTCTCGTCATCCTTATCGCTAGTTAGTTTATGGAAGAGATCATTCATTAGCGCTTGATTGCGGTCGCTTAGATTCTCGGTGAAGAGGTCATTTTGCGTAAAATTTTCATCGCTTTTGAAGATGTCGTAATAATCTCCGAACATCTTGTCTTTGCTCTTCGTAACAATGAAACGATACGTGTCTCCATCGGTACCGAACGGCTTATCCGCGAGAAGTTTATTGAGTTCGCGAATGTGTTCTTCCTCACTATTGATGTTGGCGCGGATCGCTTCAAGGTAGTTGTTCTCGAAGGTGCTTGTCGCTTCGAGTTTGGCGCGTTCAAGTTTCTCTTTATCTTCTACAAGCGCACGGCTCATCAAGATATTGAGTTCTTGATAGAAGGAGGGGAGAGAGTCCATACTCGCCGTCGCATCGAAATGGAAGGTCGTGACGTAATTCTGCATCGCGTTAATAAGGCGCGCTCTCTTGGTTTGAATTTCTTCGTTATTCTCTTTTATCTTGGCGTTAATTTGAGAAAGCGTCAGATCGTTATTTTTCTCGAATGCAGCGAATTCTTCGCGTAAAGCAGGATCGGACAGGAAATCTTTAAAGCGCGTATCGCTTTCCTCGCGACGTGAGAGAGTTTCCGTGATGGATTTTTGAAGGTATTCGTTTGTCGCTTCCAAGCGAGACTTCTCGGCTAAGCGCTCATCGCGTTTCTTTTGAATCTCTTCTTTTTCTTTCTCTAGTTCAATCGGACGATGATTCTCATTATCGAGCATCTTTTCGACTTTGCCGGCTTTTTCTTTTAACGATTCTACGTATTCTTTGGTTTCGTTATATTTTGCCCACCAATTCTTGTCGTTAAGAAGAAGCTGAATTTGAGAACGGTCGCAGCCATTGCTCCTTAAAGCCTCTAAGCGAGACTTTTCATCCAATAACGCGCGATATTCTTTTTCTTTCGCTTCGATTGCTTCTTGAACGGTTTCTAGTTGGATATTGCTTGCGTTATAGCCAATATAAGGTGTTTCGTAAATCTTTTGCTTTGTTTGGCGAGCGGCCTTATTTTTATAGACCATGACTGTGCGAGTGATAGAGGATTCATAACTCTTGAGTTCATCTTCATTATCCACGCAGATGATATTCCCCATGATGTAAGAAGCGTATTTTCTTGCATCTTCGCTGATTGCTTTGACTTTTAGAGCCAAAGAGTCTTCCATGGGCTCGATGTCTTTTAATTTTGCGACATTGACTAAGCCGACACCAAAGATTTGAAGGCGGTTTTTATTGCGTTCATATAGTCTTAGCGCATCATCGAAATAGCGTTCCGGAACGAATAAGTCGAAGCGACGGGTGTTTAAATAGCCTTCGACTGCGTTTCTCCAGCTTTCTTCGCCAGGGACCATTTCGAGCAATTCGCAAAATGGAATGGCTTTAATATCTTCGTGATAGATCTCTTTTAAGCCAGATTCGATGACTTCAATGAGGTTAGTGACGTTATTATCATAGCTAGCCATGCCTTTTGAAAGAAGGTTTTTGCGGCTCACTAAGTCGCGTTCTTCGCTTGATACTGTACTTAGCTTGATGTCGTTTTGAACGATTTTCTCGGCTATTTCGTTGCGGGAAGATAATAAAGCTTCATGATAGCGTTTCGCTTCATCAAGGAAAGAAGCCATATCAGTGCTTGAAAGGAATTTGGAAAGCTTATTTTTGATGCCGAGGCTACTAGCGATTTCTGCCTCTTTCTTTAATAACTCATTCCAATGTTTGGCTCGCGATAAATATTCGTTTTCTAATGAACTCTTTTCTTTGATTAAGCCGGTGAGACGTTTGAATTCACCAGCGGCACCTTCACTTGTTAACGTGGCAATGCTTTGATCGATTTCACGAATTTGATTTGCAAAATGATCAGCGTCTTCTAAATATTCCACGATGAGTTTTTTGTTTTTCTCAATCGTCGCGTTTACCTTATCGACTTCACCAGCTGCATCGTCGATCTCGTGCTTGAGCTCATAAGCTTTTAGAAGCTCGTTTTGTTTCTTTAACTCGCTATAGATGTCACCTAAATGAGTAATATCGCTAAGCGCATCCTCTTTCTTGATATCTTCTTCAACGCGTTTTTGAAGCTCGTTATAAACGAGGATGTTCCGCTTCATGTTAGTAAGATCGACGGCCTTATCTGGCATAAGGAATTGATAGACGAATTGGTTGACATCTTTAATTGGGCGGAAGGCAATGGCTTTTGGAAGAAGTTCGTAGTAGCGTTTCCCTTCTAATGAAAGGAGGCTATAAAGTTTCATGCGGATATCTTCTCTTCTTCCTTCGATTTTACGAAGCTTATCGCCATGTTTTTCGCTCATTAGGCGGAAACCAAGGGTTTGAAGATTACCGTTGATATTATTGGTAAAAAGAGAATCGTCGATGCTTTGGTTTTCCATATAGTAGAAGGAACGCTCGACTTTTCCTTTTTCTTCTTGAATTTCTAAGCAAACGCCGATGATGAACGGCTTTTTCGAATATTCGTCATACCATTCGGTGCAAATATGGGAAATGACGCTTGGCTGATTTCGGAGATTTTCTTTTCCTTCGATGCCGATTTTGGCACGCATGTAGGTTTCTACAGTTCGGGAAGCCCTATCGTTAGCGGCGCTATTGAAGAATTTTTCTTCGCCTCCGGTAAGGAGGAACATAAGCGCGTCAAGCAAAGTACTCTTACCTGATCCGTTCTCGCCGAATACGAGCATCGAACCTTTGACATCGATGGTTTGGTTATAAAATCCGTGCCAGTTGATTAATTTAATCTTCGTCAGACTTTTCTTCATCGTCAGTTCCTCCAAGGTTATCTTTGGTGTTTAGGGCTTTGATTTTATTTACGATATCTTCTAAGCCTTCCGCAGGGATTAATACGTGGACGCTAGGGAAGATTTGAATACTTGTGTCGCTAGAAAGGGTGCTCGCCCTAAAGTCGATGATTTTATGGGCTTTTAGTTTACGTAACGTCAACAAGTAGAAAGAAGGACGCTTTGCGTAATCGAGCAATCCGGCGATTTTAAGCTGTTCTACGATTTGATCTAAAGTAATGATGACTTTGTCTTCGCTTGTGACTTGCTTCTTTTGCTCAATCTCTAGGAGCCTCAGGACAAATAAAACGGCAGTATCTAGCTTATTGAGGCGAACACGGTTGCGATTTTCCGTCGTTTTGATGTAGGCTAAGCCATTAGTGTAATCCAAAACGAATTCGTAATCGATAAGGGCGAAGAAGCTTGTGATCATTTCTTTATTCTCGGCCGCAAAGAAGTAGTCATTATTATCTTCTTCCTTGTTTTTGACTAAGAAAGTTTCTCCTAGTAGTCGATTAATGACTTTGGCAAAGCTATTGCGTTCCCCTTCGCTATAGGCGTAGTAGTCATTCGCGAAGATGTCTAATTCATGGGTTCTATCTATCATTGTTTTACCTCTTTTCTTTCGATATCGAAGGATTTTGTCTTGTAGCCGAAGGTTTCATAATAATCATCATAGAAAGTGACTTTATAAGTCATATCTTCGTAAGAACTATAGGCTTCGACCATCATGAGCATAATGAGCTTGTTCCAAGAATCGACCTCGATGTCCTTGGAGTTCTTTTTCGTTTCCTCTCCTAATTCTCTGTCGACGAATTCATTGACCTTATCGCGAGAGAAGATATCTTGACGGAAAATATTTGCCATCGCGAGATCGAAATCTTCTTGGGATGTTGGTGGATTCTCCATGAAATAAGAATCCACGCGTTCTTTGGCGGCAGCACGGTCATATAGAGAATCTTGATCCACTTGCTTAGAGGAGAATAAGGCTAAGACTTCATTGAATTCCGTCTCCTCATCCATCTCTTTGATGTTCTTTAAAACATTTTTGAGCAAGCCCGAAATGTCTTTGCGATTATTCATCAAGAATTCAAATTTTGCTTGGGCGCTAGTATGGAACTTGGTGTTTTTTTCGTCAATCAAGGCAACAAGGGTGTCGACCGATTCAAAGCGGCGGATGCATTCTTCAAGTTCATCTGCGTATTTATTGCGGATTTCGTTAATCGTTTCTTGATCGGCATTACTGATCCAGCTTGTTTCTAGAATGCTTTTAACGATTTCATCAAGATGGTTATAACGGAGGTCATTTAAGCAAT
This sequence comes from Caryophanales bacterium UBA4691, assembly GCA_002404865.1. Classification (GTDB taxonomy): domain Bacteria; phylum Bacillota_I; class Bacilli_A; order RFN20; family CAG-826; genus UBA4951. The sequence goes on along the minus strand of DHKP01000004.1, from coordinate 42,405 downwards.
CGAGAATCTTCGCGGTGTATTTGCTTGGGTTGTCTCTCGTTTTTAAGTTATAGAATACTTTGAGCAAAACTTGGTTGCGGTATTTATCGACTAAGATATCGAGAACTTGTTTTGGAGAAAGAGTTTCGTCGTTAATGAGGTTCTCAGTGAAGCGTCTAATCTTCGGGACTAAGCCTTGAAGACCATGGAATAAAGACAAAGTTTGACTATAAACTTGTTCGATAATTCCTTTAGATTGACTGAAATCGAAACTTTCGAGGGCTTTGGCGATAAGATAGAAGTAACCGGTGAATTCGATTGGCTTCTTTTCTCTTTCGACAATGTTATGGAACGTTTCCATAAAGGTGATGGCGTCACTCGTTAAGGACAAAGTGGTCGTGAAGCCTTCCGTTGTGTCTTCTTCTAACCAGCCTGTTCTTTTATAGCGAGCGACTTTGCTGCTTGCCATGTAGCGGTGGTCTTTGCTTTGCTTATCGAAGTCGTCAGAGTCATCGAAATCATCGAAAAGGTGCGTGTCGATATAAGCTTCCAAATCATCGACTAAATCATCTCTAGCGATGCTTTGAACGTTCCGTTTTGTCATGAAAACGTCGTAAATGAAGGAAAGAAGCTCGTAATTCGTTCTTTTATCTTCGCGGACGAAAACGGAAAACATCTGGTTATTAATAACATCAAATAGGTTATCCAAATTATTTTCCTCCTATTAATGATTCGTTAGCGGCACGAAAAAAGAACCAATTATATGCTTTTATAATTTCTAGAAAGGATGGTGCGCCTCTCTTTAAAAAATCATGATTCTTTTGTCCCATAAACTAACGTTTTTAAACGAAAATATGGTATCAAATTTGAGGGTGCGATTTCCACAAAATTACGCATTTTTGCAAAGAATTTTGCTCAGGTCGGTTTTCCTATCTTTTCGTCTCATTTCTTCACTTCCTTAAAAAGAAAACGGCCGATCTTCTAGCAAAAGAAGAATCGGTCGAATTGGCTAATAGAGAAATATCATTCAAAACAGTTTTCAAGAATATCTAGCGTCTCTTTTTCGCTTAACGGATGATAACCTCCTCCTAAGCCGTTTTGGTAAGCGCTATTAGCGATAAGCGGAAGCATTTCTCTAGTCGCCCCTAGCTCTTTTAAGGTGGTTGGAATCTTTAACGTGACGATGAAATCCTCTAATTTATCTAGCCCCTCTTTAATGATTTCATCTTGCGATTTGTCCCCTTTTTCAATTTGGAAAACATTGAGCGCGAACTTTTCGAATTGGTCCTTCCCAAATTGTGAGATATAGCGGTAATAGGGGTAAGAAATGACCGCTAAGCCTAAACCATGTGGGCAATGTGTATAAGCGCCAAGCTGGTGTTCGATCCCGTGAACGTTCCAGTCTTGTTTCTTGCTTAAGCCTAGTAAGGTATTTAATGCGAGAGTCGCATCCCACATTAAATTGCTGCGCGCATCGTAATCAGTCGGATTTTTGCTTGCTTTCTTTCCATGAGAGATGACGGCGCGCATTAATCCCTCTAATAAATAGTCGCTTGTATTCCCGCTCTCCTCGCTAAAATATTGTTCCATTAAATGCGAGAACATATCGAAAATGCCACTCACCATTTGCGGATAAGGGACCGTTAAAGTATAGCTAGGGTCAAGGATAGAGAAGACTGGATAGTTGTATTCACCATATACTTTCCCGATTTTTAATTTCTTTTCTTCGTTGGTGATGACGGAACCCGAATTCATTTCACTGCCAGTTCCTACCATGGTTAAAATGGTTCCGATCGGGGTGACTTTGTGGGTCAATTCTTCTTGTCGTTCATAATATTTTCCCCAAGGATCAGGTTCATTTACTGCGGCTGCAACCGCTTTTGCGCAGTCGATAACGCTGCCTCCGCCAACAGCCAAAATGAAATCGATATGGTTCTTTTCGATAAGTTCCTTTCCTTTTAAAACGGATTCATAGCTCGGGTTAGAATGAATCCCTCCTAACTCATAGATTTCTTTCTCGCTTTTCTTGAGAATCTTAGTGACATCACTATAAATACCGTTTCTTTTAATGCTCCCGGTTCCGTAAGCGAGAAGTATTCTTTTTCCAAAATGCGATAGTTCACTTTTTAAAGCCGAAATGCTGCCTTTTCCAAAATAGATTTTTGTCGGATTGTAAAATTCAAAATTTCCTTCCATGCTTTTTCTCCTTTGAGACATCTCCATTTTAAAAGTTAAAGTGGGCTTTAGGTCAAGGAGATTTTTTTCAAACGCAGAAAAAAATTTCCTTTCGTTTTTCTCATTGATTGTTTGGCAATAATTTTGTGTTTTGAGTCTCTTAGTGTTTTCTCTTGTTGAATTCGAATTCAAAGAGGGGGTTCCTCCTAAAAACACACTATTTTTCTCTAAAAATCATTCTAATTTAAGAAACACAAAATCCTTCTTTTGCCTAAATCGCCAAGTATTAGAGATTATAAAGCATTAAAAGGACAGCGAAGTAGCTTCGTTAGTTTCTTTGTTATGAAAAATCAGAGAATTAGCAAAACGATTATTTTCGATGAGAGCGTTCGCTTCTAAAATAGTTTGATGAACGTTAATTCTTTGAAAATAGACATTATTTCTTGTTTTCATTAAGTAGCTCGAATAGCTCCCTTCGTCGATCGTTCCTGTGAATATCAAATTAAAATCAGGGTAAGCATTCACGATTTCGCGGCTCTCTTTTCGTTCTAATTGAGGGTCAACAATAAGGAATATCTTTGCATTTGAAGTGGGATTTACGGGGATATTCTTCTTTAAATAATCATTTTCTTCTTCGACGAAAAAAGAGGAATCCTTTACTAAATAAGGGATATTTGCTTGATTTAGCAAGGAGATAATTTCCATGTTTCTTCCATTTTTTGGAAGTGGAAGAATGATATTCTTTTTTAAGGAAGCGAGAAGCTTTAAGAAATCGTTTCGATTAGTTTCGAGGCTTCTTTCGTTTTTGGAATACGCTCCATCCACGATTGCCAAGTCTGCGTATAAATCCCGAATTTTATCGCAAGAGAAGACGCTATTTTCCAGATAGTCACCCGTATATAAAATCCTTTTGCCTTCCATTATAATGAAATAGCCATAACTTCCAAAACAGTGCCCACTTCGGAAAGAGGTTACGTTTAGCCAATTAGATAGTTTCCTTTTTTCCTTAAAAGCAAGAAAAGTAGGCGTAATATCGTTTATTCCCATGCAGTCAAATGTCGGCTTGGATAAATAGATTTTGCCATGAAATCCACGTCGGATTAATTCGTTGATTGCCCCGGTATGATCAAGATGGGAATGAGACAAAAATAAAGCATCGATGCTAGAAACATCTACTTTAGAAAAATCGGGATATTCTCCTTTTTCACCTAAGCCGCAATCTAATAAAATCTTATGATGGTCGCTTTGAAGCAAAAAAGCGTTTCGCCCATGTTCATTTAACCCACCTAATGCGATAAATTTCATTCGTGAACTTCCCTAATATTAGTTTCGTCAAAATAGATTGATAACCTTGAAGCAACTTCGATTGGTTTACTTTCGTAGAAATAAAAGAGATTTCCCTTTTCGTTACTTGCTTCAATGAAATAATTTCCGCCTTTGCATTGCACATGCTTAATGGTCACCGTCTCATTTCGTTTCCTTATAGAACTCCTTAAAGAGATATCTTCGGGGCGCAAGAAATGATTATCATCAAGAAAAGATGCTTTGCCGATGAATTTGCTGACGAATTTGCTCTTTGGATGCCAATAAATTTCTTCAGGGCTTCCTTGTTCAACGATTTTGCCTTTATTCATGACGATAATTGAGTCAGAAATCGACATGGCTTCTTCTTGGTCATGTGTGACAAAAATCGCGGTCATATGAAGAGATTTAACAAGATTTCGAATTTCGCTCCTCATTTCTTCGCGAAGCACGGCGTCTAGCGCACTAAGCGGTTCATCGAACAAAATCAAAGAAGGGTCGATAGCGATTGCTCTAGCGATTGCGACTCTTTGCTTTTGCCCTCCGCTTAATTCGTTGGGTAAGCGATTTGCGAAAGATTCCATACGCACCATTTTGAGGCACTCAATTGCTTTTGCCCTGATTTTCTCTTTTCTTTCTTTGCTCTTTTTGAAGAAAGAAGTGGTAAGGTCTTTAAAAGACAAAGAAGGAATTCTATTGTCTAAACCAAATTCCACATTTTCTAATGCGGTCATATTTGGCCAAAGGGCGAAATCTTGGAAGACGAAACCGATATTTCGCTTGATTGGTGCTTCGCTTATTTGCTTTTCGGCATCAAAAACGACCTTATTACCTAAAGAAATTGAGCCGGTATCGCTATTTTCTAAGCCAGCGATAATTCGTAGTAGCGTGGTTTTTCCGCATCCAGACAAGCCGAGCAAAGTGGTTAAGCTGCCACTAGCGATATTGATGGATAAGTTCTCAAGGACTTTAGTTTTGTGATCGAAGGTTTTTGAGATATTGTTAATTCTTACTTCCATGGTTATGCCTTCCTTTTTCTTTTAGTGGAGATGTATTCTAAAGGTAGTAATAACGCTAAGGTGATAGCGACCGACACTACCGCTAGAGCCATCGCGGCTTGTTGGTTCCCTTGTTCGAATTGCGAATCTATAAATAGGGAAATTGTATAAAATGCCGGTGGTTGCAATAGTTTTGCAGTGACAAGTTCTCTTAAAGTCACAATCAAAGTCATTGCAAAGCCGTAGAAAGCTCCTTTTATTGCTTGCGGCAATAGTATTCTTAAATCGATTCTAAATTCATTTTTAGAATAAACTTCGCCCGCTTCAAGAAGTGAGTTAGGCATTTGGATTAAGGCATTTTTGATATAGGAAACCATGCCTGGCAAGAAAACGACACTATATCCGATTATGAGCATCCAAAATGTTCGATAGACTGGGAAGAGTTTATAAATCGCGTTAAAAAACATAATCATGCCAATCCCTGTGACGATATTTGGAATCATTTGAGGGAGCATATCGATAAATTCAACGCCTCTACCTAGGAATTTCTTTTTGTTTTTATAGCTATAGAAAGCAAAACATAATCCTAAAAGCAAAACGATTAAAGAAGAAATAATTCCGATGAAGAAAGAATTTCCGATTGCTTCAAAGCCTGTTCCAAATCCAGAGTCATCGCTAAAGGCGATTTGGTAATTTTCCAAAGTGAAGTTACCTGCATCGCTAAGGTTTTTGTAGAGGACTTTCTTGAAGGAAGATATCACGATAGTAAATAGTGGAATGAAAGCGGAGAAAAAGAAGATGGTAAGCAAGAATATAGAACCAATTATTGCGACGGTATAACTTTTTGAATAGTGGCTTTCCCCTTCGTTTTTTAAGCTTACTGCCTTTTTGTTTGTAATGACCATTTGAAGTGCCCACAAAAGCATACAAATGAAAACAAGCAAAGACGCTAAAGAAGCAGCAGTGCCGAAATCAATTGGAGCAATTTGCATCTTATCGGTAATCATCGTCGTGAAAGTGGATATACCGATTTGTGGACCAAATGTAGCGGCTGTGCCATATTCGCTTAATGCTTTGACGAATACCAAGAATGCTCCAATCGCGAAGTTTGGCAATAAAATTGGTGCGTAGACTTTAAAGAATTTCTTAAAGCGGCTTTTTACATAAACTTCACTTGCATCATCAATGCTTTTTGGGAATGACAAAAATGCGTTTTTTAACATGGTCATTAGGAATGGAGAAGTGTGCATAGACATGATCCATACCATGCCAAAGAATGAATAAAAAGAAGTCGCTAATGGCTTTAAAGAAGGCAAATTTCTCCACAAAACCCCATTCCTTTGCATGAAAAGCATCCAACCCATCGAATTGATGTATGGAGGAACCATGAAAGGAATCATTAGCACTAAATCTAGCCACCAAAGCTTTCTTAAACGCGTTTTCGCTAATAAATACGCTTCAGGGACAGCGATTAATGTGGATAAAGCAGTGACGGAAAGCCCTAATAGAATTGAATTCCAAATTGCTTTCCCAGTTTCTTCATTGGAAAAGGCATTCGTATAATTAGAAAAGGTGAAGGAGCCGTCTACGCTCATCAATGATTCGGAAAATACGGAAAAGATCGGGCAAAGAATAAAAAAGGTCAAAAAAACGCAAATAAGGATACCCTTGGTAAGGTATCCCAATTTTTGACGATTTTTGATGAATGACAATAGATTAGTACCCATTATTTTTTGAGCAATCCAACGAATCTTGTCGCGATAGCGGTTCCTTGGCTTGCCATATTGTCCCAATCGAGAGATGCGAGTTGAGCAATGTCGTTATAACCTTGACGGGAACTTTCCGCATTTACGTCAATTCTACCAGGGAGCAAATAGGCTTTGCTAACTAATTCTTGTGCTTCTTTGGAACAAAGATAATCCATGACTTTCTTCGAAGCATCGACGTGTTTTGCGCTATTCATAATCATAGCTGGACGTGCATTAACAACGGTCCCGCTTTTTGGATAATAAATGTCGATTGCAGTTCCTTTTTTCTTATCAGAATAAGCGTTGTAATCAACACCACCGACAAGAATATCGACGCTTCCATTTTCAACAGCGGCAAGTGCTGGCTTATTGCCGCCACCATTCTTTAATCCGGCAGTGGCCCAACCATTAAAATCATTCCAAGCGTCTTCACCTTTGCTAGAGACATAACCCGCTAAGAAATCTTTGCATGCGCCAGATTTTGTTGGATCAGGAATTGACATTATTGCCGTTCCGGCTTCTTTTAAAGTAGCATTGATTTTTTCTTGATTAGAAAAATCAGACCAATCGAGTTTCTCAATTTCTTCTTTCTTCACTTTATCAGTGTTATATAAAACGCCCACGGCAGAAGCACTTGTTCCCCAAATTTTGTTACTAGAATGTTTAAATGGCTCGGCTAATTTGTCACCATCTTTCGGAGTATATTCCATTAAATCTAATTTCGATAAGGAATTAATGCCATCGCTCCATGAAGCAAGAATCAAAACATCACAAACTGGATTGCTCTTTTCCGCTTCAATTTTGGCAAGCAGTTCACCCGTTGTGCCGGAAGTGACATTCATTTTGATCCCTTTATAAGATGCTTCGAATCCTTTTTTCAAATTGGTTTGTAAGCCAGCCGGAGAAGGCATATAAACATTGACTTCCGTGTCAGTGCTTCCTTGGTTTGGCTTTTCTTCGCTACTACCATTATTTGCGTTTCCGCAAGAAGGTAAGGCCGCCATAAGAAGAAGGGCGAATCCTAATTTCAATTTCGTATGTTTCATTTTCTATATGTTCCTCAATCGCCATACATTCTAAGTTTGTGGTAAGAAGGTGGCTGTAAAGATTCCGTAAAGAATTGTAATGGTGGTGTTGATTTTTGTTACTTAATAGACGTCATCAGACGTCATCGGCAATGATTGCGTTTTTTGTCTATTTTAGAAACTATGACTTCAATTTTTGTAATCATTTTATTCTTGCATACAAGAATGAGTAATGAAAAATATTAGATAAAATCGATATTGTCAGAAGAAAACGTTTATATAAAATCTCTTAATAAAAAGCAATAGCGTCCTTGTATACAATCTTTTTTCTCTTATTGATAAAGCGTTAAAAAACGTTCCTGAATAATTCATAGGAGAATTAGGGTGATGAAAAAATTTGAAATCGAGAAAAAACTCATCGACTGCGGCGTTGTCGCTGTGATTCGCGCGAATTCTATTGAAGAAGCGACTTGTTTAGCGGATGCCGTCAATAAAGGTGGAATCGTTGGTCTAGAAATTACTTTTACTGTGCCGGGTGCTACTGATGTGATTAAAGCGCTAAGTGCGAAGAAAGGCGCTAACTACATTGTGGGGGCTGGGACGGTGCTGGATGCTGCTACGGCTCGCATTGCTATCCTAAATGGTGCCCAATTCATCGTTTCGCCAGCTTTTGACAAAGAAACTGCTGAATTATGTAATGTTTATCAAATCCCGTATATGAGTGGTTGCTTTACCATTAACGAAATCATCGCTGCCTTAAAAGCTGGCGTAGATATTATTAAAGTCTTCCCAGGCAGCAATGCTTCGCCTAGCTACTTCAAGGCGGTTCACGGGCCATTGCCTCAAGCAAATTTAATGCCTACGGGCGGGGTCTCTTTAGAGAACGCCAAAGATTGGATTAAAGCGGGTGCCATTGCGATTGGCACGGGCGGTGATTTGACTTCCCCGGCCAAAGCTGGAAATTACGAAGAAGTCACACATCGCGCAGAGACTTTTGTACGTCTAGTCAAAGAAGCTAGAGAAGGGAAATAATGAAAATGAAATACGCAACTCTCGGAGAATTAATGCTCCGCCTTAGCACACCAGGATATTCTCGTTTTGTGCAAGCAAATAGTTTTGACGTCAATTATGGTGGAGGCGAAGCGAATGTCGCTGTCTCTTTAGCTAACATGGGCGAAGAAGCGATGTTCATCTCTAAATTCCCGAGCAATGATATCGGGGATGCTGCTAGAAATTCACTCCGCCAATTTGGCGTAGACACTTCTAATATCTTACGTGGCGGGGATCGACTCGGCATTTATTTCTTAGAGACCGGCGATTCTGTTCGTCCTTCAAAAGTTATTTATGATCGGGCTCATAGCGCTTTTAGCGAAGCAAAAGCGAGCGAATTCAACTTCAAAAAAATGCTTAAAGGCGTGAATTGGCTCCATATAACTGGCATTACTCCTGCGTTAGGCAAAAATGGCCAAGCCATTACTTTCAAGGCACTTAAAGCCGCTAAAGAGTTAGGAATCACTGTTTCTTTTGATTTAAATTATCGCGCGAAGCTTTGGACGAAAGAAGAAGCTCAATCCGTCATGATCCCTTATATGGAATATGTTGATTATGTTATCGGAAATGAAGAAGATGCCGAAGCTTGCTTAGGATTCAAAAACAATAGCGATGTCGAAAAAGGAAAGATTAACGCTAGCGATTATGAATCGATGTTAAAAGCGATGTGCGAAAAATTCCATTTTAAAGGCGCGGCCGCTTCTTTACGTGAATCTCATAGCGCAAACGACAATGGTTGGAGCGGCGTTTTGTTCACGAATGGCAAATTCTATCAATCGAGCCACTATGAACTTCGCATCGTTGATCGCGTTGGTGGTGGCGACTCTTTTGCTGCTGGCTTAATCTATGGAATAACGCATTACGAAAATCCCTTAGATGCGATTAATTTTGCTGTCGCCAATAGTGCCATCAAACACACCCTTCCTGGCGATTACAACCACGCGACGAAAAAAGAAGTTGAATCTCTTATGGCTGGCAATACTACTGGGCGAGTTCAAAGATAATTTAACGAGAGCCGCCATTTGACGGCCTATTTTTTATGACCAAAGATATTGAAACAATTTATAAGACGCTTCTTAATGAGATTATTTTGCTTAAGCTCAAGCCTGGGGAACGATTAAAAGAAGAAGAATTATCGACCCGCTTCAAAGTGTCTAGGACCCCAATCCGCGACGTTCTTAAAAAACTTGAAGCGGGCAAACTCATTGAAATCCGTTCACAAGTTGGGACATACGTCGCCAAAATTGATCTTAGCGGTATTAGCGATATTATGTTCATCCGCGCTTCTAGCGAAACGAGTGTATTGCTCGATTTAATGAAATCGATAACGCCAGGAGACATTGCCTCGCTTCGTTTGCTATTAGTTCACCAAAAAGAAACCTTACTTGAACATGAACTTAGTGACGAAGAATTCGCGATTCGATTCCATTCGTTTGATAACGAATTCCATGAAAGAATCTGGAATTTAGCGGGAAAGCTTAGCGTCTTAACTCTATTGAACCATTCTTATCCTTATTTTGAGCGTTATCGTTTTTTGACCTATTTCAGAGATGAAAAAGAAGTGGGAAATCTCTACAAAATTCATTCAAAGATGGTTGATTTGCTCGAAAAACGAGATGAAAATGCATTGCGTGCTTTAAGCATTACCCATAATTATTCCGGATTAAACGGCATTAAAAAAGTCGAAGAGCGGCACCCTGATTATTTTGTTAAATAGTACTTAAGGCTAAGTGAATTTCTCTTCTTCCCTAGATAAATTAGGCGAGAAAACCTTGCTTTGTTTTTCGTATTTTTTAAGGGGCACATCAAATAATCTGGTTTTATAAATCTTTTCTCTTGATGGCACTTCGGCTTCATCGAATGAGTTATCGCTTTGAATGAGGGCTTATCTATAAAACAGCGATTTAAGTATCTTTTAGTTGTGCATTCAAATGTTGTTGTCAATTAAGGAGAGTCTCATAAAATAGTGATGAAAGAACCTTACGTACATCTTTATGCGTTTTGGAGGCAAAGCAGATGGATTTTAAAGAGATAATGAAAGAAAGATATTCTCTTCGGGAATTTTCTAACAAAACAGTTGAACAAACAATCGTGCAGCAAATTCTGGAATTGGTTCGCCTTTCTCCGACTGCCTTAAACCACGAACCATATCAAATTTTCGTCATAAATTCTTCTTCATCTCTTTCCAAAGTTTATCAAGCAAAAGCCCCGAATTATGGCGCTTCAACGATATTATTGCTTTGCGAAGAACTAGATAATCGCTGGCAAAACCGCTATAGCAATCTAGACAACACTTTGATTGACATCGGTATTGTCTTGGGGACGGTTTTATATGCCGCAAAGGAATGTGGCGTCGATAGTTGCCCAGTTTGCGATTTCGATCCCAAAACTTTAAAAGAAGAATTCAGGCTAACTGATAATTTGTATCCTTGCGCTTTAATTTATTTAGGGTATCCTTCGACATCAATTGGAGCTTCTCCTCGTCATTTTTTAAGAAGAAAAGTGGACGAATTCACACATTGGGAGTGATTTAATGATTCACGAAATAATCTATCTTAAAGAGTTTTATCCTACTTTAACTAGCGATCCGACCCTAATTTCCTATTGCCCTAGCAATTTTCCTCATTTTAGCGATGAGAGAAAAAGAAGAACTATCCTTTTACTACCGGGCGGGGCCTATTGCTTTATTGCTCCGAATGAAGGGGAATCCGTTGCTCTTTGCTTATTAGGTAATGACATTAATGTTTTCATTCTTCGCTATAGCGTGTAAAAATACAACGCCCCATACCCATTTGTGGAAGGGTTTGCGGCGATTAGCTATCTTCGTAGTCACGCTGATCGTTATCATATTGATAGCGATTATATTGGAGTAAAGGGCTTTTCGGCAGGAGGACATTTCGCTGCTTCTTTAGCTGCTTTTTATGAGAAAAAAGAATACGCTGATTATCTTGGCGTTCCGCTTAAAAACCTAAAAATTAATGGTGTTTTGCTTGGATATCCTGTCATTACGATGGGGGAATTCACCCATAAGGAGACTTCTGAGCAGCTCTTAACGAATAACATAGAAAAGAAAGACGAATATTCAATCGAAAAGCAAATCACACCTTCTTACCTCCCACATTTTTATGGACTACAAACGATGACACGGTTGTTGACCCAATCCATTCGTTTTTGCTTGCAAACTCTTTAAAGAAAGCGGGCGTAAGATTTGAATATCATTATTATCCAGTTGGGAATCATGGTGCTTCTATCGGAGAAAAAATGTGTTTTCCAAATGATGCCGATTCAATTTTTTAAACACGGTTCATCATTTTTATGATTGGATTCAATTAGCGATTAAATTTATTCAGGAAATCATGTAATAAATCTTTGGTAAGTTGATGGGGCGAATTTTTTCATTCCGCGCCTCTTGTTAACTAGTAGTCTTTGGTAAAAAATAATTTAATTTCTACCTAAAATAAGGACAGACATGGGAATTTTTGTTATTGTGTAAGAGTGATGTAAGCACTTTCACTCTATGCTATATTAGGGTTGAAAAGAGGCGTGAAACCAATGAAAAAACGAAGTGAAGTGCTTAAAATTGTCTCTGACCCAACCTTAACCTATGCTCAACAAGTTCTTTCTTTAGCGCGTTTAGCGGAAAATGGGGACGAATCTTTGCTCCGGGATAAAGAATTTGAAAAAGCGCTAAACGATGGCTGCATTTGCACCCTTAACGAAGGACGCTCGCCATATCGTCCACGCTATATTGTTCCAGATTATGCTAGATTCATTCAAAACGGAAGCGAGTTTTTGGGGTTAAAACCACCGAAGGATATTTTCGAAGCGTGCAATCATCTTCTTATCATGTACCACAATGTTCCTTCCATCACTTCTTTCCCTGTTTATTTGGGCAATTTTACGGAACTATTTGGTCCATTTGATGCGAAAGAAGAAGATACTAGAAAGGCTTTACGATTGTTCTTGCTCAATATCGACAAAACCTTAACAGACTCTTTTGTGCACGCGAATCTCGGGCCCTACGATAATCGCGTTACGCGCATTATTCTTGAACTTACGGAGGAAATGCAACTTGCCGTTCCGAATTTGACTTTACTTTATCATGAAGACATTACTCCCGACGGACTTGCGTATGCAAGCATCCGCTCTATGCTAAAAACGTCTAAGCCTTCTTTTTGCAACGACAAAGTCTATAGCAAAGAACTCGGCGAAGGAAAATACGGGATTGTGAGCTGCTATAACGCATTCAAGATTGGGGGAGGCGGATATACTCTTCCCCGTCTAAGAATGTATGAAATCGCGAAAAAAGCAAAGAGCATCGATGATTTCTTCTCTCGCGTCCTTCCTTTTTACATAGATCTCATTTTAAGAAATATCGATCAAAGAATCCGCTTCATCGTCGAAGAATCTAACTTCTTCAAAACAAATTTCTTAGTGAAAGAAGGTTTTGTGGAACGTGATAACTTTACGGGAATGGTTGGAATGGTTGGGCTAGCGGAGTGTACAAACTATTTATTAGGGATTACCGATAAAAATAAAGGTTTTGGGCACAACTTAGAAGCGGAAGATTTAGGTGTCAAAATCCTAGATGCTCTGCATGAAACGATGATGAAACACAAAGGCTTATATTGTCATAATTACGATGACCACTATGTTATGCACGCACAAGTTGGTATTGAAACTGACGGAGATGACGATTCTCCTGGTGTCAGAATCCCTATTGGAAGCGAACCTGAGCTCTATAAGCATTTACGTATTGAAGGAAGAATGCACGCGCATTTTGAATCTGGAGTAGGTGATATTTTCAAATTTGATCAAACGTGGAATAATTCCATTCCAGCGATTTTAGATATCGTTCAAGGGGCTTTTAAGGTCGGAATGCGTTATTTTACCGCTTATAATTACGACAATGACGTTGTGCGCGTTACGGGGTATCTTGTGAAACGAAGCGAAATCGAAAAGCTTGAGAAGCATCGGCCAAGTATGAACAATTGCACGGTTTTAGGTCAAGGTGCTAGAGACAAAGGACGCGCCTTAAATCGCCATGTTTATCGTACCAATGGAAAATAATCTCACTGCGCCGATTAATCGGATAATCCCTTTTTCGAATGTCGATGGGCCAGGGAATCGCTTCGTAATATTCTTTCAATCATGCCCTTTTTCTTGCCTTTTTTGTCATAATCCAGAAACCATAAGAATTTGTAGCAATTGCGGAGACTGCGTAAAAGTTTGCCCAAGGAAGGCACTAAGCTTTGCCAAGAATAAAGTGAAGTGGGATAAGACGAAATGTATTAATTGCGACGCTTGCGTTCATGCTTGTAATAATCTTTCTTCCCCAAAAATAAGCTATATGGGGATTCCTAGACTTGTTGCAGAAATTAATCTTGTGAGACCTTTTATCCGCGGAATCACGGTATCGGGTGGAGAATGTATGAATCATGCGCCATTTTTAAAGGATTTATTTTCTTATTTAAAAAAGACGGATCCTTCCTTATCGATTCTAGTCGATTCTAATGGAGCGATTGATTTTGCTTCGCACACTGATTTACTTTTTTTATCCGATGGGGTTATGCTCGATGTTAAGGCCTTTGACCCACTTTTTCATCAAAAACTGACGGGAATTTCTAATGGAATGGTGTTAAAAAATCTTCATTACCTCTTACGCGAAAACAAGTTGGAAGAAGTGCGGACTGTGATTTTCCCTAACTTTCAAAAAGAAAACGAATGCACTGTAAAAAATGTTGCTAGAATCATTAAAAGCAACGTGAGGTATAAGCTACTCAAATACCGTTATTTTGGCGTTAGAGATGAGGGCGTAAGAATGTTTGGGAAACTAATATGTTCTGAAGATGAAATGTTCCATTATGAAAAAATCGCTAGAGAAAATGGCTGTTTTTCAACTGTGATTACCTAAAAAGATTTGAGCGAAGACTCAAATCTTTCATTTTGAAAGTCTTATTTTTGCCAACTCATATTGTTGCCTTTGTCTTGAAGAATGTAAGAAGGGTCTTTCTCCTTGACCTTGACGATTAAGCCAGTATCTTCATAGTCGCCAGAAACAACTCTTATTTGGTTTTTATCCGCGAGCTTTAGCTTAAAGCGGAACACTTTGTCACCTGCTTTTCTCGCTACGAATTCCCCATTATTATAAAGAATGACCTCTTTTTGGTTGGAATAGACTTTGATTTTCGCGGTTTTCTCAGTGCGATTGATGAATCTTTTTGAGCATAGATGCACGAATGGTTCATCGCTCCAATAAGCTTTATAGACATAGAAAGCGTCTTTTTTAATTTTACGGTCAAAGGTAACAAGCCCTTTGTGATTAATTCCTTTTTCGCCACCTTGGTTTCTGCCATCGCTTCCAAAATCAAACATGTTCCAAACGTGAGTGGCCCAAATGTAAGGTCTTCTCTCGAACGTTTTTAGCATCTTTTCATGGTAAGAAGCTTGATATTCTTCCGTGTTATCGAAACGTTTTGGCTTACTGGAATGAAGATTGCTCATCCCTTCCGCGCCGTATTCGCTTAAACCAATCGGGGATTTTGGATAGAAGAAGTGCCACAGATCGAGAATCCAACCCGTTACCGGAGTGCAAGGAACATACCACCCCCAATAGAGATTATAGGACGCTAAATCCGTGATATGGGCGATGCGATTAAAGATAGACATTACCGAATAACAAGCGATGGTCGTTAAGCGAGACGGATCCTCTTTATGAGCGAATTCATTTAACGCAATATGATTTTCCCTAGTTGCTTTGCCAAATGTTTTTCTAAACATGGTGATTTCGTTCGAAATTCCGTAGCAAATAATCGATGGGTGATTGAAACATTGGTGGATTAATTCGCTTAATTGACTCTTGGCGTTTTGATCAGCTTCTTTATCGTAACGAGAAATGTAAGGTATTTCACCCCAGACGATGAAACCATATTTATCGCAAAGGTCATAAAAGTAATCGTCATGCTGATAATGAGATAAACGAATGGTATTTGCGCCGATTTCGCGGATTAAATCCATATCTTCATCCATATCAGCTTTACTAATCGCATTACCGACTTTCGGACGGTCTTGATGACGAGAGACTCCGCGCAATGGGTAAGAAACGCCGTTTAAATAGAAACCTTTTTTAGGGTCGACATAAAAAGTTCTGAATCCGATATATGTGCTAGCCTCATCATAAACGATATCATTATTTTTTAGCGTAGCGACAACTTTGTAGAGATAAGGGTCTTTTCTTCCATTCCATAAATGGATTTTGGGGATGAAGATTTCTTGATTCGGCTTTCCTGATGCGATGACTTCTCCTCTCTCATCTTGGACTTGAATTTGAATCTCGTCTTTTGAGTTGGCTTGTACGTCTACGAGCAAAGAACCGTTTGTCCCTTTCACTTCTGGGTAACATTTTAGGATTGGCGCAGAATCTTCGTGATATTCAAAATGTTTTTTACTCGTGACGATAATAGAAACATCGCGGTAAATCCCGCCATAGAAAGTAAAATCTGCGGCGTAAGGATAAATGGAAGCGTTTGGGCGATTGTCGACTTTTACGACCAGCTCGTTCTCTTCTTTCAGATCGGATGTTATTTCAACAATAAAGCGAGAATAGCCGCCTTCATGGTGGGCGATTCTTTTCTCGTTAAGATAGACATCCGCGATTGCGTTCACCGCATTAAAGCATAAGAATACGCATTCTTTATCTGGGTTTATCTTGATAAAAAAACGTTTGGAATAAGTGGCGACATCACGAAGATAATCGTTTCCGCCATCTTGTCCGTCTTTGCCATTCCAAGAGTGAGGGAGATTGATATGCTCAACTTTTTGTTCGCGGATTTGGAAATTCCAATCCTTATTTAGGGAGATTATCTTTCTCATTGCCTTTTCCTTTCTTTTTCTTTGTTTCGTTTTTCGCGATTTTCTTTGCTAGTTTTTCTTGATATTTTGCTTCTTCCTCTTCGTAATTAAGATGTTTTTTCTCGCAATACGCCTTTAGTTCGATGATCCGTTGCTCTTCAGCAAGACGGTCCTCTTCTTCTTTTTCGCGCTTGATTCTTTCTTCGTGGCTAATCCATTCTTTGCCACTTGCTAAACATGCTGCTTTTTCTTTTTCGACGATAACTAAGCGGGCATCTTCGGCCTTCTTTTCTACATCCATGAAGACAAACATGATGGCGATTAAGCCATAGCAAATCGATTCTCCGCCGAGGAATAGCCACTTCAGTGCCTCTCGAAGGGCCTCGTTATCCCCCAAAGTATTTACATCATATCCGCATAAGGAGAGGATACCGTTGAGCAAGCCGTTTGCTAAGCCGGACATCCCGATCATGATGGCCCCATATATTGTCATCGTCAATCCATCTGGCCTAAAACCGTTTTTGGCTTCACTGTTGTCCAAGATATCTGCGAGTAATGCTAAAGAAATATACATTGCTGGTGCGCTCGCTAAGGCTTTAATGACGAATGAGGCGGTGACTAGAGCGAAATTAGAAGGATCGATAAAACCGATAAACCCGCCAGCACACGCTAAAAAGGCGCCAATCATAATTAAACGCGCCTTACCGATTTTGTTGCTTAATGGCCAAACAATCAGCATCCCTAAAGCAGTAGGAATGGCGCCAATAATGGATAAAGAAGCATCGAAAGTAGAACCGTTGCTCTTCGAATAAATTCCATCAATTGGCAACCAGGACTGGCAGAAATAGGTCTGTGAAGTATTTTTCATCATGCCACCTAGCTGATATAAGAAGAAGAATAAGACGATGAACCACCAATATTTGTCTTTGAAGCACGCTTTGGCTTGCTTACCAATTGTGATTTTTTCCTTATTCTCTTCTATGGCGAGGTTACGGTAAGTGAAAGATTCTTCTGTGATTCTTTCGCGCGTAAAATAGTATTCGATAAGAATTCCAATAAAGGCGAGCAAGATAATAGCAAGGATGAAGATTTTCCAAGCATTCGCACTTGCTTCAACGTTGATATGGGGATTCTCTTTCGTGCCGTCGTTGACGAATAAATAGCCAATGAAGAAAGGCAGAATCATGCTGGTTAAGCCCATCGCGGCTAAAGTAGTGGCATTAGAAATGGTCGCGAGTAAAGAACGGTCTTTGCTATTACGCGTTGATAAAGTAACTAGCGCACTATGGGAAGTGAAATAGAAAGGGTATGCTATCGCGTAGAATAAGTTATAGCCAAGCGCGACAGAAATTAATGTCCACATATTTCCTTCGCTCCCTGGTTCAACCGGCGAAGGGGCGTAAAAGCAAACAATGAGAGATATTGCAATTAGAGGGGCAGCGATTAAAAGCAATGGTCTAGCTTTACCTGCTTTTGTTTTAGATTTTGACATTAATTTCCCGACAATGATATTGCCCAAAACAACAAAAATAACGGAAATTACTGGCAAAAGAATCGCAAACGTATTTGCCCATTCCGTTAAGTTCAAGATATCGGTGAAATATTGATTTAAGTACTTGTTCATGATGGAATTTGAAATGAGCGCAAGTACTGGACCTAAGAAATAGCCTAACGCACCTTCTGCAAAAATCTTCACGCGGAAAGATTTGACCTTTGTGGAAAGGAGTGGATTATCGAAAACACTCTTCTTGTTAGCTTTACCCATAATAAAAACCTCAATTACTTTTTTTCTTTAGAAAACGGATTGCATAGCAACCATTTTAAGAAGTTTAGTAAGCGCTTTAAATTGCAATAATCAGTGTTGATTATTGCAATTTTAAAGGCAAGCCAAGACTTAATTGGCACGGTCTTCTGCCGGGGAGACACCCGTAATTTTCACATAGGTGCGATAGAAGGTCGAATAGTCGTTGAAACCGAGTTCTTCGGCAACATCAATCGCTTTTTTGCCTTCCTTAATGAGAGCTTGAGCAAGTATGATTTTTTTCGACCGGATGTATTTCATCAAGGAACAGCGCATTGTTTTCTTGAACTGATTGGACAAATATAATTCGGAATAATGCAAGTCATTGGCGATGCTTTCCAATGTTAACCCCTCTTGCAAATGCCCTTGGATGTAATCAATGATCGTAGAAATGATGTCATCGTTTTTAAATTCCGGAGAACCTTGTCTAACATTGGCTAGATACACCAAAATTTCGACGATTTTGCTTCTAGACATTAAATACATATCGCCATCATTAAACAAATCGTAAAGACCATCTAAGCCTTTGACGATACTTTCAACATAACGGTTGCTTGAAAAGAAAGGATAAGCGTTCTTTAATCGATCTGCCAAAGATTCAGGAACGTAACGCGTAGGAAATTTTAAAACATAGCGTTCGTAGCTGACGTTATGGTTAGCGTTAGCGAAGTGATATTTGCCTGGATTCATGAGGATGATATCGCCGCCTTTCAAGTGTCGCGTTTCACTTTCGACATGATAGTCGACATCCCCTCTAACAAAAAACAACAACTCATAAAATGAGTGCATATGTTTGCTGTATTCGTCTTTGGGCGAGGATGCGTAGTCAAGCTTGTGGGAAAAATCGATTTCTTGATGAACAAATTGAAACATGTTTTTCTTTTCCTTCCAATGCAAATGATGGTACACGAATATGTGAATAAATGCAAACTTCATTAAAAAAGATTGCAATTTAATGATTTTAAAGAAGAAAATAATCCACTTTTCATATTCAATAAATGCAATTTTTCCGCTTTGTTATTGCAATTGTTTGATTTAGTCCCCATCGTTAAAATGGTTTCGAATTAAAAATTCAGGAGGCTATATGAAACTATCTTTTCGTTGGTATGGTTTCGA
Source organism: Caryophanales bacterium UBA4691 (assembly GCA_002404865.1). Classification (GTDB taxonomy): domain Bacteria; phylum Bacillota_I; class Bacilli_A; order RFN20; family CAG-826; genus UBA4951. Next base: position 23,360 of record DHKP01000004.1, on the reverse strand, counting down.
TGATTCTATCCCTCTTTCTTACATTCGCGAGATACCTAATCTTTCGACAATTGTCTCTTCTATCTATGATGTAAAAGCAGGGGAAGAGTGGGGAGAAAATTCTCTTATTTCATTAAAAAAAGCTGTTACAGATAACGGAATGAAACTAGAAGTCATCGAATCGATTCCTGTATCTGAAGACATCAAAATGGGAACGAATAAGCGTGATGAGCATATTGAAATTTTTAAGAAGAATTTAGCGCTTTGCGGGAAGCATGGCGTTAAAGTCGTTTGCTATAACTTCATGCCCGTTTTCGATTGGCTGAGGACGGATATGCATCATCGCTTAGCGGATGGGAGTGAGGCGCTTAGCTATTCGCGTGATGATTTTGATAAGATTGATCCTAAGCATCTTCATCTTCCTGGATGGGACGAATCCTATACCCCCGATGAACTCCAAGCCTTATTAGATAAATACCGTCACGTTTCCCACGAACGGCTATTTGAGAACCTTGTCTATTTCTTAAACGCTATTATGCCGATATGCGATCAATATAATATCTCGATGGCGATTCACCCAGATGATCCTCCTTGGGACGTGTTCTCGCTCCCTCGCATTGTTTCCAATGAAAAAGATATCGATCACCTATTTGAAGCCGTTCCGAATATTCATAATGGTTTAACTTTATGCACAGGGAGCTTAGGGGCTTCCAAGAAAAACGACATTCCTTACTTAGCGGCAAAGTACGCTAAAGCGAAACGAATCTATTTCGTGCATCTACGCAATATTCTCTTCACGGATGATAAAGATTCCTTTACTGAAGTCGGCCATTTCTCCCAATCAGGCTCTCTTGATATCCCTCTTATCGTCAAAAACTTGCTAGATAATGGCTTTGATGGATATGTTCGCCCAGATCATGGAAGAAATATCTTTGGTGAGAATGGAAAACCCGGATATGGCTTATATGACCGCGCGCTAGGATGCATGTACATCAATGGATTGTTCGAAGCGATATCTCGCTTTAAAAAATAAGAAAGGACAAAGCAATGAAAAAAGAAGATTTACCATTATTTATCGATTATAAAGGAAAAGTAGTTGTCATTACCGGCGGCGGAGGCGTTTTGTGTTCCAAAATGGCGGAAGCCTTTGCTTTAGCGGGTGCGAAAGTGGCGATTTTGGATTTGCACCTATCCAGCGCGGAAGCAAAAGCCGCTGAAATACGTCAAGAAGGCGGCATCGCAAAGGGCTACGAAGCCAATGTTTTAGATAAGGCTTCGCTAGAAAAAGCGCATGAAGCCGTCTTAAAAGATTTTGGGACGTGTGATGTTCTCATCAATGGAGCTGGTGGCAATTCGCCAAAAGCAACGACGAGTCAGGAATTTTTCGCTCCTAAGTTAGATTTCTCCACCATCTCCTTCTTTGATTTGAAAACCGAAGGATTTGAATTTGTCTTCAATCTCAATATTTTAGGCACGTTGCTCCCAACACAAGTGTTTGCTAAAGACATGCTCGAAAAAAAGGGGTGCTCGATTTTGAATATTTCTTCGATGAACGCTTTCACACCTTTAACGAAGATTCCGGCCTATAGCGCTGCTAAAGCTGGTGTCAGCAATTTCACGAAATGGCTCGCAACCCATTTTGCAAAGTCGGATATTCGTGTCAACGCTATCGCACCTGGTTTCTTCGCGACTGCTCAAAATAAGGCCTTGCTTTTCAATCCGGATGGTACGCCTTCAGCACGTTCGAATAAGATTTTAAATAACACGCCAATGGGAAGATTCGGACTGCCAGAAGAGCTTCTTGGCGCAGTTCTATTCTTATCAGATTCTAAAGCAAGTTCTTTCATCACGGGCATCGTTCTTCCAATTGATGGCGGATTCAGCGCTTATAGTGGCGTTTGATTTTTAAACCTAGGTAATTTTATGAATGATTTTTTTAACGACAGCGTCCTATTAAAAGGAGAAGCAAGCAAGGCGATTTACGAATCAATCAAAACGCTACCCATTATTGATTATCATTGTCACTTAGACCAAAAAGCGATTCGCGACGACAAACGATTCAATGATATTGGCGAACTTTGGCTAGGCGCTGACCATTATAAGTGGCGGGCCCTACGAATGATGAATGTGGACGAACGTTTTATTACGGGAAACGCTTCTTATCACGATAAGTTTTTGAAATACGCTTCGATTATGCCTGCTTTATGTGGTAATCCCTTATATTACTGGACGCATTTTGAATTAAAACAAGTGTTTGGCATCTCTTCGCCTCTTAATGAAGATACAGCCGAAACCATCTACAAAAAGGCAAACGAAGAGCTTTCTAAATTATCTACCCGTAAGCTGCTTAGGAAATTCAATGTCTGTTTTGTTGCGACGACCAATGACCCAATCGAGTCTTTAAACGATCATGGGGAGTTTAGTAATGTGAAAGTTACTCCTACCTTCCGTCCTGATAGGCTTTACGATTTCTCCCCTTCTTATTTAGAGGAACTAGGAAAAGCAGTCGGCTACTCTTTATCCACTTTGGAATTGCTCCAAAAAGCAATCGTAGATCGATTGGATTATTTCGTGAGCAAAGGCTGCAAAATCGCCGACCACGGATTTACGAATTTCCCAAAGAGTTACGCAAATGAGATTGAAGCTAGAGATTTGTATTTAAAACGTGGTTCTTTGAATCCGACAGAAAAAGATCGTCTTTTTGGGTACTTGCTTGTGTTTTTAATGAAAGAATACAAAAAAAGGAACCTTCTTGCCCAAATTCATTTCTCCGTCATTCGTAACGCGAATCGTTTGATGTATGAACGTTTAGGAGCTGACCGAGGATTCGACGTCATTGGCGAAGAAAATAGCCTTTATGATCTGATTCTCTTCTTGAATCAGTTCTTAGAGGAGCAAAGGCCAACGATCGTTCTCTACACGTTAAATCCTGAATCGCTAAAAGCGATTGCTTCTATTAGTGGCGCTTTCCGCGACGTTCTAATCGGGGCGGCGTGGTGGTTCAATGATACGCTAATTGGCATCCGCAACAATCTTGAAACCATCAGCGAATACGCTTTGCTTGGAACTCACTTAGGCATGCTTACTGATTCTCGTTCCTTCTCAAGCTATTCCCGTTTTGATTTTTTCCGGAGGATTTTAGCTACTTTCTTAGGCGAAAAAGTCGATGGGGGAGAATACCCTTTAAGCGATGCGAAAATTCTAGCGAGAAAAATCAGCTATGAGAACATCAAAGAGCGTTTTTCTCTATAAATAAGCAAACGAATCATTTTTTTATTTAGCTTCCAAGCGTTTTTTGTTTCTCTTAACTCTTCATTAAGCAAAGTGAAAATCCCTAGAGATAATTCTTTTTTCAAGGGATTTTTTCTTTTTTGGGCTAGGGAAAGAAACATAATGAATAATACTAATTAATGAAACGAGAAAATAAGCTGAAGGTAGGTGACTTTAATTTCGAAAAGACGAACGCTATTATGGGATAATGTATCGCCTTTTCATCCTTGTTGAAACTAATGAAGAAGTAGAGAAATTGCGTTCTTTCTTTTTGAAAGAAAAAGGCTACTTCGAATTGGAGTGTGCCTTTTATCCATTTGAAAATCTTAGCGAGAAGAGGAAATATTTACTGAGCGTAATTTCTATGTTTCCGTTTCGTGATTCTTCTTCATGTGAAACGGTTTATTTTAAAGAAGCAAAAGCAGAAACGTTTATCGAAAAGTGTGAAGCGTTTTTTAAGGATGGAGAAAGCGAAGAGAAAAGTTTGATGCGCGTTACCCCTTTAATGAGTAGACAACACGAAGACTTGTTGCGACTTGTTACCCTGAATAGCGTTCCTAGTGAATTTACAAATAGGCTAGCCGAAGATGGAATTCTTTTAAAAGAAAGATATGTCACTTTTATCCTTTTTGATTTTGATAAAGAAGAGGAATCACTTGATTATTATGATTACGAAAAAGGACGCTACTCTTTGGAAAAGGGGTTAAGGCAATATTTCGGAGGCTATCCTTATTTCTTGTTTGAATTTTCGACATTTTTTGGAGTTTTATTGTCCGCCAACGAGCCTTTAACTCTTTTTCAATTACAACAAAAATTATCATCGGTTCTATTTAAAGCCAAAAGGGATAATGATCTTTCCTTTTCTTGCGGAGTAAGTGAGACGACACGTTATAAAGAAGGAACTTTTTCTTGCCGAAAACTATTTAGGGAAGCCGAAAAAGGCTTGACGTATCGCCCCGTTCTTGGCAAAGGACTGGTTTTATTTTATGAAGACTTAATTCAAAAAGAGAAAAGCGTTATGAAAGTCGAGGAGACTCAATTTCAAAACTTGGGGTATGCGTTACTATATGGGAAGAAAATAGAATCGCTCTCTCTATTGCGGGGATTGCTTAGAAAGATTGGGTCTATTGATTATAAGGATAGCTATTTGCTATTGCTAAACCAACTATTGAATTCGCTACTTACTAGCTGCGCTTCTTTGGAGAAATTGTACGGGACTTATGAGTCCTATTTTGCTTTGCTAAAAATTCTTTATTCGAAGAAAGAAAAAGAAAGCATCCTCACTTTTTTCGAAGATTTGGTGACGGAAATCTCTCTGATTAATCAAAGCTTAAGACAACCTCACGGCGGAGAAAAGGCGTTTAGAAGCATTATGCTATTTCTTCAAAAGCATTTTATGGAGAATAGCCTTTCCATTGATCGGATATCCAAAGAACTTGGGTATTCTCATTCCTATATTTACGCTCTTTTCAAAAATAATGGCACGACCTTTATTAAGACGCTCAAAAAAATCAGAATGGAAGAAGCGAAACGTTTGCTCGCTGATCCTAGTAACCGCATTGTGCAAGTTGCCGTGAAAGTGGGATATGAGAATCCTTATTATTTTTCAACTTGCTTTAAGAGATATTTCGGTTACTCTCCTATTCGCTTGCGGAAACTAGAAAATTCATAGAAAGCGATATTGTCAACTATTTGTCTCCCTTTTTTTGGTAAAATAGCAAATGCCAAAAGGAGAAAAAGGATGAGTCAAATCGAAGTAAAAAACCTAAAAAAGATTTACAATGCGGGCTTGCCTAATGAAGTTGTTGCTCTCTCCGACATCTCTTTTTCCTTAGAAGAGGGGTCTTTCGCAGTGATTTTAGGCCCCTCTGGAGCAGGCAAAAGTACATTGTTGAACTTACTTGGCGGCATGGATAATGCGACGAGTGGGTCTTATTATATCGATAGTGAAGACATTGCTAAATATAACTTAAAAAGATTGGAATTATTTCGTAGAGTTGATATTGGCTTCGTATTTCAATTTTATAATCTGTTGCCTAATTTGAGTGCGCTAGAAAACGTTGAACTAGCCGCAAGCGTGGCACTAGATCCATTCGATTCCAAACAAATTTTGAAGGATGTTGGTTTAGAAAAACGGGCTAGGAATTTCCCTGCCCAATTATCGGGCGGCGAGCAACAGCGTGTGGCAATCGCGCGCGCAATAGTGAAAAATCCCCGTTTACTCCTTTGCGACGAACCCACTGGGGCCTTGGATAGCAAAACCGGAGCTTCGATTTTGTGTTTGTTAAAGAAAATAAGCGTGACTTATCATAAGACCGTAATCATTGTCACTCATAACTCGAAAATCGCTTGCTGCGCGGACCGCTTGCTTCGAATCAGCGATGGAACAATCGTTGAAGATTCAAAAAATTCTAACCCAAAACGGATTGAGGAGATCGAATGGTGAGAGTATCTACTTTTTCATTATTGTTTCGTAGTGGGTTACGTTCTTTGAAGAAAGGTTGGACCCAGTTCCTTTCCATTATCATGATTGGGGCTATTGCGATGACTCTTTTTGTCGGTTTGCTTGCAAATGCCGAAAGCTTTGAGCATCGTGTCAATTCGGTCTATCGCGAAGGCAATCTTGCTTCTTTGTGGGTTACGGTTTCTAAAACTAGCGAAGAGGACGAAACAAACATTAAGACTTTTCTTTCTAGTAACGATATATTCGATAAACGGCTTTATATGCCTATTCAATTGGGAAACCGCGATTCTTATTTGGCAGTTTACGCTTCTTCCCCAAAGGTTTCTAAGCCTTATGGTGATACGTCTTCTTTGAATTTATCTTCCAATCGCTATTTTTTGCTCGATGAAGCGATGAAAAAGAGTGAATCGAGTTCGCTTTCTAGCACATATTCTATCGGGGATGAAATTCAAATCTCTTTTGATATATCTAACTATCATCTTTCCGATTATTCCGCCTTGCTCGCACCTTATTTAAAAGAAGATTCAAAAAAGATATTGACCGATAAAGAAATAACCCTCACTACCAAAGTTACTGGTTTCATGAAATATCCTGAAAACATTACGAAGAGTACCTATAATTCTTCTGTTGCTTTAATGGGGAAAGAGACACTAAAAGATCTCCTTGTCGATTTTTTTAATCAGCATATTTTAGAAGGAAAGAAACAAGAAATCATTGCTTTATTGGCTCCTTTAGTAAGCTTGAAGACAATGGATGTTGGAAATCAATACCTCATTTCTTTAGGTGGCGATTCCGAATCGGCACTCTTAAAAAAGAAAATTGAGGATTATTATGCCTCTAATGGTGGTGATAAACTCAAAATGGTGACCACGAGAGGCGAAATGCCCTTCTTTGTTACGGTTAATAACGATGTAACGCAAGCCCGCCAATTCACCTTTGTTTTCCCGTTTGTCTTCTTTTTCGTCGCCTTATTGGTAATATTAACCACCCTTTCAGAGCATATTTTGCAAGAGCGAACGCAGATTGGCGCCCTCAAAGCAATCGGAGTTAGCAAAGGACAAATCTATTTGCTTTATTCTTCTTTAACTCTTTTCTTAGTGGGGTTAGGCGTAATCATCGGAGAAATCGTCGGTCCATTGCTCATTCCGCAGATTCTAGGAAATAAATACGCGATTTTTTATTCTTTGCCTCCATTAACTTATACTTTTCCTGTTTTATACGGGGTCTTTAGCGCACTGGTTTTTTTAGCGATCAGCGTCGTTACGACAATCCTAGTTTGCCATAAAGAAGTTTCTCTTAAACCAGTTGACTCTTTAAGGCCGAAAAAGCCTAATTCCTTGAAATTCATCTCGCGGGGAAATAAGGCAAGCGTCTACTCTCTTTCCATTAAAATGGCTTTACGCAATATTCGTTTGAATATCGGAAAATCAATCATGGTTATTGCAGGGGTAATGGGATGCACGGCTTTATTACTTTGTGGCTTTGGCATTGAAGATACAGTCTATTACGGCATTGATAATGATTTATCAACTCTCAAAAATTCAGATATATCCGTCACCTTTAACCAAACTATGTCTAAAAGCGATGTCATTGACGATTTGGCGCCTATTTCTGGAATTAGTGCGGTAGAACCGACATCCGCTTTCAATTCATTGATATATAAAGAAGACGGACCCCAAGCGAATAGCCATCTCTATGTTGTTTCAGAGAATTCTCGCTGTTATAAAATCACTTTTGGCAAAGAAGAAGTTGCGGTTTCTAAAAAAGTGGCTCGGCTAACTAAATGTCAAGTAGGAGACAAAATGTTCTTCAGTTACGGTGGTCAAGTGTATTCTGCGAAAATAGGGATGATTTACGAGGCTTTTGCGTATCATGGCATCATGGTTCACGAAGATATTTCTTTGTTTAAAGATGTTTCATTTTCTTATTCTGGCGCCCAAATATATTTAAAGGATGGTGTTGCTCCTAGTGAGGTGAACCAAGAAATTTTAAAAAAGAATTATGTTTTAAGTAGCCAAACAACGGAAGAATGGAACCTTTATATTAAAGATGTCATGAGTGGAGTCATTACCATGACTAACGCGGTGAAAGTATTCGCCCTCCTTCTGGCTTTGGTTGTTTTGTACAATTTATCCTTAATGAATTTCCGGGAACGGAGTCGTGATATCGCTACTTTGAAAGTCCTTGGTTTTAAGCGAAATGAAATTGCTTTATCGCTTTTATTTGAGACGATGTCGCTTACGTTAATCGGAGCGAGCATTGGAGTTTTGCTAGGATATCCATTCTTATACTTAGTAATGGGTACAAATGTTGTTGAGCTTGTAGAATATCTATATTTCATCAAGCCCGTATCGTTTGTTTTTGCCTTTGGGCTTTCTTTCATCACCGCATTCTTAGTCAATTTTGTTTTCTCTATGAAAACGAAAAAAATCAAAATGGTGGAATCGTTAAAAAGCGTGGAATAAAAAAGCCGCAGTGTTACGTGCGGCTAAATTTCTATTTCGTTTAATGAGAATCGCTAAGTGTTAGTAGGCTTCGGCAAGGGACTAAAGCGTGGTTTTCTCCATGTAGTTCTTCTAGGCGGATAACAGTGATCGCTCCGACTGGTTCTCCACCTGCGGATTTGACTAATTGCGTTAAAGCAGCAAAGGTACCGCCTGTTGCAAGCAAGTCGTCGACGAGAAGCACACGATCTCCTTCTTTAAAAGAATTAGCGGGCACTTCCATTGTGGCGGTTCCATATTCTAATTGGTAGCTAACTTTTACCGTGATTCCAGGGAGTTTGCCAGCCTTTCTTGCCATAACAAAGCCGATGCCCATTTTATACGCTAGAGCAGCGCCAAATAAAAAGCCCCGCGATTCCGCCCCGACAATGACGGTAGGATGAAATTCGTTTGCGAGCTTCTCTAGTTCGTCTATGCAGTAATGAAAGGCAGTTGGGTCTTTCAATAATGGCGATATGTCTTTAAATGAGATTCCTTTCTTTGGGAAGTCAGGCGTAACACCGATAAATTTTTCTAAGTCCATTCTTATACCTCGATAGTTTTCTTTCGAAAACACGGAAACAATAACATACGCATAAATAAAAAACCACCATCGATTTCATCTAAAAATTGCTTATGAATTTTTTAGTGAAATCCTCGCTAGAATGGTGGTAATATAGAAAAAATATAGGATTTATTCTTTAGAGTTTTTTATTGATTCTTGTCCTTTTCAAGAATAGCGTTAAGGCGGTCTAAATCATTTTTGTCTGGAGTATAAACGTAAGTGGTATTTCTTTCCAATTCGTCGTAATCCAAGCCAAATCCAATGAGAAATTTATTTTCGGTTAAGGTTTTTCCAACGTAATCGACTTTGGCTGGGACAGTGCGACAATTTACTTTGTCGAACAAGGAACAAAGAAGGATCCTTTTCGGCTTGAAATTTGTTCGAAGGTAATTTTCAAGGGCCTGCATGGTTAAACCGGTATCCACAACATCTTCGACGATTACGATCGTCCTTCCATCCGGATTGGATTCGAGCATGTGCTTGAAATTCACTTGCCCAGTGGTTTTTGTTCCTTGATAGCTAGATAGCTGAACGTAATCGGTAAGAATGGGGAGTGAGACATGCTTAATTAGTTCGGCCATAAAATTGAGCGCACCCTTCATAACACATATGAATAGTGGCGTTTTTTCATCGCTAGCTAAGTCCTGAGTCAGCGTTTTTCCTAAGCGTTTTGCGATGGCGTCAATTTCTTCAAAAGATAAGACCAGTTCTTCCATTTATTTGCTCCAAATTTATGTATTAGAATAATATAAGCGTTTTTCTATTCACAAAAATAGAGCAAATAGAAAAAATAAAAAAGAAAGCGCTATGAATTTCAAATAAAAAGAAAATAAGGCATACTAATATAGTTTTGGAGATTAGTATGGACACGGAAAGAAATCGCCTCTTCTTCCTTCATAGCGACAGTTTTCTCGCAAGTGAAGTCTCACGACTTACGCAATTGCCTCTTTCTGATTGCAAAGTTTCCCATTTTGCTGATGGGGAAGTCTTCGCAAAACCACTTTGTGAAGTAAAAGACAAAGTATGCTTTGTGGTTCAAAGCACTTCGCGGCCTGCCAATGACCGCTTGATGGAATTATTGGTATTTATCGATGCGCTAAGAAATGGCGGCGCCAAGGACATTCATCTCCTTGTTCCCTATTATGGATATGCTCGTCAAGAGCGCATGATTGCTGATAATGATCCTGTTTCTGCTCGTCTGGTTGCGCATTTAATCGAAACAAGTGGAGCTAGTTCAATTGCGTTTACGGATATTCATAGCACTAAAATTCTTTCTTTCTTCTCTAAGATTAAGGCTACAAATTTACCATGTGCTCCATTATTTGGTGCCCACTTCAAAGATCATGCCGAGAAATGTGGATTCGCAAATGAAAATGTGGCTATTGTCTCGCCAGATCACGGTGGCGTAAAAAGGGCCGAGGCTTTTTTAACTTATTTTCCGGGCGCATCTTTAGCGGTTGCCGACAAGCATCGCCCTAGACCTAATCGTGCTGAAATTCTCGGTCTTCAAGGCGATGTCAAAGGCAAACTCTGCATCGTTATTGATGATATGATTGATACCGCTGGAACCGTTGTAGCTGTGAGCAAGCTTCTTTATGAAGAAGGTGCAAAAGCAGTCTTTGTCGGAGCGAGTCATGGCATTTTCTCTGGCAATGCAGTTACTAATCTATTGAATGCCGGCGTGAAAGAAATCGTCGTGACTGACTCAATCGAAAATAAGATTGATGGGGTGACAATGATTACATTAGCACCTTTATTAGCTTCTTATATGGAAGGATTAAGCGAGTAGTTCCCGTCTCATAATAAGAATATGGATGAATTAGAGAGAATGGTAACGGGGAAAATTTATGACCCGAGTGATGAAAAACTTCTCTCTTTTCGTGACCATGCCCATCGCCTTTGCGCTGAATTTAATGCTTTAGCGGAGGGTGAAGCGAGGCGAGACGCTATCTTAGAAGAGCTTCTTATTCATCGCTATGAGAATTTAATGCTGGTTGGTCCCATTTATTTTGATTATGGGCGTTTCACGAGTTTTGGAAAGAACTGCTTCGCTAATTTCAATTTCACGGTTTTAGATTGTGCCCCTGTCTATATCGGCGATAATGTTTTCTTTGGTCCGAATGTCTCGATTGTGACCCCCGTGCATCCTCTTTTAGGGGAAGAGAGAAAAATTTATAAGAATGAAAAAGGGGCTTTGACGGACAAAGAATACGCTAAGCCAATCGCGATTGGGTCAAATTGTTGGATTGCAAGTAACGTAACGATTATTGGTGGAGTAAAAATCGGGGAAGGTTCAACGATTGGAGCAGGAAGCGTTGTGACTAGAGATATCCCACCTCATTCCTTAGCGGTGGGTAATCCTTGCAAAGTGATTCGAAAAATCACAAAGGAAGATTCTATTTATGTAAAGAAGAATCTTTTCTAAGTTTTAAAATAACCGCATATTCTATTTGAGAAAGGATTGCTGGTTATCTTATCATAGAGAACGGAATTTTTGAGGTAATGTTTATGGGAAGCAAGTATGTCTTTGTTACAGGTGGTGTCGTTTCAAGTTTAGGCAAGGGAATCCTTGCGTCTAGCCTTGGGCTTTTGCTCAAAAGCAGAGGGGTCAAGATTTTCAATATAAAACTTGATCCATATCTTAACGTTGACCCAGGCACGATGTCTCCTTATCAGCATGGTGAAGTCTATGTAACCAAAGATGGAGCGGAAACTGACCTCGATTTAGGACATTACGAAAGATGGACTGGGGTTGATCTTACCAAAGAAAGCTCCATTACGAGTGGCAAAATCTATAGCGCCGTTATCGAAAAAGAGCGTAGAGGTGACTATTTAGGGGGGTGCGTGCAAGTTATCCCTCACGTTACCAACGAAATTAAATCGCGCATTCTTCAAGCGAGCAGCGCAAGCTCGGCGGATATTATCATCGTTGAGATTGGTGGAACCGTTGGCGATATCGAATCATTGCCATTTTTAGAAGCAATTCGCGAGCTCCGTATCGAATTAGGATACGAAAACACGCTGTTTATCCATAATACTCTTGTTCCATATCTGAAAAGTGCCCAAGAAAGCAAAACCAAGCCGACCCAACATAGCGTTCACGAACTTCTTTCCTTAGGAATTCAGCCTGACGCGATTGTCCTTAGAAGCGAAGTACCATTAAGCGAAGGGCAAAAGAAAAAGATTTCTTTATTCTGCAACGTGCCTTTGGATGGCGTGTTTGAAGCGGATGATTTGCCGATCGTCGATGAGCTTCCATTTATGCTCCATAGCCAAAAGCTTGATGATTATGTCCTTGACCATCTTCGCCTAAAAGCAGCAAAAGCGGACTTGCATAATTGGGAAAAGTGGGTCGATAGCGTCAAAAACAGCAACAAACACGTCAAAATTGCTCTCGTTGGGAAATATGTCGAACTCCATGACGCTTATCTGTCAGTCAAAAGCGCTTTGATTCATAGTGGTTATTACTATGGATACAAAGTGGACATTGGTTGGATTAAATCCATGGATATCAATGAAGGAAACGTTAGAGAAGTCTTGAAGGGATATGATGGGATTCTTGTGCCCGGTGGTTTTGGCGAACGTGGAACAGAAGGCAAAAAAATCGCCATTCGTTACGCTAGAGAAAACGCGATCCCATATTTAGGAATTTGTTTAGGCATGCAATTGGCCGTCATTGAATTCGCGGAGCACGTGTGTGGACTAGCGGGCGCAAATACAACGGAATTCGATTCCCAAACTCCATATCCTGTCATCGATTTGCTTCATGACCAATATGCCGGAATTCAAATGGGTGGGACGCTCCGCTTAGGGAACTATGACTGTGCAGTTGAGAAAGGCACGCTCGCCTACAAATGCTATGGTGAGAAGCTCGTTCAAGAACGTCATCGCCATCGTTATGAATTTAATAATGCTTTCCGTACTAAATTAGAAGAAAAAGGGCTTGTCTTCTCTGGCATTAATCCTCAGGCGGGGCTTGTCGAAATCATTGAATTAAAAGATCATCCATTTTTTATTGCAAGCCAATTCCATCCAGAATTCACCTCTCGTCCACTTGCCCCAAATCCTTTATTCCGCGGATTTGTTGAAGCGAGTATCAAACATCAAAATCAATAATTTGACGTAAAACACAACAATGAATTGCTTAGTAATGTACAGTCACCAATCGGGGCATCGCAATTTCACGGCAAAAATCCCCATGGTGAAAGAGAAACTGCTTTCGCGATTCGATCGCGTGGATTTCTTTTGCACGCTAAGCGCGAAAGAAGCGAGAGAAATAGCCGTATCTTCTTCCGAAAAATACGATGTGCTGGTTATTGTAGGGGGAGATGGCACTTTTAATAATCTAATTAACGCTCTCGCCATGGTCAAAAATCCCCCAATTCTTGGCTATATCAATTTTGGCACAATTGGGGATATCGGCCGGAATTTTGGAATTGGTTCCAATTTGAGAGAATCGCTAGAAATTTTAACGAAAGGAGATATCGTTCCCTTCGATGTGGGTGAAATTAACGGTCAATATTTCGCTTATGTTTGTACGATTGGGAGATATAGCGATATCGCCTATATGACTCCACGGAAAAAGAAAAGAATCTTAGGGAGAGTCGCTTATTACAATGCCGCCATCAAGGAATTAAAAGACAAGAAAACGGTGCATGCGATTATTGATGCTGATGGCGGGCATTATGAATTAGATACTCCTTTCCTCTTATTGATGAACGGAAAAAACATCGGCGGTTTTAAAGTGAATCGTTATGGGTCTATCCAAGATGGCCAAATGGAACTGTTTTTGGCGAAAAAAGATATTTCTAATGGGGTTCTTCCGCTTTTAGTGGACCGCAACCGCATCATATTGCGAGCCCACGAATTTTATATTCACACCGATGAAACGATGGGATGGTGTCTCGATGGGGAAGAAGGGCCGAAAGGAGACGCTCATATAGTCACTCATCACAATATGTTTAAAATCATTGCCAAAAGTGGCTATATTCATTAAAAATTTTTTAAAATCTTAGCAATTTTGACTTCTTTTTCTTTGCTATTTACTTTTATGGTGAATAAAATAGAGGCACAAAAAGAGGTTTTGTTATGAAAAAATCAACGACGATTCTTACCATTGTCTCGATGCTTCTAACCATTATCGCTGCGGCTTTGCTCGTTTTTTCGCCGATGATGTTTGGTGGAGCGGGATATATGAGTGGCGTTACCGATGTGATGGGTGCGCTTAAGCTTATCGGAGAGAAATTTGTTTCGCAGAATTTGCTCTTGTTTAAGACTGAATTCTATTCTCAAACTGCTACGAATGGATTCCCGATTCTTTATTTGCTTCCAGTTCTATTGGGGTTACTTGCCATATTCTGGCTCGTACATCTTGTCGTTTTAATTGCAAAAAAACGTCCAGGTGCCCTTTTTGTTAATTTATTTTCCTTAATTTTTGGTATTTTGAGTTATGAAATCATTTCGATTTTCTTAGCTCCAGGCTGGTTCAAAGATGATGAGAATGCCATTGCTGTAATTTTGGGTTCTGGCACTAGTTTGAACTTAGGCATGCAAATCCTTGCTATTTTGCCTTATGCGATCGCTTGCTTCTCTTTTGCCTTGACGGTCATTACCTTATTAGTTTCCGCAATCGGACTATCTAGGAAACCAGTGGTCGAAGAAGCCCCACAAGAAGAAACTACCGAAGAGGATGAAGATAATAGCGAAGAAGAGGAAGAGCCAAAAGAAGTTATAGAGGAAAGCGTCTCCGAACCTGAGACAGAAACTGCTATTGAGTCTGAGCCGATTTCCGCCCCAGCGCCCGCCGCGCCAGTTCCAGCTCCTGCTGCTCCTGAAAAAGAAGAAGAGAAACCCGCTACTGCCACTCAGGCAGCTCCAGCCCCAACCGATTATGCCGGAGTAAAGCCAGCGTTCATCCAATATATCTACAATACTGGATCTGGCGATGACACTAAATCCAAAAAAGATCGCGAAGAATTCATGACCAAAGACGATGTTCGTGCCATTATCCGCGAAGAATTATCTTCAAATAAAGGCGAAGAGGTAGAAAAGGAACAAAAAGACGCAAATGTTCCTGCTTCCGATGAATCTGAAGCTTTGACGAGTGACGATCTCCGCAAAATTATTGCAGAAGAGCTTGAGAAATCGAAAGATAACGATATCCCTGTTGACGTCGTTGATGACGAGAAAGAAAACGATGATCTTTCTTCTAACGAAACGGCAGAGACTCTCACTAGTGACGATCTCCGCAAAATCGTTTCTGAAGAAATCGCTAAAGCCATTGCCCCAGAAAAAGCGGAAGAAAAGAAGACTGATGAAGATATTCAAGACGAACCGGTTGCTACAATTGATGACCTTCGCACCATTATCCGCGAAGAGCTCAATACGCAAAAAGAAAATACTGCTCCTGAAGTAAAGGAAGATAACGAAGAAGAAAAGCCTCTTACGGCTAGTGACCTCCGTTCTTTAATCCAAGAAGCTCTCGATGAACACGATAATCCAGAGCGCCGTGAGCTCACCGAAGAAGAAGCTCGTGAGCTTATCAATCAGCAAATTCGCTCTTATTATATTGGTAAACGCGAAGATTTGAAACGCGACAGCGAGGCGATAAAAGCTCAAAAAGAAGCGGAAGAAAAAGCGAAAATCGAAGAAGAAAAGCGCCTTGCTTTGGAGAAAGCTCTTAAAGAAGATGCAATGGCTAGAGTCAAAGAACGCGAAGAAAGGGCTTTAGACCGTCAAGAACGCCTTGAGGCGGAAAAGAAACGCGAGAGTCTCTCTCTTGAAGATATCCGCAATATCGTTCGCGATGAGCTCAATAACATAAAGCCGGCTTCTACGGGAGTCGATGAAGCTTCAAAGGACGACATTAAATCCTTGATTCAAAGTGAACTCAGCGCTTTCCGCGATGAACAAGCAAAAGCGTCCGAGAAAGCCGCTCAAGAAGCAGCCGACGCTCATCTTATCGAGCAAGCTAGAGCGGAAGCCGAAGCGGAAGAAACCAAATCACAAAGCGAGCAAATCAAGGCTCAAAGCGAAGAAATCAAGAATATGAAGGAGAATGCGATTACTCCCGATGCCGTTCGCGATATTATCTCGGAGGAACTTGATAAGCGTTTTGCGGAACTTTTGAAAGCGCAAAAAGAAGCAGCTAAGAAAGATGATGCTACTTCCGCGACTATTGAAAAGAAAAAAGAAGAAGTTGAGCCAGAAACTAAACCTACGCAAACGATTGTGATACAAGTTGCTGCTCCAGAAGGAAAAGCCCAAGAGAAAAAGGAAGAAGTGGTTCCAGAACCTGCTCCGACTTCAAATCTTGAAGACGGGGCAGAAGCAGAATCTGAAGATGTTTCAGTTGCTGCAGCCATTGGAGATGCTCCAAAAGCCAAAATCATTCGCATTCCTTTCAATGAGCGTATGCTAGTTGCTGATAAAGAGACGCAAGATAACTATAATGACCTCAAAGCCGAATGCCTCAGTTATGGCTTAAAGAGCCGACTCTCCAATAGTGGTGACACTTTCAGGCTTCACACGAAGACTTATGTGAAAATCACCATTGCTGGAAAGGGATTGAAACTTTATTTCGCGCTCGATCCAAAAGAATATGAAAACAGCCCAATCCCACTCCATGATGCGGGGAATAAGAATATCTACAAAGAGATTCCTGGCGTATTCAAAGTCAAGAGTGCTCTCTCACTTAGACGTGCTAAGCAACTTCTTGCCGATGCTTGTGAGAAAGATAATCTTGAACAAGGAAAGATCGTCCCTCATGATTACGCGGCCGAACTAAAAGATTATGTTCCTCAACTCGGCGGGAAAAAAGACGATAAAGACGAAGACTAACGCGCCTATTGACCTCAGCGAAATTGCTGAGGTCTTTCTTTTTCGTTAAATTATGCTAGACTACTTGCCGTATGAATAGTGACTGTAGCGATTGTAGTAGGTTAGGAGCGTGGTGCGCTTGAAAAACTATTATATCTATTTGATATTTGGTGTTATCTTCCTTGCGCTAAGCGCTTTTTTTAGTGCCTCAGAGACTGCCTTTGACCGTTTAAATAAATATCGTTATGAAGTCAAAAAAGATGAAGGAAGCAAAACGGCTCGCCTTGTTCTTTGGCTTTACGAACGAAAAGAAACCAATCTCATTTCGATTCTTATTTGCAATAACGTCGTTAACACCCTTTTATCCGTTTTTTCCACAAGCGTTTTTCTCTATTTCATAAATCTAGAAGCCGGAATTGTTTCTTTAATCTCCTCGATCTGTATTACTTTGATTGTTTATTTATTCGGGGAAACGATGCCGAAACAAATTGCTGCCAAAATCCCAAATACCCTAGCCTCTATTTTTGTTTACCCGCTTCTATTTACTTATTTTCTTTTTTTCCCGCTTTCTATTTTCTTCCGCGGTATTTCATTTTTGGCTAGCAAATTATTTCCACATAAGAAAGGGGACTCTTTTAGCGAAGATGATTTCTCTAGTGTCTTAAAAAAGAACCAAAAAGGTGGTTTGCTTGAGAAAAACGAAACGGAAATTATTGAGAACTCTATTGATTTCAGCGATACCGCTGTAAAAGAGGTTCTCACCCCAAAAGAAAAAATCTTTTCTATCGATTTAAAGGGATTAAGCGGCACCCGCCTTGTCGATATCCTTTGTTCTACTTCTTATAGCAGGATTCCTGTTTACTATGAAAACAAAGACAAAATCGTTGGGGTTTTGCTGGTAAAGCAATACCTTGCTGCTTATTTGAAAGATCCGCGCACGAATATCGCGAATTATGTCGAAAAGCCATATTTTGTGGCTCCCAATGTCAAAATCGATGATTTGGTTGATGGATTTCGTGAGACTCACACTCAAATTGCTTTGGTTAAGAAAAAAGATGAATTGATTGGTATGGTCACAATGGAGGATGTTTTAGAAGAGCTTGTGGGGCCTATCAATGAAAAAATCGTTTTGGAGAGTGTAAACAAATGAACGTCACGGATGTTCTGTATTTGATCGTCATCGCTCTTCTCGTGCTATTATGCGGATTGTATGCCGCTAGCGATACCGCTTTATCTAGCGTGAATATGCTTCGATTAGAAAAAGAGGCGCAGGAAGGGGATAAAAAGAGCGAGCGGGCATTGGAGCAAGCCAAGAATTACGATCGCTCAATCGCGACGATTCTATTCGGCAATGATTTTCTTAGTATTTTCGTTTCTTCTTTAGCTTCGATTGTGGGTGCCTCGATTTTAGCCAATTCGCCTTTAGAGTCTTACGGGGATATTATTATTACCGCTATTACGATACTTGTTGTTTTGCTTTTCGGAGAGATTTTGCCAAAAGCAATCGCTACTAGCCATGCATTGTGGTGGAGCAAAACATTCGGTTTATTTATCGAAGTGTCAAGGATAATCTTTTTTCCGTTTGTGGCACCGATGGATTTTTTGGCTCGAAAAATCGCTTCTCCCATTATTGAAAAAGCCCCAACGGAAACGCCTCTAGCTAGCGATGAAGAATTAGAAGCGATGGTTGAAGAAATTAAAAAGGAAGGGATTTTTGATAAAAATCAAAGCGAATTGCTCCATCGCTCCATCGATTTCAAGGACACTTCTAGCTATGATATCATGACGCCTAGAATAAAGATTATCGGCTACGACGTAGAAGAGCCTTTTTCATCTTATTTAAAACGCCATGACGCTTATAAACATAGTCGTGTTATCGTTTATCGAAAAGATTTGGACCATGTGCTCGGTTTTTTCCAAGTAAAAACTTTATTAAGAATGCTAGTTAAAGGCAAAACGCCGGATGTTAGCGACATTATCCTTCCGACTCTTTTTGTTCCTCGTACGATGGAACTCTCTAGCGTTTTAGCATTGATGAAAAAGACTAAGACTCATATTGCCGTAGTGAAAGATGAGTTTGGCGGAACGGAAGGGCTTTTAACCTTGGAGGACATTTTGGAAGAGCTAGTCGGCGAGATGTGGGATGAAGAGGATACCGTTTCTCTTGATATTTCGCGCGTGAACGGAACGAGGAACAAATACTATGTGAGGGGTTCCATGAACATTGAAAAATTCTTTGAAACGTTCCATATGGACCCCGACAATCTTGAAGACGATTACAGTACTTTAAGTGGTTACATTAACGATAAACTTGGCCGCTTTGCCGAGATTGATGACAAAATTACGATTGGGAAAGTGGATATCATTGTAAAAAAAGTGAACGATTTTCGTGTTGAAAATTGTTTGGTTATTTATCATCCACGACGAAAAACTGATGAAGAAAGTACTTAAACGAGAATGTTCCTTTTCTTCAATACTTTTAAGTAGTCCTCAACGATTTCTTCTGCGATAGATTGTATGGAACGTTTATCGGTTTCGATCACAAAGTCTAGTTTAGGCATTCTTTCTTTTGCGAAATGAATTCGGTCATTTTGGATGCGGGCAAGTATCTCTTCTTTGCTATCTCCTCTTTCTTTCATTCGCTTGATGCGCGTCTCTTCTTCGGCTTTTAAATAGAAAACCACAATGGAAGCATCATTTGTATTTTGAAACGCAAAAGCACCTTGTGGATCTAAAACAACGCATTTTCTAGGGGAGATTTGATTTATTCTTGTGCCGTAATAATTATTGTTATAAAGCGTGTATTCCACGAATTTATTTTGCTTCGCTTCCTCTAGAAATTCTTTTTTGTCTAAAAAGAAATAATCCACTCCATTTGTTTCTTTGCCTCTAGGTTTACGAGTCGTGGAGGTGATTACTTTGTTTATGCCGCAGTGGGCTGACAAATATTTGGCGATTTCCGTTTTTCCAGAAGCGCTTTCTCCTAATAAAATAATCATCCTCTCGATTATAGAAAGAGTTCTTTAGCTAGACAATAGCCCCTATTTTTTCTTCGAAATATTTTTGCAAAAAAATGGAAAAAATGACTATAGAAATAGTGGAGGGTATTTATGAAGACAAAAGTAATTTTAAAACAACTCTGGTTCTTATTATCATTGCCATTACTGTTCGGCGCGAAAAATAAAGAAAGCAAAGATTTCTATTATTTGCCCAATACAATCGGTCCGTTCATCGAAGGGGAAAACTATAGCGATACTTTTCGGATTGGCTCAAACGTTATTGGGAAAGAAGTACGTTTTAGAATAGCGATATATTTTCAAACGTGCCCAAAAGACGCCGATGAAGTAGGCGACTGGGAATTTTTGGACAAGAAAGCTTCTTCTCGTCTTGGAGAAGAACTTTCTTTTCCTTTTCTCATCCCAAAAGAAATGGTTAAAAATCGTTTTCACATACTTTTTAGCATCGCTTATCAAGTTGATTCTATTTCGCGAGTAATCGATTCTCATATTTTGACAGCAAGAAGCATGAAAGATTACCGAGAGGAGCCTCTTTCCCTGCTTAGCGAAACGATATTTGAGGGTCAGCAAACTTATACCATTAGTGAAGAAGGGGATAGAATTGGGATTCATCCAATTGCCAAAGTCAGCGGTGTGAAAGAAATTCTAGAAACGGATAACGGAACAATCCCGTTCGCTCATTCTTTCTTTTTCAGCCTTTATGATGGAAATAACCATAAGCCGTTTTCGATTCCGAATTGGAATTTGGCTGCAAAATTAGAGATCGTTGGTGAAGGGGCCAAATGCTTTGCTTCTTTTTGCGACGAATTCAAATCTACTTACTTAGGAGATGTCGCTAGCTTCAAATTGACCACGAAAGAAATCAAGGAAGGGACTTATCGATTCTTGCTCCAAGAAAATCAATACGCCGTAAATCGATATAGCGGATTTATGCGAAAGACAACTGCTTTGAGAAAGGATGAGGTATTTACGCGCGAATTGCATCTACCCTACCAAATTAGCAAAGACAAAGCTTATACGATGCGACTGCTTACCGCTAGAAGAGAGGACACTTTTAATATCCCTCTTCTTTCGACTCAATTTTATTGCTATCAAGAATGTAATCCGTTTGGAAGCGTTTTAAATAGTGAATATTGCGTTGAGGAAATCTTATGAAAGCGCTCTTTATTTCGGGGTCGTTATTCTTAATCATCCTCACTATGTCAGATGGGACGTTTCGTTATAACAAATTGTCACGCGCCCTGTTTGCTTATGGGAAAAGCGTCGCGGAAACTTCCGTTATCAATTTTGATTTAAGTGGAAATCGAATTGCCCCATATTTTGATAAACGGAAATTGGAGGAAAAAACTAAACAATATTTTGCCGATTCTTTGCCAAAGGATAGCTACTCATTTTCCATTATTTATCTAGAAGCCAATATCACTTCTTTTCCAAGATCTTTTCAATTGTCTTTTTCTGGTGATGTGACTTCTTTTTATATCTATGAAAAACAAATGAAATACGTGATTTCCAAGGGGCTTAAAAATAATGAATAATGACAAAAAAAGAGGCTTTTTGAAGAGATTTTCAATTGAAATATTCTTTTTATCATTTTGTCTTATTTCTGCGGCTTTCGCTTTTTTCTTTTCTAAAACACTAACGTTTTCGTTTGGGATTCTTTTGATTTATTTGGTCTTTTCTATTCTGCTTTTTATTCCTTTGGTGAAAAAGAACCATAAGCAAAAAACCAAATACGATGAAACTTATTTCTTTTTATGCAATTTTGTTTCTTTTTATCAACGAAAGTCTATAGAAGATGCTTTTTCTAGCGCCATTCTTTCCTTGAACAATTTCTCCTTAAATCTAATTTTGGAGCGAGTCTCTTCTTTGTCGTTTCTTGAGCAACTAAGCTATTTTGAAGATTATTTTTCAAGTCCTTTTTACACTTCTATTTGCGATATGCTTAGAAAAAATTCTAATCCGAGAAAAGATTTTCTTATTGAGATAGAACCTTTAATAAATGAAGTGGAGAAAGTAAAAGACACATTTCTCCAGGAAGAAGAAATAAAGAAAAAGAACTGGGCCGCTTTTTGTTTTTGCTGGTTTATTTCTTTTTTCTTAATCGCTTTTCTTCACCTGTGTTTAACGAGCTTATTCTCCATTGATTCTTTACGAAAAATTACTCTGGTTTTGTATTCATTTTATTTTGGCACCTTGCTTTTTAGCGTTACGTTCTTTTTAGTGTGTAGTTGCGAGAATCAAGAAAGGATAAGGCCTACAAAACTGGAACAAAAAATTGAAAAACATTCGTTAGGTTTTTACCATAAAAGAAAAAAACTCCTTATTTTTGCATCCTTTATCAATACTTTATGCTTTTTGGCTGCCTTATGCCTATTCTTTAAAAACGTACGCCTTTTATTTTCTTTATTGCCATTGATTCTTGTATTTCTTTTGGATGTCATTATTTTCCTGCACCTACGTTCTTTAAAACGGAATGAAAAAAAGAGAGTGACAAAAGAAGTTTTCTTCTTTCTTACGATGCTTGAAATATATTTAAAGGCGAAGTTCCCTTTTATGGAAGCCTTAAGCAAATCAGTACCCTTTATGAGCGAAGAATTTGGAGGCAGAATCACTGCTCTAATCAATAGCCATGAAAGTGATAAGATTGATGATCGTTTCATTTCTTTTGCCAATGCTTTTTCTTTTCAGGGGATGAATGATCTTATTCTTTCGCTTTATTTGGTTTATAAAAACCCTCATAAAAAGGAACAATTAGAGCGTTTTTCCTTTTTGCTTAGCGAAAGCAAAACACAATTCGAAATAAAGGGTAATAGAGGAAAATACGCTTATCTTTCTGCATTTCAATGGTTTCCTCTTTTGGCGACTGCGACGGTTTTATTGCTCATTTTTGCAAGGATAGGGAATCTTATCGGGGGCTTTCTCCATGGTTAAAAAGATTAACGCTTTGTTTTCTTTATTCTTTTTTACTCTTCTATTCGCTTTTTCTAGTGACCTATTTTTGATTTCTTGTGTTTATAGCTCGCTAGACGCTTTATCAACATCGGTAACTCATCAAATTGCAATTGAGGGCAAAATTACGGAGAAAATTATTAATTTTGTCGAATCTTCTATTGAAGGTGCGACTATTGAAAACATCAGCCAGGGCAGTGTTGAATTTGGTAGCGTATTGTATTTCCGGCTTTTTAAGGATTATCGCCCTATCATCATGGAGACAAAGCCAATGATAATATCGATCACTCGCTCCGCAACGATTGGTTATTTGAGTGTGAATAGCGACTAGGAGGTATTCTTGTTCTTCTCGTTTTTCCT
The DNA here is from genome assembly GCA_002404865.1 of Caryophanales bacterium UBA4691. Taxonomy (GTDB): domain Bacteria; phylum Bacillota_I; class Bacilli_A; order RFN20; family CAG-826; genus UBA4951. The sequence goes on along the minus strand of DHKP01000004.1, from coordinate 455 downwards.
TGATTGAAGAAAGATCAGACTCTTCTTATAATATTGCATATCTTTTGAGGTAAAAAATAATGAATAGCCAAATTGAGGAAATTAGAAAAAACTTTGCAGAACGCGTTCATAAAGATCGTGTTGATGATGCGATGTCATTGAAAGACCTCGGTCTTGATAGCCTTGATGTTGTTGAACTATGTTTGGATCTTGAAGATCGTTACCATATCCAATTTGAAACCGATGAATTGTCGAGTTTCAAGACTATCGGCGACCTATTTGCGGCAATCGAGAAAAAAATTGCCGCAAATCAATAAATCTTTCAAAATATCGCAAGAAATGCCTTGCAAACAAAGGCGTCTCTCATTATCTCGTCTTTAGGAGTTTATAGAGAATAAAATCCCATATTGTTCAGACAAATGCTGAATTTTATGGGATTTTCTTTTGGAATTATTTGGTGGGCATCGATTTCGAGA
>DHKP01000001.1:12329-24982 GCA_002404865.1 Caryophanales bacterium UBA4691 | reverse complement strand
TCCGTGACAGGGAGACATGTTAGACCGCTACACCAATGGTCCAACTAGGCGCTTAGATATTATCCACAAGTGAAAGGGTCATTGCAAGGAGGAAATTTAGGATTTCTCTAGCAAAATCGCAAAAGAAAAGGTCTAAGGAAACCCCTAGACCTAAGAACCTTATACTATTAGGCTTTAAAGAAGCGGGAGACGAGATCACGAGCGTATTCGGCGGTCTCTTCCATATCGCCAAAAGCCATAACTTCACCAGCGTAATAAGTATTGTCTTTGCCTTGCATGGCTTCGACTTTATCATACCAGCCATCCGCGTAATCTTTGCAGCTCACGTGCGGGAAGTAATACCAATCATCGACTCTTTCAACCTTCTCAACAGGAAGCCCAGCATACGCCATATCGTTAAGCGTTGTTTCTTTTGCTTTCTCAAACGGGACATCTTCCATGCCTTCGTGATTACGAAGCGTGAAAGTGACAACAGGTTGAGCACCGCAATTTGGCCAACGGTGATAGAAAACCATAAGGTGCCCCATCGTTTCCGGAGTCATGTTGCTAAAGAAATAGTAAGAGATATCAGGCGTCTTTTCTTCGGCCGTACGAACAGCCATCGTGAAATATTCTTTATGAACGATCTTGCTAAATAAGGTTTTTTCGTCTTCGCGGGCATCGCCATAGTTCAAGAATAGCTCTAGCGGTGTGCAGATGATGAGTTTGTCGAATACTTCTTCTTTGCCATTAACCGTGATGGTAACTTTATTGTCTTTGCGGACAATCTTTGTCACTTCACTATTAAGCAGAGCAGGATGCTTAAGATGCTTATTGACGCCTTCCCAAATGGATTGGGTTCCATCGTACCAGGTCCAAAGATTGCCAGTCTTTAAGAATTGACGTACCGTGAAAGCATCGAGGTATTTCAAGACATAAGCGGCTGGAATTTCGTCGAAATAGCCATATCCAAATGAAGTATATGGACCTTTCCAGACCATTTCAGCGTCTTCACAGTGATTGAGTTTGAGAAAATCTTTAAAACTCATCGATAAATCCTTAAGATTTGGGTTAGTGCCTTCGATGTGAGCAAGTTTCAATTCTGGGCTTGGGCATTGTCCTTCGTATCTACCTTCGGCGACACCGCGATGTCCATTGACATCATAGCCGTAATACTTTTTCTTCAAAAGCTTGGAAAGTTTATTTAGCTTCAAGAGCTTTTTAAGCAAAGCAAGCTTAGAGGTCTTTAAGTCCGTACCATCGTTGTTTTTGAAGACACGGCCCATCTTTGGCCCGTTCGCATGAGTCGTTCCGCCAAAAATCTCGGCTTCATGAACGGCAAAATAGGTATCACAACCCATAACCGCACCCATTTCGATGGTACGGTCTTCCCATTCGCCTTTTTCATTTTTGATTTTCATTTTCGGGGAGAAGCATTTTCCGCCTACGCGATCACTCTTCTCAAAAATGACATAGTTGTCGTAGCCGTTCTTTTCTAAATACATGGCTACCGATTGCCCAGCAGGTCCGCCGCCGACAATCGCGATTCTGACATTCTTATCTGTCATTATGTGCTCCTTTTGGTCAATTGACCTAATAACCTTAATTATAGGTGCAATTCAGTAAATAAGTATAAAAATACTGAATTATCGGTTTATATTTGCTTTTTTCGAAAAAAGAGCCGAGAATCATCGGCTCTCTATTTAGCAAGGAATTAATAATTTAGCGCGCGGAGTTCGAAATAGGACTTTGGATGGCCACAGACGGGACAAACTTCAGGAGCGTATTTTCCAACGACAATATGTCCGCAGTTGCGGCACTTCCAAACCACAACGTCTTCGCTTACAAAGACTTTGCCGCCTTTAACATTGTTTAAAAGTTTCTTATAACGCTCTTCATGGCTCTTTTCGATTTCGGCAACCATTCTAAATTTGGCAGCGATTTCTTTGAAACCTTCTTCTTCAGCGACTTTAGCGAATTCTGGATACATGTCAGTCCATTCGTAGTTCTCGCCATTAGCGGCAGCTTCTAAATTATCGAGCGTGCTTTTGATTTCGCCGCCCTCAAGATACTTAAACCAAAGTTTTGCATGTTCTTTTTCGTTATCCGCAGTCTCTAAAAAGATGGCAGCGATTTGCTCATATCCTTCTTTTTTCGCTTTGCTCGCAAAATAAGTATATTTGTTACGAGCTTGGCTCTCACCAGCGAAAGCGGCAAGAAGATTCTTTTCAGTTTTCGATCCTTTTAATTCCATAATTTAAATTCCCTCCTACAAGATTAAAGTCATTATAACCCGAATAAAATAAAGCACGAAAATGATATGCACATTATTTTTTCAATATTTGGGAATTTTGCTAAAAATCAAGTAATAAACAAAGGCGCAAAAGGATAATTAAAATTAAGAATGGTGAACCACAGGTTTAACATTCATTAAAAGGTGACAATCATTCGAGCAACTATAATAATAGACTTTTTAAAAAATAGCATTAATCGATGTTTTTTACTAAGACTATCCGTTTTTATTCCTTTTGTTAATAGAAGCTACAAAATGACTAAAATAAAGCAATGCTAGAGGCTACGCTCATTTGAATTAACAAAGCTTTCATTCCTTTTGCCAACAGATTTTCGTGCCAAAAACAAAGCTCATTTATCATCGTCTTTTTCTTTTTTAGGACGATAAACGTAACGAACATATTCGTAATTGTCCAATGATCCAGAAACATCAACCATGAAGTTATGAACTTGCTCCCTTAAATCGTGAGCGCGTTCCCCCAAAGGAAGAGTGGTATCGGGATAAATGGGAGCGCTAATATGCGTAACAATCTTCGGCGGAAGTTTACGGAAGATCTTACGTTTTTTATAAGTGTTGCAGAAAGCAACAACTGGCGCGTTTAATTGAGCAGGATAAGTAAAACTCGCATCAGGGAAATCGCGGATTAAGGTTGCGTAAGGCCAAATATGGGCTTCAGGATAAATAAGAATCACACCGCCTTTTTTATAATAATATTCCACTGCTTCTAAAAAATTTTGCGTTTGCTTTGGAGAAGAAGGGATAGGCAGCGCCCCAAGCATCGTCACAAGTGTTTTAAGCCCTGGAATACTCACGGTCTCCTGGGAACAAACCGTGAACACACGTTTATTATTAGCGATGGTTCCATGGGGGATGACTCCATCTGCTTCTTGCGTATGGTTGCCATACAAGAAATAGCCTCCATGTATGTGAGCACGTTTCAAACGCTTCTTCCCCGACGCGTGTGTATTCCAAATTAGTTTTGAATAAATCCAAGCAACGGGAATGGCGATAAGTCGATAGAGTAAACAAGAAAAAAAGCGAATGAGGAAGTTTCTTTTATTGAGGTATTTGAAATTATCAGAAAGGGGTTTTCTTTTGATTTTTCGTTTTGCGAAGTCATCATTATTGAGGTCGCTATAATAAATAACGCGTTTTTTACTCATAGGACCAATTTTACACAAATTGTTGCGCGAAAGAAACGCAATTAAGAATGAATTATTAATGCGTCTTGGAACAAAAACTCCTTAAAGAAAGCTAAAATTTATTCAGGAGGATATAAGATAAATGCAAAAAAGAATCTTAATCGCTTACTTCTCGCACGGAGGAGAAAATTTAATCGATGACAAAGTCGTCAATATCGGAACGGAGGGAAATACTGCACAAGCAGCAAAAATCCTTGAAAAGCAATTAATCGAGAGGGGTTTTACCGCTGATTTATACGAAATATCGCCTTTAGAGCCTTACTCTTTCTTTTACGCAATGGTCGCTAGTCAAGCTAGAGAAGAAAAAGAAAAGTCTAGTTATCCAAAATTAATTGCGGGACCAACAAATTTCAATGACTATGACATAGTCTTTTTGGGTTATCCTAACTGGTGGGGAAGTTGCCCTCGCCTGATCAATTCTTTCTTGAAAGAACATGATTTTAAGGGAAAAACCGTTATTCCTTTCGTAACGCATGGCGGCCAGCTTTTCTTATATAGCTTAGATGACATTCAACATGAAATCCCTGGCGTTAAGGTCAAAGAAGGGTTTGCCATTTACGCAAACTATATGGAGAACGCTTCGCTTGTCATCAAGGATTGGATTAGCGAAAACATTACTGTTCTAAAATAAGAGATTCCATTTAAAATAAAAAACTCCTGAAGCAACAGGAGCGTTTGCCGATTGGTTGCGGGGGGTGGATTTGAACCACCGACCTCCAGGTTATGGGCCTGGCAGGCTACCAGGCTGCCCTACCCCGCGATAAATTTTCGGCTCGACTATCTTATACACAAGTCAAAGGAAAAACAAGGGAGAACTTTTTTTCTCAGTAAAAGCCACGAAAACAAACCGTGGATTCATTCCCTTTTTACGAAACAAAGCAGCAAAAATCAACCTTAAAAAATTGTTATTCTAATTACAAATCGCTTTCAGAATTCGCTTCTATTTCTTGGGCATAGGCTTCCTTATCCTTTTCGTGGCGAACCTCTAATTCTTTTAGAATTCGATTATGTTCTTTTTCACTGATATTGTAGCCAAATCGAATCGAAAGGAATTCGCCAACTAAGCAAATAATTATTGAGCCGATAAACCAAGCGGCAAAAGCGATTTTCATTTCATTAGTGACGTTATTAAAGGCGGTAGAAATTAGCTCACTGGCCTCACTAGCGCTAACTAAAGTAGCTTCGCGCTTCTGATTGGCTTCATTCACGGCGTCTAAGGTGAGATATACTCCACTCGCCATAATCGCGATACTATAAAGACCTTTTTCCAAAGCTCCAGCGAGTTTTGAATCAAGAGGCCGCCAAGCAAACGCAACCGCTTCTTTTCTTTCACCAAATTTCCATTCGTTATAATCAATCGAATCCTGAAGCAAAACAAGTTGCACCAAATACATAATGCCTAAAGCCATTGAGAAAAAGAATGTCGGAATGAAAACGAGCCACCCTGTGCCATTGAAGGGGTTGAGCAAAGTTGTCCCGCTAAAGAAAGTAGGCTCGCTATAAGCGATAGGCTTATCACCAAAAAGAGGGACACCAATTAAGAAAAACAAGAGGAAACAAGAAATGCAGGTATAGAATCCTATGCGCATAATCGTCATATAAGAAAAACGTTTTGCGATCGTTGGATAAAGGATTTGCGAGGATAATGCACCTAAGATATAGAAAACTAGGAACCAAACCGCAACCGCTCCTCCAAGCTGTATCCCTCCATACGTGAAATAGAAATAGTCATAGCCAAATCCCATGGTGATATTGCCCAATAAGTAATAGAAAAAAATCGAAATAACCACCATACGTAATGGTTTGCTTTGCTTAAAAACTTTAAACAAGTCGAAGAATTTCGTCTTTTTTGAAATTGCTTCTTGCACCAAATCACGCTCATGTTCCTTGCAAAAGAAATAAACGAAGACTTGAGAAAGCAAAAATAAGACGGTTGTTGGAATGGCGATGTAGCCAAAAAGGCGATAATTATTTGAGCCATCGCCTTGCAAAATGACAACAAGAACATTCATCCCGATATTTCCAAGCATCGCCGCAATCGAAACGAGGGCAGTTAGCCTTTTCCGTTCTCCCTCCTCGCTCGTTAAACTCGGTAGCATCGCCCAATAAGCAATGTCATTCATCGTAAATGCGAAGTCCCAAAGGAAATAATAGACTCCAAACATCGCGACAAACCACCATCCTCGCGGTTCGAAAAGGAACATCGAAAGGACGACTAAGCTAGTTCCAATCGCTCCTAACAAGATCCATGGGCGGTATTTCCCACTTTTAAAATGGCAGCGCTCTACAAAAAACGACATAATAGGATCGTTGAAGCCATCCCAAATAAGAAGCAAAGCAAAGATAATAGAAATGGTCGAAAGCTGCTGAAGATATTCTTGACCGGTTCCAAGCAATCCGCTAGTTTTGGCAAACGTTAGATAGAAACCTGAAACCAAAATCGTACATGCATCGCGAAAAATTCCGGAAAAAGAATAGATAATTCCAGTCGTTTTTGGAACGTGGTCTCCAGAAAAAGTCCCTGCCGTCAGCCCTTTGTGATTTCTTTTTCCCCAATGCATCATTTTCGCGAAATTACTATACAAGGTTTTGAAGCGAATTCCTCAAAATATTGTCGTCATTTACCAACGATTGAACACTTTTTCGGCGAAGCCTATGACATTCGCGATTACAATTTTCTTGCCGTTAGCCAAGAAATAGCCATTCCATTTCCCGAACACTTGATGCTGATCGCTTACAAAAAATAAAAGGTTCGCGCCGCCGTGTCTATCTAAAATCGGTGCAAATTCCAAATGAATGTCGCCGCTACGCGAGGTAACTAACCATGGGGAAAGGAAATCATCTTTTCCTTTTTTCTGAGGGATAACGAAGGTGACATCTTTTAATTTATAGGCATTCTGATTCACGAAAAGGACGTTTTCGCTACTCTTGGATGTATCGCCGAAGCCATACCCTAAATTCCATCCGATGATGTCGTTCCCTATTTTGCTAGATAAGCTACTCCAAAACCAAGTATTTTGGTAAGTCCATACCCCTCTCCCCCAGTCAAGCACTCCGTAGCTATCCTTGGAAAAATCAATATATTCTTCGCCGAGTTTCGCGTAACCGTGCGCCTCGAGATTATTAATTTTTTGATTGTAATAAAAGTGGCGTTTTTTAAAGAAAGGCGTAGCGATTACCATCGATTTATCGGTCGTTTCTTTCAAGAGAATGTCTACTTTAAGTTCCTCACCCAGGTTTCCAAATTTTGGAAAGACGCAATAAATATGACGAATCCCTTCCTCATGAACGAATTTCATTGTCACTTTTTTATCGAGATAAAGAGTGTCTCCGGAAAGTGAAGAAGAAGGCAAATTTCTTTTTCCATTGCTAAAAGGATGCGTAACCATCTTTTCTAAATAAGTGCCATGTCTAAAATCGAGCAGACTAACAGAAGCAAGATCCATGTAGCTATTGTCTGCGATAGTTAAAGCAATACCGCGTTCTTGATTGCCAATGTAATAATAATCCCATTCCTTAATGCGTGACTTATTGGCCTTGATTGAAGAACGACGATATTCCTTAACTAGAGAAAATGAATAGCCGGCCTCCACTAAATTTCCTTCTCCATTTAGTAAAGGGCCATTCGACAATAAATGTTCTTTTTCTTCCATAGATAAATTTTAAACATTTTTCTCAGTTTTTTTAAGTCACTATAGATGACAGAAAAGAGAAAGCGGTGCTAAAATCTCTTTCGCTTATGGATGAAAGAGAAAAAACCGCAACTATAACTGAAAAAGATAACTGGCAAAGTTATTTGGTAAGAAGCATATGTGAAATCGGTATGTTCACTGCTTTAATGTGTGTGCTATCTCCTCTTTCGATCCCAATTGGCCCTGTCCCTATCACTTTAGCCACTTTGATTTTGTATATCGTTGGCGCGGTCTTTGATTGGAAAATCTCCTGTTCGATTGTTGCCTTTTATTTATTATTGGGGACGATAGGGTTACCAGTTTTTTCTTCCTTCCAAGGAGGATTCCAAGTCATATTAGGACCGACCGGCGGTTTTTTAATCGGATATTTGCCATGCGTATTTCTCATATCGTTTTTCATAAAAAAATGGCCAAATGAAAAATGGCTATATCCACTGATGATGGCAAGCGGAACGATTGTTCTATATTCTATCGGCACATTTTGGCTAATAATCTATAGCAACTATGACATTTCTAAAGCACTGATGGTCGCAGTCGTCCCATTCTTATTTGGCGATTCTTTAAAAATCACATTAGCCTCCGCTTTAAGCATTCGGGTCCGACCCCTTTTGAACCGACTTCATTAAAAAAAGATTATCTTATATCGTTCCCTGGGGACTCCTTTCTTTTTTAAGAAAATTCTACTTAGACAATCGATAAAAGGTGTACAATGGGAATGATTTCGAAAAAATTTACCTTGAACCAACGAGGAGGAAAAAATATGGGAGTAAAAATCGTCGATACAGCATTGCGCGACGGTTCGCAATCACTTCTTGCAACTCGATTAACAACCGAGGAAATTTTGCGCGTTGCACCGCTACTAGACAAGGCTGGCTATTACGCGCTTGAAGTGTGGGGCGGAGCAACTTTTGACGCTTGCTTGCGCTTCTTAGATGAAGATCCTTGGGAAAGGCTGCGTGCCATCAGAAAAGCATGCCCGAACACAAAACTTCAGATGCTTTTCCGCGGTCAAAACATTTTAGGCTATCACCACTACCCTGATGACATTGTTGAGAAGTTTGTTGAGAGATCTCTAGCAAATGGTATTGACATCATTCGTGTGTTTGACGCATTAAACGATGTCCGCAATCTAAAATCAGCAGTCGATGCTTGCAAAAAATATGGTGGGCACTGTCAAATCGCGCTTTCTTACACCACTAGTCCAGTCCACACGGTCGCTTATTATGTTGACCTCGCTAAAGAAGTTGAAAAAATGGGGGCTGACAGTCTTTGCATCAAAGATATGGCGGGTGTTTTATTACCGGAAGACGCCTATAAGCTTATTCATGAGCTAAAAAAAGGAACGAATCTCCCAATCGAACTCCATAGTCATTGTACAGGCGGCATTTGCCAATTGACGTATCGCCGCGCGATTGAGGCTGGCGTTGATATTATCGATACCGCCTTATCTCCTTTGTCTGGAGGCACTTCTCAGCCGGCGACTGAAGCCTTCAATTATGCCTTAAAAGGAACAAAATACGATCCGAAGCTCAAACAAGATATGCTTGATGAAGCCGCGGCAATTCTTTCTCCAATCAAAGAAAAATATCTCAAAAACGGCATTTTGAAACCAAAGGCGCTTTCTTGCAATCCTAGTATTTTAAAATATCAAGTCCCAGGCGGCATGCTTTCTAACCTCATGAGCCAACTTGAGAAACAAGGCGCGATGGATAAATACGATGAGGTTCTCAAAGAAGTACCAAGAGTTCGCAAAGATTTAGGTTATCCCCCTCTTGTTACCCCACTTTCACAAATGGTTGGTACACAAGCGGTTATGAATGTTATTACCGGTGAACGCTACAAGATGGTTCCAAAAGAAATCAAAGACTATCTCCATGGCTATTATGGGAAAGCGCCAGCGCCTGTCGATCCAAAGATTCAAAAGAAAATCATCGGCGATGATCCGGTTATTACCTATCGCCCAGCCGATAAACTTGCACCTGAATTTGAAAAACTTAAAAAAGAATACCGCAAAATAGCAAAATGCGATGAGGATGTCTTATCTATCGCCCTATTCGAACAAACCGCTATTTCTTTTTTAAAGCGGAAATACGGGTTGGAGGCGGAGAGCTTCTCCGTTAGCTTATGATTTTTCCATTACTAGTGGGCGCTTCAACTAGCGCGAGTAGTGAAACTTCCTCCAAATTATGGGAGGTAAATAGTTTTGGCGATGCTGCTTTGCTCTCGCTATTATGCATACTCATGGTCTTCGTAGTCTTGATTGTGATTACATTGATCATGGAAGTGCTTAATCACATTCGGGCCTTAGACGTCAAAGAGAATATCGCCATGGCGGACGGCACGAAGGTCGATGATAACATGATGGCGGCGATTCTTGTCGCTTCTATCGATTATCGCAAAGAGAATAAAGAAGATTTTAAAGTCGTTAGTTGCAAATGTATCGATGAGGAGAAGAAAAAATGAGAATCTATAAAGTAAAAGTCAACGGAAAGACCTACGAAGTCAAAATCATGTCCGTCTCAGAAACCGAACCATTGGAGGTGAAAACCGTTAAGGCCAGTGCACCGGCTATTAAAAAAGAAGAGCCAGCTCAAAAAACTCCAGTCGCTTCCACAAGTGGCAACACCTTAATCAATTCCCCAATGCAAGGAAATATTCTCGATGTTAAGGTAAAAGTTGGCGATAGCGTGAAGGCTGGCGACAACTTGTTCATCTTAGAAGCGATGAAACTGGAAAACGAAATCAAAGCCCCTAGAGATGGAAAAATCGCTTCTATCGCTGTCGCTAAAGGCCAAACAGTCAACGCGAATGACGTTTTAGCTACCTTGGAGTAAACCATGAGCACGCTAATCTATAATGATGTTGGAGCTTTTTTCAAAGGATTTTGGGAAAGCACTGGCATTGCGCAATTCTTCGTTAGTGGTGGTTGGAAAAGCATCATCATGATATTGATTGCGCTGTTATTGCTTTACTTAGCCATATTCAAGGAAGCTGAACCATATTTGCTCATTCCGATGGGTGTTGGAATGCTACTTGCAAACTTGCCTTTGTCAGGAGTCATGGATCCGATTTACGAAAAAGAATCCACTACTGCGACTTATACCGGTTTGCTAGGTTTATTTTACCCTAACGGGGAAGAAGTGACGCGGATAACCGGATATTCCGGATTATTGGGGGTCCTCTATAAGGGAATCCAATATGAAATTTATCCTTGTTTAATCTTCTTAGGGATTGGCGCGACAACTGACTTTGGTCCGCTTATCGCTAATCCAAAAACAATGATACTAGGAGCAGCGGCCCAAATCGGTATCTTCGCTACTTTCTTACTTGCGATACCTTGTGGCTTTACTCCTACGCAAGCCGCTTCGATCGGAATCATTGGCGGCGCAGATGGACCCACGGCAATTCTAACCACAACAAACCTTGCTCCTGAATTACTATCTTCGATTGCGATTGCCGCCTATTCCTATATGGCATTGGTCCCTTTCATTCAACCTCCGGTAATCCGTCTTCTTACAACCAAAAAGGAAAGAAGAATCCGCATGGAAATGCCTAAACCCGTCTCGAAAACAAAGAAGATTCTCTTCCCGATTATCGTTACGGTTGTCGTCACTCTCATCGTCCCAAGCTGCGCACCATTGATTGGCTGCTTAATGTTTGGAAATCTCATCAAAGAGAGCGGCGTTGTACCAAAATTAGTCGAAAACGCCTCAAACGCACTTCTATATTGCGTCACTATCTTATTAGGATTAACAGTTGGCGCTACAGCGAGTGCAGCCAATTTCCTTACACCAAAAACGCTTATCATCTTTGGCTTAGGGATCTGCGCATTTATTCTAGCGACAGCAGGAGGAGTCCTCATTGGCAAGCTCATGTGTTGGATTAGCAAAGGCAAGATTAACCCAATGATTGGCGCGGCGGGAGTTTCCGCTGTTCCAATGGCAGCACGCGTTGTCCAAAAAGAAGGTGTGAGAGAAGATCCGAGCAACTTCTTGCTTATGCACGCGATGGGGCCAAATGTCGCTGGGGTCATCGGCTCAGCGGTTGCCGCTGGCTTGCTTATTATGTTATTAGGCTAAGTATATGAATCACGTTTATCTTTCTTTCCCTTCCCTCACTTCTACAAACGATTACTTAAAAGACCACTATTCTTCTTTAGATAATGGAACGGTTGTAATGACGAAACATCAAACAAGAGGAAAAGGAAGATTAGGCCGCACTTGGGTGGATGAAGAAGGAGCACTGCTCTTCTCCTTCTTATTGAAAGGAGAACGATATGAACCTTTTATCTCCTTCTTGCCCTTAATAGCGGGTGCTGCAATGGAAGAAACTCTTTTGGAAGAAGGAGTAAAAACGCAAATAAAATGGCCTAACGATATCATTCTCAATGATAAAAAATGCTGTGGAATCCTTCTAGAAGCAATCTCTGACTCAAAGTTACAAGCTTTAGTGGTCGGAATCGGGATTAATCTCAATAATGAATCATTCCCAAGCGAACTAGACACTGCTACATCTTTATATCTAGAGACGAATAAACAATATGATAAGAAAAGCATCATGCAAAAATTCTTAGGTCATTTTGATGAATTACTCGCTAAGCAAACGCAAGGCGATTCCGCCTATTATGCGATTCTAAAAGAGCACGATTACTTGAAAGGAAAAGAACTGCTTCTCAATTACTATGGGGAACATAAGCGTGTTACTTCCTTAGGAGTAAACGAAAAAGGCGCTCTTAAGGTCAAAGATGAAAGCGGAAAAACAATTATGGTTACTTCTGGTGAAGCGACGATTGTCAAAAATCGTCGTTAAACTGGAGCAATAAATAAAAGAAAGGAACTTGTTTAACAAGAAAATCATGAAAGCTCTTGATTTAGAAGCATACGGCATTAAAGGTGCCAAAGAAATCGTCTACAATCCTTCTTATGAACAATTATTCAAAGAAGAAACGAAGCCAGAACTTGTTGGCTACGAAAAAGGTCAAGTTACAGAATTAGGCGCCGTCAACGTTATGACGGGCGTATTCACTGGCCGTTCTCCAAAAGATAAGTACATCGTCGTCGACAAAAACTCCGAAAACACTGTTTGGTGGGATTCTGATGCTTATCACAATGATAACCACAGAATGAGCGAAGAAACCTGGAAAAAAGTCAAAGAACTCGCTTTAAAGGAACTTTCCAACAAACGTTTATTCGTCGTTGACGCGTTTTGCGGCGCCAACAAAGATACGCGCATGGCAGTTCGCTTTGTCGTGGAAGTTGCTTGGCAAGCCCACTTCATCCGCAATATGTTCATTCGCCCAAGCGAAGAAGAATTAAAGAACTTCAAGCCGGATTTCATTGTCTATAACGCTTCCAAAGCAAAAGTAGAAAATTATGAAGAGCTCGGACTTCATAGCGAAACATGCGTCGCCTTCAATATCACTAGCCGCGAACAAGTAATTTTAAACACTTGGTACGGCGGAGAGATGAAGAAAGGCATGTTCTCCAT
>DHKP01000001.1:0-12305 GCA_002404865.1 Caryophanales bacterium UBA4691 | reverse complement strand
TTCTCCATGATGAACTACTATCTCCCTCTTAAAGGAATGGCATCCATGCATTGTTCCGCGAATACGGATTTAAATGGCGAAAATACCGCGATTTTCTTTGGCTTATCCGGAACGGGAAAAACTACTCTTTCCACCGATCCAAAGCGTCTTCTCATCGGCGATGATGAACATGGATGGGACGATAATGGTGTCTTCAATTTTGAAGGTGGATGCTATGCGAAAGTCATCAATCTCGACAAAGATAGCGAGCCAGACATCTATAACGCGATTAAACGCGATGCTTTGCTAGAAAACGTCACTGTTAGTGCAGACGGGAAAATCGATTTTGCGGATAAATCGGTCACGGAAAATACTCGGGTCTCTTATCCGATTTACCACATTAAGAACATTGTTAAGCCAATTAGTCATGGGCCGGCCGCCAAGAATGTCATCTTCCTTAGCGCAGATGCATTTGGCGTTCTCCCACCGGTTTCGATTCTCACTCCAGAACAAACCCAATACTATTTCCTTTCTGGCTTCACCGCTAAATTAGCGGGAACCGAAAGAGGCATAACCACTCCTACCCCAACATTCTCTGCTTGCTTTGGCCAAGCCTTCCTTGAACTCCATCCAACCAAATACGCTAAAGAACTCGTGAAGAAAATGCAAAAGAGTGGCGCGAAAGCATATCTAGTCAATACGGGATGGAATGGCTCAGGGAAACGCATTTCCATCAAAGACACACGTGGCATCATCGATGCGATTCTAAGCGGAGCGATCTTGAAGGCCCCAACAAAGAAAATTCCATATTTTGATTTTGAAGTACCAACCGCTCTTCCAGGCGTTGATTCTTCAATTCTCGATCCCCGCGATACCTACGCTGATCCTCACACTTGGGAAGAAAAGGCCATCGACCTTGCTTCTCGCTTCCAAAAGAACTTCGTCAAATACGAAGCTAACGAAGCTGGAAAAGCTCTTGTTAACGCTGGACCAAAGCTCAAATAAAAGAATATTACGTTCTTGTGCCCCTCTTATGAGAGGGGTTTTTCTTTAAAATCGTTGGCGATGCTAAATCGCCAACAGTTCGTTTGGCGAACATAAACCATCTTTTTCCTTTGTTCCATTCCTAATTCCTTCGACACATAATCCTTGCGCGTTTCTTTTCTAGAGTGAAAAAATGTTTGTTTCTATCTCTAAAAGCTAGGATGCTTTAAAATAAATCCATGAACGTCACGAAAGTTTCCGATTCTATGTTCTCTTCCTTTCTTCCAAAACGAAACGAAAACACATCTAAATTTGATTATGGAAGGGCAACCATTATTGGAGGATCTTTGGATTATGGAGGAGCACCTCTATTATCGTTAGCGTCTTTGGCTGCACTTAGGATGGGAGTAGGATTTGCTTCTCTTTATGTGCCTAGCCCTCTTTATGAAATTTATATTGGTAGAGACCCACAAGTCATCGTCCATTCCTTTCCTACAAAAGATGGCAATATCGCTTACGATGAAGAGATTCTCAATAGGATTATAAAAGAATCCACTTCTATCGCTATCGGAATGGGCGTAACCGGTTTTAAAGAGTGCAAAAAGATTCTAGAATATTTGCTTATCAATTATCGTGGCTCACTAATTGTCGACGCAGGTGGGCTAACCGCTTTAGCAGATATTGATCCCATAAAATTAGCGAACCCGACTTGTAATCTGATTTTGACTCCCCACACGGGAGAATTTTCTCGCTTAACGCATATCGAGCGAAATGAAATCGAAAAACAACCCTTAAAGACACTTCTACCCTATGTGGCGAATAAAAAAATCACCGTCTTGCTAAAAGGGCACACAACTTACATTGCTAATAATGAAGAAGTTTATTCTTCTTCCTTTGGAAATACCGGCCTATCCAAAGCAGGATCAGGCGATTTATTAAGCGGAATATTATGCGGCATCTTTGCCCAAAATATCGTGGCATCAACGCCAAAAAAGGCGGCCTTTTGTTCTTATTTGTTAGGAAAAAGCGCAGATTATTTGCTCCAAAAGGAAAGTGAATATTCCATAATCGCGGATGATATTATCGCTTCTTTGCCTAATGTCCTATCATATTGCATTAGTAAATAGAATCCATCATTCAAGATTGCGGTTTAGCGAATAATTACTTTTGATTTGAATCATGATTAAAACAAAATATCCTCCTTTTGTCTTACCCAATTTGGGCAAAATTTCGGGGGATATTACATTAAAACTGGCGGAGAAATGGGGATTCGAACCCCAGCTGGGTGTGACCCCACTGCCGGTTTTCAAGACCAGTCCCTTCAGCCACTTGGGTATTTCTCCGTGCGTATTGGTGGACCATGATGGGTTTGAACCATCGACCCCACCCTTATAAGGGGTGTGCTCTGACCGCTGCGCTAATGGTCCATGAAGCGCCTTGCTATTATAGCGAGTCATAAACACAAGAAAAAGTAGAAGCGTTATTTAATTACGATATTTTCGCTTATAGCTTTCTCTTTTTTGAAACATAGGCCACAATAGGCATATATAATCGCGGCAATTACAACGAAGATAGCACTTACAATGCACATGGCAAGTTTGCTCATATCATATAGTACCCCATACAAGAACGAACCAAGGAACGCAAAAATACCATAGATCATTTCATACATTCCAAATGACTTAGCTCTACCTCCTTTTGGCGACAATGAAACCGCAACACTTTTAATGGAAGTCTCTTTTGCGCCGATTTCCATCCCCCAAAGGGCTAACCCAACAAAAATTGCCCAAGTGGAAGGGATTAAGAAGACAAAGAAGCAATAAAATGCCGCTAAAAGGCTAGAAACAACAATGGTTTTAAAACCAATTCTATCATACAAAAACCCAAATATCGCCGCAGAAACCGCATCAATGAGCATAGTGTAACTGTATAAAAGAGGAAGCTGATCAAGAGTTAGACTAATAAGCCCTTCGCTAGACAAATACACCATGTGCTTGCTTATTAAGGTGTAGGAATCTTCGAATCCTAAAGCGAGCATGGAAGTCCCAACAAGAAATAATATATATGATCTTCTAGTCAAAAAAGAGGTCGAATCGCTTGTTTTTTCTTTTTCAAGTTTTTCAGGATGGGGAAAAAGAAAACGCGCGAGTATCACTAAAAAGAAACAAATCACGGCTGGAATCGCTAAAAAAGCAAAGCCGTAGACATATTTATCGTATTCGTCCAAATTGCTTTTCCATGTGTAAACCATGGTCAAAATAAGTGGACCAACACATGCACCAATTTGATCAAGTATTTCGTTAAAAGCAAAGGTTTTGCCAACCCCACGGGAATAAGCGGCAAAAGAAGTAATCGTGTCGCGGGCTGGCTTTTTGATAGCTTTTGCGACACGCTCAAATAAAATCAAGGCAACGGCCAAGCCCCAACGACGATTAGGCACTAAAGCTAATAAGGGAACGCTCGATAAATCCAATAAATAGCCAAAGATAGTAATTGGCCAATAGGCCTTGGTTTTATCGGTAATCCAACCCGTTAGAAAACGTAATCCATATCCTAATAGTGCGGCAGCTCCACCGACAATAGATACCACCATCGTATCTGCGCCTAAAAAAGATATAAAAGCGCCATTCATACTGCTAGCGCCTTCATGAGTCACATCACTAAAGCAGCTTACAAACGCCATTAATACAATAAGAGCAAGTGCTCTATCGCAATGCTTATCAATTTTCTTTTCTCGATCCATGCCGCATATTATAGTCGCTAATCTTATTCGTGATGCGGCAAGGTAAAGGAAAATCGTCGTTTTGGCAAATGATCATCGCTAAATACCCACCACTTAATTTCCATGTTTTAGCTAGATAGGGCACTTAAAAGGGCGCTTCTAAAATTGAAAGAAAAACAGAAATTAAATGAAACAGGCGTGAATGGCGAATAATTATTTTTTCGTAAACGGTAATTCTAAATGATTAAGCGGGTTAAGGTCGTGACGAGAAACAAAAGCTCTCACCCAATCGTAAGGAGAATCCTTTAATTCGCGAGGGTAATGATTATCAACGCCCACAATTGTATTCACTCCACCTCTTCTCACTAGATGCCAAAATTCTTCATTTGGATAAGCGACTTCAAAGCCATATTGGCTTGCCTTTTTCTCGCCCCATCTAGACGGCCCCATGTTGATTTCTAAAATCACGTTTTCTTCTTTAGCCGCTTTGATGATATTTATAGCGACTTTTTGAGCGAAATCATCCCATTTTTTGTACCAATTCAAATAGAGATCAGGATGAGCGACATAAATAAAATTATGCGATTTCATACCCGCAATTAAATCAGCGAGATATCGTTTCGTGGCTTCTTTTTTATCATAGATTTCGCTATAAAAAACAAACTTATCGCGTGCATGGTCAAGATAGCAATGCTGTCCTAGGATCATATAATCGAGAATGTGGTTTTTTAATAAGCCATCATAATAAGAAGCATATTCTTCGTAATACCATTCAGCTTCAAAAGCGAGATGGATTTCGATTTTGCTTGCGTATTTCTTTTCTAAAGAGCGAATGCTTAGGAAATAGTTTTTCGCATCATCTTCATAGGACCCTCTCATTCCTTGTTGCGTGCGGTTGGGAAGCATAACGTGGTCGCTGAAGCCATAGATTCTATAGCCATTATCAATTGCCGATAAAACAAATTCTTCATCCTCGCCCATTGCGTGCCCACAACGTTTAGTATGAGAATGGTAATTCACTTTAAATGGTTTATTGCCCATGTTTGTCTCCTAGTCCTAGAAACCTCATTTTTGAGAAAATCATTATATCAATATTTACGATTTAATAATAAAAATAAACCCCGATAATATCGAGGTTTCGAATCAAATGGTGGCTCAAGGCGGACTCGAACCGCCGACATACCGGGTATGAGCCGGTTGCTCTAACCAACTGGGCTACTGAGCCAAACACAAGACTGGTGGAGCATATCGGGATCGAACCGACGACCTCATGCTTGCAAAGCACGCGCTCTCCCAGCTGAGCTAATGCCCCAACTTGTCTCCGCTTCCGCGGCTCGATTATTATAGCGAGGTGTCTTCTTCTTCTCAATATGGGAAATAAGTAAAATTCGCTCTCATTATCCATATGCGAAATCTTTGCGATTTAAGCGATATGTCGTAACCAAAATCGATATCCCTTTTTGGGTCATAATATTCTTTATTGCATTCTATTAGGAGCAAAAAGAAAGAAAGTGACTCTAACAAAGCGCGAGAAGGAAGATTATAAATATCGGTAATCGGCAAAGCGTATTGATAAATGGAATGAGAAAATAAATAGCAAAGAATAGCGGTTAAGGCTTCTTTCATAAATCCCTTCCGCCAAAAATCCTCATTAAAAATATAGCCGATTTCAAAGCCGTGGTTATCCAATCTATGATAACTTGAATCTCGCGGATTGCCTCATGATTGCATTCAATGAACCAACTATAATCTCTCTTCTTTCGAATCCAGCCTTTTAATAAACGCGCGGTTACGTTTTTATCGCGATGCGGGTACGAAAATAAGTATTTGGTAGTAGGAATCGATGAACACCACTCGTGTACTCTAGGAGTATCAAACAAAGAAAACTGCCGAAGTAGCAAGCGACTTGTCTTAATAGTCGGAGTTTCTTTCAATATCCTTATTTCTTCTCTGGATAAAGGAAATACCTCTTATCCGCTTTGATGACCCTTACTTCAATCGTATTGGGGTTCAATTTGATTCGATAACCAGGACGTTCATAAACGTTATTGCCGACAGTCGCCTGAACTTTGATTTTCTCGTTTTTCCCCATCGCGTAGTAGGCCTTATTGTCAATCGAATCGATAATGACGCTATTTTCTTCGATTTCGTCTATGCCAAAAAATGATAGGTATCCATCATTCAGCTCGCCATATCGCTCCGTTCCTCCGAAGATATTGTCGTGAATGGTGTAAACGCCGAAGCTTCGATGGGCTTTTTCATAAGAACTTCTGATGTTACTTTCCAAAATGGTATCGTTAAAACTCTTCTTTAAACGAGAAAAGAAGCCAGGATTCTTCTCTTTCTCGCTGTCATTATTGCTTTCGACCTTTTCGGCAATAACTTCTATTCTATCGTTCTCTTCCATAGTGTATACCTCTGAATTTTATAGCAGATCGAGGGAAGACGTTTCGTCCTCAACGTAAATCCGTCGCCCTTCTCCTCTTTCGATTGCAAGCAGTTTTTCTGCTATTCCTCGCAAAGAAGGAGGGAACGCGATCATTTCTCCTTCCTCAGAAACGATACGATGGGTCGGAATAAAAATCGGCAATGGGTTTTTTATTAATGAAGCTAAAATTGTTTCTTCTTTTAGTTTTGTCTCCTTCTTCATCGCGAGTAAGGTAGACGTCTTTCCATAAGGGATGCTGCGACAATATTCGTAAACAAGTCGATCGATGTCATTTTCATCATAGCTAAACGATAAATCAAAGGATTTTCTTTGCCCGTATCCATATTGATTTAGTTCGATAATCGCGTCGTAAAGTGCGGAATTTTCTTCATTTTTAGCGTTAGAAGGATCAACAGCACCAAAAAATAGGCGCATAATCTTTCGCCCTTTCGCGACAAGCGTCACATCGCCAATCGCAGTATCGTAGACACCATAACGAACAACTGGGTTGTCAATCATGTTACACTCCGTGTATTAAATATAAGAGGAGATGGGGACAAAAAACAAGTTTTTGTGGCGATTTAACTTAATTTGCTTCTAAAAGACGAGAAAAAAGCCTCTCCTTCTTGCAGTTTCAATAGAAAAGAGGATAATAACTGCGTCGATAAAGTAGAAAGCAGTTCGCAAAACTCGCCAGATTTCTAGACAGAAGTTGGCTCATGGCTACCCTAATAAAAAAGGCGAATCATGATATGGAGTGGAACGAATGCCCACTCTATTTTATTTCCTGAGGAGGAACAAACTATCGCATACTTCAATTCGAACAATCGACGCCCTGAAAAACGCTTCGACCCCATCAATGAACATATCCGTTATCCGGAAGTTCTCGTGATTGGTCCTAATGGCGAGCAAATGGGAAGGATGTCATCTAGAGCCGCGAACGAGCTCGCGATGCGCTATGACCTTGACTTATATTGCGTTGCCCCTAATGCCAATCCCCCCGTCTGCAAAATCTGCAACTATGGCAAGCTTCGCTACGAAAAAGAAAAAGCGGCTAAAGAGGCAAGAAAGAATCAACAAAAGACGGAAATGAAGCAAATCCAACTCACACCACAAATCGGTGCTCATGACCTTGATACTAAAGCCCGCCAAGCGCATAAGTTCTTGGAAAGCGGCGATAAAGTCCAGGTCTGCGTCGTCTTCCGCGGACGTCAAATGACGCATAAGGAAGTCGGAGAAGATGTTATGAAACGGTTTGTTGACCAACTCGTCGACGTGAGTACCATCGATAAGGCCCCGTATTGGGAAGGAAAATGGTATAACTCGATTTTGGCACCACTTAAGAAGAAATAGGAGGAAATTCTTATGCCGAAGATGAAAAGTAACAGAGCTTTGATGAAGCGTATCAAAGTCACCGGAACTGGTAAAATCAAAAGAAAACACGCTTATATGGGCCATTTAGCCCCGCGAAAATCTCGCAAACAAAGAAAACACTTAGCCGTTGCGACTTATGTGAATCCAGTCGACATGCCACGTATTCGTGACATGATCAACTATAAGGTGAAATAACGAGGAGGAAAGACAATGAGAGTTAAGGGTAGTGTCGCGACTAGAGCACGTCGCAAAAAGATTTTAAATCGTGCCGAAGGCTATTTCGGAAGCAAGCATTTGCTTTTCAAGACCGCCAAAGAACAAGTCCTCCACAGTCTTCGTTATAGCTACGTTTCCCGTAGAGAAATCAAACGTGATTTCCGTAAGCTTTGGATCAAACGTATCAATGCCGCTTGCCGTAATAATGAAATCAGCTATTCCCGCTTCATGGATGGCTTAAAGAAAGGTGGCATCAATATCAACCGCAAGATGCTTTCTGAACTCGCCATCAATGATCCTGCCGGATTCAGCAAACTCGTTGAAAGCGCTAAAAAAGCCGCAAAATAAGCTTACTTATCTAATTAGCCCGCTTCTCGCGGGCTTTTTATTTGGTGAAGCGATTTCTATACCGCCACAATAGAAAAGAAAAATTCGCATCCATACCTATTTAATAACAAAAAAGGGCTTCCTATTTGGAGAAGTCCTTTTTCACGCCATTAACGTAAAGCGCTTGGGTGACATTTTTTAAGCAGTCTTCAATCATGCTTTCATAATCCCATTTCTTTTCATAGGCGATGCATTCATCAACCTTCGGCTTTGTCTTAGGCTTTTTTGGAGCAAAAATCGTACAGCAATCTTCATAAGAACGAATCGATATATCATAAGTTCCAATTCGCTTTGCGATATTAATGATATCAATCTTATCGCTTGTCGCTAAGGGGCGGATAATTGGGTAATTGGTCACGTCATTGATCGCAATCATGGAATCTAAAGTCTGGCTAGCGACTTGTCCTATGGATTCCCCTGTCGCTATTCCTAAACAATGATTGTTTTTCGCCAAAGAAATAGCGATGCGCATCATCATGCGGCGCATAATGGTAATGCAATACGGCTCATCCACGTTTGCGTAAATCGCTTCTTGCAATTTTGTAAAGGGGATGATGCTTAGTTTGATTTCTTTTTGATAGATAGAAAGTGCTTTAATAATGTCTTCAAGCTTAGTAAGTACCGCGCTAGAAGTATAGGGCGGAGCGGCAAAATGAATGCATTCTAGACGAATCCCTCTTCTTAATAATAGGTAAGAGGCGACAGGAGAATCGATTCCTCCCGATAGTAGCATCATCACTTTTCCGTTCATTCCAAGAGGATAACCGCCGGCGCCAGGATAAGAATGGGCGCTGCAATAAGCGGCATCCCTCCTTAAATCCACGCTTAGGCGAATATCGGGATGATGCACATCGACGCTTAAATCAGTGCGGTCTAAAATATAGCCACCAACTTCTCTAGCGATTCCATAGCTATCAAGAGGGTAAGTTTTATCCGCGCGTTTTGCTTCAACTTTGAATGTCTTCCCTTCTTCTTTACGGAGAATTTGCAAAGAAGCCTCGCAAATAGCCTCGATTTCTTTCTTCGATTTATAGACCGTCGACAAGCGTTGAATACCGCTAATATCCTGAAGGCGGAGGAGAATATCGTTTTCGTTATTTTCGGTCAAAGTAATATATGTATGGTCGTGATCGCTAGAAATACTCACGCCAGAAAAAGAAGAAAGAGCATCTTTAATATTGTGATTCAGTTGGCGGATGAACAATTTTCGATTTTCCCCTTTGGTTCCTAATTCTCCATAGTGAACCATAATCATGTCGCATTTCATCGGTCAATAACCTCCTTCATGATTTCTTTTAAAATAGACACGAATTGTTTAGCTTCCATTAAGGTATTCGCGCTAGAAAAGGATATACGAACGCTATTGCTCGCTTCTTCTAAAGAATAACCGCAGGCAAGCAAAACATTAGAAGCGTGGGCTTCTTTGCTTGAGCAAGCGGAAACGCTAGAAACATAAACATCGCGGTTGGATAAAGCTTCAACAATGACAGAAGCTTTCTTCTTTAAAAAACCAACATTCAAAACATATGGGGTTTGTTTATCGCTCACTTCATCACTATGAATTCGATATTGAATAGGATCGGAAAGAAAATACCCCCGTAAATAGTCATAAATCTCTTTGGCATTATTATAATTAGCAAGGCGATTTGATAAAGAAATTTCTAGTGCTTTTGCGGTAGAAACATCGCCTGCAACATTCGTTGTCCCAGCACGAAACCCGTTTTCTTGTTCGCCACCGGCTAATATAGGCTCAAACTGCATAGTTTTTTTATAAAGGAGTCCACCATTTCCTTTCAATCCACCGAACTTATGCGAGGAAAAAGACAATAAATCAATTTTTTCATAAGGCAAATCGACCTTCCCCATGGCTTGCGTAGCATCAACATGAAAAAAACATTTAGGGAATTTATGAAGAATTGTTGCGATTGAAGCGATGTCGTTTTGAGAGCCTATTTCGTTATTTACAGCCATAACGCTGACTAAAATTGTTCGGTTATCCATATAAGAAATAAGAGAATCCAAATTGACTCTTCCAAATGAGTCAATCGGTAGCTTTATCACTTCAAAGCCAAAAAGAGTAGCGAGCTCTTCTAATGGCTTATAAACACTAGGATGTTCAACGGGGGAAACCAAAATGCGCTTTCCTCTATTTTTGTAACGGATCGCCGTTCCTTTCAAAGCTAGATTATTTGCTTCTGTTGCCCCGCTTGTAAAAATCAAAGAATGCGTTTTCTCGACTTTAAGCGCTTTTAAAATAGAAGTCCGTGACTCTTCTAAAGCTCGCGAGGCTTTCAAGCCAATCGCGTGATTTGATTCACTATTTCCAAATAGCTCTAAGCTAACCTTGCTAAAAGAATCGACAACCTCAGGATAAGGCTTAGTCGTCGCGGCATTATCAAAATAAATCATTCATTGAAATCCTTCATGACTCGTTCAGCGCTGAGCGTAGTTTCGTAGGCTTGTCTAAAATCTCCGCTCAATAATAGTCCTTCAGCTTGGGAAAGAAGGGAATTGATTTCCCCGTTCATCTTACGTTTACGATTTGCCTTCACGATTTCTTTTTCAGCAATCGCCAAATCAGAAGTTGCCTTAGTTACACCGGCAAAAGTTTTATCGCCGAGCTTTTTAAGTGTAGCGTGAAGTTCGCGAACCTTTTTTACATCAATTGGCGTTACAAACAAAACCTCGTGGAGCGCATCAACGGTTTCATGAAGGGAAAGAAAATCACTTTGAAAGCGAGAGGAAATTGCGGGGATATTCGTTTTCCGCACTATGATTTCAGATTTTTTTAGTTCTTTATAGTAAGTTGAAAGATCCTCTCTAGCTTTTTCGCTATCCGTCTTTAAGGAAGTAAGAGAATCTTGAAGTGATTGAATTGCAGAAGACGCTTCTTTGTTACGATCATGAAGATTGTTCATTTTCTCAACGAGTATGGAATAAGGCTGATGGGTCATGCTATTCATGTAATTATCCAAAGTGCGTTTACTAGCCCCAGCCTTATTGATTGAATCTTGAATCGAATTAATTTGGCCTTGTTCTATATCCCCCAATAAATAAATGTTTTTTAGGGCAGGAAGAGCATGGCATAAATTTATAAATGTTGATTCAAGGACCGTTTCTTCTTTCACGATGTCATCACATTCGTTTTCAAATGATTTTCGGGCTGTCACTTCTTTATCGAACTGTTTCATGAAATCATCAATTTGATGTGTGATATCATCTAATGCGCTATCGATGCCTTTGAGATTGAGCCCCTGGATACGAACTGCAATTTTCGATAAGCGATCATCAATCGCGGTGATATCGCCTTTCACCAAAATGTGATGAAGCGGATAGCCTTCATTGATTAGCTCATCGTATCGGTGAGATAAGCGCATTAGTTTTTCAGGCAAAATCGTCACGACGCTTATACACATATTGGGAAGATTTTTCAAAATGTGTCCTAAAGATTCCGTTATAGGAGCGATGTTATTGGCGAGGATTGTTTTGGCATCAATATATTGCGCATTTTCAATATCGGTATCGACATTTATGAGCAAAGAATCGATTTTGTGAAAAATAGCTTCAAAAGAAGAACTAACCAAAGACAAATCCGCTTGTTTAGCGTAATATTCTTGTTTCACTTTGCGGAAGCGCTCTCTTTGTTCGCAAGCGAGCTGGCGGCATGTTTCTTCATCTTGAAATTTATGGCGTAAGGAACGATCCAAATCATCCACCGCTTTCTCGTAATCATCGACGCTTTTTTTGCAAGTCGGAATAGCCGCCTTCAAATCGGCGAATCTCTTTTCCACGATTAAATCTTGCATGGAATTGATGTTCGCTTGTGCGTTCGCATCTAGGACATCACGAATGTCTTTGAATTTTCTATTCCATTCCGAATAATCTTGAACATAGGTTAAATTCATGGAAGAAATTGTCTCTAAGCGCTTGATGTATTGGGAATCTTGCCCAAATAACATCGCATGACTTTTTTCAAAACGGCTTTGACAATTCCGTACAAATTTTTTTAATTTCATGTTTTGGAAAACCGTAAAATAAAAAATTAAAAGCACGCCAACGATTAACGCCGTTCCTATCGCTGCTATTGCAATAATTCCACCTAAATTCATAATTCAAAATTCCTTCTTGAAATCATACCACAGAAAGAGGAAGGTCAAAGCAAATTGTCATTAAGATGACGCAAGAAGGATTTTCTGTCACTATGACGTAATTTGT
>DHKP01000010.1 GCA_002404865.1 Caryophanales bacterium UBA4691 | reverse complement strand
GCTATTAACGGATTCGGCCGTATCGGGCGTCTCGCGTTCCGTAGAGCCTATGAAGAAGGCGATTTCGAAGTTGTCGCGATCAACGACCTCGTCGATGCGGAATATCTTGCTTACTTATTAAAGTATGACACCACCCATCGTACTTGGATGAAAGATGACATCAAAGGCATCACCGAGAAGGATGCTGATGGCAATATCACCAAGAACGTTATCGTTTTCAAAGGAAAAGAGATTCCTGTTCTTGGCAAAAAAGATCCTCACGATTTAAAGTGGAGCAAATACGGTGTTGATATCGTTCTCGAATGCACCGGCCGTCTTAAGAGCCGTGCTGATGGCAACGTCCATCTTGAGAATGGCGCAAAAGGCGTTATGATCAGCGCCCCAAGCAGCGACAAAGACATTCCAACTTTCGTCTATGGCGTCAATAGCGACAAGCTCACCGCCGATATGAAAGTCATCTCTGGCGCAAGCTGCACCACCAACTGCTTAGCCCCTGTCATGAAAGTCCTTAACGATACCTTCGGTGTCCAAGGTGGAACCATGACAACCGTCCACGCTTATACCAATGACCAAACGATCCTCGATCTTGCTTACAAGAATCGTCGCCGTGGCCGCGCGGCTGCCGCTAATATCGTTCCAACCACGACTGGCGCTGCGAAAGCCATCGGCTTAGTCATCCCAGAACTCAAAGGCGCTCTTAACGGTAACGCTATCCGCGTTCCAGTGACTGATGGATCCCTTTGCGATTGCACTGTCACCCTCAAGAAAAAGACCACGGTTGAAGAAATCAACGCCGCGCTTAAGAAAGCCGCTGAAGGCCCACTTCACGAAGCCCTTGATTATAACGAAGACGATATCGTTTCTAGCGACATTCTCGGCAACACCCATGGCTCTATCTTTGATGCCACGATGACGATGATCGTCGAAGATCCAACCGGCACCCAACACGTCAAGGTTGTTTCCTGGTACGACAACGAATATAGCTTTACCTGCCAATACGTCCGCTTAGCTCGCGCTTATGCTCACGTTCTTGGTGTGAAATAAGTTGAGTTGAACAAAATTAGGATAGGCGCCTAGAAATGGGCGTCTTTCTTTTTTCAATAAAAAAGTGACTTATCATTATAAAAATGCGTAAACTAATCGCGAGGAGAATTAATTTATGAAAAAAGCAAATTTATTCTTAGCTACCAGTATCTCGCTATTAGGATTATTTTCTTGCGGCTCTTCTAATGACGGACGGGCAAAAGAGCTTGTTCCAGAAAGCGAGAAAACCATCGGCACAAAAGAAGGCATTTCTACTCTTTCGAAAGCGGTGGAGACCATGACTAGCGCCGATGAATTAAGCTTAACACTAGAGAAAACAAGCACATTCTCGATTTCGGGAACTTCTTCTAAAACCTA
The DNA here is from genome assembly GCA_002404865.1 of Caryophanales bacterium UBA4691. Lineage (GTDB taxonomy): Bacteria > Bacillota_I > Bacilli_A > RFN20 > CAG-826 > UBA4951. Next base: position 4,761 of record DHKP01000010.1, on the reverse strand, counting down.
TAACGATGAACCGACGAAAAACGCGACATATAACTATGATATTAATGTCACTAACCCTCTATTTGAACTTAGAGAAGTAGGGCTAGCGGGGAAAGACGCTGATGTGGCAAAAGCCTCCTTGTATTTAGGTGGCGATTTCAAGGGATATTTTCAGAAAAATAGCACAAGCACAACGGAAAACATCAACTCTACTAATGCTGTTTTAGCCGCATATCTTGACTCAAAAACCCTTTATGTTGATCCTACCGGAGCAAGCAAAATCATCAAACAAGCCGTTACTGCCTATTCCGGGAAGAATCTGAGCTCCGTTCTTGACGAAGTGCTAGACAAAAAATACAAATTAACGAATGCGCTTTCTAATGAAAAAATGCCACTTATTCCAGAAAGCCTTACCGAGGATATTGATAATTACCTTTCTTTATTCTCGACTCATGCGGAAGATTACAAAGACTTTTTAAGCCTGTCCCAAAAAGATGCAAATTATTCCTTCTATTTGACATTAAATAAGGAGGATTTGATTCGCGTTTTGACGGACGCTGAGAATGAATACGCCCAAAAAGACGCTTCTGATTACGTGCCAACCGATTATGCAAAAGAACTAGAAAATAGCACGGTGAACGCCTTTGAGCTTTTAATTACGTTCAATGAATCAGCCGTTCTAAACGCTACTTTCAATATCGATATGAACATTGCTACCACTAGTGATATTGTTTCTAGTAATAACGATTCTTCTAAAGTAGTTGGCGAAGCTAAGACGAATAATCACGTCGTTAGTAAAGGAAAAATGATTTTTGGCAAGGACGCTCCACGTATTCCAAGCGGTGATTACGCCGATGCAAAGGAGGAGAGTGAGAAATACAAAAAATTTCTAGAAATCTTTTCCCCAGGCATTTTTGACAAATTTGAGCAATGGTTGCTTTCTATTTCGGGAAAACGATAAAAATGCATAAAACTCTTTCTTTAATCCTAAAGGATTAGGAAGAGTTTTTTCATTGTGCTATGATTATGCCGTTAATAAGGAGCAAAAAAGTAATGCTTACTGTAAAAGACCTTAATCATTTAGAAGGCAAAGTCGTCTACGTTCGCGTCGATTTCAATGTGCCACAAAAAGATGGCGTTATTCGCGACAATAACCGCATTAAAGCGGCTCTTCCAACTATCGAAGAACTCACCAAAAAAGGTGCGAGAGTTCTTTTAATGTCACATCTAGGCAAAATCAAATGGAAAGAGCCAGATATGGCAAAGATCGAAGCGATGAAAAAAGCCAATGACATGGCTCCTGTCGCAAAAGAGCTTCAAGCGCTTCTCCCAAACACAAAAGTTCATTTTGTGAATGCGACCCGCGGGGAAGAATTGAAGAATGCCGTCGCCGCTTTGAAGGACGGCGAAATCCTTCTTGCCCAGAATACCCGTTACGAGAAAGGCGAAGAAAAGAATGACCCAGCTTTAGCAAAAGAATGGGCTTCATTAGCGGATGCTTATGTCATGGACGCTTTCGGTAGCGCGCATCGTGCTCACGCTTCCACGGTTGGCGTTCCTTCCGCACTTAAAGAAGAAGGAAAACCAGTGGCGCTAGGCTATCTCATGCTTAAGGAAGTCGAGAACCTTTCCCGCTGCGTTGAAGTGAAAAAAGAAGACCGTCCTTATGTCGCTGTCTTAGGCGGACTTAAGGTCTCTGATAAAATCCAAGTCATCGACACGCTTCTTAAAAAATGCGATTACATTATCATCGGCGGCGCGATGAGCTATACATTCCGCAAAGCACAGGGCGAAAGCATCGGAACCTCTTTCCTTGATGCAGAAGCTCTTGATTATGCCAAAAAATGCTTAGACGAAGCCAAAGGTCGCATCATTCTCCCAATCGACAACGTCATTACCGATAGCTTTGAACCAAAAGAGGGCAGAATCATCAAAACCGTCGAAGGCGATATCCCAGATGGCTTTGAAGGCGTTGACATCGGGCCAAAGAGCTGCGCGTTATTTAAGAGCATCATCGAAAAAGCTCACATGGTTTTCTGGAATGGGCCAATGGGTGTCTTCGAGCAAAAAGAATTCCAAGCCGGCACCAAAGCCGTCTGCGAAGCGATTCGTGATTTGAAAGGCAAAGCATTCACCGTTTGCGGTGGTGGCGATAGCGCGAGCGCTGTGAAACAATTCGGTTACAAAGCTGATTTCAGCCACGTTTCCACGGGCGGAGGAGCGTCTCTAGAGATGATCCAAAACGATGGCCATCTTCCTGGCGTCGATATTCTTCGCTAAATTAGTTATAGGTAAATAGCATGAGAAAAAAATTACTTCTCGGCAACTGGAAAATGAACAAGACTCCCTCTGAAGCAAAAGCTTTCGCGCTTGCTTCTAGCGAGATGATCGATTTCGCCGTTGCCCATAATATCGAAGTGGGCGTTGCTCCTACTTTTGTTTGCTTAGCGACTGTTAAAGAAAACATAAACCCAAAGTGCATTGTTGCCTCCCAAAACTGCAATGAGCACGATCATGGCGCCTACACGGGCGAAGTCTCTATCCCGATGCTTAAAGAAATCGGCATCGATACTGTAATTCTAGGGCATAGCGAAAGACGCGAATACAATGGTGAAACGAGCGAAGTCTGCAATTTAAAAATCAAGGCTTTACTTGCCAACAACATGACACCGGTGTATTGCTGCGGAGAATCCTTAAAGACCTACGAAGATGGAAAAACGAAGGACTTTGTTGCTACCCAAATTCGTGTTGGCTTAAACGGATTAAGCGCGGAAGAAGCAAAGCGCGTGATTATTGCTTATGAACCAATCTGGGCAATCGGAACAGGCAAGAGCGCATCGAAAGAAATCGCAGAAGATACGATCCATTTTATCCGCGAAACCCTCCATTCGATGTTTGGCGATGTTTCTAACGATATGCGTATCCTTTATGGAGGAAGCGTCAAACCTGAAAACGTCTCGAGCTATATGAGCGAGCCGGATATCGATGGTGCCTTAGTCGGCGGTGCTTCTTTAACCCCGACATCATTCCATGGCCTCATTGAGGGGATGCTAAAATAATTTTCTTCCAATAGAATTGCAATTTGTGCTATTAATTAAGAGGTAGGGGTTAACCCTGCCTCTTTTTCGGAGGATATTTATGGCAACTAGAGTAATTGATGTTGAAAGCAAACGTGAAACAGCTCGCGCATTATCCGTTGTTTTAGGCGATATGTGCATTGGCTTATTGGTTACGGCCATTTCTTGCTTTGGATTTTCGTACTTATTTTCGAGTCTTATTGTAAATGCAACGAGTGAAACCATCGAGTCTGTGACAATGGGCTTAATGGTCACCATGATCTGTTCTTTCATTGCTTTGTTTATTTTGAATTTCGTCATGTCGATTTCCTTATTTAAAGCGAAGAAAGGCGCATGGATTCCTTATATTTTATATGCCGCGGTCATGGGCTTAGCTTTAGCGCCGACCGTGATGTGGATTGATGCCGCCACAATTGGCTCTGCCTTTGGGATTACCGCTGGAGTTTTCTTTGTTCTATTCCTTATTGGCTATTTTTCAAAAGCCGATCTCACTCCTCTTGGCTTGATTGCTTTGGGCCTACTTTTTTCGATTATCTTCGTTCCGCTCCCTTTCCTTATTATCTTTATATTGAATCCTGTGGCGAGCGCTTTATATAGTCTTATCGCCTCCCTTGTTTGCTCTGTCGTGATTGTTCTATTGGTCGCTTTCGACGCAAATAGAATGGCGCGCGAGATTCAAGGTGGCGTTTTCACAAGCAACATGGCTTTATATTATGCTTATACCTTCTATAGCGATTTCATTATGATTTTCGTTCGCGTCCTTATGGTGCTTGCTTCTTCAAAGCGGAAATAAATCATTAAGAGTAATGGAAAAGCGTCACCTTGAAGTGACGCTTTTCTTTAACAACAGACCGATTGTGGCCAAATAAAATGCATCGGTAATTTGCTACAATAAGAGCGGTCGACTTATCTTTATATATATAAGGAGGGATTCTTATGGCGAAATTTTATGAATGCAAGCATTGTGGGACAATGATCGCCTTGTTAAAAGAAGGGGCGATGGTTCCACGATGCTGCGATGAGACAATGAGTGAAATGCCCATTCACACAAAAGGAGAGGAAAAAGGAGAAAAGCACGTTCCATTGCTACATGAGGAAAGCGGGAAAGTCTATGTCCGAATCGGAGAAGTTCCTCACCCGATGGAAGAAGGGCATTACATCGATTGGGTTTATTTATTGACGGATAAAGGATCCCAAAGAAAAAAGCTTCATCCGGGCAATAAACCCGAGGTCGTATTTTCAATCGGGGAAGAAGAAGTGGTCCTTGCCGTCATCGCCCATTGCAATATTCATGGTTTGTGGGAAACGGAATAAAATAGATTGAGAAATCTAAGGCCATCAAAAAATTTAAAAAAATGCAAATTCCTACTTGCAAAGTTTTTCTAGGCTAGTAAGATATCACTCGCTGTCAACTTTAGGAGCCTAAAGCGATAGCCAATACCTCGCGCTTGGAAAGCACAAAGAAAGATTAAAAAATCTTAAAAAAGTGCTTGACGAGAATTAAGGTGAAGCGTATTGTATACGAGCACGCTTAAGCAAGGGATGAGAAATCCCCACTACAATGGTAGTGAAAGCGCGCTACTGATCTTTGAAAACTAGATAGATGTACAATCTTAACGTCGATTCCAAATTAAGGAATCAAATACAAAACCAGATAATTTATTTTTTTGAACTAGATCAACTTTTTTGAGAGTTTGATCCTGGC
>DHKP01000019.1 GCA_002404865.1 Caryophanales bacterium UBA4691 | reverse complement strand
ACAAATTACGTCATAGTGACACGAATGAGCGTGATGGAATTTGCGTGAATCGTGCTACAATTACTGCCATGAAAGCATTAAGAAAAGCCATTAGAGATAAAAGAGCACTCGTCTTTTTTGACTTAGAAGGCACTCAGTTCTCTCACGAGATGATTGAAATCGGTGCCTATAGCGTCCTTCTCCATGACGATTTAACGGTTAAAAACATCAACCAGCCATTCAAACGATACGTAAAAGCCCAAAATCCCGTAGGGCGTATCGTCACCGATTTAACCGGAATTACGGAGAAAAAACTGCAAGACGAGGGGGTTTTATTTCCTCAGGCCTTCAGCGAATTCCGACATTACATCAAAAAATACGAAAATCGCTGCATTTTCGTCGCATTTGGGAACCAAGATATCAAAATCATCGAGAGCAGCGTCTATTTAAACGGCGATGCCGGCTTGTCTTTCTCGCGCCTAATGAAAAAGAACTACCTCGATTTCAGCGCTTTTATTAGTTCTTATATTAAAGATGAGCACGGGAATCCTTATTCATTAGCCAACTATTTGAAGCTATTCTCGATTCCTTTTGAAGGCCAAGCCCATGACGCAGTCGCAGACGCCTATAATTTAATCGAGCTATATAAAGCGTTGCTCACGAAAAAAGATATTGTCAGAAGCGAATACGAAAAAACCTTGTCACGTCTCCATCATCTTCCTTCCCCAATCGCTATGATCGTGAGCAAATTAAAAAATGGAGAAATCGTCACCCCCACTGATTTCGATAAAGCCGTTGAGGATAGCTTAAAATGATTCATTATCCAGGTGGAGTCAAAGCTCCTTCTTATAAAGAGAGGGAAAAGAAAGCCAATCGTTCCATCAAAAGGCGTTCTTTAACCGCCGCCAATCGTGGAATGGACTTTGAAAGCGACATCAATGCCGCCAATTCTTATTATCTTGAGCATCATTTAGCGCTTGTTTACAAGCGCCCTACTCCCATTAATGTCGTCAAAGTCGATTACACGCACGGCGCAAAAATCACGCATGCTTATTTTGAAAGGCAAAGTACGACAGATTATAACGGCGTTTATGATGGGCACTATTTGGATTTTGAAGCCAAAAGCACCAAGAGCAAAACCTCTCTCCCTCTCAATAACATCGCCCCTCAGCAAGTTAGACACCTACAAGCGGTTAAGGAAAATGGGGGCATTGCCTTCTTTCTGATTCACTGGGAAACATTAGACGAAACTTACGCGATTGATGCGGGATTCATTTGCGATTTTTATGAAGAAAAACCCCGCAAATCAATTCCTTACAAAACCATTAAAGAACATGGGCACTTAGTGAAAGAGGGCTATTACCCCCGCTACGATTATTTGCCCATCGTTAAAGAATTCTTCTTGAAGTAATGACAATATTTTGAAAGTGCGCAATTTGAGCAATTAGGGTTTCTTGAGGTGCATTGATTCCTCCCAAATTCAATGAAAGCATGATGCAGAAAACCCCATTTTTCCTTCGGAAAATTCTTTTCTAGTTTCTTCTCAATTAATAAAGGGGAATCGTTTTCTTTCGCATACCCCAAACGCTTAGCGATTCTAGATAAATGCGTATCAACGGGAATAAAAGGAGCATTAACCCTTTCAAGGAGGAAAACTCGCGCGGTTTTTTCGCCCACGCCTGGTATCTTTAGAAGTGATTCTTTATCGTGAGGGATCACTCCACTTGTGTGTAAACACACATATTCACCAAGCTTTTGAAGAGATTTTGCTTTGTTTTTATATAAGCCAAGCGTTTTGATATCATTTTCTAATTCATCAATTTTCGCATGCATCAAAGAAAATGCGCTAGGAAAAGAAGAGAAGAGGGCCGGGGTGACTTTATTGACGCTTTTGTCAGTGGTTTGCGCACTTAAAACAATCGCGACTAAGCACTCGTAATCGTTAGAAAAATGTAAGGCGCATTTGGCATCAGGATAAGCGGAAGAAAGATAAGAAAGAACTTCCTCACTTTTTGTCATCGTCGCTGCCCCACATTGCTTTGGCAATCGCCATCGTTTCTTCGATATCTTTATCCCAAGAGGAGGAGGAAGCGCTATATCCTTCTTTTTCAAAATCCTCTGTCATTCTTTTCGAACGCAAAACGCGGTCAATTGCTTTAACGGTGCGTTTTCCATCATGAAATGCGTCAAGGAGGGCATCTTCTATTTCTTGTTTTTTATAACCGGCATTCACCCAACTACCAATCATTTCGCGTTCTAATGGAGAAAGAGTCCTTTGAAAACGAGATTCGAAAAATTCGCAAAGCGCTCGTAAGGCATTTTCTTTTTCTTCCGTCGCTAAGCTTGCGTTTTCTAATTCCATCATTTTCTTAAACTGGGCATAGACTTTTTCTTTAAGCGGATCGATAGAGGTACGCATTTTATTGTCTTTCATTTCCATAGAAACGAAGCCACGTTTCAATAAGCCCACTAAAATTTTATCGATCTCGCTAGAAGAATAATTCATTTTCAGAGAGAGCATGTCGTTCGTGATTAAAGAATTCCCTTGCTCTAACAAGTGATCAATCATGAGCAAAACGACAAGCTCATTTTCCATGATGTTCATCCTTTTATAGGAATCAAGAAGGGCGTAACGGAAACTTACCGCATTCATAATGCTTTTCTTTGTCATTTTTTTCTCTTCCTTTCTTCTTCCGCGATTTTGGCAGGATTTAATTCTTCGAGCAAATATCGTTTCGCGGCAATTGCCTTTTTCGTATTTGCTTCAATTTCAAAATGGAGCTTTTCCGCGAATCGCTCCGCCCGCAAAATTCGCAAGGGGTCTTCTTCGATGCGTTTAATCGGATCGCCAATAAAGCGAATGATGTGGCTTTTTAAATCAGCGAGGCCATTATGATAATCGAAAATCTTATATTCTTCATCAAGATAAATCGCGTTAATCGTGAAGTCGCGCCTTAAAGAATCTTTATATAAGTCTTTAATGAAGCGAATATAAGAAGGATGGCGGTAATCAAGATAATTTCCTTCTTCTCGCAAAGTAGTGATATCCACTTCCTCTCCTTTTATTTTCAAACGAACAGAGCCAAAACGAGAAAAAGCGTAATTCGCTTCAGGGAGAAAATTTTTCATTTCCATAGGCGTGGCGTCGGTGACGAAATCGTGATCGCTATATTCTTTATTTAGCAACAAGTCGCGAGTGGAGCCACCTACGATATATAACCTTTTCTGGTTAAGGCGGAACAAGGGAACTAAATCATCAAATCGAGAGTCACACATAGTAAGCACAAGTATATAGCAAGCAAAGAAAAAGAGAAAAAGAAAGCCCCGATTTCGTTATCAGGGCAAAACCATTGTCAAAAATAGCTAAGCTTAGTTAAGTTTGTCTTTGAGGGTTTTAGAGACTTTAAATCCAACGGAAGCGCTTGCTGGGATTTGGATCTTTTCTTGGGTAGAAGGATTTGTGCCTTCGCGCGCGGCTCTTTCTTTTTTCGAGAAGATACCGAATCCAGAGATCTTCACTTCCTCACCTTTGAGGAGAGCATCTTCGATAATTTCAAAAACTGCATCGACCGCAGCCTGGGCATCACCCTTCGCGATTTCGGCCTTTTCGGCGACTTCTAATGCTAATTCAGCTTTGTTCATGAGTAACCTCCTATTGCTAAAATAGTACCCATAAATTAGCACGGCATCGGAACTTTTGCAATTTTTTATTCATGAAGAGCACGATTTTGTTGAAAGCCCTTCCAGCTTTTTAATTTATTTCGAAAAATTAAAATGAAAAATTAAAAAACTAGATTTTATCGATATTTTGGTTAAAAAGCTCGATTTTATCAGTACTTTTTGTAAAATTATGCTCAAAACTAAGAAAGAAGTTTTCTCATTTCCAATAAAAATGCAAGGAAAGTGAAAAGAAAAGAAAGATTAGGCTGAAATAAAATTATTTTCTCATCCGATAGACAATATCGAGCGGAGATCCATCGAAAGAGAAAGATTCTCTTAAACGGTTATTAAGATAACGAGTATAAGAGAAATGGGCATAATCGGGATTATTGCAGAACATAACAAAAGTAGGCGGGCACACTTTTACTTGATTCGCAAAAACGATTTTCAAGCGACCATGATTGAAGTTTGGCGTTGGGTTCATGGCTTGGGCATCCGCGATAATTCGGTTCAAAATCGGAGTGGGGATGCGTCTATGATATCCTTCATAAGCCGTTTCGATCGCAGGCAAGACTTTATCTAGGCCTTTCCCCGTTTTTGCGCTCACAAATAAAACAGGCGCATAATCAAGGAATTTAAATGTCGCGCGAAAATTCTTTAAAAATTCGCTCACATCGGTCTCTGAGTGACGATTAACGTCCCACTTATTCACCAATACAACAATGGCTTTTTTCGCCTCAATAGCATAGCCAACGACATGGGCATCTTGCTCAATCGTACCGGTCGAGCCATCGACAACTAGAATAGCGACTTCGGAGCGTTCAATGGCTTCCATCGCTCGAAGCGCGGCGTATTTATCGACGGCTTCGTATATTTTGCCACGTTTCACAAGCCCAGCCGTATCAATCACAACATAGCTTTTGCCGTTTGCTTCAAAAGGAGTATCGATAGAATCGCGAGTCGTTCCGGCAATATTGCTCACAATAGTTCTTTTTTCTCCTAAAAGGCGATTCGCTAAAGAGGATTTTCCGACATTCGGTCTACCGATAAGAGAAAAGCAGATTGCGTTCCCATATTCTTTTTCTTCTTTAATAGGAAGATTTTTAATAACGGCATCCAAAAGGTCTCCAATACCAATGCCGTGAGCCCCGCTTACGATGAATGGATCGCCAAAACCAAGACGATAAAATTCCGATTGATTAGCGATTTCTTGAATATTATCGATTTTATTTACCGCTAGGAGGACTTTTTTCTTTGCTCCATATAATAAGCGCGCAATAAACTTATCATCACCCGATAAGCCCGTTTTCCCATCGGTAACGAAAAGAATTAAATCCGCTTCTTCAATCGCGATTTCTACTTGTGCTCTGATCTCTTCTTGAAAAGGCGCGTCTTTAATTTGAAGCCCGCCTGTATCTATCACCATGAATTCTTTTGTAAGCCAAGTCGCTTTTGCGTAAAGCCGGTCGCGCGTAATTCCGCGAGTCGGCTCTACGATGGCTTTTCTTTGGCCAACAATTCGATTGAAAATGGTGCTTTTCCCAACGCTAGGAGCGCCAACAATGGCTAATGTCCCTAATGGCATAGAGCCTCCAATCCCGTCTTTTCTTTCACGATTTTCAAAACGGCTTCGACGGATTCGTCAATGCTTAAAGAGGAAGTATCAAGCAAAACGCTATCAGGAGCTTGCATTAAAGGGTCAAACTCTCTACTGCTATCGATTCTATCTCTCTCCCTAAGGTTATCTTCCACCTCTTCAAGAGTCGTCTTAATCCCCTTTGCAAGATTTTCTTCGTAACGGCGTTTCGCGCGAGTTTCCACGCTTGCCACTTGGAAAATCTTCACTTGGGCATGTGGGAGAACGTAAGAACCGATATCTCTCCCATCCATGACAACGGATTTGCTTTCCGCTAATTTTCTTTGCATTTCAATAAGAGCGAGGCGAACTGGTTTCATTGCCGCAATATAGCTCACATTATTAGAAACAAGCGGTTCACGAATGACTTTCGAAACGTCTTCATCGTTACAAACCACTCTGCCATCAGAGAGAAGATCGATAGATAAATTAGGAAGAACAGTAATGGACTCATCTTCATTTTTTGGGTCAAGTCCGCGCGAAAGCACTGCATAAGTAACAGCACGGTACATAGCGCCCGTATCCACATAAACGAAATTTAATAAAGCCGCGACTTTTTTAGCGACTGTGCTTTTCCCCGCTGCGGCAGGTCCATCAATAGCGATAGCGATGTGTTGTTCCATAATTTCACCTTTTAACCCATTGAAAATAGAGAATGATGAGCCCGGCGACGACCAGAACCAATAACACAATCTTCAAAACAAGATAAACCCATTGTTTGATCTGATACTCATGATACAAAGTGCTGTGATAACTTTTTCCGCCGATTCCTTCTAAAGAAATTGCGCCCCGGCTTACCGCGGTTTGATTGATTGCGTAATCGTCTTCTGGAGAGGTTTTAACCTCTAGCGGTTTCCGCTTCGAAAATTCTTGTTCAGGAGTATGAACGATCTTCTTTCGATAACGTGCCCATTTCTTCATTCTGCTATTCATAGCGCGCATATTTTAACGCAAGCGCGTGCGAAGCGGAAGCGAACGAGTTTAACGTGTCACTATGACGTAATTTGTTT
>DHKP01000036.1 GCA_002404865.1 Caryophanales bacterium UBA4691 | reverse complement strand
ACGCACAAAGCATATAGGAGGAAGAAAAATGAAGCCGAATAGTAACCTGTTTTCCAATACACGTTCCGCAAAGGAGATGGCGGCTTTGAAAGAGCGGAACCGCGCAATAAAGACCAAGAAGCGAACACGTTCTCTCCTCTCCAAAAAAGAACAGCTCCTTGTAAAAGAGGTGAAGGATCGCGGCGGCAAGATAACGGAGAAGGACGTTGTTTTCATAGTCAAAGGCAAAGATGGCAAAATAATATGGCTTGAAAAGGGCAAGTCAAAGTCACCGAAGCCTTCTGGATTGAAGCACATCATCGAGAAACACGCTCCAGAGTTGAAAAAGAACGGAATATCAATAAAACGGATACCGGAACTGATTAAAAAAGCTGTTGAAGAAGCGAAAATCGTTGGCATAAGTGGCGTGGATAGGCCAGTATATGAGACCGCATTTGACAAGAAGGTTGTTCATTTAGCAATTACAATAAGTGACAATGGTTATATTGTCGGCGTTCATCTCACAAATAAATGGAAGGAGATAAAATCGAAATGAAAATACTTAAATTGATGCTTGAATACGGTTGCTACCCAATTTGGACTTATGAGAAAAAGGGTGTTTTGACGGAAAATGATTTTCCCGAAGAAAACCCTCCAAGTCAACGGCTAGACGAATTAAAAGCAATCATCGCGAAAGAGTACATGACTATTTTTGTCAACGATGCCCATGAATTCTCTTACAAGGGTTTTTCATCGAAAGAAGAATGCCAAAAATTCGTTGATAAATTAAACGAGTTTCGTTCCCTGGTCGAGAAAGAGTACTCAAAAAAATATAAAATTATCGATGAATTTGATGATTATTCAAAAGAACTGAAATAGGTTTTGATTCGCTCCTTCCATCGTATAAAGGCATTGGTCACCGATTCCCGTGTCGATACGAGGCAAGATGGGTGTTGTTTTGAATGTCGACCTATTTCCCCATACGAGTAAAGGCCCTGTTTTTACCGCTTTGCCGCCATTTAAGCGATTTTCGCAACAAAAAAGGGTTTCCCGCATTTTCAAGGAGCAGGAAATCCTTCCATTTTTTGTGGTTTTGGCGTTTTTCAGGTGTTTTTCCGACTAAGTAACACCACAGCCTCAACACGTATAGAAAATAGTATCGCCATTTTCGATACATAGCTTTGTCTCATCATAAGCAAGAAACAGGTTTAGAGATATGTTTGGCAATCAATTTCACTTATTAGAATTAACTTTCTTGTTCCAACAATAGCCGAACAAGCTGCCTTCGTTTTTAAACAGTTTTATAACCGATGATTCTTGTATTACCCTTTGTGCTTTCTCTGATAATGCGTTAACCCTATCTATTGAGATAAAAATTTGTTTAGTAAAATCTTGATAAATTTTAAACAAGTTTCCCATCGGCTCATCACCGATATTCTTAAATAAGATGGAGTCGTGTATAACAATCGGCAACATGGAATGTTTCAATATTGATAAATCGAGTAAAAGGATATTCTTGAATTCCGTTCCGCTTCCGTGATCATTAGACGAGAGAAAAGAATAGTGCTTGTAATCTGCGAGTTCTAATTTTGGAGGTTGCCTCTTTTCAAGATAAAGCAAGTCGTTATATGTTTCCATTTGGTCATTTATCGTATCTTGAATCGACTTTACGATAACATTTTCCTGCTGCTCTAGGCTTTCAGTGAGTATTTTCTTGTCGAATTTCAGTTTTTTGGTTTTTTCGTATAAAGCAATCTGCCCTTCTAACGATGAAATATAGTTTTTCTTTAAAAATATATCTTGGAAAAAAGTATCAGATAACCTTGGATTTATATGGCGTTCTTCGAGAACTTCCTGAATATCGGCTATTTGCTTTTCCAAAGACGCTATTGCTGAATTTAGACTTTCTTGAAGCTGCTTGATTTCGCCATTTACGTTTTCAATGAGTTTACGTTGGAAAGAGTTAATTCTATCGATGGATTCAAAATCGGCATTGGGGAAAAAACTTTTCAAGTTCGCGAGGTCTTCTGAAGTCATCAGAGAATCCTCGCACGTCATTTTTCTAAGGGCTTTTAGTTCATTTTGTGCTTTCCTTCTTTGCCTAACAAGAGAAACGTATTTTTCCTTGTTGGTCAAATCTTCCTCGCTGAGATTATTTTCGAACATTACGTCCGATTGTCTTTCCTCCGTAAGCAAATTGGCTAGTTCATCACTTTTCTCTTTTAGCTCCGCTTTCTTTTCTTCAAGTTGTTTATCACTTTTGATGGTTGAGGAAATAATATTGAATTTCTGAGCGTTCCTGTAGGCTTTCGTCTCATCGTCCTTTAGCGATATTTGTTTCTTAAGCTCTTTTATTTTGTCAAACTCGCCAAACAAACATTCTAGGCAGCTGATTGCCTCTGCGTCGTTGCTATCACCAATATAAGACTTCAATGGTTTTTGAGTGTCGTAGTTTCCCTTTCCATATATCCTTGAGAAACGGCCTATCAATTCTCTAAATGTAAAACTGCATGACGCCAAACCGTATTTTACTTTTAAGAAAGAGTTCAAATCATCGATTTTCTTCTTCTCACCAATCACCTTATAATTCGCATCGCACTCAAAATATGCATCGGGCTCGTTTGTCGTGCGCTTGAAATGGTATTCGACGCCACCAAATTCGAATGTAAAAAGAATTTCGTGGTCGCCGACGGTTAATAGAACGTCTGAATTCGGATTATTCGTATACGATTTGCCGCCAAAGCAGAAATCAATTATGAGAAGCAAAGTCGATTTGCCGATGCTATTTGCTGCGTCGTTTTCCCCAACAACCACATTCAATCCATCGTGAAATGATATCGTTTTATTCGGAATTCTTTCGCCGAATTTAACACATTTGATTTCTTTTAACATCTTACCAATTCTCCTTTGTCGTTCATATCGATCATTCTCATGGCGTATAAGCACACCAATGCTTCTTGATAAACAATAACGTCGATTTTGATTTCGTTTTTGATTATCTTGTACAAATCAATCGGCCGAACCGGCTTATTCAAACGTCTCAAAACAATAGGCATGCAGTATATTACGCTTTGTCGATAGAAATTTAGCTTATTTGGAAATCTCATGGTACACCTCGCAATTCTGGACGAAATACGAAACCAATACTTCGGCCGCCGTGATTGAAACATCACACTTTTCTTTGATGTTGTCGGTCAAGCAAGAGAAGATGCGCTCTTGGCTGAACCCCTTTGACTCGAGAGTAAGGAATGAGGATTTAAAATAGGAAGAGAGTTTTTCTGAAATGTATGGATGCAAACTTTCATATTGTTCTAAAACGTCTCTAACATTTAAAAAATACATTGCCACATAAGAAGAGACTTTATGATAGAGATCGAAATTGGCTTCCTGGTTAATCTTTTGAGATATCTTCAATCCGGAATAATCCAAAATCATGTTTCCGCGTTTTTCATGGCATAGTTGATCGACCACTTTGACGATTTCATCATCCAAGAGAAGATTTATTCCAATATTTTTGGTTTTTTGTCTCTTTTCGATTTCTTTATTTTCAGAAACTTTCGATTTGCAATCGGCGCAGACTCCTATTTCCGTCTTGTTTTTATCATTGATAATGAAGAAAGAATCGCTAATCTTACCGGCTAATGCAATTGGTCTTGAGCATAGACCGCATCGCCCATTCTGGGCATCGTAAATATTCTTTAATTTTTCAAGATGCTCTTTACGTCGGTTTTTATAATCGGAAGCAGCTGCCATGAAAATTTCTGAAAATTGTTGCGCTATTTTTTGACTGTAGTTCTCTTCGACGATTCCCTTAATATATGGCTTGAATGCTGCGACCAATCTCTTAGGGATGTCGTCCTCTAAATCATGTAGATAGGTTTCAAAAGTATCAGTGCTGAAAAAATCGACATATCTGGCTGCGCATCGTCCAAATGGCGTTTTCCCATTAACTAAATTCTCCTTCGCTTTTCTTGTATACCCGGAAACCTCGTCTTTCTTTCCTTCGTCAGTCAGGCAATTGCAAAGTAAGACATCGAAAAGACCTTCCAGGCTTACCGCCCCTC
>DHKP01000003.1 GCA_002404865.1 Caryophanales bacterium UBA4691 | reverse complement strand
AGTCTCAGGATGGATTGGATGGTTCTGTCGCTCACTCCTAGCTTCTTCGAAAAGAAAGAGACCTTTATTGGTCCTTCTTTGCCGTGCATACGGATATAGTTCTCGATGATGGAGAGTCGTTCGTCAGGAGTGGGTTTTCTCATTTCCCAAAGGGGCACTCTGCCGTCTCTTCCGGCTCTCACATAAACGAAGCCGTGGTGGTTCTTAGGCTTGTCATAGTCTCTGATTACGGATGGGTTTTCCTGTCTCATACTGACTATATTCTAGCAAAAATGGGTGAAATTCCGTTGTTATTCTTTTACAAAAACGGAAGCTATTTCTTACGAAATCGAATTTGCATATTAAAATTTATCAAATATTTATCTTCAGCCTTGTAAATCTTCATATAGTCATGTCTGGTCGCTGATGGAGAATCAAAAGCAAGAGAATCAATCAAGTATTCTTTGAATTGATCGGCAATGGTCGAGTGATATGCTACCACATCACCATTTTGTTTCAAAACAATATATCCCCCGTTTACGCTGGAATGCCCATCCCAATTAGTAGCCAAGCGCATCCCTGTAAACATGTCTAATAGTAAAGTGGATATTTTTCGCTCATATATGCTTCTTAAATCATCCATTTCGTAGGCTGCAACATCATTTTCAGTCACATATGTCAAACCATCAAGCAAACTGCCATGGATAGCTTTAGCCTCATTATCCCAATAGTAGTATTTTAATAGGGAACCGACAATCAAAGGCATTTCTTTTCCACCAGATAAAATCAAGTTTCTTTTTGCGGTTTCCATTGCAGGAGAAACAAATGTCAATGTCATCTTCTTTTGCTTTAAATACTGAATTCTTGCTGAAATTGAAACATGGCCTTGATTATCTAGAATATTATTAAATTCATTCATTATTTCATCTGTCATCGGGCCATTAATCTGATATACAAAATTGGTGTTGTTTTTGCTGGCGTTAAAAAGAGTTGCCTGCGCTGTCAAATCGGATTTACAAGAGAAGCCTAAAGTATTATTGGTT
Source organism: Caryophanales bacterium UBA4691 (assembly GCA_002404865.1). Lineage (GTDB taxonomy): Bacteria > Bacillota_I > Bacilli_A > RFN20 > CAG-826 > UBA4951. The sequence continues at coordinate 3,022 of DHKP01000003.1, read as the reverse complement.
CCGCTTCTGTAATCCATAATTTCCATTACAATGTCTGACGTTCCGCCAAATGAAGATTTCGAAAAAGCAGGCGCCTTAAGCTTAGTAATATGGATTTCATTCAAAAAAGAATCCACAGTTGGAATAGATATGGAACCAGAAGAAGAATTTAAATAATTCCAAATCAAATCTTTTATCGTGTCATATTTAGCCTTTGAAAAAATCGGTCCGACATTTTTCTCATTTAAATTAATTTCAATTTGTTTCCCTGGATGATAAGAATAAACAAATCCCTTATTTTCTTCACGAATTATTTTTAGAATATCTAAATAAACATCATTGATTTTATTCAGGTTTCTATCAGCGGCATATAGTTTGCCATCCACCAACAGTTTTAAGAAAATATAAATTTCGGCCCATTCGCCCTTGTTTCCCTTAAAATCAGTGTTTTCTATCGCCTTTTTCTCTGTCATCTAAAACTCCTTTTATTTTTTTTGCTATCTCTTTGATTACTGGAACCGTAACGCTGTTTCCAAATTGTTTATAAGTATGAGTATCGGCAAGTATAAGTTTGTAATTGTCTGGAAAGCCTTGTAGTCTACACCATTCTCTTGGAGTTAACTTGCGTATTCCTTGTTGGTTAATCTTTCCTTTAATGTGGGTAGTAGGAGTCATAGAATGTTCGCGCGTATCAATAATTAGGTTACGTTCCTTCCCCATGCCTCCACATACAATTGTTCCAGCAATCCCGTCTAGATCTCTAATTTCATATCCAAATCCATGACCCAAAGCCTGATGATGTGCTTTATGTCTTTTTAAAGTTTCCACATAGACGTCGCTTAAATAATATTTAGAAGGAACTGGTGCTTCTTGGAGGATATCACGAAGACATGTCTTCTTTTTCAACGGATTCGGAAAATCAAACTTTTCAGGAGCTATGTCATTTCTAAAGCAAACAATGTAGATACGTTCTCTATTTTGAGGGACACCAAAGTCTTTAGAATTCAAAATCTTATAAAAAACCTTGTAACCAAGGCTTTCAAAGGTGTGAGTAATAACCTGAAAAGTCTTACCATGGTCATGAATTGTAAGGCCTTTTACATTTTCACAAAAAATCACTTTTGGTTTATGAAATTCACAAATTCTAGCTACATCGAGAAATAATGTTCCTCGACACATACCCTTATAATCATCTTTAAAACCTTTTCGCTTTCCAGCCAATGAAAACGCCTGGCATGGGAAGCCAGCTAAACAAATATCGAAATCAGGGATGTCTTTCTCATCAATTTTAGTAATGTCGCCAGCTATGGGAAAAGAATCCTTGAAATTGGCTTGATATGTTTTTTGCGCGTATTTATCCCATTCGGAAACAAAGTCAGTCTCTATTTCCTTTTTAAACGCTTGCTCAAATCCAAGACGTATTCCTCCGATTCCAGCAAATAAATCTATACTTTTGTAATTGGCCATTTTGAATCTCCATAACTATTTTATCATTTCTGAGCCATAAAACTTTCAAACAAATAACTATTTAAATCGAAAAAAATCACCTCATTTCTGAGGTGATCATTTCGCTATTTACCTTCCAACTCTTCGGGGATTTTGTTCCACTGATCAAGTTTGATGGTAACACCGAACCCGTAATGGTGAATATACAGGGTTCGGATACAAATCAGATGGCGGAGGAATGGGGATTCGAACCCCAGCTACCGGTTAAGATACTACGAGCTTTCCAAGCCCGCCCCTTCAACCACTTGGGTATTCCTCCAAATAACGCTTTCGCGCAAGGGAAATTATAGAGATATTGTTAATTGTTTGCAATTGCTTATTACAAGCCTTTACTCGATAATGTCAGTATGGTTGAAATAAAAGTATCTGCGTTAGAAGATGGGCAAAAAATCGAGAAATTTGTGAAAAAATCCCTCAATGAAGCACCTTTGGGTTTTATTTATAAAGCATTCCGGAAAAAAGACATCAAAATTAATGGGCATTGGGTCAAGAAGGACGCGGTTGTTCACACTGGGGATTTGGTGAGGATTTACGTCACCGATACGCAGCTAAAAGACTTCGCTAAACCGAAAGAAGTCATTAAGAAGCCTCTTCCTTATGAAATCATTTATGAAGATAAGAATATCTTGATCGTGAATAAGCCAGCAGGGGTGCTTGTTTATGGAGACGAAAAAGAGAAGCGGAACACCTTGACGCAAAACGTCCAAAACTATCTCTATTTCAAAGGAGAATATGATCCTGCCCATCATTCTTTTGTTCCTTCACCCGCTCACCGTCTTGACCGCAATACGAGCGGATTAGTTCTATTTGGCAAAAAAGATTCGGCATTAAAAGAACTAGAAGAGCTTTTCAAAGAAAGAAAAAACATTTCTAAAAAATATTACGCCTTAGTGGCGGGGACCTTGGAAGGAAAAGGAGAAGTGGACGCCCCTTTATTAAAGGATAGTAATTCCGGCATGGTTAAAGTGGCTTCTCTCGCTAACGGGGCAAAAAGCGCAAAAACCCTATATCGTTCCTTGGAGGTTTTTGAAGATTCAAGTTTAGTGGAATGCGATTTATTGACTGGTCGCACCCACCAAATTCGCGTACATATGGCCTATATTCATCATCCTTTATTAGGAGACGCGAAATATGGCGATTTCGCTTTGAACCGAAAATACAAAGAAAAATATGGATTATCCTCGCAATTCCTCCATGCTTATTCTTTTGAATTTGGAGAAATCCCAGGTGTTTTATCTTATTTATCCCACAAGAATTTTTTAGCACCTCTCCCGAAGGAAAAAGAAAAAGTGCTATCTTTATTAAGGCAAAAATAGTTTTTTTGAAGGGCAACTATTTATGGAAGAAGAGATATGCCCCCGAGCTTTTTCTTTCAATATTTGGCTACACGCGCTTCCTATTTGTTAACTTTTCTCTTTTTTGTTTTTAATCGCAAAGAAAAGTAAGAAAGAGATGGTAGAGGCTAACTGATCACATTGCTGCATTTTTCTTTGCTTTCTTAGACGTCAAACATGATACCTGACTTTGGTAAATAAAT
>DHKP01000031.1:5343-78731 GCA_002404865.1 Caryophanales bacterium UBA4691 | reverse complement strand
AACAAATTACGTCATAGTGACAGGATGTTATTTGTTAATCGCTGAATAATTCCGTAATTGATAACATAAAAGCCATCAGGGGGACACCAAAACAATTAAGCGGAGAATCAAATACAAAAGCCCGCAAGGATTTCATGTTGGATTACTAGAAATTAGTCCAATAAATCATCCATATTTCCAAGTCCAAATATTACTTTTTTTGATAAAGGGGTAATGAAGGATTTTTGCTTGGTTTAACGAATGAGAAACTCGTATTTATCGGCAAATACACAGTCAAATTTTATAGTATTTTGCGTATTTGCCCCCTTGGATCATTTGGATTTTGTGGTTGCTTGAAAGTTCTCGCAACGACTTTTCTATCGTTGTTCTTGATAGGCTAACAAGAACTTCCTCAATTTCCGATTTTGTTATTGGTTCTTTTGAATCATTAATGACCCGAAGCACTTTATCGTAGGAAAGCCCTGGCATGGAATTAGTCTCGATAATGTACGTCATTTTCTTGTATGCTTCTTTCAGGCACTCAAGCATAAAATGGACGAAATATTCGTAATTGTTATTCCCTTCGTTCCAACCGATTGAGGATTTTTCCAAAGAAGAATAATAGGCATCGACATGATTCAAAATTACATAGGAAAGGGAATAATATTGGTCGATGTCATAGCCGTATTTCATTAGAAGAAAAGTCGTTAATAGTCTAGAGACGCGACCATTGCCATCGTAAAAAGGATGAATACATAAAAAGTCTAGTACGAATACAAAAATAGCAAGGAGAACGTTACAGTTAGGATCTTTCATACATTCATTGAATTGGAACACCAAATTCCCCATTAAATTGTCGACATCTTCTGGTTTTGAGGGAATAAATACCGTTCTTAGTAACGCTCCGTTTTTGCTATATTCCCGGATATAGTTTTGTTCCGCTTTATACTTTCCACCGAACCCAGGTGTCAATGATTCGTATAAAAAATAGTGCAGATCTTTAATATAGGATTCTGATAATGGCTGATATTTGTAAACTTTAAAGACGTTCTCTAGAGCTTTGTTGTATCCGAATAGCAAAAATTCTTCTTTTGTCTCAGGGTCCAAACGATTTAATAAAATATCTTCTTCTCTCGCCTGTTGTATTTTAATGCCTTCGATTTCGTTACTGCTGGTTACGCTCCTTCTTTTATTTAAATCGTGCAGTCGATTGACTTTCAGTCTTTTAGGCAATCCGAATACCTTGCCTCGATTGAACTCTACAGCTTGTAACATTGATACAATAGAAGGCGTATTTAATTGGGATATTTGTTCTTTGAGATTAATAAATTTCATAGCCACATTTTAAAGCATGTGGTGGTTGAATCCAAGTTTAATTGCATATTCTTGGCGAAATATGTGCAATTAAAATTATGATGATATCCTTACAAATCAGCACTGTTTTTAATTCTATTAGTCAAAAAAGCATAGATATCAAAAGAAGATATGCGTTATTAAAAGTTTAACCTTATTAATGAAGGGATATTCGGGGAAATCGAGGAATATTTTGAGGAAAATTCATGGATGAATTCCCCGAATTTTTTGTAATTCCATCCCCTTAGGAGAACATCATGGTAAAAAATGAGTGACAAATACCTAGCATCTGTTTTCAAAAAAGCCGACTCAATTAAGTAGCCTCAATAGTTCTAACGGAACTCGGTAACAATAAAGGCGACTAATCTTCCCCTCCGCTTTATTAGTAGTAGTTTATTCTCTAATCACTACGTAATGCGAACGCAAAAAGGAAGTTTTGTGAAATATAAGGAATGAAGACGCATGATTACTGATTTAGATGAATACGAATTAGCTTTAGAAAGCGGCTTTTATCTAGAAAGAGACTGCTATTCAAAACTCCTATCTTGGAAAATGAGTAGAGCAAGAAAACATGTTGCTTGTTTCTTAAAAGGCGCAAGAAGAGTTGGTAAGTCCGTCCTTGCTTTAGAACTCGCCCACAAAGAGTATCGGTCCTTCATAAAAATATCGTTTGATAAGGCGTCTATTGCAATTAAAAATCTTTTTCTCGATTCTCTTGACGACCTTGATTACTTTTATGATCAAATTATGGTTGCCTATGGCAAAACGCTATATCAAGGGGAATCATTGATTATTTTAGACGAAATCCAATTGTTTAAGCCGGCTACACAAGCCATAAAAACGCTTCTCCTTGATGGCCGTTATGATAATTGGAAACCGGTTCGCTTGCCTCTGTAGTAAAAGCAAGCGAGGAAGAAGAAAATTACTTATTGCCCAGTGAAGAAGATACCATTGAAGTTCATCCGCTTAGTTTTTCTGAATTTTTGAAAAACGATAAGCAAAAAATAATGATTCAACTACTAAGTGACTGTGCGAAAAAGAATAAGCCATTAAACGCAGCGTATAGAAATATTTACCGCAAATTTAAGGAATATTTAATCGTAGGTGGGATGCCTAAACCAATACGCACTTATTTACAAACTAAAGACTTTGGCGAAGCTGAAAAAGAAAAGCAATCGATTATCTCTTTATATAAAGATGATTTAGCAAAGCAAAAAAGAGTAAATTCAAACTACGCTTTGTCTATTTTGGAGCTGATACCAAGTGAACTATCACACCACGATAGTCATTTTCATTATTCTCGTATCAACGAAAACGCTCGAGAAAGAGACTATGGTGCCCCTATGAAGTGGTTAAGCGATGCCGATATTGTTACTTTGTCTTACCCGGTAAACGAGCCATCTCCGCTTCCTTTATTAACGCTGAATCCAATTGAATTTAAAGCCTATTTCCTTGATACGGGTTTGCTATATTCTTTAGCATACTCAAATTCAATCCATGATGAATTGTTCTATAAGCGGCTTTTACTCGATAGACTTCATATCAATGAAGGAATGTTTATTGAAAACTATGTAGCGCAGGCATTACGTCACAAAGGGAACAAAGTTTGCTATTACGTTAAAAGAGACAAGAAAACATATAAAACAATCATGGAAATTGATTTCCTATGTTTAAAAAACGGGAAAATTACCCCAATAGAAGCAAAATGATCAGGTGATTATTCACATGATTCATTAATCAAATTTAAGAGAAAATTCCAGTCTTTGGTCAACCAAGGAATCATTTTGTATGATGGGGATATTAAAACGAAAGAAGGCATTATTTATTACCCGGCATTCATGCTCGACTGGTTATTTTGATAAACACAAAGCCCTCATTGAATAGGCGACATAAAACACCGTGTTTGCTGAATTTCTTCATGAAAAATAGTTAATAATCTCATCGTTCTATCCATGATAGCTGTCATCTTGACGAAAGCACTGACCTTCCCTTCTTTTCCCTTGCTCCATAGTTAAATTGAAGTTGAAACACAAACTCTTGTTACCGCAAAAGGTGCAATTAATTAGTGTCTAAACATACCAAAAAGGTGCAATTAATTGGCAATCAGATTTGAAACTTGATACGAAAAGCAAGTATTTATCGAAAATATTTTAGCATCTAATGTCTTTAAAATTTTAGCCGATCTAGAGGGTACACCGAGTTTACCTAAGAACCTTTTGCATAGATACTTAAGACGCCTTATTTATATTGGAGAGAAAGAAACTCACCATCTCACTAATGATAATTTTAGATTCTTCTAGTTCAGGGAACAGTGCAACAAACGCGTGGGGGAGCTTCTTTTTGCTTTCCATATCGAGAAAGATATTGTCGTTCTCATTGCTACTTAACGCCTTCGCGTAGTTTCTACTGTAGTGTCTTAAAAAATCGCCTTTCCCTGTGACTAAAAAGCAAGGTGGAAGAAAAGCGATAATCTCAGGATTTTCGGGATTTAGGCAAGGATAAAAAGACGCTTTCTTATAGTTAGCCCCATAGACGAGTTTTGGTAAAAATATTCCAATAGAATCTAACTGTGTCGTATAAAACATGCCGCTGATTAAACCAAGCGCTTTAATTTCTGGAATGATGGAACCAATACTTCCCATCGCTTCAGCGATTTTAGGGTTTCTTTTCATCGCGGCTAGATAAACGGATAAATAAGCGCCCGCACTATCACCAAAAAGGATGATTTCTTTTGAATTTTCTAATTCGCTAACTTTATTGATCCCAACGATAAGGGAGCGGAGGATTTCTTGAAATTTGGCTTCCGGGGCTAGAGGGTAATTAAGACTATATACGATAAATCCTTCTTTTGCGAATAAGACATTTGATGCATGGTTTTCTTCTTTCTTACCAAGAAGCAATCCGCCACCATGGATATTAATTAGAACACCTTTGATGTCTTGATTAATGGGCTTAAGAACTTCCATTTTGTGGCACGTTTTCTTGTCACCAAAATAATCAATATTATCGACAAGAATAACACCTTCTTTTAAAAGGCCTTCTTCATTAGGGACGCTACGTGAATTAAGCCAATCATCAAGTTGCTTTTCTTGCTTTTTGATTTGTTTTACGATGAATTTTTCTAACATAAGGCTAGCCTTTTCTATAATCTTAAATTTTTCGATAGGCGATTTGCATTATTTTTGATTCAATCGTTAGTAAATCCACGCAAAAATCCATAGTTCTTTGGGAGAATTGACTAGAAATAGACACAAGCTTTTCATAACAAAAATCCACGCAAAAGCGGATTAAACGCATGAATAGCCATTAAAAAATCCCTACTTTTGAAGTAGGGACATTAGTCGAATTTGAATTGATTTAACGGTTTTGAATCGCGTCAATCGGCTTTTTGTTTGCAATCTTCGTGACTGGCAAGAATGCAGAAATCACGCTTGCTAATAAAGAAATGCCAAGTAAGCATAAGATAATTAGAATGTTTGGCGACATGAGGTCAAAATTGAAATTGCCCGATTTTCCTAGTTCGGCGTTTATCACATACGACATGACAAACACGGCAATTGTGGACAAAACGAAGTTGATGATCGCGATGATAAAGGCTTCTGAATAGAAGATTTTGAAGACATCGCTCCGTTTTGCCCCAACGGCGCGCAAAATACCGATTTCGCGCTTCTTGTTGTTAATGGAAACGGAAATGAAATTATAGAAGAGGAGCATGCTGAAGACCGCCATCGCGATACCGACATATAGGAACACTTGGGTTAACACCGTAATCATGCTAGCGGTGCTTTCTACGGTACCTAAAGTGCTATCTAGTATATTCATTCTCCACGCAGAATCAGGGATATCGTTATAGTCTTTTGCGTCGACGAATACCTTTTTCTTCGTCATGTATAAATCCAAGAAGCGGTTTATCACGTTTTCGTCATTCCCGAAGGTGATATAGCAAGTTCTACTTTCGCTTGAAGAAGAGCCATAACCGTTCTTCTTTAACGCATCGCGGATTGCGGTTGCGTCTTCTTCTGAGATACTCATATAGGTCGAATAGCTATAACGGTCTGTCTCGGTAAAATCGACACCGACGATGTCAAACTCCCATTCCACTTTTGGCTCTAAGCCATTATCTTTTCTTTCTCCGGTGGGGAGATAGCCTTTTATCGATGGGAGAGAAGCGGTATCGGTTACTTTTCCTAAGATTTCTTTTTGTTTTTCAATCCACTGTTTTTGACATTCTTTATATTCGTCTGTATTCCATCCTTCTTGTGTGTTCATAAAGAAATAACGTAGGGCATCCGTTTTGTTTTCATAATAACCAGGGAATTCTTCACTGTCTTTGTATTTGTTATACAATTCATCGGTATAATCGGTACAAATAGAATCGAAGTAATTCTCTTTGAAAGTGTATTCGTTATTACTGATTTCCTGCATTGCATAGGCTAGGCTACCTTCTACTGGCGATTCTTCCGTAGATGATGAAGAGGAATACATGATGTTCCTTAAAGTATACATAGAAACTAACGCTTCGCCTTTAGAAAGCGCGGTTTTATCCTTTTTGAAATAGAATTCGTTCTCTTGATGGGAAGGGAAATAGCCTAAGGAATAATACTGCTGATTTTTTTCATCTTCGCCGCTTACTAATTGACGAGAGATGACGATATCCTCTTCCCCCTTTTTCTCTTCGCCTTTGACAAATAATGCGGTATGAATCGAAGAACCATATGCATATGATAAACTGCTTAGTTCACTATAATGAGGGTCGCTATAGGTGATATTTTGGGAGTTATGACGGTAAGACAATAGATATTCTGGGAGCTTGGTGTCGATAATTCCGGTGATGGTATAGGTGACGTTAGTATTGCCCATCGGGCTATAAGAATTGCCCTCGGCGGTCAGTTCTGTCCCTATAACATCTTCATAGCTTAAAGTGGTCGAGGTGCTTGTATTTCCGCTTCCGCTTGTCTTATTGAACCCTAAATCCGCGTAGGAATAATAGGCGTAAAGCGATATTGCGCATTCTTTTTCGGCTGTTGGGAGTTTTCCTGCCTCTAATTTCAAGCCAAAATCCTTTAAGGCACTCTCACCATTTTCCCCTAAGGAAACGCTAGAAGTGAGGTTTGAAGTGTGGAACAAATCATTCTTTGCCCCAACGGGAAGAGAGACGCGCTTATTATCGGATTTATAGACATTGACGCCTGTGTTTTTGATTTCTTCGATCCATTCGTCTTTGATTCCGTCACTGTCTCCTTTTTCGTACACGCTCACAGGGAAAAACGACATTTCATTTTTATCTATGGTGGATTTGAGCGCGCTTTGCTCGCTGAACATGGATAACGTTAAACTTGCGCCGAATAAGGAGAAAGCAATCGTTGATAATAGAATCGTCATCACTAGACGGAATGGCTTAACGCGCAAGGAGCGCGAACCCATTTTGAAGGCGTGAGCTAAAGAGAATTTGCTCTTGATTGGCTTAAATGTTCCCTTCCCTTCTTTGATTTTGCTTGGGTCGGTTTTTACGAATTCTTCGCGATTCCCTTCTTTATCGATTTTGGCCGCTTCGCAAATCGCTTCGTTGACGTGACTATCCGCGGTGATAAAAACATCAGTGCCGCCTTTGCTGATTGCATTATTGATGATAGGAAGGTCATTTACCGTCAATGGCCTATTTTTGCTTAAGCGAATGATGTTATCGCCAATTAGGGAGACACCTTCAGCTGGTTTTACGCTTGCTAAGGAGGTTTTGCTAATATCGGAAATGACTTTTCCATCCTTTAATTCGATGACGCGGTCACCGAAGTGCTCGGCAAAATCGCGATCATGGGAAACGATGACGACAAGTTTTGTTTTTGATAATTTCTTTAACGTTTCAAAAACTTGTTTGCCCGTATTGCTATCAAGCGCGCCAGTAGGCTCATCGCCAAAGATGATTTTTGGCTCTTTGACTAAGGCTCTAGCGATCGCGACTCTTTGCTTTTGTCCGCCAGATAGCTCGTTTGGCTTACGCTTTCCATAGCCAGCCAAATCGACTTCACTAAGGATTTTATTCACTTCCTCATCGGTTGCTTTTTTGTGCTGGAGCTGCAAAGCCAAGGCAATGTTCTCTTTTACCGTAAAATCGGAAAGGATGTTATATTCCTGGAAGATAAAGCCGAGATAGGTGTTTCGATAAGAATCCATCTCCCCCTTTGTAAAGCTTTTGCTCGACTTTCCGTTGATGATGATTTCACCATCATCCGCCTTATCAAGCCCGCCCATGACATTGAGCAATGTGGATTTTCCTGAACCGGATTTACCCAAGATGAAAACAAGCCCCGTTTCCGGGAATTTTAGCGTTACATCATTTAAGGCATAAACAGGATCTGCGTTTTTCACGCGATAGACACGTTTTAAGTGTCGAACTTCAAGCATCATAATTGAACCCCCCTTTTGTTTATTGCGGAGGTCATTATACTAGTTCTTTAATTAAATTAAAAAACATAATTACATTACAAAGCTAAATGGCGAGCCCTTTTTAGGAATACGGCAGTGGGCAAACTTTATGATGACAATTTTGGCAAGAGGATTTTTATTGCTTAAAAAACTCGGAGAAAACCGAGTTATGACATTTATCGGAAGAGAACGTGAATTAGCCAAGCTAAAAGAACTATATTTCTCAAAAGGGCAAGATGGATTTTGCTATATGGGAGAAGACGAATCGGCAAGAGCGAACTGATTAAAAAGTCGCTAGAAGGATGTTCAATAACGTCGTTATATTTTGAATGCACGGATACTTCTGAAGAAGCCAACCTTTCTATGTTTTGCGAATTGATTGGGAATGTGTTTCATATTCCTACTCCTGCGTTTTCACATTTTTTCGATGCGATTGAGTCTCTTTTTTGCAAAAGCGGAAACCATGCCGATTATTTTAGTATTAGATGAGTATCGTTATCTCCGCGAGAAGATAGAGGGGTGCGATTCTCTTTTGCAAAAGGTCATTGATAAACACGCGATGAACGGAAGTATGAAATTTATCGTCTGTGGATCGTTTGTGCAAACCATGAAAGCGTTAGTAATGGAAAGTTCTCCCTTGTATAAAAGGTTTGGGAGAGAAATACCTATATTACCAATGGATTATTTAGAATCCTCAATGTTTTATCCGAATTTTTCCTCTGAGGATGAAGTTAGAATCTATTCTGTTTTCGGCGGTGTGCCTTTTTATAACCGCTACATCGATGATAGAAAATCCGTCAAAGAGAATATCATCGATCTTTTGCTCTCTAATGATGGCCGCTTTCGTAATGAAGTAGAGTCGTCGCTTCGAATTGAATTAGGCAAAATGTGCAACGCTAACGAGGCATTCCTTGCCATTGGGAAGGGGTTTTGCAAATTCAATGACATCCTTTCTCAATCGGGGTTTCTTCTTCTCTTGCTTTAGCGGATGTCTTAAAAAAACTTACGAATGCAGGGTTTGTTCGAAAGATTTACCCAATTAACGATGAATCCGAAAAAAGAGCATATATCAAGTCGATGACCGTCTTTCTCGGTTCTATTTTCGATATTTATTGCCTCGTAAATCGTTCTTTTCTGTCATGAACCCCTATGCTTTTTATGACCGCTATGTCGCAAAAGATTTTGAAGAAACCTATGTTCCTAAAGAATTTGAAAGCGTAGCGAAAGCATTCTTGATTAGACAAAACTTAAAAGGGAAAATCGACCCGCCTTTGCAGCAAGCTGGGACATATTATTATGTTGATCCTATCAATCGAAAAAACGGGCAATTTGATGTTGCCGCTTATAATGGTGAACGTTATTGCTTCTATGAAGTTAAGTTTACTTCTTCCGCGCTAGGGCCTTCTATCTATGAAGAAGAAAGAGAGCAAGTTGCGGATTGCGGTATAAAGAATGTCGAGCTTGGTTTTTTCTCTCGAAGCGGATATATCGGAGAATGACCAGCGGTGGGGCTTTTACTCTAGATGACGTTTATCGTGATGATTAAGGTTGGCTGCCTCTTGGTTCATTCGCGTTCTCTTTGTGTGGAGCATCGTTAATAGGCGCTTTTAGCGAATAGCGTTTTGCTTATCGGTGAACGAGGAAATAAATCTAATAGCGATGAGTAGCGTGCCAACACGATAATATATTTAGTGAAATTGAGCTTTTACAAACGTATAATCATTCGCCCTTATAATATATAAGGATATAAAGAAACAAAAAGGAGATAGCCATGAAAAAATCAGTATTGATATTAAGCGCATTAATGGCTCTAGGCCTAGTTGGGTGCGGCGAGGACAATTCTTCGAATGACTCAAACACCAACACTGGCGTAGATACAAGTCAAAGTCAACCAACAACAGAAGAAAAGGAATACTCTATCGCTATTCCTAGTTCAACCGAATTAAGCGTTGGGGACATCTTGAATCTAAAATGCGTCTCTAAAAACGGTTTATCTTTGGAAGGAATTACCTGGGAATCATCTGATCCTGGCGTTATCTCCGTCACGCAAGGAGGACGCGTTAAAGCGTTAACGTCTGGCACTAGCAATATTACGGTCTCTAAAGGCGATTTGACTAGCGACCCTCTTACGCTTACCGTTGAGTTTATTCCTGTCGAATCAATTTCTTTAACGAATGCGCCGAAGACGATTTCTTTAGGGCAAAAGCTTAAAATCGAAACGGCGATTTCCCCATCTAATGCAAATCAAAACATTGAGCTTTCTTCTTCTAGCGACGCCTTGCGCCTTGACTCTAAAGCCAAAACGATCGAAGCGATTAAATTAACGGATGAAGAAATTACCGTTAAGGCTTATGCGAGCAAGAATTTCGCTAAATATGTCGAATTCAAGCTCAAAGTGAATCCTCTTGACGAAACAAAGAAAGTGAAAATCACTTTTGATACGGGTAGTTACGCTTCGTTAGCGGAAATGACTGTAACCAAAGGCTCTACGATTGAAAATATCGTTTATGATCCTTTTAGCAATCTGACGGATAAATCGCAAGCGAACGATGTCGTTTTCTTTGGGTTCTATTATGATTCGTCCTTTGTTAGACCCGTTACATTCCCATTGACTAGCACTTATGCGGATATGACTCTATATGCCAAATTCGTTAAGCTTGGTGAAGGGTCGCAGCAATACAGTTGGACTTATGAGCTTAATGAAGATAGTAGTGGCTATAACGTTACCGGTATAACGACTTATATCGCAGGCGGCATCGCTGACGCTAACCTCGCTTTTGGAATTCCTGCTTATCACAACGGGAAACCCGTAACTTCCTTCAACAAAATCAATGCGACCGACGTTTTAAAAAAGGTCAGTCATTTTGCTCTTCCTAACACATTGACCTCTCTCCCTGAAAATGCTTTGAATTATTGGGAAAGCCTCACTTATCTATATCTTCCAAGTGAAACGAAAATCACTTCTATTCCTACTAAAGCGTTCCAGTCGCTAAAAAAGCTATCGTCTTTTTGGGTGCCTGATACTGTCACTAGCATTGGTGAGGACGCATTTAGCACGGATACGTCTTTGAAAACAATTCATTTGCCAAAGAACTTGAAAGAGATTGGCAATTTTGTTTTTCAAAATTGTACTTCGTTGAAGGAATTGAATTTCGAATCCGTTGAAACCATTGGCCAACAACCGTTTCTGAACATGGAAAATCTAAAACGCATCCATTTCCCGAAAAACCTAAAGAATATTGGCATACTTACTTTCGATCACGTTCGCACTATCGAAAGAATCACCGTTGATCCCGATAACCAATTTTATTCTAGCGACGACTTTGGCTCTTTGTATAACAAAGACAAAACCATTATGTACATGGCTCCAAACGGTAGAAGCACCACAAACGCTTATATTCCGAATACGGTCCAAGATTTATACGATTACGCTTTCGCTGGTTCGCAAGCGGAATTCATTAAAGTTCCTTCATCCGTGAAAACCATTGAGTATGGCGTTTTTGGCAGTTCGATGAATCTAAAAGGGGTTTATTTGCCTAATAGTGTTCAAGTGATAAAAACGAATCCATTCAGCATGAGCGATGTCAATAAATTGACCATTTATGTTGGCTACGCAAATACAAGAATTCCTAGCGGATGGTCTAGCATTTGGAACCAAAATTCCCAATATGCAGAAGCGGGAATAACCACGTATGAAACCATTTATGACTTTGCAGAAAGCGAATTTGTTTTCTAGAGGTACAAAAGAATGAAAAAAGCATATTTATTATTGGCTTTAGCGGCTTTGCCACTAGTTTCTTGTGGGGGCGAAGAATCTTCTTCGACTCCAGTGAACCAAGAGGCGAAAGAAACGACCGCTGAAAACGTTCTAGCGACATTGAACGAAATCAAAGAAAAGAAAAACTATCAAATCGATTACGCGATTGATAAAGTGGCTCAAAGGGATATTTTGACGCCGAATTACCTTTATTATCAAAGCCAAAAAATCGGTGCGGTTAAGCTTGAAAACATCGATAAATCCATTTATCAAGATGATAAAATTCTTTACAGCTTTGAAGTGTCAGACAAAGGAGAAGTAGAAGTGGTTCGCCCAGTCGTAGATTCTAGAGGCGTCCCTTATTTTAATCCTTATCAATTAGATTATTTCCAGCTACTAGGCGAGAAAGGGTTTACTTTCACTACGAGCGATTTTGCTTCTTTTGGTGATAGTGGCGCGCTTTATTCTTCTAACGATTCCTTGATTTATATCCTCGCGTATTCTCTTGGGAGAGGAAGTTCCTATTCTAGTGGTTCCTATTCTGGCGTCGATTTTCTTTTCGAAGAAGATGGTCTCCATGTTTGCTTATTGAAAACCAATGACGATGGCTCACTCAAAGAGATTGATGGCACTAGAGGCGTGATTTCCAATATCGGAACTGCTAAAGACGAGACAGTCGAATCTTTCTTTGCCCCTTCTTATTCTTTAGGTGAAGAATTGAGCGAAGCAGCGAGTGAACCCTTATTATCATCTTCCTTGCATTCTGAGACTCGTATGAGTACTTACACTTATGGCGAGAAAAGCACAACTCTTACCAACACGATTATCGTTGACTATAACGAGGACAATCTGCGGGCGATCATTACTTCTCCCTCTTCCTCCACCAAACAAGAAATTACATATACGCGCGGAAAGAACGGCAACGCAGTCGATAAATATCTCGACGGGCGCAATGAAGTTGCCGAATCTCCTTGGACAAGCGAAAGCTTTGACACCTATGTTAAAAAATCCAAAAACGTTTTTAAGCGTGACCAGTTCCGCAAAATAAAGGATAACACCTATCGTTATTTTGGATTAGACGCGAACACTTTACTTTACCCTTATTGCCAAATCGACCTTTCTAGTTATAGTTTTTCGATCGTTGATATCACAGTTGACGCGAACAATAAAGTCAGCAAAATCGAGGCTACGACGGATTGGGTTAGTAGTGCTAGCAGTAGTGGTGATGAAACCTATACTCAAACGATTTTCGAGATTGATAATTTTAAAGCCGCTGACTCTCTTCCTAATAAAACTCCACTGACTCCCATCACTAATATTGCTAGCGAATTGAAGACTGCTTTCGATACATTCAAAAACAAAAACGTTAACGTTAAAATCCGTTTTGAAGATGACTTTACTAGTGGTAGCACCTATCAAGCTTATAGGGATTATTATTTTACCGGTAATCTCATTGTCAAAGATATAAAACAGGCCGTGACTTCTAGTAATCCTAATGATGATGACCACGAATATTCTGGTTATTACAATACGGGAAATGGCGTTAGCGGTTTCTATATCAACAAGACCAAAGATACCATTACTCCGACTTCCAACGCCGACATTAGCGACTCTATCGCCAATCATTGGATCGACAAGACCTTTACTTTATCTCCTGATATTTTTGAAAAGGACACGAGTGATGAAAAAGGGAAGACCTATAAAATCAGAGATGGCATCGATGATATTTCAAACCAATTGTCCTTCCTTCGCGATAAAGAGAGGGCAAAGGCAGATCCTAGCACTTTCACGATGAAATTAGACGATAACGGAAGGATTAGTGAGATTCATTATAATTTTGTTGCCCTAGCGACTAGAAAAGCAACGTTGACTTTCTCCTATTCTAATAATCTTGAAATCCCTTCTTACGTGACGGAAAAACTCAAAACCGTTAAGAATTGGGTCATCGTGGAGAACTGGAAACAAGAAAGCCAAGGCATTTATGACCAACTTGTTGAACTATTTGGTCAGGATTTCGCTGATTTATTGCCTTATTATTTCACGGAAGATACCGCGACCAATTGGAGATTCACGCGCGAAGTATCTTCCATTACGATTTATAACACTTATTCCACAGAATATTATTTCCGCACCTTTAAAGACAAACTCCTAGAAAAAGGATTCGTCAAAATAAGCGAGAAAGTGTTTGAAAACGAGACTTACAAAGTCAGAATCGAATTTGGCAATAACACTAGTGAAGGTATGACTCTTTCTAAAATCGATTAACAATATTTTGGTTCCGATATTGCTACTAACTCCCTCCAGCGATTGGTGGGAGTTTTTTATATATCAATCTTCCGATGCCTCCAAAGATTATCGGAAGCGCTTACTTTTTTATCTTCATGAATTAAGTTGATACGTATGAACAATAACGCTTGAAAATCAATGGGAATGCCCTATAAATAAAATCATATCCAACGAGAGGAGAATTTATGAAAAGCATTAAGAAAAAATCAATGTTCCTTCTACTTCCTTTAGCGTTTATGGCTCTTACTGGCTGCGATGCGGATAACTCTTCCAATTCTACCGCTGGCGGCTCCCAAGGCAGTAGCGATACTTCTACTATCGAAAGTGAGTTCGCTGTCACGATTGAGGCAGTAGAGAACGGAACCGTAACCGCGAATAAAGAGAAAGCGAAAGTGGGCGAAGACGTGGAATTCACCATCACCGTGAATGAAGGATATTACGTTAAGTCGTTTTTAGTGAATGACGTGGAAGTCGCTCTAACGGAAAACAAAGCGATTGTTAAAATGGTCGATGGAGGATTAAAAGCAAAACTAATCGTAACGGATAGTTATCCAGCTTCCAAATTTGACGCGGATTTAAAACAAAAAATCAAAGACGCAGACCAATTTAAGGTTGCTTTAACCGCAGATACAACGGTTGACGCTCTTCCTTTAGCAAAAGACACAACCGAATATGATTTAGGCGGAAAGACGTTGACTGTCGATGGAAAAATGGCACTTTCGGCTGCTCAAGGACAAAGCATTACCATCAAAAACGGCAGCGTTGCCTTCACTGGTACCGCCGATCCAACTGAATTAAAAGATCTCAAAGCTAACTTATTTGAAGTTTCATCGGCGAAACTATTCGTTCTCGATCACGTTGCTGTGACTGTGGAAACAGCTATGACGACTGCCATTTATTGTTCTAGTTCCACTGATTTACGAGTGCTCCATTCTACGATTGATCTTAAAAACGCTTATTATGGCTTAGGTACTAACAATAGTCTTGGCGCGAACGCTCATATTTTGATTCAAGATTCTTCCGTCAATGTCACTAACGCGGAGAAAAATAACACGGCTTTCTTAGGGAACGTTGAAGGCTTAGGCGTTCAAATTGAAAATTCCTCTTTTAAAGCAGATCGACAAGCGATTATCGCTCGTACTGGGTCATGGATGATTGAAAATACCACTGCCGAAATCACCGGAGATTGGCTAAAAGACGCGGGCAATGCTACTAAGAATAATGGCTATTTGACTGGCACTTGGAAGACTGATAACGAAGTTCCATCCGCACCAGTTGTTGTTGGTGATACAAACAATAACGCCTATGACGAAAGCGTATATTTCAACGCAAGAGGAACCGAATTTGTTGCTCCTACAGGAAATAATAAGGTTGTAACAAGACAAGATGGCTCTAATAAATATTTCACAAAGATTACGATGGATTCCGCTACATACAAGAATGCAAAAGACGGCTTAGATAATGGTAGTGGCGTAAGCATTTCTTTGGCTGATAACGGCGAAACCTTAACTGATCTTACCGCCACAATTGAAGTGGGCGAAGGCGGTACTGCAAGCCTATCCAAAACTACTGGAATCACTTATGGCGAGAAGGTCGATGTAACTGTTACTCCTACTTCTGGCTATAAAGTTAATAAAGTCACTTTAACTGGTATTGATGGAGCAGAAACCGATATCACTGCCGCAATGTCTTTCAATGCTGGATTAAAGAATACAGTGAAGGTTGAGTTTGCTGTTTTGCAAGTTGGAGGTACTCAAGTGGTTGCAAGAGATTTGTTTCCTGATGCAACGGATAATGTGAGCCCGACGTCTGGAACATTTACTGCTAAAGGCTTTACGTTTGCCTTTACAGAAAGGAGTTCCGTAAGCTTAAAGATTTTCCGCCCAGGCACCACAACGCCTTATGATGTTCCCTATTTGCAAGCCGCAAAAGGCGCAAAGATTATATTAAGTGAAATTAGTGGCAAAATAATTAAAAAAATTGAGTTTGTCTTTGCAGTTACCAGCGGAAATGCTGGAGGACCGGATTACTTGAATAGTGATGATGGCTATTATGTAGCGAATTCAGATAAAACTGGTGTTTGGGAAAATAAAGAAAATCAATCCAGAGAACTAACGTTTAAGGTTGGTAAAACCGGTGCTACTGGTTTAGTTTGTGCTATGATAACCAGTCTAATAATTACCTGTTAATAACGATTGGCCTTCCAATTAATTTCACACACGAAGCACGTCTAATCGGCGTGCTTTTTTTGCTGAACTAGGAAATTCTATTTAGAATCAAAAGTGGTACGTAATAGGCTCGTTTGGCTAGCACCTTATTATTTGCTGACTTTATAGACGAAATTGCCCTTTATTTGGTCGTAAATGTCTTTCGGGACAAGCAAATCATTGTCACAATTGGGGCATGTAATCGCCGGGTTCTCCTCGATGGCGGGATCGAACAATTCCGAAAAGACGTCTAGCGGAACGTCTTCCTCGTAACCGCACTCTAGGCATTTCATGGCGATTACAAACTCGCCGGATCTCTCGCCTTTACGCACCCTGAAGTTGTATCTCAATAGCCATAACCTTCCTTCTATGATAACCGGAAAGCTCGTAGCTGAGAAGCATGTAGCTATAGTCCATCTTCCTGGGTTTGCTATAGAAAACGTCCTTGTCATGCCTTTTCATGATAAATGCTTAGATGAAGAAAACATGTCTTTAGTCCTTAATTCCTTTGATGCTAAAACGGGTTCCATGAAAGGTTAACCTGACAAACTAATGCACAAGAAATGACCATGTTGGACCGCTAACCTTTAAGTAGATTGTGTAATGCAATTTTACGCATGGATTGTCATGTGTTTGAGACAAAAAGGCTAGAAATTGAGGGTTAAAGGAAGAGAAGAGCTCCCCGCTAGCAAGATGCTATACGAAAGGGCCTTTTCTACAGCGAGCACGGTAAGTGAACTAAGGCTTGCTAATCGGTTCCATTCGAATGCGTGAAGTGACAAAATGACCCCATAAAAGATTAGAAGGGTGACAAAATGACACCTAACACTTGCATGTAAGGTGACAAAATGGTATAAAAAGTTGAGGGTTAAAATGACACTAAAACAATTAAGAACCGAAAAAGGAATCACTCAAGCCGAATGCGCGAAATTGCTGCAAGTTTCTTTGCGGACATATAAACGGTACGAGTCAGATGAAAGCAAGATTAAATTCCCCAAGCATCAATACTTATTACAACAATTGAATGAATATGGGAGAATCGATGAAGATCACGGGATATTAACCATAGACCAAATAAAAAGAACCTGTAGTGAAATATTTAAGGGTTATGGAGTGGAATATTGCTATCTATTCGGGTCATACGCCAAAGGAAAGGCAACGGAAAAAAGCGATGTTGATTTGCTTGTCGACTTGCCAGTTGATGGAATGAAATTTTTCGAACTCATAGAGATATTGAGAGAGCGATTAAAGAAAAAAATCGACTTGCTGGATATAGCGCAATTGGATAATAACCCCCAACTTGTGCGAGAGGTATTAAAGGATGGCATAAAGATTTATGGATAACATCAAAAACGATAAATACTATCTTGAAAAAATCATATCCGACTTAGAGTTCATGGTTGAACACACAAGAGGAAAGACAAAAGCTGAAATAGAAAATGACGATTTACTGGTCGATTCTATTATGTTTCGCATTATTCAAATTGCGGAGAACAATAGCCGTCTAGTTGTTTAATGGGAGAAAAATCGTTAAGTATTTTAGCATATGCCATACGTTCGTTGTTGTGGACGCTGCCGAAAGAATGATGGAGAGCATATCTTATAAAAATATATCAATCGAACAAAGAGCGTATGAGGCTATGAAAGAGCTTTTGCTCAAACAAAAGGAAAAAGAACTTTCTATTAAACGTTGACTCATTGCTTGCCATCAACGAGCCTATTTTGCCCTATTTAAGAAATACCTGTTTTATCCTAGTTTTGCGTAGATATTCATAAGTAAATGGGCAAAAATAGGTGATTTTTTCATTATGAATCAGCATGTTTTGCATCATAGATTGATTAAAAATTATGTAATGATTTTTTAGTAATTTTTAAAGCGTTTCATTACCAACTATGACCAAAAAGCGTGCAAAATAGAAAACACCCTTAAGAAAAAGAAACCGCTTCCATATGCTTAGATAAACATTTTTCGCATAGAAGAAAGAAAGGAAGAAAATGAAAAAATTCACTTCAAACATTCTCAATGCGGCAGGGATGATTGTTTTAGCGTCAGCGGCAATCGTCGGGAACAACATCGCGATATCCTATGAAACTAGGATCGATTCGCTTTTGACCCCGCCTGTTACATTGCAAGATGCGACAAGCATCAAACAATCTCAAGAAAAAGGACAAGCTTTGTCCAAGCAGATTGTCAGTGAAGGATCGGTTCTATTAAAGAATAAAGAGGATTCTACCGGCAAGAAGACGTTACCTTTGGACGTAAGCAACGACAAAGAAAGAAAAGTTAATGTCTTTGGCGTTAGAGCCGCTGATTGGTATTATGGCGGCGGCGGATCTGGTGTTGTTCAGCCAGAAGACGGAGACGAAAAGAAAAACATCGATTTCTTGAAGGCTCTATCGAATTACGGAAAAGGCGTTAACTATAATCGTGATTTAATCAAGGCCTATGAAGGAAAAAGAAACGAACCTTCCATCGATGATAGAAAAATCTTTTCCGAGAAGCTTTTAGCTGACGCGAAAGAGTTCTCTGATGTAGGAATCGTTGTCGTCGGAAGACGATATTATGAATCCACTTGGGATTTATCATTTAGTGATTTGCATCTCACCGAAAACGAACGCAAACTCATCGAATACGTCGCTAGTAATTACAAGAAATCCATCGTGATTATCAATAATGGTGGCGTGATGAACATGAGCTTCCTAAAAGATGTCGACTCTTTAGGGGCGTGTCTCCAGGTTGGTTATACCGGTACTAGAGGCGCAACGGGGTTACCGCCCCTTCTATATGGGGAAACCTCTCCAAGTGGCAAACTTGCCGATACTGCCGTTTATGATTTCAAATCAAACCCAAATTATTGGTATGTCGGAAATGATAACCATGGCGTCTACTCCAATGACCCAAATGATTATTCCGATAAAAACATTTCATCCAACGCCTACATGGATTATGTAGAAGGAATCTATGTTGGATACAAATGGTACGAGACCGCGGACAAGATGGGCGTATGGAAAAACGTCAATAATGAATACGGAGCAGGGTATGACGGCGTCGTCCAATTCCCATTTGGGTATGGGATGTCTTATACGAATTTTGAATGGACGCTTGATTCCGTTGCCTATCTAGATTCAGAAGGGAATGCGACGACAACAATCGACGACAACACTTCGATATCGTTAAAGGTGACGGTTAAGAATACTGGCACCGCAAAAGGGAAAGAAGTCGTCGAATGCTATGTGGAAACGCCGTATAACCCACAGAATTTAGACACGGCAATCGAAAAATCATCCACGACTTTGGCCGACTATGAGAAAACGGTCGAATTAGAGCCGAATGACGAAATCCAAGTCGAACTCAAGATGGATGTGAGTGACTTCGCTTCTTACGATTGCTATGACAATAACAAGAACGGGTTTAAAGGCTATGAGCTTGAGGATGGCACCTATAAGTTACGTTTACAATCCGATTCTCACTATGTGAAAGAATTCACGAATAATAGCGGCGCTATATTAAAAGACGGGGCGATTAGCTTTGATATTAGTAGTGGCGCTCCTGAGAAAGCAATTCTCATTAAAACGGACAAGCACACAGGCGCTATAGTGAAGAACCGCTTCACGGGCGAAGACGCGATCGATGGGGCTTCTATTGATGGTAGCGACACCGACCAAAACATCAGTTTTATTACTAGAAAGAATTTTGTTGACCCTTTCAAGATCACTAAACCAGAAGCTCGCGTTATGAGCGAAAAGCTTTTGAAATTCGTCAAATGGACGAAAGAAGAAGGGGATGCCTGGGATAATGCCACAACCGATTACGACGGCAACCCATTAACGTTCCCAGAAATAAAATGGGGAAGCAAAGATACTTCTTATAAAGTTTATGACTCTTCCAAACAAGAAGTCACCGAAGAGGGCTATAAACTTGGTGCCGATTATAATGACCCATTATGGAACGACGTCTTGAATCAAGTCACCATTGCGGAGGCAAAAGACGTTATCGGCGACACATACGGCATCCCTGCTATTTCTAGCATTGGGAAACCCGCTAACGCAGAAGCGGATGGCCCAGCCCAAATCAAAGGATATTCCAAAGCCGCTCCTCGAGGCGTTGGTTATCCTTCCGCGACAACGTTAGCCCAAACTTGGTCAAAAGAACTCGCTTATTCCTTTGGTCTTTCTTATGGAAAGGATTGCCAGGAACTATCTATGGCGGGTACTTGGGGGCCTGGCGTCAATATTCACCGAACCCCAATCGGAAATAGAAACTTCGAATATTATTCTGAATGCGCAGTTTTAAGCGCGAAGATGGCAACTAATGCCATGAAAGGTCTTCAAAATACTGGCACCTATCCATACATGAAGCACTTTGTCATGAATGATACTGAAAGCCATAGACAAAGACTCTTTAACTGGAACACCGAACAAGCATTAAGAGAAGTTTATTTAAAACCATTCCAAATGGCGATCCAAGAAGCCGATGCCCTTGGACTTATGACGACTTATGGGCGACTTGGTGCCGTCTACACTGGCGGGAGCGTTGCTCTTAACACGGCCGTCACTAGAACGGAATGGGGATTCAAAGGATCCATCTTGACTGACTATGCAGGGGAAGCCAATTCGACGTTTATGTATATCGACCAAGCTTTAAGAGCGGGTGGTGATATGGGTATGGGTATCGACCTTAATCCTAGTGGTAACTTCGGTTTCAATTATTCCGAAACAAGCACTCCTAGACTCCAATATCAAATGCGAGAAGCGGTCCATCATACTGTTTATACTTGGCTTCGCGCGATGTATACCAATAAGAACTACAATGCGAATGCGGATATTACCGAACAAGTGAAGCCAGGCGCGAAAATCGAAGGATTCAATTGGTGGAAACCAACCATGTTTGCCCTTGATGTTTTGATCGGCTTTGGAATTGCGGTTTGGGCGGTATGCGTTTATTGGAACCAAATTGAGGATTTATTTAGAAAAAGAAGCGCGAAAAGCGCCAATAACGCTACGTTAGAGAACACAAATTCTAACGATAAAAAGCAAAAAAATTCGTCGAATAAAGAGAAGACAAAATAGTGAAGGAAAGAATTAATATGAAAACGAATAAAGCAAAATTAATCACCATCATCGCTTTGTCGTGCGCTGGGCTAATCACTGCAGCTTCTATTCCACTTTCTGCTTACGCCTCTTATTCCTCTTATCGAAACGGTATCATTGGGAATAAGAGCGATTCGAATGCTTCTAGTGGCGATTCAGCTGGCGATAGTTCCAATACGGAAAACCCAGAAGAAGAGCTACAGCTTGTAAGCATCGAAGCCAAGCTTAAGGATGGCGTTGGTTATTTCAATAACAAAAAGGCGAAACCAGTTGCGGACGATTTTAAGGTAACCGCTCATTACACAAAGGGCGGCGAGAACGTCGACGAAGAAATTTATGGTGACCAATTCGACATGGAAGTGCCAGAGAATTTCTATTTGGTGGGCGGCACGATTAAATTCACATTCGGTGGCAAAGAGACTAGTTTAGATTTAGCGCTTACCCCCGTTAAGATCGCAAGCGTCAAAATAATTAGTGATCCCTATAAGACTTATTACAAAGAAGGCGATGTTTTCGATAAAACCGGTATCGTCATTAGTGGCATTAATAACGACAAGAGTGAGGTTTCGCTCACTGAAGATGATGTTGAAGGATTGGCTACCCCTTTGACTACTGGACAAAACAATGCAGAAATTCATTTAAAGAGCGATCCAACCGTTAAAGGAAACGTTGCGATTAATGTCGTTGCCGCTAGCGAATTTAACGATGGTAGACTCTTATCCATTGAAGTGGCGAACGGGAAAGCTCGCTTAAATAGTGGCGCTAACATTAGTGAAGTCGACATTTCATCCTTGGAAATCCTTAGAAAATACGAATCTGGGAATAAATATCTATCGAAAGCGGATAATCTCGAAGTAACGACGACCGATTATATCGCTCAAAGCGGAGATAACAAAATCATCACAATTAGGGTGAAAGATACCGTTATCACGACCGATGTACCTCTTTATATCGAAAACAAATGTGATTTCTCCGATGCTTCCTCTTTAAGCGGAGTAACCGCTGCTAAAGAAGATACTTATCTCCTTAATAGCCAAGGCAAGGCGGTTTCTAGCGGTAACGCGAATGTTGTCCATTTTGCGATCAATCCAAACGAAACAAGCGATAAATCAATTACAATCAACGTTGATTCTAATTCTTATACCTCAGGTTCTTTGCTACTAAGAGTGAGCAATAATGATGCGACTCTTGTAGACGAGGAATATGTCGCTAGTGAGCTTAATCTAAGTGAATTATTCTCATTAAATGTCAATGGCCACACAAAATTCCTCAATACTTCAGCAAAAACCAGTCTTACTAAAAACAGCAACAAGGATATTGCGAGTAAGACTTATACCGATGTCATCATCAAGGATCTGAATTTGGTTCAAGGGAATAATTCGATTGTCTTAAGCGTTAAGAAAGACGCGAAGGCTAGTAATGTCAGCGTCGCGGATTTTGCCTTCTTAAGCGATGGAACTACTCCAACTTACGGGTTCTTGGATTACTTAGAGGTCACGGATAACGAAAAAGCAGAAGCTAATTATACATGCATCACTTCTAAGCCAATTCAATATAAAGACGCATTTAAAAACACATATTGCGTTATTGCTGATGAAGACTATTATTACGCGCTTCAAGCTAAGAGTTGGGATGGAAAATCCCTTGCTATTACGAAAGTGAACAAAGAAACTTTTGAGATTGAAAGAGCGAGCGATGCCATTGAATATCCGGATGGTCCACGTCATCA
This sequence comes from Caryophanales bacterium UBA4691, assembly GCA_002404865.1. Lineage (GTDB taxonomy): Bacteria > Bacillota_I > Bacilli_A > RFN20 > CAG-826 > UBA4951. The sequence goes on along the minus strand of DHKP01000031.1, from coordinate 55,906 downwards.
AGAATACTTTAATATCTTCTTCAACGAGGACGGGAACGTTTGTTATAAAGATATAGGCGCTAACACCGCTAGCGTTTATGACAAAGAAACGCTCACGAGATTAGATACAAAAATCTCTTTCTCTTCCATAAACGAAAAGACTCCATTTAAAGTAACCTATAATGAAGAAAATGGCATCTATGCGGTTATGATTTGGGGATCAGACGTTAAGCTTTTTGATAAAAATGGCAACGAATTAAATTGCGCATTTAACACCAAAGGAGTGAAAACAAAACTCCCACAAGAAAACAAATTCTCGGCTGCCGGTATCACTTCTTATGGCGATTACATTATTGTTAATTCTCGAAAGGATGGAGACAATCCGCTTCATCATGTTAGGGTGTTTGACTATGATGGCAACCTTTTGTATACATCTAATAACGAAACTATGGCGACAACGGGGAACGATGGGAAAGGCCACGCAGTCAATTATATTTTCGATGATAGTGGTTGCTATTTAGCAGCAAATATTTGGAATAGCGGTTTCAATTTGTTCAAAGTCACCGTCAATCCACAATTTGCTAAAAAGTTCGATACTTCTACACTTGGTGGATATGCCGAAAAAGCAAAATACGAAGGGAAAACGGCTAATTACATATCTACGATCTTAAATCAAGATAATGGAATTGCCCCTACCTTAAAAGTGGGAGAGAATAGCGAACGCTTTAAGAACATCGACTCCACGATTAATGTCGGCGGTCAAATCTACGCTTCTTATTCTACGGGCGGATCTCAATATGGCGTTATTTCAAGGCTTGATTTGGAAAACAAGAAGATTCTTGCGAATTCGGATGTAATCACTCTCGGGGACGACGGCAACTATTGGAACAAATCCAACACGCTTTTCTCGAAAGATGGCTATATCGGTATGGTTAACAATAGAAGCTTCACAATTACTTTCTACGATACCGAAACCCTAAAGCAAGTGGATAAAGACGTTGTCTCTTTCTCTGGCTTACCAGTAGGCACAAAAGTCGCTTATGTGACTTATAACGATTTGAATAAGAAATTCGCGATTGCGGATAGCGGTAATAATCTTTATTTTGCTGATGAATTCGGACGAGTGACTTCTAAAGTTGGCACACTTAACACCCCAAGCAAAGAAGAAGGCGATACGAATACCAATAAATACAAAACCGCACAGCTTACTTGCGATAATGGTTACGTTTATATGCTTTACGCTCGAGACGCCGATTATAGCGCTTGCTTCAATATTTATGATTGGAACGGCAATTTCATTAAAGATGAAAAGTTCCATCTTAATGACACAATTGACGCCTCAGGCACTGATAAACAAATTAATGTTCAAGCGATGGTTAATTATAACAACAAGCTCTACATCTCTGTTCTTCAATGGGGCTGGGCTGGTCAATTCCTATACGAAGTGACATTTGATCAAACCATATTCGATTAAGCTTTGTAAAATTCGTTAACGATAAAAGGCACGACGATTTGATACTCAAACTGAGTGTTAAAATCAGTGCCTTTTTCTCTTTTTAAAATAGCCATAGACGCTGATGGCGTTAAGCAAAATAGAATTTTTGATAAACTAATTATAAAAGTGTCGATAAATGCTGAATAAAATACTTGTTTGCTTTGAGGTTTTTGGTTTAAGACCATCCAACGAGTATACGAAAATGGCGTCATTTTGGAAAAACGAGTTATTGAAAATGGCGTTTTTTATGTATTCTATAGGCAGGTGTGTTTGGAATATGTTTAAAAGAAAAGTCTATGATGAATTAAAAAATGGAAGAGCGATAGCAATGGAAAAACGGCTATTTTGTTAGAAGGGGCTAGACGAGTAGGAAAATCTACTATTGTGAAAGAATTTGCGAAGAGAAGAATGAATATAAATCATTCATTCTCATTGATTTTGCAAACATCACAAAAAACATGCTATCCGTTTTTGATGATATTGCTAATCTTGATGTTTTCTTTTTAAGACTCCAAACTGAAACAGAAATTACTCTATATAAAAGAGAATCAATCATTATTTTTGATGAGATTCAACTATTTCCTAAAGCTAGACAAGCGATTAAGTACTTGGTGCAAGACGGAAGATACGATTACATCGAAACCGGTTCCTTGATTTCCATAAAAAAGAACGTGGATAGTATTTTGATTCCTTCGGAAGAAAGAAAAATTGAAGTGTTCCCTATGGATTACGAAGAATTTTGTGACGCTGTCGGATATAACTATTCAAATTTGAAAAAGCTATACGAATTGCATCGATCGATTGGGCAAAGTACAAACCGAACGTTATTGCGAAATTTTAGAACTTATATTGCGATAGGAGGCATGCCTCAAGCGGTGGACGCTTTCGTGAAGAACAAAAGCTTTAATGAAATAGACGAAACTAAAAAGGACATCATTAATTTATACAAGGATGATTTAAGAAAAATTGATAAATCAGGAAGATTATCCGCAATGTATGAATCAATTCCCGCTCAATTAGTCGCAAAGAAGAATCGATTTTCTTTCGGATATAGCCTAGGCAAAAAAACGAAAAAAGACGACGAAAGATTGTTTGATTTGATTGATTCGAAAATTGTTAATTGCCGTTATTATTTGAATGATGTCTCCCCGTCTTTAAACATGTATATCGATCTCACACGTTTTAAGTTATATGTAGGGGATTCTGGCTTGTTTGTCAGCATGCTTTTCAATCAAGAGGGCAAAGAATATAGAGATATTTATAAGAAACTATTGAGCAATAAATTGAACCTTAACTTGGGCTATTTATATGAGAATGCGATTGTTCAAATCATTGCAAGTTCAAATAGAAACTTATATTGCTTCGATTTCGTTGATGACGAATCGAAGAAAAAATATAAAATTGATTTTTTGTTGAATGACAAAAGCAAGGTTATTCCTATCGAAGTGAAATCAGGTCAAACCAAAAGGCATGATTCCATCGATGAATTTGGAAAGAAATATTCCAATGTTATAGGTCAAAAGTATTTGATTTCGGAAAAAGATTACTTCAAAGAAAAAGACTTAATCAATCTGCCATATTATTTGCTTCCGTTTCTTCTAGAACGCGTATAAAGATGATATTCCCGAATCAAAAATTATTCGAATGTTAAAAACTAGCTGTTTGAATAAAAGCTCATTTTTTGGTACTTTGCGCCTTACCTAGGATTTTAAAGAAAAATACTTTGCGCTTTCCATGTAAAAACATATATAATTACTTTGCGCTTTAAACATAAAAGTTAGATAAAAAAGGAATTTTCATGGAATTAAAAAGAAAAATTTTAGATCAACTAGTTCAATGGAAAGAAAACGACAGTCAAAAATGCGCTTTAATGATTGAAGGGGCGAGACGAATTGGGAAATCCACAATTGTTGAGCGTTTTGCGGAAAAACACTATAAGTCATATGTCTTAATTGATTTTGCGGTTGCAAGCAAGAATGTAAAAGATAATTTTTTCGATAATCTCGATAATTTGGACGTATTTTTTCAAAATCTTTCGTTAGAATACAATACGAAATTATATCCGGGCGAAACGCTATTTATTTTTGATGAGGTTCAAAAATTCCCAAGAGCCCGCGAAGCAATTAAGTATTTAATTCAAGATGGTAGATACCACTATATTGAAACAGGATCCCTTATTTCCATTAAAGAAAACGTTGCGAATATCGTAATTCCTTCTGAAGAGAAGAAAATCAAAATGTATCCGTTAGATTTTGAGGAATTCTTGTGGGCAGCGAATGAAGAAATACTTTTAGGTTACATCAAAGAATGCGTAAAGACGGAAGTCAAATTAAAAGATGAATTTCACAAAAAAGCGATGAGACTTTTTAAGGAATATATGCTTGTTGGCGGAATGCCACAAAGCGTAGTTGCGTATTTTGAAAATCATCGGGATTTTGATGCGGCGGACACAGCAAAAAGAAGGATCCTTTCTTTATACGAAGACGATATCAAAAAATCGGCTAAAAAATATCGCTCTAAAGTCGCCGCGATTTTCGATCAGATCCCCGGTTTTTTATCCAAACACGATAAAAAAATAAAGACAAGCTCAATCGAGAAAGACACCAAGTTTGATACGTATGATGAGCCTCTATTTTGGTTAGGCGATTCTATGATTTGCAATCTTTGTTACAAATGTAATGACCCAAACGTGGGTTTTGCTTTGAATGAAGATGGCGCTTCCGTGAAGTGCTATATGGGTGACACAGGCTTGCTTGTGAGCCATGCTTTTGCTGAAAACGAAATCATTTCCAAGGAACTCTATAAGCTTATCATGAATGATAAATTGTCCTTAAACAAAGGAATGCTTTACGAAAATGCGATTGCACAAATGATTAAAACTTCATCTCAAAAACTATATTTTTATACGCATTATTCTCCCGAAAAACATCGGGATGATATTGAAATTGATTTTTTGCTTTCTAACCAAAGCAAGACCAATCTCAAAGTATTTCCTATTGAAGTTAAATCTTCAAAGAACTACACGACAATTTCCTATGATGCTTTTAAAAAGAAGTTCGGAAAAAGAATTGGGAAATCTTACATCGTTCATCCAAAACCACTCTATAAAGACGAAAGAGGGATTCGGGTTCCTCCCTATATGTTTCCTTTTTTCATCCAAACGTTTGATGATGAATAAATGTTTATGCGCGGTTCACGTTCTCTTTTTTGAAATTCGCATCAAATAAGAAAAGAAGAAAGAACTTATCTTTTTCTACGACGCATTTCATCTCCGCATCATATAAATCTATAATCATTTTCATCGATTTCATGCCAAAGCCATGGTAATTCGTGTCACTTTTGCTTGTAATGGGTAAGCCATTAGGGCCTAGTTTCAAAGTGCCTTGGAAATAGTTCTCTACCGAGACACTTACTTTGTTGCCTAATACGTTTCTCACATACAAATTGATGTAGCGTTTCCTTGCGTCGGTGACTTTTTTTGTCGCTTCGATTGCGTTATCTAGCGCGTTGCCGAAAAGCGAATACATATCCGCTTCTTCCATGAATCCTAATTTCGAGCAATCGGCGAATACTTTTAAAGAAATATTCTCTTTCCTGCAAATTAGGCTTTTCTCGCTGGTGATAAGGTCAAAAGCGGCATTCCCAGTTTTCACTTTCGAGTCATAGATTTCCGCTTCTTTTTCTAGGTCCGCCAAAACTTTTTCGCTCACGACTTGTTTATTGCTCATCGTGCGAATCTGCTGCTTTAAATCGTGGACTTTGATATTGATGATATCGGCGTTTTCTTTGTTTTGCTCATATTGTTTTTTCGCCATCGCAAGGAGCTCATTAGATGTTTCTAAATCAACTTCTAAGTCCTTTTTATTCACGATGAGATAAAGAATAAAGAAAATCATGATGCAGGCGATGATGTTATAAACGCACATTTTCGCAAGCATGGAGGATTTTACGTCTGCCATGTCATAAATGATTGTCGAATTAATCACAACATCACTGAGCAGAACTAAAAATGAGACAATCGTGACATAAAAATTAGAGATGCCCGCTTTCGATTTGCTGAGCTTATTTGCGAAGATAATCGCAACAGCGCTATAGACGGCAGTATAGCAAATCACAAGAATCGAAGTGAGGATTGCCATCATGCTTGCGTTAGTCACATGCGCAGGGGCGCTCCCATACGAGTTAAAGAAAAGTGCATCCTTGATATCGAATACTTTCGTGACTAGAAAGAAAAGCTGGTAGGCTAAATGCTGCGCGGTATAAGCGTAAACCGAGATAAGGAAGATTCTTTTCCAAGAGACGTTATAGACAAAAAACAAAGAAACTAGGCAAATCAAAAATAAGCTTAGATACATGATTGAGGAATACCACCATGTATAAGAAATAACGTCGAAAATCGGGAAAAGAACGACAAGGGTCATCGCTAATAGGGATGACAAGAGAATTCTTAAAAGAAAATGCTTTTTCTTCGGAAGTTCAGCGCCAAGAAGATACATCGCAAAGAGCATTTCGAATCCGAAAGCGATTTTGGTGAAGAAAAGCTCAGAAGTCCACATGACTATCCTCCTTTCCCCACATATTCATTCACGGCTTGCAAAAAATCTTTTTTCTTCGAGCGAGAAATATAAACGATTTCATTTCCGACTTCGACTTCGTTGCCTTCGATGGCAGTAATGTATTTTAAATTGACCAAATAAGAAACCGAGCAGAGCGCAAAAGAATACTTCTCTAATTCTATGGCGAATTTTTTGATAGAACCATTCACGTGAATAATTCCGTTAGTGAGGTGAAAGGAAAGACGGTGGTTCCCTGATTCGATGAATTTAATTGACTCAATGGGGATTTTGCGAGTGATGGAGCGGTTGCTATTGCCAATAGAGATGCATTCCGTGTGCTTATTGAGCCGATTTAAGGCTCGGTCTAGTGTCATGAACACGTTATTGCCTTCAAAGGGCTTTAAAATATAATCGAATGCGCCGACTGAATACCCATCGATTGCAAACTGCGCCAAATAGGTGACAAATATCACAATCACATTAGGATTAGTTTCTCTTAGCTTTCGAATCGCATCCATCCCGTTCATTCCAGGAAGACCGATATCCATGAAAATGATGTCGAGAGTGGGGCTTGCTTTGTGCAAAAACTCTTCTGCAGAGACGAAATGATCAATCGAAAAGGAATCATTTTTGTTCGAAAAATAGGTTTTTAAAACCGCAGATAGTTTTTCAAACATCTCCTCTTCATCTTCTACAATTGCTAAATTATAGTGATTCATAACCGCAACAATTCTTCTTCCTAATTATAGCGAAAAATTAATCATTAAGGAAATGGAAAAGCATGAATTTTAAAGGAAAAACGCCCGATATTTCCTAAATAATTTTCAATTTATGGCTATTTAATTTTTAACATTTAAAATTACTGATAAAACTAGAACAACTGCGGTCTACTTTTATGGTCCTTTAATCAATGACGAAAGTATGAATAAATGTGTGGAAATAATTCCACTAAAAAGGAAACATAGGTGTCAATTAAAACTTTTCAAAATGTAACAAACAATAGTATTTATCGAAAAACAACTTTAATGATTAAGATTTATGCCTTATAGTTTTATTGTTGGTTTATGAATGCTTTTATCGAGTATACCTAAAGGAGGCTTTATGAGAAAACGTAATTTAAGTTTAGTTGCTTTCACATTGTTTGGGTCATTACTAATTGGTGGGTGTTCACTTACAGCTGGACCTAAAAGTCCAAGTGGATATGATACTTATACAGTATATCGTAGGGGAGGTGGGCAACTTTCTTATTGGGAATGGATTGAGATTGGTCGCCCCACTGGGCAGAATCGAAAAAATGAGAATAAAGAGAAACGCACTATCGTGTCCAAATACTTCGACAAAGATGGGCACTTTATTATTGTCCTTAGCGATGGCACTAGAATTGATGCCGGCATCTTAAATTGTGGGCAAGCTTCGTGTTAGCCTTTGCAATGCATGGCTGATTTTGAATGAAGAAGGAGGGGTTTGCAGGGGATTTTGAGCAGAATCACCTGGTTCGCCCATGTTTGACCTCGCTCTTTCTAGATGCAATTAGAATAGTAGCGTCTTCCTAACAAGGAAGAATTCTTCTCTTTTCAAGCGGTTTCTTATAGAAAGAATGAAGAAACTCGGCTTAAATATTGTGTAGCGAAAACTTACGTTTGTTTTTGACGCAATGAGATTCTTCAAGGGAGGCAAATGCGAATGGATAAAAAGGTAATCTTAACGGGCGACCGCCCAACCGGAAGGCTTCATGTCGGGCATTACGTCGGCTCTTTGAAGCGACGCGTCGAATTACAAAACTCTGGGAAATTTGATGAAATTTATATCATGATCGCGGACGCCCAGGCCTTAACGGATAACGCTGAACACCCTGAGAAGGTCCGTCAAAACATTATGCAAGTCGCGTTGGATTATCTTGCTTGTGGGATTGACCCAAAAAAGAGCTGCATCTTTATTCAGTCCATGGTGCCAGAACTTACTGAACTAACGTTTTATTATATGAATCTTGTTACGGTTTCTCGCGTTCAGCGCAATCCGACCGTCAAAGCGGAAATCCAGCAAAAGAATTTCGAATCAAGTATTCCATTAGGTTTCTTTTGCTATCCCATTAGCCAAGCCGCCGATATTACGGCATTCCGCGCGACAACCGTTCCAGCGGGTGAAGACCAATCTCCAATGATTGAGCAGTGCAGGGAAATCGTCCGTAAATTCAATGAAGTGTACGGTGATACCCTCGTGGAACCAGAAATCGTTCTTCCTTCTAATGAAGCATGCCAACGTCTCCCTGGAATTGATGGGAAGGCTAAGATGAGCAAATCATTAGGAAACTGCATCTATCTTTCCGATGATCCAGTTTTGATTCAAAAGAAAGTCATGTCGATGTTCACTGATCCTACTCATCTTAGGAAAGACGATCCAGGGCACACGGAGAATAACCCTGTCTTTATTTATCTAGACGCGTTTTGCAAAGATGAATACTTCGCTAAATTCTTACCTGAATATCGTAATCTCGAGGAATTAAAAGCTCATTATCGTCGTGGGGGCTTAGGGGACGTTACCATTAAGAAATTCCTCAATAACGTCTTACAAGAAGAACTTCGTCCAATTCGAGAAAGACGCAAGAGCTGGGAAAATCGTTTAGATGAAGTCTATGCGATTTTAAAAGAGGGCAGTGAGAAAGCCGAAAAGAAGGCTAGAGCCACCCTTCATGATGTTCGTCATGCGATGAAAATCGATTATTTTGATGACGAAAATCTCCTCAAATAAAACTTTCTAGTTTTTAATTTAAGTCTAGGCGACATAAATTCATCAAATTAGAGATGCCTCTCAGGTTGTTTTTCTATTGATTTTGTCGATGGATACTATCTTTTTGTTATTTTCATGGTTTTTTAAACACTGCAAAAAGGTGCAAATCGCTATCTGACATACTATGCAAAAAGGTGCAAATTGGTAGTGTTTTTTCACTATAAGAACTTCCAAATTGCTTTTTATTTTGGATTGATTCCTAAGTAGTTTTATGGAGAGCAAAGAATAGAAAATTTGTTGTAAGTGCGACTGAGTGATTTATAGGAACAGCGTATCGAACAATGAGAGCCTGCTTTTAAATTATGTGAAAAAAGTAATAGAAAAATGTTGAAAAACTCGGGGGGGGGGGTAAAATTTTTACAAAATTAAAAAAGATTATGGGGGAATTATGAATAATCGTACAATTAGAAAATGTTTCTTAACGCTTCCTTTGTTTGCCTTGGGCTCTGCTCTTTACTCGTGTTTTGCTTCGCCTAACGCTATAAAGACGATAACTGTTTTTGGAAACGATGGTGTAGGGGTCGAATATACGGTTACTGTTGGTTCAACCTTTGATTACCAATTTGATGATAATGGTTCGCTTTTTGTAGGTTGCTTTGAAGAAAAAGATGGTGAAGGTGACAAGTTTGTCATGCACGATGGAAAATCCGTGGAATGGGAAGAGTCGATGCCTGACACTTTATATGCTTATTATGTTTCAAAGGAGAATTTGTCTTTTTCTGCAAATCGGATTAGCGATAATAACTCCCTTAGCGTTACAAATAATGGTTCAAAAGACATAGAAGCGGTACCATTTGACGACGCTTACGTTGCTTATATGGGCGAATCTGATTTAAAAGCACTCACGACTATTAGCTTTGACCATATGGATGTTGCCTCAGCAATTTATGATAATTGGAGCGATTTAGTAATCACGTGTAACGATAAAGAGATTTACAAGAACTCTTTGCGTGCAAATATTGATTGGATACATTTTTCTGAGACTTTTGAACTTGAATCAAAAGATTTGTCTAAAGGTCTCACTATTTCTCTTGGGCACGCTACAGGTAATGCTTCTAATCAAACTTCAACAATCAAAAACATCAAGGTAGAGGTGCACCTTTACACTGAAGAACAACTTTCGAATGAAATTAGTTTTGAAGAACTTGGGCAACATTTTGAGCAATATATGCCCGATGGATCGCAAATGCTAAGGGCAACAACTATGTCGGCTCAACCAGGGTGCTTTATTCCTTATCAAGTGAAAAAGCTTCTTGAAAAATATAATCAAAGCGACTTGAGCGTAACATTTACGATTTCAAGCTACGGGAAAAAATTTCTTTTAATGGATAACTGGGGCGATTCGTTTTGCAAAGTTTTAGATAAAGACGAGAACGAGCTTCAGAGCAAATTTGTGAAGTTACAAAATAATTCAGGATATTCTAGCAATTCCTGCACGATTAATATGACAAAGGGACAAGCAAAGCTTCTATCTAAAGTTATCGTTTCGCTAGAGTATCCGACCAAGAATGCCTCCGCTCAACCTTATTACACAAAGAGCATTAAAGTAGACTACACATTTACCACTAACGCTTAAGGAGCAATATGTTTGAAACTTGCACTGACAAAAAGTCGGCGATGAAGAAGCTTGATGAAAAAATAGCCTATTATGTCTCACCTGAAGGCGTGGATTATTGGCGTATGTACAATCAAGAATCATCGACCCTCGATACTGCATCTTTTCTTGCTTTGGTTGGATATAGGAAAAAAGAATTTACCGTTGAATGGGCTAGATATGGGACAACAAAAGTGAAAGTGGGATCCCACACGGAAATTTCTGGCTATTCTGGCGATGCAGACGAAGACGGTCACGTTGAATTAACGCCAGATTACGTGACGGTTGATGACTATGAAGACCGGGAATATCTAGCGGACTCTGGCGAAGTGTCTGACACGATTTATTATTGTTTTCCATCTAATCTTTGTGAGGCTAAAAAGCTACGTGACGAGTTCTCAAAAGATTGGCTCTGGTTTTACTCTAAAAACAAGATGAGGGAATATCCTGGAGGATATTATTTAAATATCAAGAACAATACGTTCGATAAGAACAAATTCCATTTTTGGAAAGAGAAAGAAACCAAGGAATTTATCGCTCATTATAGATTAGTGAATCTTCCTTTTTTGTTGCTTTCTTTTATTCTGATCGTGACGCTCGTCTTGTCGTTTCTATTTAGCTTGAGTTCTTTTACTTTTTCTGATTTCAGTTCAATCAAATACGCGATTGTATTTAAAGATTCTTACTTACATCTTAAAGGAGAATTTAATTACACTTTGTTTTATTCGGTGTGGGGAGGAGTTACAGCTCTTCATATTGTTTGTTGCTCCTTCTATGGCAAGCAATCTAGTTGGTGGCTACTTATTGTTTTTCTAGTCACTCTTATATTGGGGCCGCTAATTAGTACTGTCGTTTTTTATGGAGTATTAGGAAAAAGCTCTGGCTTTGATTTTTTCGCTCTTATATTAGCTTGCTTTTCCACATTATTAGGGTTTGTCATTTTTCTAGTTCTTTTTATCGATTGGCTCACGTTCGGGCCTATAGTTTCAAAGGCCAGGGCAAAGGAAAATCAAAACAACAAAGAACTTATGGAATTTTTCATGGACTTCCAGAAAAAAGGGATTATCAAAAAATACTTTGACTACCTCAATCGTTGGTCACTAATTACGGGAAAACCCATCAATGGGTAGCGTCGCTCAATTAAGTGCATTGTTTTCTGAACACGAAGACGTCTTAACTATTTCATGAAGAAAGTTTTCTCGCTATTAGCCGTGTCTCTTGTTCAGGCGAAGAATCGATTAACGAACTTTGCCCATTTGCAAAGCGATTCGATACGGCTTTTTAGCAGTGATTAACTTTCATTAACTTTTTTAGCGAAGATTAACTTCGATTAACTTCGTTATACTTTACTGGGTATTTGACTGTCAAAGAGAATCTTGGATTCGGCATTTACACCGTTAAAATTCCAAATAAAGAAGTTGGTAGTGTCTTTCAGGAAGAGATTGTCCGCAATATCCCCGCAAAAGATTCTTTTGAAAGCTTCTTATTGTTCCGCAACGCCTTTCTAAAAGGCGACACGGTAAAAATCGAAAGTTATTTAGAGAAGATTCTTCTTTCTAGCTTTTCTTATTTTGATTTTTCTAATGAAAAGAATTATCAAGTCATGCTTTTAACGTTAAGCGCGCTTTTCTTTGAAGACGCGATTGTGAAAAGCGAGTCCCCACAAGGAGAAGGGAGATGCGATATTTTGATTTCGCCGAAAAAGAAGGGAAAACCAGGTATTGTTATCGAGGTAAAGAATTACCAAGGGAATGTTTCTAGCTCTCGATTAGAACAATACGCAACAAAGGCCCTAGAACAAATCGAAAAGAACGAATATCAAGAAGAACTAACGTTGCGCGAAGCCTCTCCTATTCTTTTCTATGGAGTAGCCTTTTCGAAAAAGAAGGCCAAGATTGCAAGGAAAATCATTTCTTAATCGTTTTTTTCATGCTTTATGAAGGTTGCCGATTGCTTCCTAGACGAATCGTGGAACTATTTCCGCATTTTGTAATTTTTCATTGTTTGGTAGCGGTTTATTTGTGATATATGCCCTCTATCGTCTATAGTTATTTTACGGAGAAAAAATAATGAGCATTACTGTTACCCCATATATCCCGAGTGAAGATTACGATAACCCCGCCATGGTGACGGATTTCTATGAATTCGCGATGGCGAATTGTTTGTTTTTGCATGGATACAAAGATACGACGATGGTTTTCGATATGTTCTTTCGCAAAAACCCAGACAATCTAGGCTATTCCATTTCATGCGGGCAAGATAAGCTCACAAAGTTCTTATTGAACTATCACTTTACGGAGCGCGATCTTCTTTGGCTAAAGCATAAAGGTATGAGCGATGCGTTTTTAGCTTATTTAAAGGATTATCGCTGGAAAGGCGATATGTATGCCTTAAAAGAAGGCACGGTTTGCTATCCGCAAGTTCCGATGGTGCGAATTGAATGCGACATGGTTGGGGCGATTTTGATTGAAACCTATCTTCTTCAAACGATGAATTTCCATTCTTTAATTGCCACAAAAGCCACACGTATCAGCGGTTTAGCGACCCATACAAAAAGGAACGTGATGGAATTTGGGACTAGACGCGCCCAAGGACAAAGCGCAGGGGATGATGGAGCATATGCCGCAGTGCTAGGCGGATGCGTAGCGACCGCGAACTGTTTAGCGGAAATGAAATATGGCGAAGATGTGAAAGCCGTAGGAACGATTGCCCATTCTTTCGTGGAATTTTTCCCTGATGAATTAAGTGCTTTCCGCGCGTATGCGGATACTTATCCAAATAATGTCGCCTTGCTCTTAGATACTTATAACGTATTTGAATCTGGACTACCGAATTTGCTCAAAATCGATGATGAATTGATTCAAAAATACCCTAATGACCCTTCTAAACGCGTCAAAAGTGCCCGCATTGATTCAGGGGATTTGGCCCGTTCTTATAAACGGATTCGTAAAATCCTCGATGCAAAAGGCAAAAGTTACATCAAATTGATTGCTAGCAATTCCTTAGACGAGAAAAAGATGGCCAACATGGAAATTTATGAAGACGCTCATTTTGATTCTTATGGGGTAGGCGAGAATCTAATCACGAGCGCGACCGATCCTGTGTTCGGGGGCGTCTATAAATTAGTCGCGATCAAAGACAAAGACGGGAATTACCTCCCTAAAATGAAGTGCAGTGACTCTGCAAGCAAAGCCATTATCCCTGGCAAGCTTATGGCGTATCGCGTGTATGATGAAAATAACCAAGGGCAATGCGATATCATCGCTTTTGATGACGAAACGATTGAAGAAGGCGAGGATCTACTGATTTATAACCTTGATCCAGATGACATCAAACGAAAACGAGTCATTCACCTCTATAAAGTGGAGAAGCTTTTGCGTCCATTTATTGTCAAAGGAAAATTAATGCTGGAATTGCCTTCGATTCAAGAAAAGAAAGAATACGTCAAGGAACAATTAGAGCATCGCGTGTGGGAAAGCGAATTGCGGCCTGAAATGCCTCACGTCCATTATGTCGATTTGACCGAAAAGGTGTATGAATGTCGAGAGGCGATGTATCAAAATCTCCATGGTGGTAATCTATAGACATGAAAGCATTGTTTTACGGAGGAGCCTTCAATCCTCCTACCAAAGCGCATATCTATCTAGCGGAATACGCTTCTAGGAAAGCGCATTTCGATAAGGTTGTTTTTGTGCCATCGAAAAGCAAATACATCCTTTCTATAGAAAATAAAGGATCGTCTTTTTCAGAGCTTGAGCGGCTTACTATGCTTCGTTCATTGGCCCTATCTAGGCCGTTTATGGAAGTGAGCGATATCGAACTTCTTTCCACTGAACAGCCTAGAACCTACTTAACCATGAAAGAGTTACAAAAAGAAGGCTATGAATTGAAACTCCTTTTGGGGAGCGATTGGCTACACGAAGAAACTCTATCGAAGTGGATGTATCTAAAAGAGATCGCTTCCGAATTCGGATTCGTAATTCTAAAAAGAAGCCATGACGACATCGAATCTCTTTTTACTAAAAACGAGACCTTAAAAGGGCTTAGAAGTCATTTCCTTGTTTTGGATACCCCGAATGATTATCAAGATGTTTCTAGTAGCAAAGTGAGAGAATTGCTCAAAGATTTTTCGAAAAACGAAGCGGATATTAAAAAAATGGTGCCCGCAGAGATTTTTAGCTTTTTAAAGGAGAAAGAAAATGCATAATCGTTTTTTAAAGGTGAGTTCTATCACCCCTAAACTCAAATTATCCTTTGTCGCTTTTAATACGAAAAACATTGAGGAACTATATTTAAAGCATCTCGATTCCGCGATTGTTTTGACGCCTGAGCTCTCTTTGACGGGATATACTTGTCAGGACCTATTCTTCCAAAAGGAATTATTGACGAGCGTGGTTGCCTCTTTGCTGCATTTAAAAGGAATCACGAAAGATAACCTCCTTGTAGTTGGCGCACCCTTACAAAAAGGGAATTCCTTGTATAACTGCGCTGTATTTATGAATAATGGCCGAATTATCGGCGTCATCCCTAAGTCATATATCCCTAGTTATGGTGAATTTTATGAAGCTAGGTGGTTCGCTAGCGGCAAAGATATCAAAAACGATTTTATTGAAATCGGCGCAGAACTCATTCCTTTTGGTACGGATTTATTGTTCGTTGATAAAAATAGCGGCGCTACAATTGGAGCGGAGATTTGCGAAGATCTTTGGGTTGCCGATAAGCCGAGTACCAAGGCGACTCTAAATGGGGCAAACATCATTTTGAACCTTTCCGCGAGCGATGAAACGATCGGAAAAAAAGAATATCGGCGAAACCTTGTGAAGATGCAGTCTTCTTCTTGCTATTGTGCTTATCTATATTGCTCAAGCGGCCTTGATGAATCGAGCCAAGACCTTGTCTTCTCAGGGCACAATATCATCACGGAAAACGGAACCATACTCAACGAATCGATTTATGGGGATAGCCCAAAAGCAATCTCCGCTATTTTGGATTTGGATAAAATCGATTATAACCGCATTCATCAATCCACTTTAGTGAATGAAGATGATCGTTATCGAAAGATCCCTCTTTCTATCTCCACTATTTTTACCGATGACGTAAGGGAAGATGCCACAACTTTGATTCAATCTAGCTACCATGTTTCGCGTTTCCCTTTTGTCCCCGATGACGAAACGGAACGGAAAGAGCGCTGCTTAGAGATTCTATCAATCCAAGCGCATGGGCTCGCTACTCGCGTGAAGAATAGTGGAATTCATAAACTAGTGATAGGCGTTTCTGGAGGATTAGATAGTACGCTTGCTTTGCTCGTCGCAGTCGAAGCGAAAAAGCTGGTACCTACTATTGAAATTATCGCGATTACAATGCCTTTAGAAGGTAACACAACTTCTTTAACTTATCGCAATGCGCTTTCTCTTATGAAGGGATTGGGGGTTACCTCTAAAGAAATATCCATCCGCGATACTTTATTGGCGCATCTAAAGAGCATTGATCACCCCTTAGGCTATGAAGGGGAGAATGATGTTACTTACGAAAACGCGCAAGCTAGAATCCGCACATTGATTTTGATGGATGAAGCGAATCGCGAAGGGGGATTGGTTGTAGGAACGGGCGACTTGAGCGAATTAGCGTTAGGGTGGTGCACGTATAATGGTGACCATATGTCGATGTATGGCGTTAATTCCTCCGTTCCTAAGACGCTTGTCCAATATATTGTGAAAACCTACGCGGAAACGGTGGCAAGTGATGAGCTAAGAAAAGTCTTATTAAGCGTAGTGGCGACACCGATTAGCCCAGAATTAACCCCGAATCATAACGACAAGATTGCCCAAAAAACAGAAGATAAAATTGGGAAATACGATTTGAACGATTTCTTCTTGTTCTATACATTACGATATGGCTTTTCGCCTAGAAAGATAATCACTCTCGCTTTAGTGGCCTATCAAGAATTAAATAAGGAAGAGATTAAAGAACGCTACGAACGCTTTATCCGCCGTTTCTATTCACAGCACTTTAAGCGGAGCTGTCTCCCTGATGGGGTAAAGGTTGGTAGTGTGTCGCTATCCCCACGAGGCGATTTCCGCATGAGTAGCGACACGGATGTAGAAGGGGTAATCGCTTCGATCAAAGACTTATAATGGTAGACTCGCTAGAGAATTTCTAACGAGCCTTATTCGATTGACGCCATTTAGCTCTTCTTTCTTAGCATCATATCATCAATTAATTGCAAAGCCCTTCGATATGACAAACCGCTTCGAATATTAAGTTCAAGGGGCAAGTCCTCATATTTTTTCTTGTCGTTTTCTTTCACTGGGATCGTTGATTCTAGATAGTCTTTTGGATTAAGGGCGAAGAAAGCCCGGATGTGTTTACCAGAAATCGTTAGAAATGCATACCGCTTTCGGTGAAGGGAGAAAGTGGCTCCTTTTAGCGACACACGGCAATTGATGCCGTAATCAATAAGGTATTCGCGTAAACCCTCATAATGCTTTTTTAGCGGTTCGTCGCTTTCTAAGAGCTTTCTTTCAAAGCTGAGTTTTCGCCGCGCACCGAATTGGGCGAAGCGGTCTATGTCTTTATCGTCTATTTCTTTTAAAAAGGCTTCCGCCATGAATTGATTTGGATTGATGGTTATCGAAGAAACGTTAACGGCTCTATCTTCTTTTGTTGAAGCGGAACGGGAATTGAATTCGAACAGATTCCGATTCGCCTCGAGCTCGCTTCTAATCGCATTTCGAATGTCTTCTACCGTTAATGTGCTTTTTCTCTTCGCCTCAATTTCGTTTTTGATGATGCTACGAATGTCTTCTTCGTTAATCGCGTTTCTCTTATTTGACGCCATTTCGCTTCTAATCACACTTCGAATCTCTGCTTCATCGATGCTATTTTTCCTTGCTAAAGCCAGCTCATTTTGAACGATTTCTCGTATTTCTTTCTCTTTAATAGAAAAACTAGGAGCGAATCTAATTGGAGAATCTAGGGTAAACTCTCTTTCTTTTAGAGCAAACAGCGTTCTCGTAACGATTATGATGCTAGAAAGATCTAACGCCATCGCAAAATAAGTGAAAACATTTCCCATTGGAGTTGAAATGCCTCGTTCTACTTGGCTTGTCGCCAAAGTAAGCAAATATGCAAAATAGGCGATAAAAACAAAATCGGCCACAATCGGCAAAATGAAATCTTTCTTTTCTTTGGTAATGACGTGAGCGAGTAGCAAAATAATACCAATCACGTCTAGTAAGAAGATAAAGCAACTAATAACGACCCATTCTAAGAATGCTTTGCCAATAAATGCGCGAGCCAAAATGGAGAATGCTCCGATAGGCCCATAGGTGATTCCGTAAATGGTCACTGTCGGGATAAGACTGGTCGCTCCGCCGATGATGATGAATAGTAAACTTGCGAGAAATAGGCCAGAAGCAAGTTCGGTTATTTTAAAAAATGGATTCTTTTCAATCTTCATTGTCGTTTCCTCCAGATAAATGAAATTATTGCATGGGTAAAGATAATTGAAAGGACAAATTTTGCATCATTTTGCGATAAATAATTATTTTCTTCTCTTAAAATGAGATATACTTTTCCTGCTAAGAAAACCGCTTAGCATTAAATAATTTTGGGGTCGTTTCTGGTCTTGACGGGGATGTATTAGGCTTTGATTGCAGTAGCGTGATGAGCTAAAACATCGAAAAACAATAACTGACAACAGTTATAAACCTTGGATGAACGTGTCTCCACGCGCATCCTTCGCTCGCGCTTAATTAGTATCCTACGGGATTCTCGGCATTGATCCGAGAGCAGCGTGTCCTCTATCTATGCGTCACTAGTAGATACTTCGGGCATAATAAATAGCGACTAAGCCCCTTCCTTTGATTAGGGGAAGCGGTCGAAAACCCTATAATCTCGCTTAGAGGACTCGATGGTATCATTCCTCTAAGTTAAATCCCGATATCGTCTAAACTGTAGACGTCATTGTTGGGTCTTCCTCGGACAGGGGTTCGAATCCCCTCGGCTCCACCAAAAAAGAATTCTTTAATAGCTTGCTTCTTGTAGCTATCTGGACGCTTCTAATGCAATAACATTAGAAGTGTTTTTTGGTTATTTGTAGAGAAAATGATAAAACCACACGTCTTTTGCTTGGATAATGATGAAATCGGTTTTGGTTAGTAATATCTCGCTTTATTGATAAATTAGATAAAATACGTTTGTTTTACCGGCGTTATTTGTTTTTTCATTTCTTTTGGTAGCAATGGCAATCGAAAGCGAGAGGCTAAAAAGCGATTTGGTTCTTTTATTGACAAAACGGCTTTGGTAACCTTGAGCAAATTCGTTTCTAATCGATAAGGATGTGAACGTTTTTTCGATAAGGAGAGTGCGAAAAAGGTTGAAATGTTTCAGTCTGATTTTAAGTAAAACGGGTGCAAGGATTAATTACTACATTCTTGTTTTTTAATCTCACTAAATTAAATTCAGCTACTTTTATCATGAATTTTAAGAAATTAGGGATTTTATTTTTTTGTTTAGATTTCCGCTATTTTGAGGATTTGAAGAATAGATTGCTTCCACTTCCCTATATAACTTGCTTGTTCGTTTAGGGTTTATGCTTTTTATAGAATGTTTTTTGAAGAATACCTCATCTTTCTTTTTTGTGGTGGCGGGTGCTTTAAAATAACCTTATTTGACTACACTCTCCTTTTATAAAACCACCTCAATTGTGTATATCGGCTTATTGATCTTTTACCCCTTATTGCTTACTCGTCTCTAAAAATGACAATGGTAAGCCTTTAAAAATGACAATGATAAAAAGGCGATAAATACTAGCAAAAACAAGAAAATGACAATGATAACGCTAGAATAATGACAATGATAAATTCATGAAGTCTTTTGGGCGATTCTAACGACCACGTTGCAGACATCTTGGTGGCGGGCGATTATAGAAATGGATTCGTTTTGATTAATGGTTTTTTACAATCAAAATTTTATATACACTTTACAAACGCAATAAAAATGCGAAAGATACTCATAAAAACAACAAACGAATAATCGCTTATTTAATTTTGGCTATAATTTAAAACATTTTTCCTAATAATTTTCATTGTTTTAAAAGCTCGTTTTGTCAGAAATAGTTTGCCGCTTTTTACGACAAGGAAATCAACAATATTAAAAGCAAGGCAGAAACGGAAATGGATGGCGGTGTAGAAAGAACGAAATAGCGATTCATAATCGACCTTTTCATATTTTTAAGTAACGACTAATTAGAAAACACTTCTATAGATTTACTGATTTTGTCGCAAGGCTCTTCTTTTGTTCTTATGGCCTAATTTTTTACAAACAAGGGTCGAACCCGCCACTAGGGTTGACGGGCACCCAAACTGGAATTAGAATGGGAGCGTAAGGAAACTTACAAAATCTCGGATGGCCGCTGCCGTACAGTGCGGAGTTCTAAAATCAAAGGGTCGCCAAAACGATCCTTTTTTTGAAGGGAGAGCCAATGGAAATACGATTATAGGCAATTATAGACGCTTACATTGCTAAGCTATCTTCAATCGATAAAAGAGTGCTTTCGAATCATGGGAACGATAGAAAACATATTAGACCTTATATCGGATTTTTGATAAAAATCAAAGACTTCAATTATTTCTTGCCCCTTTCTTCAGAAGATCCTAAGGACTATGACGAACATGGGAAACTGCGCTTTTCCACGCAAACTATTTTGAGAATGAAAAACAAGAAAGGGGATTTCTTGGGCAAAATATTGCTTAACAACATGATTCCCGCCCCTGATTCAGAGATCCAAGAAATTTCTTTAGAAAAAGAGGCATTAACCCTTAATAAGCAAATGAATTCTTTCATCATCAAAGAGAATAAATATAAAGATCTTTTAATTGACGAATTAAATTGGATTAAAGAGAACATTTTAGAAATAACGCGTAAGGCAAAACGGCTCTACAGCGCAAAAATTAATGAGAATAATAAAACGTATTGGGAAGGTAGAGAGAAACCGAAATTTTTAGAGGCGACGGTAGATTTCAAAAAATTAGAAGTTTTCGTCACGATGGAATACGCTAAATCGAAGCTTTAACTCGTGCTAGGATGCGGAAGGAGGTTATTTAAGGAAGCGGCCTCGTTCTATTTTTATAGACACTAATTTTGATGCATGCTGATGCACAAATAAATTGAATACATGATTCTTTGAGCTTCGCCTTTTCTAGTTTTGACTTAAGAAAAAAGAAACACGAAAACGATCAAAAAACTGAATTTTCAAGATATCTACCAAAAGTTGATGAAGAAGGGGGCTACTAGCTACCTCAATAAACCATTGTTTTCATCATATTGGTCGCTTTTAAAACTTGTCGGATTTTTCCTTGTCGGAAACTTCCGACAAACATATACTTTATGGTGAAAGCAGGTCGAATATGAGTTTTATAGGACGTGAAGAAGAACAAAAAGCAATTCATTATCTCTTGAGCCAAGACGGATTTCAGGGAGCGATTATTTATGGAAGAAGAAGACTTGGAAAAACGGAACTTCTTAAACATTGCTTGCTCAATCAAAATGTTCCTTGCATTTTTTATCAGTGCAGTCAGGAAAGTGAAGAAAGCAACGTTAGCGATTTGACAAAAGCCATTGAAGAGGCGCTTTCTTTATCGCACCTTCATTTCGATTCTTTTGTTGACGCCGTTGCTTTTGTTTTCGAGAAAGCTATAGAAAGAAAACTTTATTTTGTTATCGACGAATATCCTTATATTCGAAAGATATCGCCATCCATCGATTCCAAATTGCAAAGAGTCATCGATCAATATCGTCATTCAACGCATGTTTGCTTCTTTTTGTGTGGAAGCAGTGTTTCTACGATGGAGGGATTGCTTTCAGAAGGAAATCCTCTTTATCGACGTTTTGCCCTCTCCATTTTATTGAAAGAGATGGATTATTATGATTCGTCTTTGTTTTACCCAATCTTTTCGCTTGCTGATAAAGTACGCTTATTCGCAGCTTTTGGTGGGAGCCCTTTCTATAATTCTCAAATTAACGAAAGCCTTAGCGTCACTGAAAATATCATCTTGCTATTAAGCGGCAGATTCGCGGCGGTTGCAGATGACGTTACCGTTAATTTGAAAAATGAGATAGTAAAAATCAATAACGCGAACGCGGTTTTTGCATCTATCGCGGAAAAGAGGGCGTTCCATTATTCTGATATTTTAGCGGAATCCCATTTGCCTTCCTCTTCCATTTTAAGCGATGTTTTAGAAAAACTGCTTAGCATGGATTTGATTGAATACGTGTGTCCGATTAATGACAAAAATAACAAGACAAAATCAGGATATCAGATTAAAGACAACGCGATGCGTTTCTTTTATCGATATATCTTTCGTAACCAAAGCGAAAGAGCTTTATTAAGCGAAGAAATGTTCTTTCGAGATTTCATACAAAACGACTTTGAGAGCGAATTTGTTCCTAAGGCGTTCGAAACCGTTGCGAAACAATATCTAATCCGCCGTAATAAAAGAGGCGAGAATAAGCCGCTTCTCCTTGACATCGGTACCTATTGGTACGATAGCCCGAAGAAAAGGAAGAACGGGCAATTCGATGTGGTTGGGAAAACAAAAGATGGCTATGTGTTTTACGAAGTGAAATTCACAAAAGAACCAATCACTAATAACGTGATACAAAATGAAATCGAGCAAGTCAAAGAAACAACTTTGACCCCGGTTCAATATGGCTTTGTTTCTCTCTCTGGCTTTGATTTAAGAGGGGTAGTGCCTTATATCTTAATTACAATCGAGGATATCTACCAAGGATAAAAATAAAGTGCAATTCAACGGTTCGCTTTAGACGCCCCTTTGTTTATTCCCATCTTCAGCAGTTAATGATAGAAAATAGGCTTAAATGCTGAACTTTTTGGGAATTTAATGTAGCCTTAAGTTTTCATTCTGGATACCTTCTTCAGCCGCTTGCTCGAATAGTACTTGTGGCTGAGGCCCAAAGAATAGCTTCTCTCCAATGCCCTGGAGCTTGTGTACAATGCCTCGCCGTAGCCCGTTTCCCGGTCGATCCCGACGTTCATGCTTTTCAGCGTGCCTATCAAGGCGCCGCTATTTATCTCCCCGTCGTTCAGCTCCAGCTTCAATAGGCCGAAGATCAAAAGGGAGACGAAGCAAGCAAGGAAATGGGCTTGGATCCTTTCGCTCTTCTATTGGTAGACGGGCCTTGCCTTGAAGTTGGTCTTCATTACCCTGAAGCAGTCTTCGATCTTCCATCTATAGCTGTTGATCCTGAGTATTTCCTTGACGTCGTCCTCGAGTACACTAGTCAACGATAAGTAGACAGTTTTGTAGGAAGTTGTAGACAAGCTCCTGGGGTATTGGAGCCGCCGAGCTTCTTAAGGTACTCTTCCTTGTACTGTTTCGGGGTCAGATAGCCAAAGCAAAACATCGGCCTTTCCTCGTTGAAGAACCTTATGTATTCACTACATAGCTCGAGTACGCTGACCTGGAAACGTGGCACTTTTCCATGCAGTCCTTATAGGAAAGGCTCCCTTCGTGCAGCGCTTTTTCGATGAGGAGCCTACTTCTTCCATTAGCCTCATTCTGTAACCTCTTTGTCTACAACGCATAGCAACCCGTATACAAAATTGTAATGCACTGTCTACTTAACGGTTAGCAGTTCACGGTGACTAATTTCTTGTTCAACTGATGATTTAATGTAGTGAAGGAAAATGAAAAAGTAAAGTTTGAAATAGATTCCTTTAAATTTAGGACATAAAATTTGGTTAGTGGAGTTTTATGAAGACGTTTAGTATTGATTATCTTGGTGATTTCGAAACCTTAACTGAAAAAACAAAATTGCTTTATAAGGCTTTTGAACAAGGGAAAAATATCGAAGAGTCATTCTCTTCAATTTTTGAAATAGATTTTCGTTTGGTTTTCGGTACGCAGAATCCAATGTCTGCTTTGTTCAAATTATTAGACATATATTACAAGAATGAAGCTTATATCAAAAAGACCTTCTTCGATAAAGTTTTATCAAAAAATAGTCATATAAGTTATTACGAGCTTCCTATCGAAAATAGCCGTATTGATATTTTTTCGGTTGGAAAAGAAAGCATTGCTTACGAAATAAAGACAAAATACGATTCAATGGTTCGCTTGTC
This sequence comes from Caryophanales bacterium UBA4691, assembly GCA_002404865.1. Classification (GTDB taxonomy): domain Bacteria; phylum Bacillota_I; class Bacilli_A; order RFN20; family CAG-826; genus UBA4951. The sequence goes on along the minus strand of DHKP01000031.1, from coordinate 32,351 downwards.
TAAACAGATATTAGATTATTCAAAATGCTTTGAATATGTTTATGTCATCTGCCCATCCTGTATGGTGAAAGAGATTCTTAAAACAATACCTGATTATTGTGGAATTTTTGTTTATGACGATAAACGAAGATCGCCTGGTTATCATAAATTTAGAGTGGCAAAAAAATCGCCGAATTTAGACAAAACTAGTATGGTTTCCAATATGTTTTTAAAAGAAAAAAATGATAGTTTCAAAACTGCGGACGAATCATCTATCACTAATAATTATTCTTTTTCTCAAATAGATAGTTCTTTTAAAGAAGCGATAAAAGAGAGATATCGTTTAAAATATCAGGCTTTGTTTGCTTAATTTGCTAGTTTTAAAGCACTAATTTGGCGGCTAATTTCTTCAAAATAGCAAAGAGCGCCTAGGGCAATATATTTTTCGGCATTTGCTTTTTGATTTTTCACGTAAGAAGTGAGCATTTCAATCGAAAGGTTATTGCTGCGAAACAATATTTTGTATTTTTCAAAATGATCAGCAAATTCTTTGTTCAGGCTTGTGTATGCGCGTCCAATGTGATCTTTATTTTTTGTGGAGATAATTTTAAAAGAGGGTAAATCTAATTGTGAAATGATGCATATACCGAGCGTGTTCGAATAACCATGTTTTTGGTTTTCTTCCGTTTTTTCGTTTTTGATTGTTGCGTAGTTTGCATAACCGAAGAATTCATCCAATTCCCCATCGTTTAACGCTTTTACATAACTTGTATCGAGATAAGATAAATAGTTTTTTACAAATGTAGAGGCAGAAGTTATTTTTCTATCTTGATTTAAAACGATAATGTGGCACTTTGCCTTATTTTTGATGAAAAAATTCAGATATGGTTTAGCGGCTTGATATGTTGTTTCACCACAATCAACAAAGAGATAATCATTATCATTCAATGGTTTGATTGTTAAGCAAAAATCCTCATCGCGTTCACCAAGCTGTGAACGAATTGCGATCGGTATTCCTTTTTTATGTGCTTCCTCCAGACAAGCATGAAGGCTTTGGCACTTATAATTCAATACTACAACCCCTTTTCGTTTATTTGCCGCCTCTATATCATTCATCGTAGCGCCAACGCCTTTCCCTTCAAAAAGATATTGTTCAAAATGTAACTTATTTTGAAGCAACTCTAAGAATGGTTTGGAGTTTTTGTCATCAAGTGGTCGCGTGAATTCGATGTATGGTAGAAGATAATCGATTTTGTCAATTGACGACATTAGGACTGCGCGTTCAGCTTGTTTAGATTTAAGAACAGGAATATAAAACACATGCAATCCTCCTTTGCCCTAGAGCATAACATACAAAAATATTAAACACAAATAATATTGCCAAAAATGGCAAAAAATCTTATAATTTAATTATGGACTTAACCTATTCTCATCATATTGAAAAAAACTTACAAAATTCAAAGACAATCAACAAAGTGTACGGGAAAAACGGTGGAAGAATTGCCGTGGTCATTTCGGTACTTCAAGCTGCTGATTCGCTTGCCGATGTGCCAAACGTACCTCCGACAAGAAGGCATAAGCTTGGATCAAATTACCAAGGGTGCTGGGCGATTGACATCAGTAAAAATTGGAGGATGATTATCCGGCCAAACAAAGATTTCGACGATTTAACGAAAATAGTTTCCGTAACGATTGTCGACATTGTGGATTATCACTAACTTATAATTAAGAGAGGATTGAGTATGGATTTAGTATCAACTGGGAACATGATTAAAACCTACCTTGAAGAAAACCACGTTTCCATTCAAGAACTTTCTGAAAAGTCAGGCGTATCTCAACGCTCAATTTATCGAATTTTATCGGATGAATCCGAATTAAGCACGAGCGTTGCTCTTGCGATTCATGAATTAATACCAGAGATAAAAGTTGAATTTTTAGTGAGCTATAATGCGAAATATCAAATGCAAAAGCAAAAAATTGAGCAAGAAAATGGCACTTCTAATTTGAATCAAGTTTTCAAGTATTTTAGGTATGAAAAGTTGTATCCAAACGAAAAGCAAAGTGAAGCTGAAAAACTAGAAAAACTTTTTAATATTTTTGGCAAAGATGTGGTTAATTCTATGAATGTGCAATCTTGCCCAGAGTTTGCTAACGCCTATTTTAGCAAGGCAAAAGGCGCTCAAAATGATGCTTCACTTATTTGGTTTAAGGCAGCAGAATACGATTATCGTCAAACAATCAAAACGCCATTGTCTTTTAACAAAATTGAATTCGATAAAATGCTTCCCTCCTTAAAAGAATGGCTTAACTGCGGCGATTTTGAATCATTTTACTTCAACCTAGAACTGTTTTGCAAAACCTGCGGTATCAATTATTTAAAAAGAGGGAGCCTTCCTAATTCTCGCATCAAAGCTATGTCATTCAAAGATAAAGACGGGAATGTATATTTGTTTTTGAGCGATTTATTTAAATGCTTAGAAAATCAAATTTTAACGTTCGTTCATGAATGCATTCATATTAGCAAAGGGGATTTGGATCTTGCAAAGTCTTTAACTTCTGAAGAAAATATTGCCAACGAAAATTATGTCGATCAGTCTTCTGCAGATTTTTTCATTGGTAAGGACGGCTATGATGGCCTAAAAAAAGGTGACGACGCTATTGCTTCTATTGCTTCTATTGCTTTAGACAAAAAAGTTTCGTTAGGCGTTGTGAGTGAAATATATCGCTATAAATTTTCTGACTATTCGAACGCTGCTGTAAACAAAATGATTCATTATGGCCATTGATCTTAGGACAAAAACGAATGCGTATCATTGGCTAGCGACTTTCGACAAAATTCATAGTAAATTTTCCTGATTTTTGTGTTTCTTTAAAAGTAGTTTTTTCTTAAAAAGAAAGCTTCGTTTTTCGTTTTTAATCGTACATTGTGGACTGCGAACCTTTAAGTAGACAAAGCGTTACATTTTGTATATGGGCTCCTATGCACTGTCTACTTAAAGGTTAGCAGTTCAAATTAGCGAGTTTTGCAAAGATATTTGCCATTTTTCAAGTTAGAAAAACGATTTTCATCTAGTGCAAACGCGTAGAGGATTGGATTTTTTGCGGAAACAATAGTTCTGCCATCAGCAAGAAAAGAAAGCGAAGAGCTTTTATGGAACAAAGACAATTATTAACACTATATCTAAAAATCATGTTTTCTTCCTTCGATATAATCGGATATAACGTTTCATTTGTGCGCAATAAAAGAGCGTAAAAGGAATGATGAGGCTTTCTTTAGCGGGCGGCCTGAAAAACGGAATCGCCACATTTGATGCATAAAACGCTTTTTCTACGATGAATTGAATCGACAGAATTATTGATTTTTGCAAGCAAATAGTTGCAAACAAAGCAAAAACATGAAACCATTTATATAGAAGCGGAAGAGAAAAAATCTCTTTTGGTTCTAAAGGAGTAAAGGAATGCTTGTCACATTTAAGTTCAACAATTGCTATTCATTTCGAGATGAGCAGATTTTTTCTATGATCCCAGGATTGATGAGAAAACATAGCGAGAGAATTTATCGTGGAAAAAATCATTTTAGATTAAACAAATTTGCTGCTTTTTTTGGTTCTAATGGCTCTGGAAAATCAAACTTTGTTAAGGCTTTAATGGCGATGAGAGATATTGTCGGAGTTGGGGTTAACGCTTCTAAAGTCCAGGCATTTCGATACGATGAAGCAAATAACAACACGGAATTTGAAGTTGAACTTTATCTAGGCTCTAAACTTTTTAGTTATGGTTTTACTTGCAATTTAAAGAACAAAACCATCGTTGACGAGTGGCTAGCGGAAGTAAAGATTAACGAAGATGAATATCTCTTTAAAAGAGAAAAAGGAAAAAAGATTTGGATCAGCGATAAATTTTTCGTTAACGATAAATTAAAAAGCAGATTAAGCGTCTATAAAGATGAAGTGGATGAATCTAAGAACTTGCTCTTTTTAACGAAAGTCGTTCAAAGCACTCTTAATTCTGAATTCAAAAAAGAGCTATCCGCTTTTTATGAAGTTTATTTTTTCTTTGTTCGCAAGTTGAATATTACAACCCCGCTCAATCTTGTTTCCGTAAATGGCGTTGATTTAGCCGAAAAGAATAATTTGAAAAGGCTCGGTGAGTTACTCCACAAATTCGATACCGGGATAACTGACGTTAATAAAACGGAAGTAAGCGAAGCAAAATTCAAAGAAGAAGTTCCTGCAGAACTATATGAAGAAGTTACGTCAAAACTTCAAAATGACTCTTCGATTAAAGGCCTTACGATTCGATCCCATTCGGATTTTTGGGTACTTAAAAAAGCGAAAGATAAAAATATCATTTATAGCAAAGTCCAGTTCATTCACTTTGGGCAGGTCGACAAGCCATTCGATTTAAAAGATGAAGCAGATGGTACGAAACGCTTATTCACTTTGCTCGATATATTGATGTGGGACAATGACGATACCACGTTTGTTGTTGATGAATTAGACAGGTGCTTACACCCGTGTTTGACGAGGGCCTTTGTTAATGAATTCCTTAAACTTGCTGGTGCTAGCAACTACAAAAATCAATTAATCATATCAACACATGAATCGCGTTTGATGAATCTAAAATATCTTAGAAGAGATGAAATTTGGTTTGCGAATAATGAAGGGTTAAAAGGTTCTAAGATTTATCCTTTTGATCAATTTAACGAAAGATACGACAAGGTTATTGATGAGGCGTATTTGTCTGGCCGATTTGGCGCGGTCCCAGATTTTGAGGCCCTTAATGACGAGGTACATAGATGAGATATAGAAGCGATAGATATCATCCTTTTCAACGCCCTATTACGAGTAAGAAAGAAGAACCGATTTACAAATATTTTTTGATTTTTGAAGGTGAGAGCACAGAACGTTCCTATTTGAATTCTTTAAGAGGCTACCCTAAGAAGCACCCCTTCGTGATGGTTGAAAAAGTTGGTAATGAAAAAGGCTATACCGTTTTGAAAAAGATGATTGAACTTGCCGATAAAATAAATATCGATCCTAATGCGAATAGACGCAGTTATGAAGATGTTTATAGTGACATCGCGAGGGAACTAAAATCGGATGGACTAAAACCGCTTTCCGAAAGCGCACTATCAAAAAAATTGGTCTCTATTCATAAATCAAAGCACAAGGAAATCCCTTTTGATGCAGTAATCGAAAAAAGCGTGCTAGAAGAAATTCTAAAAGAATTTGAAAAGTTTTTAGATGCACAGCCATTAAGCGTTGGAAATCAAGCTGAAGAATTGTTGAACTATTCTTATCCGACATTCACGAAAGACTTTGATAAAATCGGTATCATCGTTGATCGCGATAGGCAAGGTTGTTCAGATGAAACATTTCGGGAAGAAGTTATTAAAGGGATGGAAAAAGGGTACCGAATCCTATTGACTAACCCGGACATTGAGTTTTGGCTTCTTCTTCATCACAAAAAAGACTTTACCAAAGAGGAAAAAGACGATCTTTTGCTTGGCAAACTACCGCGCCATTCTCACACGGTTTCTTATGAATTGTTGAAGAATCTTGATCGTGGGTACACAAAAGGTTTTTCAAATTCTTCCGACTATGTTAAGAAAACAAAAGTCGCGTGTGAAAACGCTAAAAATTTTGCTTCCGAACCCTTGGAATTAGTTACTCATCTTGGCACATGTCTTGGAGAATTTTTTGGAGAGAATTTAGATTTCGAGCCTTTTAAAGGTTAATACGATGCAGTGTTATGGACAAAAAACAAAGAAATCGGCCATCGATGCTCTTTTAAAATAGAAACATAATCCATCCGAAATTGGAAGAAGAGTGGAAGAACAACCACTCTCGGAAGCGCAGCAAAAAATCATTAAAACATTTCTAGCAGCACACCAAATTGGTGATAGAACATGCCGATTCTATCGAATGAAATTCTGATTATTCCAATATTTTCTTCTAATTATCCAAAATTTGCTCTGGTTTCTTTCTTTTTTGCCCTTGAAATGCCTATGGTTTCCCTTCTTTTCTGGTGCCTGCCTTCTGGTTATGGACGCATTCAACAGGTTTATTATCCTTTCGTCCCTTGGCCAAGTCTCAAGAAGAACAACGCTCACTAAAAGACTCTTTCTATAAAGCGGTGCCACAATTTTATGCGATGTCAATATTATACAAATTTCGATGTCGATTTATCCCTCACGTGCACTAGAGAACTTACTCTTTTTATCTTGATGAATTGAATCAAAAGAAGTCACTTTCTTCTTTTATTACATAATTCGTGCTCTAGCTTATCGTTTTCTGCTCGTAGCACAAATGTATTCATAAAGATTTTGGTGACATTAAAACTGCTACTTTTTAGAACGCGATTGTTAATTAAACAAATCATTAAATTATTAGTAAAAAAGTAAGATACTATCTATGCTAATAAAATTACAAAGATTAAAAAACAAGCATAAATTGACACTTTTACGTAAAAATGTTAAAGTTCTTTCGGGAACAAAAACAAAATATGAAAAAGAAATTTCCGTTTTTAGCTATTCCGTTATGTCTTGCTACTAGTAGCATACTTTTTGCTTGTAATAAATCATCGCCGACGTATGAAGATAGCGATTATTTAATTGAGGCTGTTGGTTATGAAGATGTTCATCAAGAAACAATACATTTAAGAGAAGTTGCTTACGACAATACTTATTTTAAAGCAAATATATTCGGTTCAATTTGTAAGCCGAAAACTCAATTCTCTAAAACTTATACAATCCCAAATCAAAAGGTTACTTTTGCTCAAGTTTATGGGCATATTTGGTCTACTGATTTAGCTGTTAAAGAAACGACAAGTCTAATTAAGGTTTATGCAAGTCGAGCAGGAGAAAACCATACAGGAGAAGGGAAAATTATTGAATGTGGCGAGAGACGTATCAAGGCTCTCGAAATGAAAACATACAAGCATATTAAATATCTTTTCTGTGGTGAGATTGATTATCTAAAGATATAAACCAAAAGGAGAATAATTTTATGAAAAAAAGAAACAGAACGTTAATGTGCGCATTAACAATGGCTCTGTCCGCTTCCGCTGGATTACTTTCGTGTAATTCAGACAAAGATAAAAACGGTTTAGACGATCGTATAGAAAGCCAAGGTACCTATCGCATAAGTGTGCCCGGTCATGAGGGCGAACGCCAGGAATCTATAACAATATCGAATGTTAGAGATGAATTTACAGGTACATTATCTGGCAGCGTATACGCTTCTATTGGCAAAACGTTTTATTTTCATTCTCAATCAACCACTATGAAAGAATATGAAGGAAACATTTGGTATGCTTGGGTCACTTGCGTAGATGGTGTTAGACGAAGGATTTATTTCAGACGTACGGGAATAGGTTCATATCTTGGCAGTGGCAATGTTACCTTGGGCGGTCAAATTATGGGAACTGGCGCATCGGTTGGCTTTGGTTGGAATTATTCGATTTATAACGAATATGGCAGAATAACTTACTGCATTTACGACAAACATTCGTATACCAAATAATTTTCGATTTCTTTATTAATGATTAAGCTAATCGGAATTCATAAAACTTTTAAGAACTGTAAGGCATTGCGTGATGTGAATCTCGTCATATCACGCAATGAGTTTTTAGCGATAACGGGTCAAAGCGGAAGTGGGAAAAGCACGTTATTATCCATCATTAGTGGTCTAGAAAAACCAACCTTAGGGCAAGTGCTATATGATGGAGAAGACATTAGCACATTCTCAGAGAAAGAAATTGCTACATTCCGAAATCGAAGGATAGGTTTTATCTTTCAGAATTTCTTTCTCATTCCGGAATATAGTGTTTTGGAAAACGTAGAGATGCCTCTTTTATTAAGAAAAGAAAAAGACCGGTTAGAAAAATGTAAGGAACAACTTTTTGCGGTTGGCTTATTAGATAAAATCAATGAAAAAGTGCATCACTTATCAGGCGGAGAAGCGCAGCGTTTAGCGATTGCTAGAGCGTTAGTGACTGATCCTTCTATTGTCTATGCGGATGAGCCTTGCGGGAATTTGGATTCAACGAATCGCGCGATAGTCATGAAGATATTGTGTGAGCTAAAGAAAAAGGGCAAAACGATAATCCTAGTGACTCACGATAAGGAAGATGCGAAGAAAGCGGATCGTATTATCACCTTAAAAGACGGAGAAATCATTGATGACTTTCGGCCTATTTAAAATCGTCATTTATGAAACAAAGAAAACGTTTCTCGCGCTTATTTTGGCTGGGCTAATTTTTGTATCGCTATTTTCTTCGATCAATACTCTTTCTACCCTCTCGTTTTCACTCATGGATAGTTTTTATCGTTCTTACGAACATACTTCGTTTCACTTATTGTCTACTGGTTTAAATTATCTCGATAAGATAGATGAACTAAATAATGGGGAATACATTCTTTCGCTAATGGGTTTGTCTGGATATACAGAGCCAAGCTTAACCGGGAGTGATGATAAACCTTATTTTTATCGTGATTCGCAAATAAAGGCTTTTCCTTCTATGTATCATCTTAGTTTCTTCGATAACACTTCAATCAATATCTCTAAGGATAAATTGAATGATTATCTTAATGAGCTAAAAGCAAAAGGAATTGACTCTTCTAAATATAAATATTACGAGACGACATTATTAGGGAAATATGCCGCATTTAACTCGCCTTTTATTGCTTCTTTGTCCAAATACTTTATTGAATATAGTCGCGATGTCTCTAATAACTCAATCTTTATTAATGATGTAATCGCAAAAGAAAATCATTTGAGACTTGGTGAGACGATAAAAATGGTTACTCCTAGTGGAGAAATCATGACAAAAATCGCGGGGATTTTTGATACCAAACACTTGTCACTCTCCTTTGCCTGCAATATCAAACTGCTTGATGAAAAAGCTCTTTCTTCGTTTAAGCGATATTCTTTAGATATCAAATTGACCAATAATGCGAACTTTATGAAGAACTACGATTTTCTTCAATCGACCTTTCAGAAAAATCAGTATTCATATGACGCGCGTTTTTTAAGACTCTATCACCTTGCAAAAACGCTTCACGTCACTCTTATTACTTTACTCGCACTTTTCCTATCGACTGGGGTCATTATCACGTATTTATTTACCAAATTAATCGTCGAGAAACGAAAGCAAATGATTTATTTCTTAAAATTAGTGGGCTCACGCGATCATCAAATCATCTTTGTCTATTCGTTTATCTTTGTTCCTTTAGTGGTAATGGTCTCGCTTTGTTCTTGCTTTTTAGGGAATCTATTTATTCAAATCATAGGCGCGAAAACCCTTAATGCAATTCATTGGAATTTCCTTTCTCAGTTCACGTTCGTTTCACCGTTATTTTTAATCGCGATGGTTGGCGTTTCTTTTGTTCTTTCTTTCCGCGCCTTATTGAACAAAAACAATCGTTCTATGACTTATTCCTTGTGTAGAGAAACCTTATGATTCACGAAGTGTTTATTAATTTAAAAAATAACAATAAGTTCTTTATCAAGTTTACTTCCTTATTCACTCTACTTTTCGCATTGGTATCTATCTTTACTTATATGGCTTTTTCTTATTTTCATTCTTTAGATGATCAAATCGCGAAATTTAAAGCGAGTAATTACTATGAATTAATCTCACTGGATCTAAATAAGGCTAATGAAGTTTTTGCTCCATATGAGCATGAACGTTTTAATGCTCTTCACTATCTTATTAACGCCGAAATAAAAGTTAATGATTCTAGTTACAAATTGCCTCAATCCAACTTTCATGTTCTTGAGATAAATCGTAGTCCTACTAGTCACATTCCTCAAAATGTCGTGGATACATATAAAGCTTATCAAAAAGAAATATGTCTATATGGGACTCTTCCTTCTAGTAGTAACGAGATATGCTTATCTTACGAAACGTTCTCAAATATTCGAAATACAAATTCAATCCAGATATCTCCTTCTAGCATCATTGGGAAAACGATATCCATTTGTTCGAAGGTGAGTCTAACGGATATTAAAGTGGTGGGTATTTTAAATTATGAACCTTGTGATCTATTTGAACGCAATAACCTCATTTTTCAAATTGATCGGTTAAGTGAATTAAAAACGATCACGAAGAAAAGCGTCAATCGAATCTATATTCGTAAGTTTGAGGATATCGCTTCGACAAACAAAAGGATTAAAGAACTTAAACTCGAATCTTTCATTCAATATGGAGGAACGCAGTACGGCGTATATCTAGAATTAGTCGCCTTTGGCGATATCGCCTCAACGATATTTGTTTTAATTGGCTTGCCCCTTATTGCGACTTTGCTATTTGTTTGCTTGTTCTCTTTAAGAAACTTCTATCAAAACCAAAGCAAACTATTCACCGAAATGCTCCTTACTGGCTATACCCCAATAAAACTCATTCAGTTTATTACTCTAGAACTATTCTTATGCACCTTTGCTTCGTTCCTATTCTCTTTAATCATCGGAGTAGCGTCATTATCCCTAACGAAGTTCATCTTTAGTTCTATCCTCGTTCATCTCCCCGTTAGTGTCATCCCCGTTCTATTCGCTTCAATCTCGTTATTAACGTTGCTAGTCGTATTTATCGGGCTATCCTTGTTATTGATTAGACGTAGTATTAAACGTCCAGATATCTATTCATTAACAAAATAAGTGGGATTTTCAGGGATTTTGGCTGATTAACGCCTATTAAAGCAGGGTGCGGATCAAGCAAATCTTCTTGTCATCCACCGATAGTTCGTACATTTTTATTTCGGGAAAAGATATTTAAATACATTTTTCCAAAGTATGAGCGTTTGTCACTATTTGCCGGGATGTATACTTGGACAAATTAATTCAAAAGAAAGACAAACAGCTTTAATCGAAATCATTGTAGGACTAATAAGACTTCAGGTTTCTCTATTTCAATATCTTTAAGCCAAAATAGAAGCAAGGGAATTGTGCGGAAGTATTAACGCAATAGATTGCGCCCTTTTTGGTTAACTCTTCTTTTTGCTTTTCAAAAAGTGTTTTCGTTAATTCTTTTTCTTGTTTCTTTGGCCTTTCGTATTTCCCTTTTATGATGTAATTGGACATGCATAAAGATGTCTCTGCTAATTCTAAGAACTGTTTTCTATCGAGTTTGTCGCAATCGATCTTGTTCCCTCTTTCATCAATGATGGCTTTATAGGATTCATGATTTAGAGGATTAAATTTGATGGTTTCGAAACGTCTGTTTTCGTACTTTTCGCGGATGGATTCGAACATGGGGTAATTTATTAGTAGCATCCCATTATCCGATTCATCGTTAAAGATATTTACCATTTTTCAATCGCATTTATCTTTTCGTTTTCGGCCATGGATTCTTCTTGAAAATCGAAATCGAAAATCAAGTATTTATAGGGGAAGAGAGTGTTAGAAACTCTGATTTTGTCTTCTTCTGGGCAATTTGGAGAGCACATAATCGCTTTTTCTAAGTCGATATCGAAATCATAATCTTCCATCAACTTGAAAAGCGAGTATATGTTGCACCGCAATGTTACGATTTCTAGAAGCTTTTCGCCGAATGCAACGTGGCCTAGCCTTTGAAAGAAAACGAATTCATCTTGTCCTTCGACAAGCAAAAGAACGCGATTATTCATCAATAATCAAACCCCTTGTTATGATAGATTTTTTCTAAGTTGTGCCCTTCTCGTAATTCTTTGTCTGTGCAATCACATAGCGGTTTGATTTTGTTTCCACTCATTAAGAACAAGCAGTCGGGTCTACTTAGTTCGTTCGTCATTAATGAAGTGCAATGTGTTGTTACAAAAGATTGGAAAGAAGAATTTTTGTTGAGCAGAGTGATGATTTTTTCGCTGAGCTCATAATGATAAAACGCATCAAATTCATCAATGAACAAAAAGCGGATGTTCTTAAACGACATTTGCCAATAATAGAATAGCTCTAAGGCTTCTGTCCCCGTTGATAAAAGCGCAGAAAGTAGATATGGCGTTCCGTTGTATATCGCAAAAATTGTTTTTTGTTTTTCGCCAGTTACGATATCTATTTGCCCTGTCTCTCCCGCAACTAGTTCGTAATGAATGTCTGCGATGTTTTCTAGGAAGTTTTGGAAATCCTTCACTTTGTTTTTTTCGATAATCGCCTTTTCGATGAATTCAGATTGACCAGGGAATCCACTAAACTGGTTACCTTTGTTGAGGCAGCGGAACCAAAGCATCCCTTCAACGAAGCGGAATAGCTTTGTGATAGGGCTTGTCTCACTGAATTTCACTGTTCGATAAATGTATAGTAGGGGAGAAATCCCCTTTGTCATGTTTTTGAAATTTAAGTTCTCAGTATTGGGAATCTTTGAAAAGATGTTGTTTGGTTTTTCGCATGAATAAGAAAGTACGAGCTCGCCATTAATCTTTAATTCTTCCTCCATGACGAACTGAGGATTGATTTTAGTGTAACTATATTCAGCCTCTGTACCATCAAGATTGAAACAATAGGAAAACCTCGGATTTTCATTTGAGAAAACGTTTTTGTATACACCGGTAAAAGGCGAGAGAAATTTCAAGCCCTTCCCTAAGATCATTAAATTATTATCAATATCGAATAATGCTTCTCCGAGGTTTGATTTTCCTGAACCGTTTTTGCCGTATATGATGCCTTTATTGATGATTTTGTTTTTGATGAGTTCATTATTGAAATCGTATTTGCCTGGATTAGCTAATTCGAAAACAATCTCGTCTTTGAAATTTTTAAATCCCTTGACTGAAAACCTCTTTAACATAATCTACCTCTGCAATCATCCGTAATTTTTTTACGGTTTAATCATAAAGAATAAACAGAATTATTTCAACACGCGGCGCCCATTATTTTTATCGACCTTGCTACGAACCAGGAATTTGTGGTTTGCCTATATTTGGCCTGAACAGAAAAGCATAAAAGTTATACCTTCTTATGAAATTCGCACTTACAACAAGTAAGACAAGACGCAAATCATAGTATTCATTATATTAATGGGGGCTTAGTCCCTCTTTTGGTTTCGCGTTCCCGCCTTGATATTTCTTACTTCGGAAAAAGATATATAAATACATTTTTCCAAAGTAGAAGGAGAACTATGATCGTTCGCCGCGACATGTACTTAAACAAATTAATTCGAAAGAAAGACAATGGTTTATTCAAAGTCATCACAGGCCTTAGAAGATGCGGCAAAAGATATCTTCTTTTTCATTTGTTCTATGACTATTTGATTCGAAATGGTGTTACAAAGAAAAACATCATAACTTCGCCTTTGGACGATGATAAAAATACAAAATACCGCGACCCTAGTGAGCTTTCCTCGTATTTAAGAAGCTGTGTTAAAAACGAAAACGAAAAACATTATATTGTGCTAGATGAAGCCCAATTTGCGATTACTAAAGAAGAAAGAAAAGGGGTGGAGCCTATTCGCCCATACGGGATATTGAACGGGTTATTACGAAAAGGGAATGTTGATATCTATGTTACGGGATCAAATTCTAAATTCCTTTCTTCTGATGTTATGACGGAATTCAGGGGAGAGGGGATGAAGTGAGAGCGTCCCCCTCACTTTTAAAGAGTTTTATTCCGCCTATACGGATAAGGATCTCATTAAAGCTTATGAAGAATATAGTCGATATGGAGGGATGCCTTATTTATTGTCGCTTGATAATGATGAAGATAAGGCCAATTACATCGATAATTTGGTTAACATGACTTACATTAAAGACGTTGTGGAAAGGAACCATCGGGTCTTTAGCAGAAACAAATGAAAATCAATATGAAGAATCGGGCAAACGTTCAGTGCTGACCGATTTTTCTTTTTGTCAAATCTTATAAAAGTAAATGTAGCCTTACGTAGCCTTATCGTGTATAATGGCTTCATATGAAACTCGATATCGGCGGAAACAAGAAAAACCCCATCTACTATCTGGCCAGATCCCAAAGGCTCGGCGGCAAAGTAAGGACCATTAGGATCAAGCCCATCGGGAAGTCCAGCGAGCTCCTGGCACAGGGCCACGAGGATCCTTTGGCTTATGCCAAGGAGGCCGTCCGGAGGGAGAACGACAGGCTCAAAGCCGACGGCACCCTGTCCTTCAGCAAAACCATCAGCTTCGCCGAGGAGCTGGGGAAGACGGGCCTCATCGGCTCCAAAGGCGTCTCCAAGAACGTCGGGTACTCCTACCTGAACAAGATCTTCGACCAATTAAGGATCGGGAGCTTCCTGAAAGGCGAGACCTCGAAGCGCAAGATCAAGTATGACCTGACCAACGTCCTGAAATTGCTGGTTTTCTCGCGCATCCTCTCCCCGAAGTCCAAGCTTTCCACCTTCGACGACATGGATTCCTACCTGGCCGACTTCGACCTCGGATTGGACGACATCTACAGGGGCATGGACATCCTTTACAAGCTGTCGGACCCTTTGCAGGCGCACCTGTACAGGGCCTCGGAGGGGGTCCACGGAAGGAAGAAGTCGGTCCTCTATTACGACTGCACCAACTATTTCTTCGAGATCGAGGAGGAAGACGGGGACGCGGCGGCGAAGGGGCTGAGGAAATACGGCGTCAGCAAGGAGCATAGGCCCAACCCCATCGTCCAGATGGGGCTGTTCATCGACGGGGACGGATTGCCTTTGGCCATGTCGATAAACCCCGGCAACACCAACGAGCAGACGACCGCCGCCCCTTTGGAGGAGAGGATAATAAAGGACTACAGGCTGTCGAAGTTCGTCTATTGCGCGGATGCCGGCCTGGGCTCCTCGAGCACGAGGAGGTTCAACAGCTTCAGCGACAGGGCGTATGTCGTGTCCCAATCGCTGAAGAGGCTTTCCGGAAAGGATTCGGAGCTGGTCTTCAAGAACCTGAACTGGAGGTACCTGAGGGACGGGAGCGAGGCCGATTTCTCGGAATACAGATCCATATGCGAGAAGGCCGCGAGCGGCGCCGGCCTTTCCGACGTCGAGAGGGCGACGGTCGAGAAAGGAGACGTCTACAAAGACTACGTGAGCGAAAAGGGCGAAAGGGTAATCGTCACTTTCAGCCTGAAGGAATTCGTCTACCAGAGAGGGATATTCCTGAAGCAGCTCTCCAGGGCCGAGAAGATGGTCGGCGGCGGCAAAATGGCCTTCGGCCCCAACGACGTCAGGAGATTCGTCTTCCCCTGCGCCGTGGACGGCAATGGCGTGGTATCTGGGAGCAACGAGCTGCGCCTGGACGGCTCCAGAGCCGATTCGGAGCAGGAATACCACGGCTTTTACGCCATAGCCACGAACCTCGAGGACGACGTCAAGGAAATACTCAGGATCAACAGCTTCAGATGGAAGATCGAAGACTGCTTCAGGGTAATGAAGACCAACTTCAAGGCGAGGCCCGTCTACCACCAGAAGAGCGAAAGGATCCAAGCCCATTTCCTTGTTTGCTTCGTTTCCCTTTTGATCTTCGGCCTGATGAAGCTGGGGCTGAACGACGGGGAGATAACCAACGACGCCTTGATAGGCACGCTGAAAAGCATGAACGTCAGGATCGACCGGGAAACGGGCTACGGCGAGGCATTGTACACAAGCTCCAAGGCATTGGAGGCATTGGAGAGAAATTATTCTTTGGGCCTCAACCACAAGTATTATTCGAGCAAGCAGCTGAAGAAGATATCCGGAATGAAAACTTAAGGCTACATTAAATTCCCAAAAAATTCAGCATTTAAGCCTATTTTCTATCATTAACTGCTGAAAATGGGAATATAGTCGATATGGAGGGATGCCTTATTTATTGTCGCTTGATAATGATGAAGATAAGGCCAATTACATCGATAATTTGGTTAACATGACTTACATTAAAGACGTTGTGGAAAGGAACCATCTTAGGGGAGATACAATCCTTGACGCATTGTTTAATATTTTGTCCTCTTCGATAGGTTCTTTAACGAACCCGACGAAATTAGCGAATACCTTTAAATCGCATCAAATCGAAACGTCTGATATCACTATTTCTAGGGACATCGACTATCTTATCGACGCGTTTATTATCCGAAAAGCAACGCGTTATGACATCAAGGGGAAACGTTATATTGATTCGCCTTATAAATATTATTTTTCCGATATCGGCTTACGGAATAGCCGACTCAATTTTCGGCAACAAGAGCAAACCCTTATCTTGGACAATATCATTTATAACGAGCTTGTTGTACGAGGGTTTAATGTCGATGTTGGCACAATCGAACACGCGGAAAAAGACACTGACGGAAAACAAAAGAATGTAAGGCATGAAGTGGATTTTATTTCTAATAAGGGCAGCGCCCGTTATTACATCCAATCCGCTTACACTTTGTCAAAAGAGGATAAGCAAGAAAGCGAGATAAAACACCTTGATTTAATTCCTGATTCCTTTAAAAAGATTATCGCCACCCAAGACTACGCAAAGCCTTGGAGAACGGATAAAGGACATCTTGTCATTCATTTGTTTGATTTCCTTTTGAATGAAAACAGCATGGATTTGTAGCATCGGCCATGATTTTTGGAAAGATTCAGCGTTTGCACTCCAATTGCCTGTACTCATTGTGACTTAGTGTATTTTTGCACAACTTGTTGGCTAGATTCACTTTTTGAAAATATTACTGACAGGCGGTATTTGATGTTCTTTCCTTTTCAAATAGGGTTTCATTTAGAGAGCTCGCTGGGTGGTTTTGGCTTTTTATTATCCCTGTTTTTTAATATCATTAAAATAAACAAAGGATTTTTTATGAAAATTGTATTTGATATTTATTCTACGAAATCGTTTTTCTATGAAGGCAGTAAAGAAGAATTTTGCACACTAATCGCAAATGAATTCACAGACAAAAACCGAAAAATTGAATTATTCAGAAAAGATAAATTGTCGCTCTCTGCTGCAAATAATATACGTATTAATGAGAATAAAGCACAGGGCGGCTTCTCTAAAATATCTTTGTTCCCTATTGATAGGACGCGTTTCAACAGCCATTTAGAAACACGGTGCCACAAAATTGAAGAAGATTTTACGGCCTCTTTTTTAGAGTTTTCTAAAAGTGTTCAGCGAAATCAGAAAGCTTTTAGTAGCATCGATTCGTTTAGGGCCAATCTTTTTGCTCTCTTTTTAAAATGCGCTAACACAAAATCGAGAGAAGATGTCGATGATATCCTTAAGAAGAATTATCAAAGCATTAAAAAAGAATTAAGAAATACCTCGGAGTCATTTTTCCGAATGAATTGAGAGATGACTGGAAAAATATTAAGAAGGCCGCGAAACGCTATTTAGATGCCATTGATATTTTGAGGATTATCCAAGGAAAATCTCAAAACTTTGTTTTGACAATTGCCATTGGTGATTTTCAAATCATGAATGCTATGATTCAAATCGAAAACATGGTAAAAACAATCGATGGATCATCATCGAATTTTATGATAAATGGTCAAGTTTTAGCTTCCTCCACGATGATTTCTTCTCTTTCTGATTTATTGCATTCTATTTTTTCAGTCGTTGATTTTAATTCACTTTTTAAAGTAGATACAAACTTTACTTGTAAGCGCGAAAACATAAAGAACAAAAAGAAAAATGAAATCAAGGTTTTGCAAGAACCCATCGACATATCGGCGAAGAGATTTAGCTTACCTGCAACTTCTTATGCGGCATATGGCGCAATTTTTATCAAAGCGATTGAAGAATCCAAAGATGCGGATGATGCTAAACTTATATTTGACAGCGTGTGTTTGCAAGCGGCTTTTTCTCGAAAAGAAACTTCTAAAGACTTGTTTGACTATGCTTATATGAAGAAAAGGGGCGAACTAGAAAAAGCAGAATTTTTGAAAACGGAAATTGGTATCGAAGAACTCGCTAACGGTTTGACGAAGCATCTATATTATTCGGATGGCCTGTTTGTATTTGGCGTTATGAACCCATATTCCAGCATTAGGTGGAGAAACAAAATAGAGGGAAAAGAGAATAATAATTTCGTTCATATGGTTAGATACCAAGCTAAGCACGAGTTCAACGTCATGTTAAGCTCTTTGGTGTACAGCTCTATGGTCGTACTGGCGCACGATAAAATTGATGATATATTTAATCGGAATTTTTATGGTAGATTAGATTGCTTCGCAAGACTTTCTAAGATTCGTTCTTCTGCGAAAACCATGTCAAAGATGAGACTGCTTTACAATGGTGATTCCATTTTCATCAAGCCCAGCGATCGTGATTTATGTAAAATCGTAAGTCGTTATATTGACGTTGATTTTTTTGAGCAACAAAGCAGAGAAAAGACTGAAATGCTTTGGCAAGAAGGCAATTTGAACACGGGAAAGAAATATGGTTATATAAGTGCTTTCTTAGCTGTGATAGTATTCTTGTTTACCGGCATTGCTACGTGTTTTACTGCTTCTTGCCTAATGGCTGGCATTGCTGAAGTATGTGTTTCAGCGATAATTCTAATTGTTCTTACTATTTTATGGCTATTTGATTTTTTTCGGTGGCTAGGCATCAATAATAAAGGAAAGAATAGCTAAAATCTAATAATTTCTCGCTAAATAGTTTAGGATGAATATACAAATTCAGCCTGAAAATTACGGCGCCGCGCTTGACAAAAAGTGAAAAAAACAGTTAAATTAGGGCGCCTAGATTTGAGGAGAGTTCCAAGTGATGTGCTCCTCGGAACGATGGCTTAAAATTAAGTTGTCGGACGCGGAAGCGTCGAGGTGGGGTGGTTAGATTCTTCAAGAGGGTCAACGCTTCCACCTTTTTCTTTTGATTTACCAATCTTATGTCTTACGCGGGCATCTCCATAGGCATGTCTTTGCTGGACCATTTGATATTTCTTTGCCTATTTAGGGTCGTGAGAATGTCGGAAAAGAAGAATAGTCTTAAAAGAAAGAAGGAAAGCATCCACGTCATTTAATTGCTTTAAACCGATATTTTAAAGTTCTTTAGGGCATAACGATAAAGTTAAAGGTTAATAGCTTGAGTCATGTCGTTTGGGCGAGCCAAAATTATATCACAATGCTATTTTCTAACATTTGCACTTGCATCTAGTCTTTAATGATATCCTTAGTGGCGTTCATAATTTTAATGACCTATTAAAGCGCGTGGGGAATATTGCTGCATCTAGCTTAGATTATTCTCTTAAGATGCTTGAAGAGATGGGTGTGATTCGTAAAATCACACCCATCAATAAAGAAAACGATAAGAAAAAGACCTTTTATTATTTGGGCGATTTCTTTTTGAATTTTTATTATCGATATTTATTTCGAAACGCCTCTTCTTTAGCGATGATGGATCACGAACAGTTTTATGACGCCTTTATTCGAGATGATTTAGAAAAAGAGTATCTCACAAAAGCGTTTGAAGAAATAACGAGACAATATTTGTTATGGAAGAACAAAGAAGGCTACTTCAATCCTCCCTTTATTAAAATCGGTAAATATTGGTACGACGATCCTATTACTAAAACAAACGGAGAATTCGACGTTGTCGCACTAAATACAAAGCACGAATATCTTTTCATGGAATGCAAATACACGAAAGAGCCATTAACCAAAAGCGATATCGAAGAAGAGATGAAACAAGTCAATGGACTTCATGTTCGTTCCCCTCTTTATGGTTTTTGCTCAAAAAGTGGTTATGAACTCTTAGAAGAGGATAAAAAGTCTTTGACTCTACTCACTTTAGCGGATTTGTATGAATGATTGGGTGTGACATGCATTGAATACGATTTGAAGAATAGATGGAGGTATCGTGTTCGTTCCCCTTTTTAGGCCTATATTTCTTATACTATAAAAAAGAAGCCTGAGTCTAATAAGTAAAGCAAGTTGGAGGCAAAAAATGTTTACTGTGCAAAATGCCAAATCAATAATCAATGTATTAAAATCGAAGAAATATTGCTATGTGAGCGAAGCACATCTTCAACTTCAATTTGCAATAGAAGGCGCGAAACTATTTCCTGACCAATTCGAATTTATACCGGAGTACCCAGGATATACACCATATTCTTATAACAATACGCAAAAAACAAAATTCGATTTATTGGTGCTTGATAAAAAGACCAACGAGAGAACGCTTATTGAGTTTAAGTATAAGACAAAGAACGAAACCAAAAAGGGCAAGGCTATTAGTTTCCCCGGTCCCTTGGGTACGACGTTGCAGTTAGCGAATGATAGTGCGCATAATCCGAATCGATATGATTGCTGGAAGGATATTTATAGAATCGAACGAAACGTGAGAAATGGCTTTGTTAAAAACGGTTTTTTCTTGTTTGTTACAAATGAAGACGTTTATATAAATAAGGATGGTAGTAATAGTGTGTTTTGCAAAAACAATGACTTTTCGATGACACCAGGAAAACATTTAGCTCAAACGAAAGAGGTTGATAAAAACGCCAAAGAAAGTTCTGCAGGGGCATTTAGAAAGAACCATCCTATTACGATTCAAAAAAATTACGATTTTGTCTACCAGGATTTTCAAAATTTTAGTAGCGTTTCTGAATACAACAAATTTTGGTATTTGCTTGTAGAAATTAACTAAGCTCGGCATTGCACTAACCATTTGAGTTTATGTCTGTTTTAAGTTTTGGTTATGTTCCCCAAGCGATTTTTCTTTTTTGTTTCTTGCATGGCTTTTCGTTAATACA
The DNA here is from genome assembly GCA_002404865.1 of Caryophanales bacterium UBA4691. GTDB lineage: Bacteria > Bacillota_I > Bacilli_A > RFN20 > CAG-826 > UBA4951. The sequence continues at coordinate 11,751 of DHKP01000031.1, read as the reverse complement.
AAGATAAGTCGCTGGGGCTTTTAATTTTGCGCATATTATTCTAAAAAAGATTGATTTTTATTTTAGAGATTTAGATAATAAATTCGCATTGTAAGACAACACTGCTACGTTCAAATAAGCATATTGCTACAAGGTTCTCCCTCGGAGAATGACCATTAGGTCACTTAGATAGCCGGTTCTTCTGGCTATTTTTGTTATTTAGTAATTTTGGTATAATTTTGTCATACAAAAGAGGAACATAGTGTGGCTAATAAGTTATTTATTGGGCTCGACGTTGGATCAGATTCCGTTGGATGGGCCGCAACTGACGAAAACTTTCATTTATATAGACTGAAAGGTAAAACTGCATGGGGTGCCCGTATTTTTTCGGAAGCAAGTGATGCAAAAGGGAGAAGAGGATTCCGTGTTGCAGGGAGGAGATTAGCAAGAAGAAAAGAAAGGATTCGCTTGTTGAATACTCTTTTTGACCCATTGCTCAAAGAAAAAGACCCTACATTCTTGCTACGGTTAGAGAATTCTGCAATTCAAAACGATGACCCAAACAAGCCGGCTCAAGCAGTTACTGATTGCCTTTTGTTTGCTAATAAGCAAGAAGAGAAAGGTTTTTATAAAAGATATCCGACCATTTGGCATCTAAGAAAAGCTTTGATGGACAATGAAGATTGCGCTTTTTCTGACATTCGTTTCTTATATTTAGCGATACACCATATCATCAAATACCGTGGGAACTTCCTAAGAGATGGAGAAATCAAAATAGGACAATTTGACTATTCTGTTTTCGATAAACTAAATGAAACGCTTTCGGTTTTGTTTGACTTGCAAAGCGAAGACGAAGATAGCCAAGAAGGTCATTTCGTTGGACTCCCAAAGTCCCAATATGAAGCCTTCATCACAACTGCAAACGATAGAAACTTACCAAAGCAAACGAAAAAAACAAAGCTCCTAAGCATGTTCGAAAAAGACGAAGAATCTAAGTCGTTCCTTGAGATGTTTTGCACTCTTTGTGCTGGTGGTGAATTCTCTACAAAGAAATTGAATAAAAAAGGTGAAGAAACATTCGATGATACCAAGATTTCTTTTAACGCTTCTTATGATCAAAACGAACCAAATTATCAAGAAATATTGGGCGATGCTTTTGATTTAGTCGACATCGCAAAAGCGGTTTTTGATTATTGTGATCTTTCCGATATTTTAAACGGCAACGATAACTTATCTAACGCTTTTGTGGAGCTATATGATTCTCATAAATCCCAGCTCTCCGCTCTAAAAGCTATCTGCAAACAAATTGATAATCAAAGCAATCTTAAAGGCGATGCTTCGGTCTACGTTAAGCTTTTTAATGATCCAAATGACAAATCAAACTACCCAGCCTTTACTCACAATAAAACTTTGGTTGATAAACGTTGTGACATTCACACCTTTGACAAATATGTAATAGATACGGTTTTGCCATACGAACCATTGTTAATGGGGCAAGATGCCACCAATTGGCAAATGCTAAAGTCTCTCGCTGAGCAAGATAGACTTTTGCAGACTATCGCCTTGCGTTCGACAAGCGTCATTCCGATGCAACTCCACCAAAAAGAATTAAAGATTATCTTAAAAAACGCTATTTCTAGGAACGTTAAGGGCATAGCAGAAATCGAAGAAAAAATACTCAAGTTGTTCCAATATAAAATCCCTTATTATTGTGGCCCTTTAACCACAAAAAGCGCTTATTCCAACGTTGTTTTTAAAAACAATGAATATCGCCCATTAAAACCATGGGATTATGAAGAGGCAATCGATTGGGATGAAACGAAGAAAAAGTTCATGGAGGGTTTGACCAACAAGTGCACTTACCTGAAAGATAAAAACGTTCTTCCCAAGCAATCCATTCTTTATCAGGATTTTGATGCTTGGAACAAGCTGAATAACCTGAAAGTGAATGGGAGCAAACCGTCTTTGAAGGAATTAAAAGATTTGTTTTCTTTCGTGTCTCAACGCCCAAAAACAACGATGAAGGATATACAAAGACATTTTAAGTCAGACACGAATTCGAAAGATAAAGACGTTGTCGTCTCTGGGTGGAACCCTGAAGATTATATTTGTTGTTCTTCGAGAGCGTCCTTTGGCAAAAATGGAGTCTTCGACTTAAATAATCCGGATTCCAGCGATCCTAAGGATTTAAGCAAATGCGAAAGAATGATCTTTCTCAAGACAATATACGCCGATTCCCCAAAAGATGCAGATGTCGCTATCTTAAAGGAATTCCCAGATTTAACAAACGATCAAAAATCTCTGCTTAAAACCATTAAATGCAAAGAATGGTCGCCTTTGTCTAAAGAGTTTTTAGAACTTAGGTATGCGGACAAATACGGGGAAATTAGAGAATCCATAATCAATCTATTAAGAAGTGGTGAGGGCAATTTAATGCAGATTCTTGCCAAATACGATTATCAAGAAAGAATCGATGCTTATAATGCGGACTCTTTCCAAACAAAAAGCAAATCTCAAATTGTCTCTGATTTGATTGAGGAAATGCCTCCAAAGATGAGACGCCCTGTCATACAGGCGGTTCGCATCGTTCATGAAGTGGTTAAAGTGGCTAAAAAAGAGCCTGATCAAATTTCCATCGAAGTCACAAGGGAAAACAACAACAAAGAGAAGAAACAACAACTAACCAAAAAGGCAAAATCTCGTTCTGCTCAGATTCAAACTTTCTTAAAAAATTTAGTCAAAATAGACACATTCGAGGAAAAACGAGTAGACGAAGTCCTAGAAGAACTAAAGAAATATTCTGATCGAAGCATTAACGGCAAGCATTTATATTTGTACTTTTTACAAAACGGCAAAGACGCTTATACGGGGAAACCGATTAACATTGATGATGTCCTCAGCGGAAACAAATACGATACGGATCACGTCATTCCTCAAAGCAAGATGAAAGACGATTCCATTGACAATCTTGTCTTGGTAGAAAGAAGTATTAACCAGCATCGTTCCAACGAATATCCTTTGCCTGAATCCATACGTAAAAACCCAGCCAATGTCGCCTTCTGGAGCAAACTTAAAAAGGCGGGGATGATGTCAGAAAAGAAATTTAACAACCTAACAAGAGCAAATCCTCTTACTGAAGAAGAGCTGAGCGCGTTTGTTGCTGCCCAGATTAATGTGGTAAACCGTTCCAATATTGTTATTCGAGATGTTTTGAAAGTTTTATATCCGAATGCAAAGTTGATTTTTTCGAAAGCCCAATACCCATCTCAGATTCGAAAAGAGCTTAATATTCCAAAGCTCAGAGATCTAAATGACACCCACCATGCAGTGGACGCATATTTAAACATTGTTTCTGGCGTTTCTTTAACCGAACGCTATGGCAACTTGTCTTTCATCAAAGCAGCTCAAAAAAACGAAAACCAAACCGATTATTCCTTGAACATGGAGCGTTATATTTCTTCTTTGATCCAAACGAAAGAAGGAGAAAAAACAAGTCTAGGTAAATTGATTGATCAAACATCTAGAAGACATGATTTCTTATTAACGTATCGCTTCTCGTATCAAGACAGCGCCTTTTATAATCAAACCATCTATAAGAAGAATGCTGGCTTGATTCCTGTTCATGAGAAATTGCCGCCAGAAAGATACGGTGGATACAATTCTATGAGTACGGAAGTCAACTGTGTTGTAACCATAAAAGGGAAGAAGGAAAGACGTTATTTAGTTGGAGTTCCGCACCTCCTATTGGAGAAAGGTAACAAGGTTGCGGATATTAACAAGGAAATTGCTAATTCAGTTCCTCATAAAGAAAACGAGACAATCGCCGTTAGTTTAAAAGATATTATTCAGCTTGACAGCATGGTCAAAAAAGATGGCCTCGTTTATTTGTGCACGACTCAAAATAAGGACTTGGTAAAATTAAAGCCTTTCGGTCCCATCTTCTTATCAAGAGAATCGGAGGTCTATCTTTCAAATTTAAATAAGTTTGTTGAAAAATACCCGAACATTGCAGACGGCAATGAAAATTATTCGTTAAAAACAAATAGATACGGGGAGAAATCCATCGATTTTTTACAAGAAAAAACCGGGAATGTACTTAAAGAATTGGTTGATTTGTCGAATCAAAAAAGATTCGACTATTGTCCGATGATTTGCAAATTAAGAACAATCGATTACAGGAAAGGAGTCGAAGGAAAAACGCTTACCGAGCAACTAATACTTATACGTTCTTTCGTTGGCGTGTTTACAAGAAAGTCTGAGGCGTTGTCCAATGGTTCTAATTTTAGAAAAGCTCGTGGTTTAGTATTGCAAGATGGTTTAGTTCTTTGTTCTGATTCCATTACAGGCCTTTACCACACCGAAAGGAAACTTTAATGGCCTTTCGGACGGTAGTGGTCGATACTCATTCAAAATTAGAATATTCGTTATCGTATCTTGTTTTCCGGACGCCAGATGTTACGAAAAAGGTACTTTTAGATGAAATTCATACGATTATTATCGCTTCAACGGCCGTTTCTTTAACAACCAGTCTTATTAACGAGCTCTCAAAGCGAAAGATTAAAATTATCTTTTGCGACGAAAAACACAATCCATCATGTGAACTTGTTTCTTGCCGCGGGAACAGCAATTCATCCCGAAGAATTAGGGAACAAATCTCGTGGGATATGGATATACGAAACCTCGTTTGGCAAGCCATCACGAAAAGAAAGATAATGAATCAATCTTATTTCCTGTTGCAACGAGAAATAAAAGAATACGCTGAGTTTTTACATGATTTCGCGGAAAATGTAGAGATAGGAGACAGAACAAATCGTGAGGGACATGCAGCGAAAATCTATTTCAATCACGGATTCTTCGATGGGTTCACAAGGGACAAAGATTGTTTCCTGAATACGTGTCTTGATTACGGTTATACGATTCTTCTATCTGAGTTTAATAGAGCGGTTGTCGCTTCAGGGTACATCACTCAGATAGGCATTCATCATAAGAATGATTTTAATGATTTTAATTTTTCATGCGATTTGATTGAGCCTTTTCGTTTTATTGTTGATGAGAAGGCGGCTTCACTAAAAGAAACAGACGATTTCAAAGGGGAAATGATTGCTTTGTTAGGCAAGGAAGTGTCTCAAAACGGAAAAACTCAAACGTTAGCAAATGCGATAGTCATTTATTGTAATTCTGTGTTTACCGCTCTAAATACAGGGGACATTTCAAAAATAGCATTTTTAGATTATGGAACTAGGGGGTAGATTTATGCGAACCATTCTCTTTTTTGATTTGCCAGCCGTGACAAAAAAGGATCATAGAGAATATACAAAGTTCGTTAAAACCATAAAAAGCAAAGGTTTCGCAATGTTGCAAGAAAGCGTCTACACCAAACTTTCTATTAACGAAACTACGGTTGACGCGACAATCCGTGATTTAAAACGCGCTTTGCCACCGGATGGTTCCATTTCTTGTTTGACCGTTACGGAAAAACAATTTTCGGCAATTGAAATTTTGCTAGGCGAAATGGAAACAGACGTTGTAATGAGTGAGGATAAAACCATTGTTCTATGAAAACACTATCTATTAACCCCAACGTTTTTAAAATCGAAATTACTGACCCAAAATTCGTTACTTTAGTAATTGAAAATAAATCCTTTTATTGGAGGTTTTCAAAATATCTTTACGATGCATTCCCCGAACGTCTAAGTTATTGCTCTTTGTTCAAAAACGGGGAAGAGCAAAAAATCGAAGATGCTTCGGTTTACATTTACAATCCGTTAGATTTAAATTTAAATACAAAACAAAATTTAAATGCGCTTTATAAAATTCTGAAAAAATCATATTTCTCGGAATTAAGCGCAAGCGTGCAGCAAATACAAAATCTATTAACTCAGGTATGCAAAGAAATCCGTCTTGACTTTGACGCCGAATTAACCATGGAATCTTCTATGCGCATTGATGACGTTTTTAAAATTGGTGGTCTTCAATTCTCTGAAAGCGACTCAACGCTGTTAGAAAGATTTGTTCGATACATATCAATAATTAAAGAACTCCAAAATGTATCGATTGTTTTCGTTAATCATTTACATGATTATTTCGAAGATTTTGAAATAGAACAATTATTAAAAGAGACGCTATATAGAGGCATTACCTTAGTAAATATCGAGACATTTGTCCCACAAAACAAACTGAATAACGAAATATTTTGCATCATAGATAAAGATTTATGTTCGATTAATTAGTGTATAATGTTCTCATAAGAAGCGCTGTTTCAGGCCTAAATTTTGAGGTTTGAGAGCAGTGTTGTCTTATATAGCTCGAAAACACTACCGTACTTGCGGACGATGACGCACTTGTTTGAGAGCAGTGTTGTCTTATATAGCTCGAAAACAGATACACCGTTCGATGAAATAATTAATGTGTTTGAGAGCAGTGTTGTCT
>DHKP01000031.1:4645-5244 GCA_002404865.1 Caryophanales bacterium UBA4691 | reverse complement strand
TCTTATATAGCTCGAAAACGCAAGTCAATCACTGCGAATAAACTAGTTGGTTTGAGAGCAGTGTTGTCTTATATAGCTCGAAAACGTTGTCGAATGCCCATTTAGGGAGAGGGTTGTTTGAGAGCAGTGTTGTCTTATATAGCTCGAAAACCGGATTAAGAAACAGGTTAAGGCAAAAGAAGTTTGAGAGCAGTGTTGTCTTATATAGCTCGAAAACGAATTGATGGTTTATGAAATTGAGGTATTGGTTTGAGAGCAGTGTTGTCTTATATAGCTCGAAAACACTTACCAAACGAAAGAAACGCTTAGGCATGTTTGAGAGCAGTGTTGTCTTATATAGCTCGAAAACATAGCTTTTATCGAGAGCTAAGCCCTTGAAGTTTGAGAGCAGTGTTGTCTTATATAGCTCGAAAACGAATTAGTTATAGTTCCGTGAGTAGCATTAGTTTGAGAGCAGTGTTGTCTTATATAGCTCGAAAACCACGACCACTTTAGGCGATTATGTCACGAGTGTTTGAGAGCAGTGTTGTCTTATATAGCTCGAAAACTTTATAGAACGGATTACGTTTACGGATTAAGTTTGAGAGCAGTGTTGTCTT
>DHKP01000031.1:0-4564 GCA_002404865.1 Caryophanales bacterium UBA4691 | reverse complement strand
TGTCTTATATAGCTCGAAAACGTAACGAAAGGAGATAAAAATGAATAACGTGTTTGAGAGCAGTGTTGTCTTATATAGCTCGAAAACATGAACTAGGCAGAACTGATTCGTGGATTATGTTTGAGAGCAGTGTTGTCTTATATAGCTCGAAAACCCTTTAGTTTTAATTTCCATAATTTGTAAGAGTTTGAGAGCAGTGTTGTCTTATATAGCTCGAAAACACGACCGCTTAACAGCACTTTAGATCCTTTGTTTGAGAGCAGTGTTGTCTTATATAGCTCGAAAACTAGACCAATCTCTTTCCCAACGTTCCCAAAGTTTGAGAGCAGTGTTGTCTTATATAGCTCGAAAACTGTGGAAAGATACTGCAACAATTCTAGGGGGTTTGAGAGCAGTGTTGTCTTATATAGCTCGAAAACGCAATGTATTTTCTAAGAATGTCGAAACAAGTTTGAGAGCAGTGTTGTCTTATATAGCTCGAAAACCTTCTCTCTTGAGCGTTGCCCTTGAGAAGAGTTTGAGAGCAGTGTTGTCTTATATAGCTCGAAAACGCAGGCGAATACACGATAATCGCCAACACCTGTTTGAGAGCAGTGTTGTCTTATATAGCTCGAAAACCAAATAGGAGCGTTATAGAGATGTCTCCAAGTTTGAGAGCAGTGTTGTCTTATATAGCTCGAAAACATCATACCAAGCGTAAAACCCGGGAAGATTGTTTGAGAGCAGTGTTGTCTTATATAGCTCGAAAACCTGCGCAGTTGCTAGTTCGCCTGATGTTGTGTTTGAGAGCAGTGTTGTCTTATATAGCTCGAAAACCGATACTGGCAAGGCATTTATTAAAGCGGTGTTTGAGAGCAGTGTTGTCTTATATAGCTCGAAAACTTTCCCTGAAGTATAGGCGTGGAATATCCTGTTTGAGAGCAGTGTTGTCTTATATAGCTCGAAAACAAAGAAACTCATATCGTTAACGAGTAATGCGTTTGAGAGCAGTGTTGTCTTATATAGCTCGAAAACCTTACACTCTCGGATAGCGTATTAAGCGACGTTTGAGAGCAGTGTTGTCTTATATAGCTCGAAAACACCTTCACGAAGGGCATTGTCGCGAAAGAGGTTTGAGAGCAGTGTTGTCTTATATAGCTCGAAAACACTGGTTTCCTAATGTCAGCAAACTGGTAGGTTTGAGAGCAGTGTTGTCTTATATAGCTCGAAAACAATGCTATCCGCAATCGCGCGGTTGAATATGTTTGAGAGCAGTGTTGTCTTATATAGCTCGAAAACTGCTTCATATTGTTCGTTCTCATATGGTTAGGTTTGAGAGCAGTGTTGTCTTATATAGCTCGAAAACATGCTCTCGCGCGAGCATCGTCTTTGCGGTGTTTGAGAGCAGTGTTGTCTTATATAGCTCGAAAACAAGGTAGGGAAGATGACCACCATGCACCCCGTTTGAGAGCAGTGTTGTCTTATATAGCTCGAAAACTGTCGATAACGTAAGCGAAGGACTAGGAGTGTTTGAGAGCAGTGTTGTCTTATATAGCTCGAAAACCGCTCCAGTGGAATTAGCCTCAACGCTTGAGTTTGAGAGCAGTGTTGTCTTATATAGCCCGAAAACGAAGCTTATTAATTTATCCGATTTGGATTGGCTCGCGTTCGGCAAGAGCTCAGATCAAAGGCTTGAGTCTAACCTTCCTCCTGCCGATTTTCTTAACGCCAAGGGCGTCCAGGAACCCCTTGCCTTCCCTCACCAGCTGAATAAGTTAATCCCAATTTGTAGTTTTTGGTCGCCCGAATTTGTAGGTTCTGTACGTCTTTTATTTTTTATTCGTGTTTTGTTTTTTGAAGGGTGCCTTCTTTCCTAGGTACCCTACCCTGAACTCCTAGGGGTTCGCGCGGCGGGCTCGGCTCGTCGGGCTGGTCGAATTTGTCCTTGATTCTGTAGGATCCCCCGTGATTTTCACTATCGTCGAATGATGCACAAGGCGGTCGATGATCGCGTTGGCGAGCACACGCAGAATTTGTTTCGGGACAGCCCCCTAAGCATCCCCCCGTTTTTTGATGGCGCTTCAGACCCTTACCTGGGGAAATACGTTTCATCGATCCATATTTTGCCCGAGAGGACTATGTCGGACTGGATACCGCGACGACGCGAAACACCTTCGAAAGCCAATAAAAGCCCGTTGTTGCTGCGTTTCTATTATCGAAAGCCGCCGTATTTCCGGAGTGAAATTGGAAAAGATGCACGAGGAACTCGATTCATTGGGAGAGCGGTATCTTCCTTGAGTCGAAGATCGTCCCAGCGAGAGGGTTGAATTTCCTCCCGCAGCGTTTGCACTCGCGATTCGCGAGCCCGGTGCTTTTGCTGAACCCGCCCCTCCTTATCTCCTTCGACTCGCAGAACGGGCATTCGCCTATTTCGAGGGAGTTTATGAATTGTATTCCCTCCCTCGAGGGCTTCCTGTGCTTGGTGTCTGATAGAGGTAACATAAAAACAACCAAAAAAGGGAAAATAAAATTCACCAATTTGGGGAATATTCTATAATGCGCTTCTAAGGAGCGATTATGGAACTCAATCTAATCGGCGCTTTGACGATGTTTAAGACAATGGACATGGTGCCAAATTTCAGTGAGCTTGCCCGGACCTTCGGCAGGGACGGGCACACGATTAAGAAGATGTACGAAGGGAAAGGGAGGAAACGGAGGAAGAAGAGGGCGTCGGAGCTCGACGCCCACGTCGAGGAGATGACGGCTCTGCTCTCCCGCCCCGGGACGAGCGTGAAAGCCGCGTACTGGTTCCTCAGGAACGAGAGGGGGATAAGGTGCTCATACGACAATTTCAAGAGATTCGTGAAAGCCAAGGGGATCTCGGGAAAGGCCAAGGCGGCCGCCCCACACCCCCTATACGAGACGGATCCCGGCCAACAGCTGCAGGTGGACTGGGTGGAGTCGATGAGGCTCACGACCACGAAGGGGGAATCGCTCGAGTTCAATCTCTTCAGCGCAACCCTCGGATACTCGAGGCTGCATTACTTCGAATACACGGAATTCAAGCAGGAAGCCGACTTCAAGAGATGCCTGGTCCACGCCTTCGAGTGGCTCGGCGGCATGACGAGGGAGGTCCTCACGGACAATATGTCCGCCGTCGTCGCAGTCGACGGCCGCGGGGGGAGATCCGTCCATCCGTCGGTGTGCACTAGTCAAGAAAAAGTGGACACAAGCGGAACGCCTTTTAGTCGTACCCCCTTATTTATTCTGCACAATGGCTGGAAGCCTTGGCCTCCAGTACCGCTCCTTGTATTGGGCTGGTGTTAGGTAATCCAATGCAAACGAAGGCCTCTCCTTGTTGAAGAAGTCGACGTATTCCCTGACTGCCTTTGGAACGTTGACAGACCTCCCGATGTTGAAGTCGGCGAACATTTCCTCCTTTGCCCAGCCATTGATTGCCTCCATGGCACCATTGTCCGTCGGGGTACCTGCGCGGGACATCGATCTCGTGATAGAATATGCCGGCAGGATTTCGTTGAAGTCCTTGGAGGAATATACGGCGCCTTGATCTGAGTGCAGAATCATCTTGAGGCCCGAATATTCCCCGTTTTTCTTTTCCAGCAACAATTTCAGCCCATCGATATATGTGTTCCTATCGCCCTTTTTGGGGGATATGGCATGCGACACTATCTCGTTGTTGAACAAATCCATGTAGAGCGTCAGCTCCCAGTACTTGCCAGCTGCCCAGAACGCGGTCATGTCGCTGACGACGACCTGCATCGGTGCATCGATCTTCATGTCGGCCAGCAGCAAGTTTGGGTAAACCTTCACCCTATTTGTCGCCTTGTAGCCACGAAGCCTCCTGGACTCGCTTTTTATGCCGCAGCTCTTGCAGCACCTATGGGCATAGGAATCGGAGAAAACCTCGCCAGTATCGAGCCTAATCTTGGCATTCAGCCACCTATATCCATGCGTCGGGTAGAGCTTGTGGTACTTCATGAACGCCGCCTTCGCGAGCTCCCTCCTGCGCTTTGACTCGCATGGATTTTTGGCGTTGCTGCGCCACTTGTAGAAGCTGCTCCTGTTGACGCCCATGACCCTGCATACGCGCTGGACGGTGAAATTCCCCGACAGTATGTAGACAATCTGGAACTCTAGTTCCCTAAGAATATGAATTCCTTCTCCGCACCACCTCCCTTCACAGCGTACCCTTTTTTTGCTCGTTCAGCCTCCGCTCTGGCCTTTATGACCTCGTCTATTAATTGCTCCTTATCCATGGACGAAAGTTCATCCATGCCTGGTGCAATGCATGGCTTTGCCGCCACGTGCGATCCACCGCGTTTGGGTGGAAGGTTGCCTTGCCTCCTGTATTTTCTGAGGCATGTCCTGGCAACGTTGTAGCTTGTCTCGTATTTCTTTGCCGCCTCCGGGATTGTGAGTAGACCGTCGTAGATTTCCTTGCCTATGGCTAGTCTCTCGGAGTCGGTGAATTGGTTTGGCTCCATGATTGAGTCCTTTCTCGGCGTCGCCGCCGCCCACCCCATGGGGTGGTGTATACATATTAACAATATGGTGACTATGGGCG
>DHKP01000032.1 GCA_002404865.1 Caryophanales bacterium UBA4691 | reverse complement strand
ATTTGGTGTGCTGTTAGAAAAAAATTTAAATTGCTTTCTTTGCAAAAGTAACCATAATTTGCGGCGATTTCATTCCTCTTCCTCTAATAGAACTTGTAGGCGAATAAATTCCTTAAAGCGAGGAAGAGAGTAATCCATAGAGCCTCTAGTTTTGCAAGTAATAAGGCCTTTGTTAAGGAGTCTCTTTTTGTAGATTTGTAGTGCCCCATTTGAAATGTTTAGGTTCTTACAAATATCACTTTGCTTTGTGACTTTGCTCATTTCCACTAGAATTTCTTTTTCTTTTTCGGTTAGTTTTTCCCATATCAAAGAATATGAATTGGTGCACAGCTTTAGATCGTATTCGTCTAAATTAAATTTTTGTGAGCCTTTTTTGAATAACAGGTAGCCCAATGTTTGATAGCCATAGGCATATCCTTTTGTCAATTTTGCGTATTTTGCCGCTTCCTTTTCATTCAATCCGAGCAGATTCTTATAGGAAAAAGTAATTGTGACTAAGTTTAATGGCTCTAAAACAATCTTTGGTGCACGAACAAAGAAAGTTAGACTCTTGTTTCTATCTAATTCGGATATATTTTCATAAAGCCCTGTCATCAACAAAAATATTGGATATCCTTCACGAATGAATTGCTGAAATAAGAAAACGAACTTTCTCATTTCTTTAGAATCTGACACATCATCAATTGTAATTAGAACACGCCTGCCCTTCTTTTTGATGTATTCAAGCATTTTTTCTAATAGGGTGGTGACATTACTGATTTCGTTTACGCCGCTAATGGAGAATGTTAATCCATGGAAAGAAAAGGAAAATTCCGGTTTTAAGAACAATTTCCACAACTTGCCTTCCTCATACAATTTGGCCGCAAATTGTTCCTCCATGTTCATATAGGAGTTCAAATCAACCGTTAAGTAATTATCGTCTTTAAATTTCCGCTTTAATTTGGTTAGCAAAACCGTTTTCCCAGAACCTCGTGGACCAGTAATGATAAAAACTTTTGTTTCTGGGTTTTCACCTTTGAACGCATCCAAAATGACGCTTTCTTCCTTTTCCCTCTCAATGAGGCTAAATGGTAATTCTCCAAAAGTAGCATTAAACGGATTAGACATAAAGTTCCCTCTCCTCCATTATATTGCGGTCTTTTTGTCATTTGAATATTTTTTTGTCATTGTTTGTCAAACCGGCATATTTCTGATTTTCTTTTGTCATTTTTAAAATGATTAGTCAAGTGAGATTTATTTGATTTTATAGTGGCTTCTTTGCGATGATTTTGATCATGGGTATGGTAGCAGTACCCCTTAATAATGTTATCGTTTATTTCATTTGGATTGTTGGCATATTCGCCAAATTGCCAAATGATTTCTTGCCATATTGCCAAAAAAGCACATGACTCATATCAAATATTCTTTGGTTTCTTGTAATAATTACAATTGCAGCATAAAATTTAAATATGGATTACGGAAAAAGTTTTAAACATTATCGGCAAAGCGCCAAACTCACTCAAAAGGAAGCCGCTGAATTAATTGGTGTTAAAGATTACCAATTAGGCAATTACGAAACAAATAGAAGCCAGCCGAATATCGACGTTCTTAAGAAAATGAGCAAAATTTACCATGTTTCTATCGACAAAATGGTTGGTAATAGTGTTTTAAAAAATAATTCCATTGATTCAAAAACAGATGATTATGTTGATATAGGCGATCTTCTTCTAGAACTAAACGATATTGTCGAAAAAATGAACAAAGCTAACAAAAACAGATAGTTTAAAAAGCAATAAATACATAAATAGCAATAAATACATATTTTTATTGAATGTCATCGCTCCATATGCGATATTTTTTGTATGAAAAGATTTATTATTGCTGACACTCATTTTGGACACAAAAACGTTATTAAATATGGGAATCGTCCTTTTAATAATGTTGAAGAGATGGATCAGCGATTAATCGAATTATGGAACTCCGTCGTTAGTAAAGATGACCTCGTCTATTTGCTTGGTGATTTTACATTAGCAAGGAAAATAGACACTATTAAAAGCCTGGTCAGCCAGTTAAATGGTAGAAAGATATTAATCATGGGCAATCATGACACTAGAAAGCCTAAAGATTATATTGAATGCGGTTTTGAAGTCGCGACAAGAAGAGCAATGATGGTTGAGCCTGGTGTGATATTGATGCATGAGCCGTTTGCTGATGCCTCTTTAATCGCTCCAAATTACATTTATTTCTTTGGGCATGTGCACAATAAGAAAACATTAATGGATGATTATCCAAATTGCATGTGCGTATCAGTAGAAAGAATTAATTATCGACCCATTGATTTAGATAAATGCATCGGTGAATTAAGAAGAAAAAACAAAATCAAAAAAGGCGTATTCTTGATGGAGAAGGACATGCTCGATAGATAACCAAAAGATTAATTGCAGGAAGGAGAATAGATAATTTATGGGTAGAGAATGTGGCTTTAGTTTTTATAAACTTGTCAATAACAAGCTGGTGGATGCGCCTGTAATAACGGTTGACTATGGGAATGGCCATGAACAGGAAAATTATCTCAACATATGCGGAAGATGCGTAGCAACCGACATTTTTCTCACGGCTGTGGCTAATAAAGAGCGGCACCACTATGGATGGAATGAACCCTCTTTAAAGCCAGAAGAAAAATACACTGCGTATTTGCTTTTGAATCATCCTGAGTTAGATGGATTTGAGGTTCATGAAGACAATGCTGATTTTGAGTTCGAGGATTCAGAATGGTTTACGAAATTCTTTTATGTAGGATTCGAAGCATTTAAAAGCATGTTCGACTTTGACGAAGCACAAAAAGAACATGACGATTGTATAAAAAGGCTCAAAGACAGAATCACTGATTGCCAAAAAGAGATTGAATCTTTGAGGATTCACCAAGAAAATGCAAAAACAAAAGTAGCTTTCGATGGTTTTAAAGAATCAATCAACGAAATCAAAGAAGAGATACAGCAGAACGAAATGTACATAAAAGAAACGGAAGAAGACGACTATGGTTACGATCACTATATGTATATCAAAAATGATCTTGAAATTGCGGAAAAACTAATGAAAGACGATGCGGATTTGATTGTAGCCATTTACGCGAGTGATTAAATGAAAGACACAATAGAAATAGGCACCAACGCTTTGTATCAACTTTTGATTTGCTATTGTCGATATGGCTATACAAGAAATAATCATTTGATGCCTGATGCGGCATTTATGCGATGTGAAGAGCTTTTGCCAAAGCTCTTAGCGGTGGACAAAGATTGCGCTTTGCGTACTGCCAAACAGTTATGTGAAGAATGTATCAGCCATGAAATAGTGATGCGTTTTTATGATGGAGATGATGATCAAAGCGGCAATCGAGCGTCATCTATCGACTTTGTGCATTGGCTACTGACCTGGATTAAAGAAAACGAGAAATCACAGTATAGACCTTATAACTATGTTCATTTTTTGGAAAACGTTTCTATCGATGATAAGCCCCAATATGTCGTTTCGGAATTATTCAATTTCAATATGGAAACACGAAAATGGTCGTCATCTAAAATACTCAACAAAGATAAATTACTAAGCAAAAACAATTATTTGAATTTCATCTTAACCGATGTTTGCGAACTAAAAGACGGTGACAAAATCAGGTATAACAAGATTGATGTTGTTAAAGACAAATATGGTTTCGGAAAGCCGATAAAGTTCATCTATCGCTTGCTATTAAAAACACCAAGAACATTTTTAGTCGCCAAAAAACGGATAAAGGAACAGATAGAAAAATAGATAAATCCGCGGCGGTTTTGCGCTTATTTCAATCTATAATAGGCTGCACTTTTTCTCTGGCCAAAGCACTTGGTGCCATTTTCTATTTCGCCTCGTTTAGTGATGAATAAATCTTATGGATGTCTTGTTTCTTTGTTTAAATTAGCTTTCCTTGTTTTCTAACAATCGTTTGATAAATTCTTTTGGTTCATATACGGGGATTGTCGCCTTACACCAATCGTAGACGGAACGCTTTTTAATTCTTTCAAAGAGTCGGAAGTATATTCGCTTTTTGGCAATATATTAGATAATGCGATTGAAGCGTCTAAAAAAGTGAATATGGGTGCAAGAGTGATTGGCTTATCCATTAAGAAAGTGAATGGATTCACGATTATTCACGAATATAACCGCTATAAAGGGAAATTACAAAAAACAAACGGCTCTTATTTAAGCACGAAAGGGGATGATTCTTTCCATGGCTATGGATTAAAAAGTATCAAAGCCATCGTCGAAAAGCATGATGGCCAGCTTTCTATTAAAACTAAGGATCAAATTTTCACAATGGATATTATGTTTGAAAGCAAACACTGATTATTGATTAATGCGATAAACCGCATCTTTGCCTTCTTTTTTCATAAGGCATTTCCAAAGAACCTGCATCATCATGTGATTGAAAATAAGATGGATGTCTTCGGTGATTTGCATGTCATCGATTTGGATATCGATATGGTAATTCGCGATATTCTTTAGCTTGCCACCTTGGTATCCGGTCACTCCGACAATGTCGCAGCCAAGAACTCTGGCGTATTCGCACGCTTTAATGATGTTGTGACTATTCCCGCTTCCAGAAATAGCGATGACCAAATCGCTCTTTTTTAATTTGTTTTCTAGAGGGTATAGGAACACATTTTCATAGCCTATATCATTCGCGATAGCCATCATTTCGGAGGTGTTATCGCTTAAGCAAACAAAATTGAAGCGTTTTTCTAATTCGCTAGACACGCCCTTATTGAAATCGCAAACCATATGCGAAGCGGTGGATGCGCTTCCTCCATTCCCCATTGTGTAAATCGTGTCCCCATTTTCATAGTGACGAAGAACGCATTCGAATACACGCTCCCATTCGTCCATGTCTAAGTTTTTTAAGGTGGCGATTTCTCTAGATAAGTAATCGTCCATTTCTTTTCTTATATCGCTCATTTTGCACTCGATTTCTAGGAATTAATCTACTTGAAGTTATCGCATTAGGCAATGAAAGAATGCTTATTTATTTGCTAAGTAGGTTTCTACCCCTATTTTTAGACGCTTAAGTGCATCGCGAAGAACGCTTCTAGGATAAGCGAGATTCATTCTTAAAAAGCCATTCCCCGTTTTCCCGTATACCTTTCCGCTCGATAAAACCAATCCCGTTTTTTCGCGGATAAAAGCGACTAGTTCATCACTGTCTTTACTTACTTTTCTAGCGTCAATCCAAAGCAAATACGTTGCATCCGCTTTTACGATGGATAAAGAGGGGATGTTATTTTCAACAAAGCTCTCTGCTTCATTGCGATTGGAAAATAAATAAGCGCGTAGCTCATCTAACCAAGCTTCGCCTTCATTTAAAGCGGTGGTAGCAGCTAAATAAGAAAATACGTTTCCTTCCGCGACTTCATCCGTATTAATTTGTCGATTCACCATATAGCGAAGCTTTTCATTTGGAACGATGATCGCAGAAGTTTGAATTCCTGCTAGATTAAACGCTTTTGTTACGGAAATCGCCGCAAAACCAACCTCTTTATTAATATCGTTAACGGATAAAAATGGTACGTATGAGGTTCCTATCCTTGTAATTTCCCCATGGATTTCATCGCTTAGAACAATGACGTGATGCTTCTTTGCTAGTTCGCCGATCCTTGCTAGTTCTTCTTTTGACCAAATTTTTCCGACGGGGTTTTCGGGATTGCATAATATGAACAATGTTGTTTTTTCTTGTTCAAATGCTTTTTCTAAAGAAAGGAAGTCCAAATTATAATTGCCGTCTTTTTCTATTAAAGGCACTTCGAGTGGGACACGATTGTTATTAATGATCGAATTGTAGAAGATGTTATAAACGGGAGGAGTAATGACAACATTATCACCGACGCTAGTTAATTTTCTAACGCTGCTAGAGATAGTTGGGACTACGCCCAAAGAAAATAGTAACCAATCCTTTTCAATTTCAAAGTTATGTCTTCTTGAATAAAAGGAACGATAAGCTTCGTACCAATCCTTCGTAGGTTCCGTATAACCATAAATCCCTGATTTTGCGCGATTCACGATAGCGTTTTTTATCGCAGGGCAAGTTTCAAAATCCATATCGGCAACCGTAAGTGGGAGCTCGCCCTCTTTAACGTCCCATTTTAAGGAGCCAGTATGATGACGGTCGATGATTTTATCGAAATCAAACGGCATGGTATTCTCCTTTTTCGTTTTGAATTTCAATTTGTGTCGCGTTTGGATTAATGGATAAATCATCGCGAATTATTGTCTTGATGTTTTTCGCTTTGATGCTCCCCGATAACGGGTTTTTCACCGAGTCGATTTCGCTAGTCACGTTCGCGTTGATATCGGAGCAATATTCAAAAGTCAAATCGCTATTTTCAATAACGCAGTCTATAAGTTTAATCCCCTTCATATAGCAAAATCCTTGGTGTGAGCGGACTTTGCAGCGGATTAAAGTCACGTTTTCGCTGTTCCATCCGAAATATTCTCCATCGATTTCACTATCTTCGATAATCACGTTTTTGCAGTTCCAGAACGCATCTTTGGTGTGAAGAACGCTATGCCTTACGATAATATTCTCCCCTCCATCGAATGCGTAATCGCCATCTAGTTGAAGATGATCAACCAAGACGTTTTTCGATTGCATTAATAGATAGAATCCTTTTGCATAAGAGTTTTTGAGTGTGACATCGTAGCACCACCAAAGCGTTTCATCCGCTTTTTCAAATTTAACATCTTCAATCACGATGCTATTTGCGTGGCGAAATTCTTTTGGAGCGTAAATGACTAGATGTTTAAATGTAGAATCTTTGGTGTACCAAATCCCCGCTCTAGCCATTTCTAAAAATGTGCAGTTTCTTACTTCGAAGCCTTCTCCGTACCATAAAGGATACTTATAGCCAAAAATGCAATCCCTTAAAGAAAGATTTTTACATTCTTTTAAAGGCGACTCGCCATTGTCAAAGACGCAATTGTTGATTTCGGCATTTGTCTTTTTGAAGAGAGCGCGCTCCCCTTCGAAGTGTTGATGTTCGATTAGTTCTTTTTCCATAATTTAATTGTTTACTATAATAGCAAAATCTTTACGTATGGCGAAAATTATGCTCTTTTTGCTTGTTTGTGGCGGAACGCAGCATTTCTTGCAATAGTTATATCGTTATGCGAGGTTTTGATTTATGCGTTTTATTCGAGCTAGCTGGAGACTACTTTTTTCTTTATGTGCCTTTTTCTTATTGATTGTGTTTGCCGTTACGTTATTTTCTCTGCGTATTAATTATAGTTATGACAGCACTTCATTTATCGAAAACAAAAATGCCGTTATTGATACGATTGGGGTGATTGGCTTTAAAACACCTTTGTTTCAGGGGAATAACATGATTTTCAAAGCCAAAACCATCGGCGATGTCGTTGGTTTTAACCCAAGTAATCTATCGTTGACCGGTCTTGATTTTAGCAAAAGCCTAACAGGAACGTCTTTTTCGCAGTTTAAGTTTTCTATTGATGCCTATATGGTTTATGGATCTAGCGCAGCGTTACTCGGGTTACTCATTGTTATTATTGGCTATTCTAAGAAGGGTCTTACTCTTTTTGGCACGGTTATGCTTTTGATTGGTTCAGCGACGGTGTTCCTTCAAGACGCCACTTATGCGCCATTTGTATTTGCGATTGAAAGCATGAACGAAAAACAAGGCATGATTACTAATTTTTCTCTTAGAGAGTTAACAATCGGGATAACGCTCGCGGCAATTAATCTTCTTTGCTTATTGAATTTAATATTCGTGATGAGCAAAAGAAAAAGAATTGCCTCTAAAAAAGCGAGATAGAGCCATTACGCCTCTCTTCCTTTTGTAGCAAAATTGGCTTAGACTACTAAGGCTACACGAGGTTTTAATATGGACGAACAATTAAATGATCAAGAGCAAGCTAGACGCGACAAGCTTCCTAAATACGAAGAACTCGGCGTCGACCCTTTTGGGGCCCGCTATGAATGGAAAGATCAAATTAGAGATATCCGCAAAAAATATGGTTCTTTAAGTGCGGAAGAATTAGAGCAAAAGCAAGTCATTGTCAATGTTGCAGGACGCCTTATGGCGATTCGTCGTATGGGCAAGGCAAGCTTCGTGAATCTCAAAGACGAGTATGGGAATATTCAAGCTTGGATTGGGATGAACGTAATTGGCGAGCACGATTACGCCGTTTTCAAACTTGCCGATTTAGGTGATATCGTTGGTTTAGAAGGAACACTTATGCTCACGCGCACCGGCGAACTCACAATTCGTGTCAGCAAATATACCCATATCACAAAGTGCTTAAAGCCACTTCCAGAAAAATTCCATGGGCTTACTGATTTGGAAGACCGTTGCCGACACCGCTATGTTGACTTGATTATTAATGACGATTCTAAACGTGTCGCTTTACTTCGCCCAGCGATCGTTAAGGGTATTCGTCACTTTTGTGATGAACGCGGTTTTGTGGAAGTGGAAACCCCAGTTCTCTCTCCGATTGCCGGTGGAGCAAGCGCGCGTCCTTTTATCACGCATCACAATGCCTTAGATAAAGACTTTTATCTTCGTATCGCGACTGAACTCAATTTGAAAAAATGTATGGTTGGCGGGATTGACCGCGTTTATGAAATAGGCCGTATCTTCCGTAATGAAGGCATTGATAACCGCCATAACCCAGAATTTACGACGATTGAGCTATACCAAGCGTTTGGTGATTTGCGTTCCATGATGGAGTGGGCGGAAGGCTTATTCCATTATATTGCCACCGAAGTAGTCGGAAAGAGTGTTTTCCATTGGCACAATAGCGATATCGATGTGAGCAAACCATTCGTCAATATCTCGATGGCAGAAGCCATTAAAGAAAAGACTGGCATCGATTTTACCGAAGACATCCCGTTTGAAAAGGCGGTGGAGTTAGCCAAAGAACACAAAGTACCGCTTGAAAAGAGCTGGAATAGTACCGGCTATATCATGCAGGCCTTTTTTGATGAATTCGTTGAGCCGACTTTAATCCAACCAACTTTCATCCACACTTATCCAATCGAGGTTTCGCCTTTAACCAAAAAGACGGAAGACCCACGTTTCGTTGATCGTTTTGAGTTGTTCATTGGCGGGACCGAATTTGCAAACGCCTATAGCGAACTTAATAATCCATTTGACCAAAAAGAGAGATTCTTAGCCCAAATGGCTGCCCGCGATAGAGGCGATGATGAAGCAAACGAGATCGATTATTCGTTCCTTGATGCCCTAAATTACGGTATGCCGCCAGCAGGGGGCATCGGCTTAGGCGTTGACCGCTTCTGCATGCTTATGTCGGAAGAAGACACGATTCGTGAAGTGCTTCTCTTCCCGACGATGAAAGACGAAAAATAAGACATTTTATAAAAACCACGGTTTGGCCCGTGGTTTTTTCATGCTAATTATTGATTAGTTTTCCTTCTTTAATTCATCGAATTTCTCACGCATTGTCGGATTGTTCTTCGTGAGTTTTTTGATGGACAAATCTTGCGCCTTGTCGTTAGCGATTCTTAGGTTTCTTTCTGACCCAATCAGGTTGTCTTTGACTTTTTGGAGGTGAGCGATTGTTTTATCGATTTCATCAATCGCTGTCGAAAATTTGTCACTAGCAAGTTGAAAATTCCTTGCAAATCCTTGCTGGAAATCTGCAAGGCTATTCTCAAAGTTCGTGATATCGAGATTTTGGTTTTCGATCTCTACGAGTTTTTTCTTGTATTCCAAAGAATTCTTCGCTGCGTTTGCTAGAAGCGTGATGATTGGTAGAAAGCATTGTGGGCGGACAACATACATTTTCTTGTAGCGGTAAGATACATCAACAATTCCGCCGTTATAGAGCTCACTATCAGGCTCAAGCATCGAAACAAGAACCGCGTATTCGCAATGCTTTTCGTTTCTGTCTTTATCGAGCTCTTTAAAGAAATCCTCGTTCTTATGTTTTGTAGCGGTGGTCTCATTTTCGTTTTTCATTTCAAACATGATGGAAATGTATTCTTGATTGTCTGCGAAGTCTTTAAAAATGAAATCACCTTTGGAACCAGTTTCTCTACTGACCTCATTATCTTTTTCAAAATAAGCATTTGGGAAAGCACTTGTCCTCAGCTTATTGAATTCAATCATGCAGTGTTGCTCTAACGTCTCGCCAACAAGCTTCGTGGACATTTTTGCTTTGAGGTCTTTATAGAATTCGATTTGTGTATCTTTTTGTTTTAATTCAATATCGTATTGCTGTTGGATCCCTGCTAATTTGAGCATGTTTTCTTGTTCTTTGACGGAGAGATTATTTTGAAGCGCTTGAATCTTCATATCCTTTTCGTTCAATGCGCTTTTCAGCTCGTATTGTGATTTATCTTTTTCTAGGGCGAGTTTATGGTTTAGCTCAACGATTTGTTCTTTTAAATCAGCGATGTCTTTTGCTTTTTCGTTTTTGTATTTTTCTTTTTCTAGTTCAATTTTCGAATCAATATTTTCCTCTAAGTTTTTCTTCTCGAGCGTCAAAGATTCGATTGTCTTATCTTTGTTTGCGAGAGCGTTATTTAAAGCGATTTTGTTTTCGTTTTCTTGATTCAATAAGGCATTGCGAAGATTAGTTAATTCGTCTTTGAGGGATGAAATCTCTTCGTTATATTTTTCAGATAAATCTTTTTCTTTTAGTTTCGATATAGCTTCTTGTTGTTTCACTATAGCGGCGAGCCTCTCTTCGAGCTCTTTGCTAAATTCCTTGTTTTTGACTTGACTTAAAAGTTCGGCATAATCGCCATCATTGACTTCGATGACCGTTCCGCATTTTGGGCATTTGATTTCTTGCATGTGTATCTCCTTTAAGTGTTACATGTTATTGCTTGTTTTGGAATTCTTGTTTTCTTTAGCGAAATGCGTTCCACAAAAATAGAGAAGCGCGCCAAGCGAATAGAAAGCAGCGATTAATTTGAAAAGCACGTCAATGTAGTTCGTTGCAAAATACGATAGGACATTTGATGCAAGGAACAAACCAATCGCTCCGAAATAATAATAAGTTCTTAGGATAGAACTTGTTTTCTCTTTTAACGCAAAATAAGTAAAAACGGCTAACGCTAAAGAAAAAAGGGCAAAAAGCAAGCGGAAGAAGTAGCGGAGAAAGCCATTGCCTTCGTTTTCATAAAGCGTCCAATCCCCACTAAACAAGTTCCTTGCTTCAATGACGATGAAAGCGAGTGAGATTAAAAGTAAAATCCCTGCAGAAACGTAACTAATTACCTTGCCTGTCCTTTTCATAACATATTCCTCGAATAAATGGCCTCGCATAAATCGCTTGTGAGAAAATCACTGACAATTATGCCAAGATTTTTGCGATTATTGATTTCTTTTATTAACCATGGATTAACGATTTTCGCTGTCGTTCCTGCATAAGTTGGTGGGAAATTATTAACGTAATAACATGAAGAGAAATTTAGTGTTAATTTGCTAGGATTTTTTTCGCTATAGTCGAAACATGCGCGGATTTCCTCTTTCTTTATTTCAATGTCAATCACTTTGTAATGGTCTTGAACATGAAGATTGCTTTTTTCAATATCAAACGTGTTTGAACTAGTCGCCTCTTTTGGGTCAAGCCAGCCTTCATAAGCAGGTAATCCAATCGAAGAATTTTCATAACGGGAAACGAGAAATATCTTTCCTCTCGCCTCTTTTAAAGTAGCTGGGAGCACGCCAGTAGTATTCCAAATGGAAGTATAGGGCAATAAAGCTGTCTTTAGCGATTCATCAAATGTTACGTTTGTGTTTTGAGGGGCACTTTCCATCTTGACTGATACTATTAACGCCTCACTCGTATGGTTTTTTAGAAATTTTTGGAAATCTTTTAGAGTAGATGAAAAATCCAAATCTTGATCGACGAAACCATGCACTACTTTTAAAACGTTATTTCTTTGCTGAAGGCGAATATCGAAAAATCTCGCTCCCGCATTAAGCTGCTCCGCTATGGATAAGTCCTGGCACTTTCCAGAAAGATCAGCGAAAGAATGGAATGCGCCAGCATCGTGAGAACCAGGGATGGATAAAGACGCAAGCGCAGTATCACCACTTACTTTTTTCATCCAATTTTCTCCGCGGTATGTTTCTTTTATTGCTCGCAAAGGCAACATCGCTAGTAAAGCCACTACGCACAAGCTCACACTCATAGAGGCAGCGATAAGAACATGTTTTCTATTTGTCATACACGGCTCAATTTACCACAAAAACGAAATTGTTTTAAAATTTTTGGTAAAAAAGAAGAAACTTGTCTATTTAAAAAGTGAGGAGTAATTTTTGTTCTTCTCCATGACTCGCTATTTAGGAAAAGCTTTCTGACTTTGGTTTATGGTCAGAGAACAGTGACCCCTAATTCTATTTGCGTCTCACTTGCCGTCATAATATAATTATGACCGCCTTAAGGAAGGATTAAGGCACACACTCTTATGGCCACACGCATTTGCGAGGTGGCTCGGAGTCCGAAACTAGGAGGTGCAAATATGAAGAAGTACGAGATCATGTACATCTTACGCGCTGACCTTGAAGAGTCTGCACGCAAAGATGAGATCAGTAAGCTCCAAGGTATCCTTGAAGGCTTAAAAGCCAAGGTTACCGAGACGAAAGAATGGGGCTTAAGAGATTTTGCTTACCCAATCAAAAAGCAAGCGAAAGGTTACTACGTCATCATCAAAGTGAGTAGCGAACCAGCCGCGCTTAATGAATTTGAACGTCTTGCAAAACTCGACAGCAATGTCATTCGTCATTTGGTCACTGTTGATCAAGAATAAACCGCGATTAACGGAGGTCAAATATTTATGCTTAATCGAATCATTATGATTGGTCGTCTCACAAGAGACCCAGAACTCAGAAAAACACCATCGGGATTGTCAGTCGCTTCCTTCACGATTGCTTGCGATGATAACCGCAAAGGCCCAAATGGAGAAAAGCAAACGGTCTTCATGAACTGCTCTTTGTTTGGTCAAACCGCTGAATTTGCTGGCAAATATGCCCGCAAAGGGAATCTTGTTGCGATTCAAGGGCGTCTTACACAAAGAAAGTACGTTCGCCGTACCGATAACGTCCAAGTCACAGCGACTGATATTGTTGCCGATGACTTCCAATTGCTCGAACCTAAGAATTCTTCCACTGCTAATAGCGATGCGGGTTATACTGCTGATGTCGCTCCAAATAGCGCTCCAGCCCCTCAGACGCAAAATAGTGATGGTTTAGATTCGATTGATGTTGTAGATGACGACTTGCCGTTCTAAAAAATGAAAGGATATTGGAGCAATGGCTTATAAAAAAATGAGACCAAGAAAAAAGGTCTGTTACTTCAAAAAGAATCACATTAAGTTCATTGATTACAAGGATGTTGAACTTCTCCAAAGGTTTGTGAACCCAGACGGAAAGATCGCTCCTCGCAGTGCGACTGGAACTTCTGCGAAGTATCAAAGAGAACTTGCCCGCGCTATCAAGAATGCCCGTTTCATGGGTCTTCTTCCAGAAGCTGGACAAAAATAACAACGCTTTGTTGAAAATGGGGGCTTGCTTAGCGAGCCTCTTTTTTGTTCTTTTATAGTCTTAAAAAGACTATAATATCTTCACTATGAGCAAAACGCTGAAACATTTACGTATTACCATCCTTGTTGTTGCGATTGTAGAAGCCTTCATTATCGCCGGTCTTTCGCTATTTTGGTGGTTCAATTGGTTTTCGTTTCGCGATTATGTAACGCCTGCTTATTTGGTTCTTGCTCTTTCCGTTTTGGTTGTCGCCGATTTGCTTCTTTATTGGTTCTCTTTGATGAAAATCAACCGTATGCGACAAAAAAACGATATTGAAGCGGCCTCATTAATCGGAACTGATATCCAAGAAGCTTACGACTTTGGGCAAATCGGCTTAGTCGTTACGGATGAAGAAGGCACCATTATGTGGAGCAATAGCCTTTTTAAAGAAAGAAATATCGAGCTTATCGATATGAATGTCTATAGTTGGCTCCCCGTTTTAAAAGATTTAGTCAACGCACCTGCGAACAAAGTGCTTCATAATGTTGAAATCAAAGGTTGCAATTTTGATGTCAAATATTTAAGCGAACCCCGCTTATTCATCTTCAAGGACACTACAAAATACGATAACGTTGTCGCCTATTCTAAAGAACAAGCGCTTGTTTTAGGCATTGTCATGATTGATAACTTGAACGATGTTGCTTCTGATACGGATGAATCGGCAGATATGGTTAGCAAAATTAGAAACATCATCATCGATTATTTTCGCGGGTATGGCGTGCTTTTACGCCGCGTAAGGAATGACACCTATTTTGCGGTGTGCAATTACACCTCTCTTCATAAACTTGAGCAAGACGAATTCAGCGTGCTAGAAAAAGTGCGCTTAGCAGGAAAAGGAGAAGAGAATCCTTTGACGCTTTCCATTGGGTTTGCGCATGATTTCCCCGATGTTGGTAAATTAAACGAAATGTCCACTAGTGCAGTGGATGTCGCTCTTTCTCGCGGTGGCGACCAAGCGGTTGTGAGCCAATATGGGGCCGAGCTTAAGTTCTTCGGTGGGAAAAGCGCTGCCTTCGAATCTTCGAGCAAGGTTAAAGTTCGTTCCATCGCGGATTCGCTTATCTCTTTGATTAAGAGTTCTAGTAATGTCTATATCATGGGTCATACCGATATGGATATGGACGCCTTAGGCGCCTGTTTAGGCGTAATGGCAATTTGCAATTGGTGCAAAAAGCGTTCAAAAATCATCTACAATCCAAAACAGGCTGAGAAAAAGACAAGAATCGCTTTCCAAGAAGCGTTCCACAAAGACCGGCTTGATAAGATGACGATTAGCCCTGATGACGCCGTTTCGGAAATCAAAAGCAGCTCTCTTGTCGTTGTCGTTGATGTTTCCGTGCCGAAAATGACAATGTGCCCGAAGATTTTAGACAAGGCTCAAAAAATCATCGTTATCGATCACCATAGAAGAAGCAACGAATTTATTGATAAACCAGTCCTTGCTTATATTGAGCCTAGCGCGAGCAGCGCGAGTGAACTTTTAGCGATGATGATCCGTTACGCGACAGCGAACCCACGTATCGAAATGTCTTCCGATTTCGCGACCCTCATGCTTTCTGGCATTTTCCTTGATAGCAATTACTTTAAGAGCAAATCCACAGGCATGAGAACTTTTGAAGCAGCGGAAATCCTCAAAAATTATGGTGCGGATAATTCTAAGGCAGATGATTATTTGAAAGACGAATACGAAGAATACGTTTTGATTAATCGCATTGTCTCTACCATGGTGAGCCCATACTATGGAGTGGTTTATTGCACCGCAGACGAAGATGACTACATTGAATCCGCGACCATTTCAAAAGTCGCGAATAATTTGCTTCAATTAAAACGAATCAATGCCTGCTTTGTAATTGGGCGAGTCGATGAAAAAACGGTCAAACTCAGTGCAAGAAGCGATGGAACGATTAATGTTCAGCTTCTTTGCGAAAAGATGGGCGGAGGAGGTCATTTCACCATGGCTGCTGCTGCTTTCGTCGATACAAGCATTGCTAAAGTAACCGATTTGCTTAACGATACGCTTGAAGATTACTTAGAAGCCGCAAGAAATAGCGTGAATGCAGAAGGAGATAAATAAAATGAAAGTGATTTTATTGAAGGATGACCGCTTAGGGAAAAAAGGCGCAACGATTAATGTGAGTGATGGATATGCGACAAATTATCTTATTCCAAAAGGAATCGCGGTCGTTTCTACTAGCGATAGCCAAAAGGTTTTAGCCCGTCAAAACGCTGAAGAAGAAGCACGCCAAAAAGAACTAAAAGAAGAAGCGAGCAAAATCGCCACTCGTC
Source organism: Caryophanales bacterium UBA4691 (assembly GCA_002404865.1). Lineage (GTDB taxonomy): Bacteria > Bacillota_I > Bacilli_A > RFN20 > CAG-826 > UBA4951. Next base: position 44,692 of record DHKP01000032.1, on the reverse strand, counting down.
TTGAACACATCGATGTTGAATTCAAAGTTAAACCTGGAAGCGACGGAAGAATGTTTGGGACAATCAGTCCAAAAGAAATCCAAGAAGGTCTTAAAAAGCAATGGGATATTGAAATCGATAAACGAAAATTCATCGACAAATATCCCGCAAACGCATTCGGATACACTCGCTTACGTATCCTTTTATATAAAGGAATTGCCGGAGAAGTCATTGGCACAGTAAACGTTCATATTGTTGAGGACAAATAATGGCAGCCAAATATGAACTCCCGAGTAACGTTGAGGCAGAGCGTTGCGTTTTAGGCGCGATGCTTATTTCAACTAGCGCCGCCTCTATCGCTTTAGCGGCGTTACAAGAAGACACTTTTAGCGATGTAGACCCTCGCAACAAAATCATCTTTCACGCGATGAAAGAGCTCGCGGATAAAAGCACTGCGATTGACCCTCAAACTGTCAACGATCAGCTTATCTTAACCAAATTAAAAGACGAAGCAGGGTCACCAGACTATCTTTTTGATTTGGTCAGCACCTCGATTAACCCAAATAACGTCGACCACTATATTAATATCGTTCGCGATCAAGGGGTTTTGCGTAATTATCTTCTCAAAATCGAAGATGTGAAAAAACTCTATATCGATGGGAAGATTGAAAATGTCGGTGATTTCCTTACGAGCGCCACAATGGAACTTGACCATATTTCTTCATCACGCGCAGTCGGCGGCTTTAAAACCGCAAAAGAAGTCGGAGATGCTGTAAAAAATCGCATTAATCTTGAGAAAAATCGCGCGAACAAAAAACTCTCTGGCGTTGATACAGGATATATCACGTTGAATGAATATACGCATGGTTGGCAACCTGGGAGCTTAGTCGTTATTGCTGCCCGTCCTTCTGTTGGCAAGACAGCATTTGCGATTAATCTTGCCTATAACGCCGCAATTCACGAAGACAAAACTGTCGCCTTTTTCTCTTGCGAAATGCCTAGTGAAGATATTGAGAAACGTTTATGCGCGGCCGAGTCGATGGTTTCTCTAGAAAACATTCAAACGGGATCGTTCTTTGGCAATGACCTAGTGAAAGTCATGAGCGCGCTTGATCAAATCGGGCATAGTAAGCTCTTCTTTGATGATACTCCAAACCAAAAATTAGGCGATATTGTCGCAAAGAGCAGGAAATTAGCGCAGCAGCACCCTGATTTATGCGCGATTTTTATCGACTATTTGAATATCATTACCGTGGAAACCAAATACGATTCTAGAAATCTAGAAGTCGCTCTTATTACCAAAACTCTCAAAGAGCTTGCCCGTACGCTTAAAATTCCTGTTATCACTTTGGCTCAGCTTAACCGTGATGTTGATAAAAGCGAATCTAGAATTCCTTCGATGTCACAATTAAAAGAATCGGGCTCTATTGAGCAAGACGCCGATATGGTGCTTCTTATGTACCGGCAAGACTATTACAAAAACCTTGGCGAATCCGTAAAACCTAAAGGTGCCGCCAATAGCGAATACGCCCGTAATTTAGAATCGGAAGTGGATCAAGCCAAGGCACAAGGAAAAGACCAAGGCAGCGTTTCGGTCGTCAATATTAATTTGGCGAAGAATAGAAACGGACGCACTGGCCCAATTACGCTCCTTTTCTCCAAAAACTATCAACGTTTCGATAACCCAACTCCTGAAATGCAGCGCCAAGAAGCCAACATGAATGGTGGCTCTTCTTTAAGCATTAACCCAGCAGAATAATATGATTCGCTTTCTATCTATCGCGAGTGGCTCAAAAGGCAATGCGACTTTGATTTATGATGAAAAAACGCTTTTTCAAATCGATATGGGCGTTTCTTTGAAGTTGCTTCGCCTTGGCTTGAATCAAATCCAAAAATCGCTAGAGCAAATTGAAATGGTATTCATCACGCATGAACATAGCGATCATATTAAAGGGCTAGATTATTTAACTAAACGCAATTTGCCTATTTTTGCTAGCGAGAAAACTCCAATAAGCGAAGCGAATCATTTTGAAATCGGTGAGACGTTCCATCTTGGTGATTTCTATATCGCTCCTTTCCCTCTTTCCCATGACGCGAGCGATCCGGTTGGCTATCTAATTCTTCATAACGATGAATCACTCGTTTATCTAACCGATACTGGCGAAATAGCCGAGAATGTCCTTTCCTTATTAAAAAATAGGACTTACTACGTAATTGAAAGCAATCACGATCTTAAGATGCTATTGAAATCACATCGCCCTATGAGCTTAAAGAAGCGAATACATGGTGAATTCGGCCATTTATCCAATGCTGAATCAGCGCAATACGCATCGCGACTTATCGGAGACAAAACAAAAGGGGTTTATCTCGCCCATTTGAGCGAAGAATGCAACCGCGACGATATTGCTTTAGCGACCTATCGCGATATTTTAAAAGAGCATGATATTGATTTAAGAAAACTCACCATCAAATGCTTACATCAACATGAAATGACATTAGGGGGCGACGATGAGAATTAGAGTCTATGCGATAGGAAAATTAAAAGATAGTTATTTAGTCGAGGGGTGCCTCGATTATTTAAAGCGACTAAGAAAATTTTGCGATGTCACGATAGAAGAATTTCCTGATCTTCCTACCATTGAGAGCCCTAGCGAAGTAGTAAAAGAAACGATACGAGAAAAAGAATGCGAAAAGGTTCTGAATAAAATTAAAACGAAAGATTATGTCGTGCTTCTAGATTTAGGAGGGAAAGAGCTGACTTCTTTAGATTTATCTAGCGAACTAAGCAAGTGGTTCACGCGAGGCGGAAGCGAAATCGTTTTTGTTATCGGCGGTTCATTAGGTTTAAGCGAAGAAATGAAAAAGCGGGGAAACGCGGTTTTTACTTTGAGCAAGCTTACGTTTACACATGGTTTTGCGCGGCTCATCTTGCTCGAACAAATTTATCGCGCCTTCAAGATTATTCATCATGAGCCTTATAACAAATAAGAATTAATTGAGGTTAATCAATTAAGCCAAAGTGCTGAAACGCTTTGCTCCAACCGTCGTTATCGATATCGTCAGTGACAAAATCCGCGACACTTTTGGCTTCGGGGATGCCGTTTCCCATCGCGACGCTTATTCCGGTGAATAAAAGCATATCGATGTCATTATTATGGTCACCGATTGACATCGCGTTTTCGATTTTATATCCGAAATGCTCTAAAGTCGCCATGATGCCTTTCGCCTTATCGCTATCTTTCGGCATGATATCCACCGCGAATTCATCCCATCTAGCGGCTTTGCAGTCTCTAAGGTGAGGCAAGAACAAGGATTCATCAAAATCATCGCAAAAAGCAATCATTTGATAGACAACGCGGTCATAAGGGATCATGAATTTGCGGGGCTGAGGGAACCTGGTTCCGTATTTGGCGTGCGCGTCGATTACGCGGTCATCGATGTAATTAATATGACCTTCGCTTTCTTCAATAAGAGTAAGACCGAATTTTAATCGGTAAGAGAATTTGATCATCGCGGAAACTACATCTTGCGGGATTGGATATTTATAGATGGTTTTCTCTCCCACCATGACAGCCGCCCCATTCATCATGACGATGCCGTCTGGTTTTACTAAATCCAAAATGCCAGTTTTACGAATGAGATAATAGTTTCTGCCACTGCAAAGGAAGACCTTAATCCCTCTTTCTTGTAATTTTTTTATGGCTAAAATCGCACTTTCTGGGACATGTCTACTTTTATGGGAATATAAGGTGCCATCAATATCGGTGAAAACGATTTTAATCTTTTTTGGATCAACTGCCATAAGGCCTCCTTTCATTTCTCTAATGCTGAGAATCAGTGTATATTTAGTGGGAGAATATATGCTTTACGAAGAATTTAATCAATATAAATCGTCTATCAATAAGATAAATCCGCTTTGTCATTATTACGAAGACGAGAAAGGCAATTCTTTCTTTGTTGAGCCTGGCTTCTATACGACTTTGCTCGGTTATAAAGAGAAAGAGCCTATGAATTTTACGCGCATTATGGAACGGATTGATTTTGAAATTAAGCGAAACCACAAGGTAGTTTTCGTCAGTGATTACGAGAATCCTTTCGTTTCTATTGATGGTTATGTTTATTTAGAAATGACTGACATCACTGATCCGCTTCGTTGCACGTGGGTCGATGATTCTAGACCTAGCGATTATGGCGATTAATTGTTCTTTGTTACCCCCTTGCTAATGATATAAAAAAGGCGCTACAGGCGCCTTTTATCATTATTGTTGATATGGACGGAGTGTTTTCATGCTCATCCACATGATACGGAAACCGAAGAGGAAGATGAAATACATTTGGATGAATTGTGGCATGATGAACCCAAGAATCAAGGACAAGATTGCTGGGCATAAAGCGCTCCAATAGGCAATTTTTTGTGTTTCCCAAAGATTGAATACGCGGAATGGGTTGTTCTTGCCTCTAGTCATAAGCCAAACCAGGAAGCCCATAATGACGGTCAATCCTGCATAGACGCCTAACCATATTCCGCTTGCTCTCCAGCCGTTGACGACTCTTTGGCTATCCCAAGCGTCGTTTAAGAATGTTTTCCAAGAAGCAGTGCTATTTTCGATATAAGTCAATTTGTTTCCGCTTGTGACTTGCGCGCGGCTAACTTCATAAGCTTTCCCATGGCTATCTTGCTTAGTGAAATTTGCAAAATCGAATGTCGGTCCATCGTAATAACCAGTGATTCTAGCTTGGGCAGATTTCGCTCCAGATGGATGCTTATAAAGAGCAAATTTATCCTTTCCTAAGAACAAGGCATTAACAGAATAGGTTTCATTTCCCAAAACGTCTTTTCCGGATAATGTGGTGTTAATAAGCGTTTCGAAGTTCGCGCTGTCTGCGTAATAGTAAACCGTGAGATCGCAACAAGAAACAGTCGTGTTTTCTGCTGGCCCAGTGACGGTGGTGGAAGAACTATCGCCGCTTGTGACCGTTTCCGTTTTCATTTTGGTAACGGTTTTGGTGTAAACATAAGAGAACGCTTTGTTGCTTGCTTCATAAGCGGTGTTCCAAGCGGATTCATCAACTTCCAAAGTGTGCGTTTCGCCATTAACTTTGACGGAAAGATGATTGTCTTCAAGCGATTCTTGGAAAGCGATGAGGCCGTTTTCAATTGAATAGGTTGGGGAATTGAGAACGACTGATCCAGTCTGCTGCCACTGCATGACTCCAAGAGGAACGACCGCTAAAACGACAGAAACTAGGCCAAGCGGAACCGCCCAGTACCATTTTTTGTCTTTCGCGTCGACGCAAGCTTGGTTATTGAATAAGCTCAGCAAAATGGTTTTTACACCATTCCAAATCTTTCTTCCAATTCCAAGAGGCTTGCTTTTTTGTTTTACTTTTTTTGCTTTTACGTATTGTGCCATTTTTTATCTCTATCTCTTTGCTTAAAGCAAAGAAAACTCTACTACATAGGGGAACTTTACTCAACCGATTTTGCAAACAATCCTCAAAATGCATAGAAGGCAATGGCTTTCTCATAGCAAATTGAAATATCGTAGAAAAGATGATTTAGTGGGTCTAATACCTTATCAAGGAATCCATTTGTTTTATAATGTTCCCCGATTATGGTTTATTTCGATTATAGTGCAAATTATCCAGTACTCGATGAAACTCTAAACGAATTCGTGCGAGTAGAAAAAGAAGCAAAAGGCAACGCGAATTCCATTCATGAAGAAGGAAAGCGTGCGTTTCATCTTTACGAAGAAGCAAATGCGAAAATACTTTCCTTGCTTCGTCTAGATCCTAGAGTTTACGAAATCGTTTATACATCCAGTGCGACCGAATCAAATAATCTTGCGATTAAGGGCGTTTATAGCTCTTATCGCGGTGTGGGAAACAAATTGCTCTCGAGCGAATTCGAACATAGTTCTATTAATGCCGCGCTTGCATCGTTAGTCGATAGTGGAGCTGAAGTAAATCTAATTCGCTCTACGAGCAAGGGTGAAATCGATTTAGATGATTTAAAAAACCACTTGGATTCTAAGACGATTTTAACTTGTTTATCTTATGTTGAAGGGGAACTTGGAACGATTCAACCTGTTGAAAAAGCTCAGCAAATCGTGCATGAAAATTCTCATTCCTTTCTTTTGGTGGATGCCACGCAAGCAATAGGGAAAATCCCCACAGATCTCTCGCGTTTTGATTTAGTTTCGTTTGCCCCCCATAAATTTGGCGGAATTATTGGAACAGGCGTTTTAATCAAAAAGAAATCCATTGTTCTTACGCCCTTGCTTGTTGGAGGATCTAGCGTTTCGCTTTATCGAAGCGGAACGCCTGCTATTGGACTAATCGCCTCTATTAGCAAGTCGCTAGAAATTGCTTTAGCGCGTCAAAAAGAAAACTACCAAAAAACGAAAGAGCTTCAATCTTTGCTCTTAGCTAATATTCGTGATGAAAAAGGAATCCTCATGAATTCTTCTAGCGAGAATCCTTTTATTATTAATTTAAGCGTTTTATCCATTCCGGGTAGCAAAATGGTTTCGCTTTTAAACGAACGAGGCTTTGCAGTTTCCCAAAAATCAGCTTGTTCCATTCCTAACACCCCATCAAAAGCGGTTATGAGCGTTTATCATGACCGGAAAAGGGCGTTAACCAGTTTTCGAATTTCGCTATGTTCTTTAACGAAAAAAGAAGAGGTTCTTGCTTTAACGGATGCGATTAAGGAGATTGCCAATGGAAAATAAAGAGAATAAAAAGCGTAAAGCAATGTCTTTCGCGGATAATATCGAGCGGGAACTTCAAAGAGAATATCGTATTGCGTTATGGAGCCGTTTTACCCGCGCCATAAAAGAATACCGTCTCATCGAAGAAGGCGACAAAGTATGCGTGTGCATATCGGGTGGGAAAGACTCGATGCTTATGGCACTTCTATTTAAGCGCTTATTGAAATACGGCGATTTTCCTTTTGAAGCGAAGTTCCTTGTCATGAACCCAGGCTACAATCCGATTAACCTTCAAATGATCAAGAACAATTTATCGCTCCTTGAGATACCTGCCGTTATTGTAAATACAGACATTTTTGATATCGCTAACTCGCAAACCGAATCGCCTTGCTATTTGTGCGCGAAGATGAGAAGAGGCGCCCTTTACCGCATTGCAAAAGGATATGGCTGTAACAAAATCGCTTTAGGGCATCATTATGATGACGTTATTGAGACCACACTCATGAATATGTTAAATGCCGGTTCCTTCCAAACGATGCTACCAAAACTCGTAAGCACGAATTATGAAGGCATGGAAGTGATTCGCCCAATGTATCTAATTCGCGAAGCAGACATTATTGCTTTCAAAAACGCGAATCATCTTTCTTTCATCCAATGCGCTTGCCGTTTTACGGAAAATTGTGCTGTTTGCGATAACGGAGGTGGGGGTAGCCAACGCGCAAAAACAAAAGCATTAATTAAAGAATTGAAGCAAAACTACAACGAATTTGTGGATAAAAATATTTTTTCTAGTGCGAGTAAGGTCCAAATCGACAAAATTCTAGGATACGAAGAGATGAACAAGAAACACTCATTCCTGGATGAGTATTCCAAGAAAAAGGAACGAGAGCAAAAAATCATTTCTCGTTCGGAAAAAGAAAGCAAGGCTATTAAAAAAGCCGAAGAAGAACATCGCCCATTTGAAGTTGACGATTCTTTTGAAAAGGCATTTATCGATAAGGTCAAACGATAAATTACGGTTTTTCGTCAGAGGAGCCTCAATCAAAAAAATAATTTGTTTTTTCGAATAAAAATACTTTACATGGCGAAAACGAAAAAACAAAATAGTCTACTGTTGCTTATCCAGCAAATGAATCGAACTAATTGCTTTGGGAAGGAGGCGACTAGGATGAATAATTTTGATATTGTTTCGAATTTCGGGGTGGATGTATTTGGCGATGAGGCGATGAAAAAATACCTCAAGCCAAATGTGTACAAAGAACTGAAAAGCACGGTTGAAAAAGGCCTTGCTTTAGACCCTGTTCTCGCTGATGACGTTGCTAGAGGCATGAAAGAATGGGCCTTAGAAAAAGGGGCAACCCATTATACCCATTGGTTCCAGCCATTAACGGGCTTTACCGCCGAAAAGCATGACTCTTTCATCACCGTTCCTGACAAAAACGGAAAAGTCATGATGGATTTTTCAGGGAAGGAACTCACAAAAGGGGAGCCAGACGCTTCAAGTTTCCCCTCTGGCGGACTCCGCGCGACTTTCGAAGCTAGAGGATATACCGCGTGGGATTGCACCTCCCCAGCCTTTGTGATTCATGACGAATATGGCGCAGTGCTTTATATTCCGACCGCGTTTTGCTCTTATACAGGCGAAGCGCTCGATGAAAAAACGCCTTTATTAAGAAGTATGGAATATATTTCGGAACAAGCGGTACGCGTTTTGCGACTATTCGGAGATAATGAAACGAACCGTGTTGTTACTGACGAAGGCCCTGAACAAGAATATTTCATCGTTGATGCTTCTTCTTATGAAAAGCGAAAAGACCTTGTTTATACGGGTAGGACTCTCTTTGGCGCTTCCGCTCCGAAAGGGCAAGAGATGGATGATCATTATTTTGGGCCGATCCGTCAAAAGATTGTCGCCTTTATGCAAGAGGTTAATGAAGACCTTTGGAAATTAGGAATCCCTGCAAAAACCGAACATAATGAAGTTGCTCCAAGCCAGCATGAGCTTGCAAATATCTTTTCGCAAACCAATGTCGCCTCCGATCAAAACCAAATTGTCATGCTGACCTTAAAACGCGTTGCGAAAAAGCACGGTTTCATTTGCCTACTTGGTGAAAAGCCTTTTGCCGGAATCAATGGCTCAGGGAAACACAATAACTGGTCCATTAATAAAGAAGACGGCACTAATCTCTTTAAGCCAGGGAAAGACCCTCTCAACAATACGCAGTTCTTGGTTTTCCTCACCGCGGTAATCAAAGGCGTTGACGAATATGGCGGGTTATTAAGAGAAAGCGTTGCTAGCTATGGCAATGATTTCCGTTTGGGCGCTAATGAGGCCCCACCTGCGATTCTTTCTATTTTCTTAGGCGATGAGCTTGGAGGAGTCGTGGAAACTATCATTCATCGTAAAAAAACCAACTCCTCTCTTGACCGGAAATATCTTAAAACAGGGGCGAAATCTCTCCCTGAATTCCAAAAAGACACAACGGATAGAAATAGGACTTCTCCATTTGCCTATACCGGGAATCGTTTTGAATTCCGTATGGTTGGAAGCGAGCAAAATATCGCTGAACCAAACATGGTGCTTAACACCATTATCGGGACGGCATTAAAAGATTTTGCCGATAAGATCGAGAAGAGCCAAAACAAAGGAGAAGCGATTCAAAAATGGATTGAAGAGAACTTAGCGAAGCACGAAAGAATCATTTTCAATGGCGACGGCTATTCCTCTAGTTGGGTTGAGGAAGCAGAAAGACGCGGATTGCCGAACTTAAAAACTGCAGTGGAAGCGACAGATGTTTTAAGCGATAACAAGGTGAAAAAGCTCTTCCGCGATTCTAATGTTTTAAGCGAAGTCGAACTCCATTCTAGAGCGTTAATCAAATATCAAAATTACGCGAATCAAGCCATCATCGATGCAAAAACGATGTCTCATATGGCACATAAGCAATTTATTCCCGCCTCTAACCAGTATCTAGCTAGACTTGCTAGTGAGATTAAAGACTTAAAAGATGCCTCGCTTATGGTGCCAAGCTCAACTCTCTTCTTAGCGAAGAAAATCACTGTCTTATTAGAAACTGCAGGTGCTTCCCTAGATAAATTAGACGAGCTTTTGGAGGAGGGTACCGAATATAAAGGAAGAGATTTAGCTATATTCTCTCGCGATAAATTAATTCCGGCGATGAAAGCACTTCGTGAGCCAATTGATGCCCTAGAACTTCTTGTTAGTAAAGCAGATTGGCCAGTTCCTAGCTATGGGGACTTGCTCTTCCACACGAATTGATTTGTAACAAAAATAAATTGAGTTGTAGCTTAGTCGGTTTAATATAAATTTCAGACGAATCAATACGTAATCAATACTGACTGTTTCGTTTATTCTATTTTTTCTTCTTTTCTCGAGGAAAAGCTTTGAATTTTGGATTTGCTTTTCTTTGCTTAGCAAACCACGCTTTCGTTTCATTTAAAGACATCATATATGGACCTGGTTTTTCGTTTGGCCATTCTTCAAAGCCAGTATCCTCCCAACCACAAACTGGACAAATATCGTAACTATTAAGGTCCTTAAAGGTATATTCGCCACAAACGGGACATATGTGTGGTGTTGGGGCTGGTTTAATTTCTTTCATATATTCCCATCTATGATTCTTCTTTATTTTCTCTTTGTACCATGCTTTATATTCGTTCAAAGACATATCGTTTGATTGATGTTCTAGATCGGGATTAGCAAGTTGCTCAAGGTCGTAATACCAACCACAGCGAGAACATTGTTGTGAATTTGGTGTCTCTCCATCTTCAATTTGTTCTTTTGAAAGTTTGCCAAAAAAGAACTTATCGCATATAGGGCACGACATTGGTTTAATCTGTTTTACATTTTTATCCATATTGATTTTTTCTCTCCTTTCTTTGGGCTATATGTGAATTTTCCCCCAGAATGGTGATACGAGATGACATAACCATCTTGTGTCACGATAACGACAACGCCATTTCTACAATCATATTTATATGTTGTTCTGTTGTAGTCAATAACGCTTTTACAATTTTGCCGATCAACTGTATTGGCAAAATGTACAGCTTTTGCAGCATATTCTTCTGGACTTCTAGCGCCGGATTCATTGTCGTACTTAGAAAAATGTTGCTTTACGGTTCCTTGGCTCTTTCTTTGATAAAGAATCATAGATGTTGCGAAAACATCCAATATTTGCAGTGATATTAAAAGGAGCTGCTTTTTAGCAGCCCCTAATTTTTGAAGTTTAGAAATCGACTTCCGTGTTGTAATAGCAAGCTTTCAGGATCTTGGCCATAAGCTCATCGTCCACTTTTCTTGGGTTTTCTGGTGAACAAGCATCCAAGACAGCGTTATGAGCGATAGTAGGAAGTTTCTCTAAGAATTCGTCTTCTTTCACGCCGAATTCTTTTAAGCCATGAGGAATAGAAAGTTCTTCGTTCAACTTTTTGATGAGATTGATGTAAAGGGCAACCTTTTCATCAAGCGTCTTTCCGCCCAAATGGAGGAAGTCAGCGATATGCGCGTATCTTTCTTTCGCTCTTTCGTCTTTGGCGTTGAATTCGATAACGTGCGGGAGATACATTGCGTTAGCTTCGCCATGTGGGACGTGGCCAGTGGAGAAGGCGGCACCTGTTTTGTGAGCCAAAGAGTGAGTGATACCGAGTAAGGCGTTAGAGAAAGCCATACCGGCAAGGCATTGAGCATAATGCATTTCTTCTCTTGCTTTAGCATCCCCATTATAGGATTTGACTAAATTAGCAACGATGAGTTCAATCGCGTGTAATGCGAGGGGATCGGTGAAATCATTGGCGAATAAGCTAACGTAGGCTTCTGTTGCGTGGGTTAAGGCATCCATACCGGTGAATGCGGTGACCGATTTTGGCATGGTGAGAGGGAGAGCGGGGTCAACAATCGCGATATCAGGTGTAATGTTAAAATCTGCGAGAGGATATTTGATACCTTTTTCTGGATCAGTGATAACAGAGAACGCGGTGACTTCTGTCGCAGTGCCAGAGGTGCTTCCAATCGCAACGAATTTCGCTTTCTTTCTGAGTGTCGGGAAAGAGAATGGCTGAATGATGGAATCAAAGGTTTCGTTTGGGTATTCATAGAAAACCCACATTGCTTTTGCAGCGTCAATCGGGGAGCCTCCGCCTAACGCGATGATCCAATCTGGCTCGAACTCTCTCATTGCGGCGGCGCCCTTCATGACGGTTTGAATGGTGGGGTCATTTTCTACGCCTTCGAATGTTTTGATTTCTAATCCGGCTTCTTTTAGATAATTAATCGTTTTCTCTAAGAAACCAAATTTTTGCATCGCGTGTCCACCTGTGACAACGATGGCTTTTTTGCCTTTTAGGTTCTTTAATTCCGCTAAGGCGTCTTTGCCGAAATAAACATCTCTTGGTAAAGTGAATCTCATGAAATTCCTCCAAATATTTTTATTTACCCATCACTAAGTATAAATCATTATTTTTATACCGATATAAAAATACCGAAATATCGCTAAGATTATCGAATTATCGATAAAAGTTGGATGAATGTTCAAAATGTTGCTTCGGATTTTAGCGATTTTGGTATCGAATGTCTTCTTTTAGATTCAACGGATAAGCAATGAGGTGTTGGCTGTTTAGGTCTTCGCGATCCATCTCAATCGCATTGATGCGATGATTGTCGTAACTTGTGTAGTAACAAATCCTTTTGTCAGCGTTATAGCAAGTGGAGTAGATAGTTATTTCATATTCGTTTTCTTTCACTTCCGTAACGCCTCGCTCTTGCTCCACGCTATGAATGATGTGAAAGAATTGCGAGACGCTTGATGGTTCATCGCTAGGAGAAACACTATTAAAACGCGTAAAAGCCACTTTGACGAAACGAGAAGTGCTAGACAAATCCCCTGGTAGGCCAATTGCCCCCATGCCTCTACTATAGGCTTTTAATGGAAGTCCTTTTGCAAAGTGATTTTCTGGATCCCCTTTTGATAATCCCATATAACGGTTTAATTCAAACATTTGGATAGGGAAAGGCGGATTATTGGTTAATACGCCAGCAGGATTGTCGTAGACGTGTAGTCCATCTTTCATTGATTCAACGACAATGCAAGCGGTCTTATCTATGATGATGTAGTGGAGTTCTGAAGGAGGGAATTTATCACTAAAGGGAGTGTTCACAATGTTAATTTTGTTCAGTAATTCTTTCGCTTCTTTTACGTTTTTAGCTTGTGAAAGAATCCAAGGAATGAATTCAAATTGAGCGATATTGTCTTTCTTATCTTTTAACGAGAAATAGTGGGCGTTTCCGACAAAGTTCAGCCCTGCCATGCCTAAACCGGCTTCGTTAATCGCATCGTAATATAAAGGATAATCGTTAGCGATATGCGCTACGCCCATAATGGCAAGGTGCCTTTTTAAATCGCCTTGGTGACGAAAGGAAAAAGGATAATTTCGTGGAGTGATTACGATTTCCTCCCCATAAGAGAATTCATAATCCAAATTCCTTCCGAAATAGAAATCTTTGGTCTTTAAAGTAAGCGCAGTACACATTGTTTTCCTCCCTTATTTAAGTTCTTTATCATCATTATCGATGATTCTAGCGAAATAAAAAGGGTGAAGAAGCATTCTTGAGACGGATTAGAGATATTGGATAAAACGTATCCATCTGTTTACTAATCGCGTTTCCAATAATGCTAAAAGACTAAAAAGTTGTTGCGACTGGTTGAAATCAATTTGGATACGCTCAAGGAACCCAAAAACCTTATAAAACTTTATAATTTCGAAAGAAAAGTTTATAAAACATTATAATAGTTTATAAAAACCTTATAATTTTTCTCAAAACCTTATAATAGTGTATAATGCTTATAGCAATAACGGAAGGAGATGTTGCATTATGGATGCGTCGTTTTTGAAAAAATTATACGAAAATCACCAACTCGAAGCGGAAAAAGCCAAAGGCGGCCTTCCTAATTCGATTTGGGAAACATACTCTTCGTTCGCGAATACCTCTGGTGGATTTATTGTTCTCGGTGTGGAAGAAAATGATGATTTTTCTTTTAAAGAATGCGGATTAAAAAGAGAAGACGTTGAAAAATTGAAGAGGGATTTTTGGAACGCGATCAACAATAAGACAATTGTGAGCAAAAATATCCTTATCAATGATGATGTCAAAGAAGAAAGAATTAATGATTCATATCTTCTTTTTATCCATGTTCCTAAAGCGAGAAGGCAAGACAAGCCCATCTATATTTTCGATGATTTGAATTCAGGAACTTACAAAAGAAATGGAGACGGTGACTACCATTGTGATAATTCCGAGATAAGGGCTATGTTAGCGGAGACTATCGATGCTTCTTTAGATTCATCCCTTGTTGAAGAGGCAGATATTTCCTGGCTCAGCAAATCTTCCATTGATGCATACAAAAATATGTTCAAGTCTGAAATGCCATCCTCTCCGTGGTTGGCATTAAACGACGCTGACTTTTTATTACGAATTGGCGGTTTAAACGAAAAAAATAACAAACTATATCCGACAATTGCAGGCCTTTTGTTTTTTGGTTTTGATTGGAGAATCAGAACAATCTATCCCAATTATTTTTTGGATTACACCGATGCGAGATCGTTTAGTTTATTTTCTCGCTATTCAAAGCGAATTGTTACTTATTCAGGGGATTGGAGCGGAAATCTATTCGAATTTATCATGAATGTTGCGACGGATATTTCGCTTAAACTACCTAAGCCTTTTTCCATTGAAACGGAATCGCTTCTTAGAAAAGACAACACTTTGCTTCTAACTGCGGTTAGAGAAGGACTGGCTAACGCTTGTTCAAATGCAGATTTTCGTTTCACCAAAGGAATAAAAGTAACTTTGGAGAACAAAGGATTACGGATTGAAAATCCTGGTTTGATGCTTATTAGTAAAAACCAAGCGTTAAAAGGAGGAGAAACTGAACCTAGAAATCAGTTCGTTTTAAGCATGCTTACTTCGATTGGAATTGGTGATCGTCAAGGTTGGGGCATCCCTTCAATGAATGAAGCAATGAAAGAGTGTCACTACTCTCCTCTTTCTATTAATGAGACCACTTGCCCCGATAGAACTACTTTATTTTTGCCGATTGATTTTGAGAAAGAACAAGCAGGCGCTCCAACTCAACGCAACTGTGAAAAATTTAATAGCTTTGAAGAATATTTGTCCTCCCTCCCCGCTAATCAGGTTTTTACAAGGCAAGATGTCGCAAAGGCTCTTGATAAATCATTGCCAAGCGCTTCAATATACTTAAAAGAAGCTTTAGTGGCCAACAAAATCGCCATTGCAAAAGGGTATAAAATAGGAAAATACGTGAAGAAATAAGTCTTTAACAGTATTCACTGCACCTACATCAGCACCGTAACTTTCTAACATCCCTTGATCCTAGACCCTATCAATAACTCAAAACTAAGGCACCAAAAGTAAAGACAAAACCGAGATTAGACGAAATCTATGATGCTTTCGTCCTATTTACTCGTTTTCCCTTTTGATAAGGGAGAACGCTTTCGCTATTCAAATAGCAGCCTATAAAAAACGCTTGTAGTAAAAAGCGGTTGATACCTAAGCGACGAATGACTTTGTTTTGTTGAATGAGCGTCAAAATCGATTTGGTGCAGGTTAGATGGTGCAAGCAAAAGATTCTTTCATAATCATATGTTATATAAATGTTATAATCACAATTTGAAAATAGTGAGTGATATGCCATGAAACAAACAACGATTGATAGAATCAGGAAGTTTTCCTCCGATAGAGAATGGGAGAAGTTTCATTCGCCTGCGAATTTGGCGAAATCAATCTCCATTGAAGCAAACGAATTACTCGAATGCTTTCAATGGGACGAGGAACGTTTTGATATTAGTGACGTCAAAGACGAACTCGCCGATGTCTTAATCTATTGCCAAAATATGCTAGATAAACTTGGATTAGACGAAGAGGAAATCGTGAATAACAAAATGAAGAAAAACGAAATCAAATATCCCGTCGAAAAGGCAAAAGGAAAAGCCGATAAGTATAACAAATTATGATTATTTATAACGGAACATTGGGCAAATTTCGAGATGATGTTACTTTGAATATGATGCAAAGCATTCTTTTAGATGCGCTGCGTAAAAAGGGTTTAAGCGGTGGCTCTCCTAGTGAAGTCAATTCATGGAACAATTCTTTGCATTTTATGAAGGACGTTTTAGAAGATGATTATTTCCCTAGCGATTGCCAAGTTGCGGTTGAATATAACATCCCCCAAACCTCAAAACGCGTGGATTTCATGATCATGGGGAATAACGGCGAAGAAGACCACGTCGTCATCGTTGAATTGAAGCAGTGGGCGAAAGTAGAAAAGCTAGACGATGTTTCCGATCACTCCATCCTATCTGATTTAAGGTCTCATGAACCAGTCGCGCATCCTTCCTACCAAGCTTATTCCTATAAGCGTCTTATCCTTGATTATTCTTCTGACACGAAAGTAAACGATAAAACAATTAAGCCCTGCGCCTATCTTCATAACTTAAGCGAGCATTATCGACCTATCATCGAAGACAAGCTCTATCAAGAATGGACAAATGAAGCGCCGGTATTTTTGCAACAAGACGTTTTAAAGATTCGTAATTTCATCAAACAATACATTAAGTTAAAAGCGGAGGATGGATCGTTACTTTACGAAATTGAATCAGGGAGGGTTAAACCAACAAAATCCCTGCAAGATGCCCTTGATTCTATGCTATGCGGTAACGAAGAATTCCATATGATTGACGAGCAAGTTGTTGCCTATGACAAAATCATGAGGGCAATCCGTGACTCAAATAAAGACGATAAAAAGCATGTTTTGATTATTACGGGTGGGCCGGGAACCGGGAAATCGGTTTTAGCAATCAATGTTTTGGCTAGGTGCATCATTGATTTGAAGCTCAACGCTTCCTATATCACAAAGAACATGGCACCTAGAAAGTGCTACGCGAATCTTTTGTCGAAAGGAAATGCGAAGAAAATGATTGATTTGAAAAAAGCGATTCAATCTCCGTGGTGTTTACCTTCAACGACTTATAACGGACTTGATGTTGGCATTTTTGATGAAGCGCATCGAATGCAGAAGAAGCCTTACCAATATGCGGGTAGCGACATGCTTCTAGACGCGATTAAAGCCGCCAAAGTATCAGTGTTTTTCGTAGATGATGACCAAAGAATTACCATTCACGATAAATATGATGTCAAAACGATTATCGATTATGCAAAAACAGAAGGCGCGATTGTGCATAAACCTTATGAACTTGTTTCACAATTTCGATGCGATGGCAGTGATGGTTATATCTCTTTCGTTAATAATCTTCTGGAAATAAAGCAAACCGCGAATGTTAATTTCGAATTTAATAAACTTGATGTTGAGGTTTTTGATGATCCTAATGAATTACGAAGTAAACTTAGGGAACTCAACAAAATCAATGGCAAATCGCGTATGATTGCGGGATATTGCTACGACTGGAATGTGAAAAACAATCGTGGAGACTGGGACATTGTTCTAGAGAACGATTTTAAGGCGAAATGGAATTTGAAAGATGATGACCATTGGGCAGTCAATCCGAATTCTTTTGAACAAGTTGGCTGCGTTCATACTTGCCAAGGAATGGAGTTTGACTATGTCGGCGTCTTGATTGGGAAGGATCTTTATTATGATGGCTCTCACGTTAGAACAAATCGCCAAGCAATCTCAAAAGACGACAAAACAAGCGGAATCCGCCTAAAAAGCACAACCGATGAAGAAGCGGATATTCTTATTAAAAGAACCTATAAAGTCCTTTTAACTAGAGGCTTAAAAGGATGCTTTATCTATTGCGAAGATAAGCCATTGCGGGAATATCTAAAGAGCAAACTAAAGACGAAATGAGCTTATTTATATGATTATAATTTTCGGGAATTGATACATTTATACTCATTCCCGAAAATTATAAATACTAAAAATCATTTTATTCTGATAAAGAAGCGCTTTTTCGGCGTAGCCATCGTTATTGATGAATCAGTAGATAAAGGTTCAGTCTTTAAAAAGATCGTCGATTGTAATCACGGAAGAAAAATCCCATGAATATTCGTTCTTTTTTAAGCCATATGTAGATATCAGGACGTTTTCTATTGTTTTCTTTTTCGGAAGATTTTCTTGGACGATAGCTTTTCTTTTCATTAAGGAAAGATGGTAATTTTTATCAACAATAAACTCATTGCTCCAAAACTTCACTTCGCACAAATCGATGATGTTGTCTTTTCTATCGATGACGAGGTCAATTTGAGTTCCTTCCGAATCTTCCTCTCCTCTTTTAGCCCATAGCGATTCGCTTGTTGAGACACCTGAAATTCCAAGTGCCGCTTTGATTTGCTTGATATGATTAAAGCAAACGTTTTCAAACGCAATGCCGCGCCAAACTGTTATTTTTTGTGAATCAAGGTTATTGCTCCAGTTTTCTCCCTTTCCCCATTTTTGAGAGAAGTTCATATAAAAGAGGCAAAACGGGTCGATCAGTTTGAAACGTTCTTCTCGTTTTTGCGCGGCGAAAGGAATGTATTTGAAGATAAATCCCCCTTCTATAAGCGCTTTGAGATATTTAGAAAAAGAACCACTATCTTGTATTTTTGTGACGCTAAGCAGTTCTTGACGTGTCAAACCAGATTTCTTCGAACCGATTGCCTTAACGATGGTTTGCATTGTTTCCGGATTCGCAAAAATCGATTGGAAGAGACGGTCAAATTCGCTTTGGAAAGGAGCGTTGCTTTCGAAAAACAAAGAATCGATGTTTTGTGCAAAACTCTTGCTCCTATCAAGATATTTTAAATAATAGGGGATACCGCCAAATGCCATATAAGTTTGAACAATATCATAACGAGAATAATTGAATCCGTTTTTTGTCAAAAACTCCTCACATTCTGATAAAGAGAATGGATTCAAATGAATCTGCTTGGTGACACGGTCATATAATCCGCCATGGTTGTTGATTAATTTATCTAAGACCCATGAAGTCGAACTGCCGCAAACGATAACCATAATGTTATGACGCCGGCAAGCCCACCCGTTCCAAAAAGCTTCGAATCCAGTCATAAAACCAGATTTTGGGGTGTCCATCCATTGTATTTCGTCAATGAAAACAACTTGCTTTTCATTATCGGTTTTCGAGGACAAAAGGGTTTCCAACATATAGAAGGCTTCAATCCAAGAACTAGGCGGTTTCGATGGTGTCAATCCGAAAGTAAGCAGCGAATGATAAAAATGCATCAATTGTTCGTGCATTCTTTTCAATTTTGTCTTTCCGTTTTTAGACGCTTCAATAGGGGATAATCCAGCGTGCGCAAAAGCGAAATGGCCTTTGAAGGCTTCATTGATTAAATAGGTTTTTCCTACGCGTCTTCTGCCATAGAGTGCGACCAACTCGGCTTCATCACTAAGATATAGGGAGTTTAATTCTTCAATTTCTCGTTTTCTTCCGATTAACATTTTTTACCTCCAATATACATTATAATTTTCGCCATTGAATATTTTTACATTTGTTCCCGAAAATTATAACATGATTTTTGACCTTTTTATCGTTTTTTTAACTATAATTTTCGGGAATGGTGGTAAATATGTTAACTCCCGAAAATTATAAACCATAACTTTAGGTTTTATCGTGTTTTTAAAATTAACATTTCGTTTGTTGGCCAGGATATTGTGAACGGACTAGTTTTCTTATATAAGAGGCATAGGTTTTGCCGATTTTTCTTACGTAAGTGCAAAAATATCTTCTTTGGTTTAGAAACTATAAACGTTTTTATTTACATATAATATACAAAAAGTAATAATTATGTTATGGAAAACTTACCAAGAATTTTGAAATTCACAACTTGCGGTATTAAAAATATCGACAAGCCAATCTCTTTGCTTTTTTCAAATCGAACGATAGAAAAAGGCGTGAAGAAATTCACAAATGTGAAAGGCGTTTTTGGCTATAACGGATCAGGCAAAACAGCCATAATGACATCTATTTTGCTATATAAAAGAATCATCACCGATGATCGTTACTTACTCCAAGACATCACAACTTCAAAACTTGATAAGTTAATGAATAAAAAGACAAAAGAGTTTTCTTTTGATGTGGTTTTTGATCTAGGTGATGAAATCGTTAAACACCACATTTTGCTTAAACATGATTCACTTGCTAATGGCTATGTTATTAAAAATGAAGCGCTTGAAATTTGTAAAGGAAGAACGCTTGATGAGAATTGGGAACTTGTAGCGAGTTCTAACGATGGTGTTGTTAAAGTTACGCAGAAGTACATTACAAATGAGATCGGTGAGCTTGATTATTTTGACAAGAACAAATTTGTTTTTGGTTCTTTCTTACTCGGATTAATGAAACTTTTAGCATCTAAAAGAAATGCTTTTAAAGGACCTATGGATAATTCATTGGTTTGCTTATCCGGTAGACTATTTGTTTCGATTATCAAAATTGACGTGTTTTTAGTCGACGATGATAAACATGATTCCTGTTTTATCGACATTGAAAACATGATGAAAATGATGAAGACCAATTGGAGTTTTTTGAAATCTTATAGTACTCCAGAGTTTTGTATCGGTTCAGTAACAATCAAAAAAGCGAATTTCAAAGATTATGAGAAAAAGATTGCTAGAGCGGCAAAATTTATTCAACTATTTAAACCGAGTCTCCTTAGAATTGATGTTACGAAAAAAGAGAATGGGGATTTTTATCAAATCAACAACGTTTTTGTCTATAAAGATTATGGCGTTGACTTTGAGTTTGAGTCCTCTGGAATCAAGCACCTAATTAAAATGTTTGATGCATTAGATGCCTGCGCGAATGGAAAGATTGTTTTTATTGATGAAATGGATGCGAACATCAATTCTGTTTATTTCCAAAAGCTAATAGAGTTTTTCCAAAAATACGGAAAAGGACAACTTTGTTTTACAAGCCATGATTTGCTTGTGATGTCCTCTTTAAAAAAACAAGGAAAAGCAATTTCTGTAGTGGGCGATGATTGCAAGATCGATGCATGGTCTCTTGTTGGCAACAATTCTCCAATTAAATATTACCAAAATGGTTTTTTCCCTAATTCTCCAATGAATATTGAGGATTTTGATTTCTTGCCTATCTTCTTTTCGGAAGAGGAAGGAGATAGTGAATGCCGCAGCTGATTCTCGTTTTAGAAACAAATTCCTCGGTTAAAATAGATTACATTTACGTCAAGAAATGTATTGATTATTTTTATGGAAAACGGGCATTCAAATTGACGCCAATTTATGCCGGGTGCAAAAGCAAACTGATTCAGCAACAAAGCAAAATTGATTCATACAAAAAATGCTATGAAGGAATAACAAACACCATTATCGTCGGCGATGTTGACGACAAAGATAATTCCCAAAACGAGAAAATAGTCAAGTATTGCAGAGAAAACAACTATAAATTGGTTTGGATGAATATTAATATCGAAGATGTCTTTTGGCATAAAAGGTAAAAAAGAACGAAAAGAAAGAATAGGCAAACAAATTTGCTATTTCTTTTGAAAGAGTCATTCATTCTATCAACTTGGGAAATAAGAATGTTTTATTAGAACGACATTCTTCGAATCTTTTGGATGTCATCGATGAGTGCCGTTTGTAAGGATTTGAGAAATGCCCTAATACTCTTAAGAGGCAACTATGTTTACATCAACACGCTTTATTTAAAAGCTAGTTTAGTGTGAAACTGCCTCTCCTTTATAATAATGACGATTAATGAAGTTAGGAGAAAACATGGAAGATCGAAAGTGCTTATTTGTAATTGATGAAGGGAGATTAAAACGCTGCTATGTACCCTCGGGAACGAAAAAGATTGAGATTCCAGAAGGGATTAGTATTCTTGAACAAGGCGGTTATTTTGAATATGTTTTGAACGATAACATATTTGTATCCAAAGAGTGCAAAATCACCGATTTAGAAGAGTTTTATTTACCAGATTCTCTTGAATGTATTTTTGATGAAGCGCTTGATGATATCATT
Organism: Caryophanales bacterium UBA4691; assembly: GCA_002404865.1. Taxonomy (GTDB): domain Bacteria; phylum Bacillota_I; class Bacilli_A; order RFN20; family CAG-826; genus UBA4951. The sequence goes on along the minus strand of DHKP01000032.1, from coordinate 22,968 downwards.
CGCCTTCCATCTTTGAAAAAGAACTTTTACTCAAATGGATATTATTTAGGGAGCAAGTCAAATCCTTTCATGGTGCTAGTTTCCTTAAAAGACAAAAGCGTTTCTTCTTTCTCCTTCCATCCGGATTGTAGAATTATCGCTGCAAAAACCTTCTCAAATTGCTCTAATTTAGAATCTATTGTGATTCCACCTTCCATCCAAGATTTAGGGGAATATGCGTTTTCCCATTGTAAGAGATTAAAAAGCGTAATTTTTGGAGGTAGCCTCGATACCATTCCTGCTTTTTGTTTTAACGATTGCTCATCGCTAAAAACCATTCGCTTCCCGAAAGATCTTGATTGCATCGAAATGAAAGCGTTTTGCGATTGCACTAGCTTAGAAGAAATTACTATCCCGGAAGGAGTCACAACAATAAACTGTGCTCCATTTGAAGGATGCACCAATCTCCGTCACCTTATTTTGCCTGATACATTAGATTTTTTTGATGGACTTATTGGCGAAAATACTCCTAATTTGGTTTTCAATTCCTCTAATTATGGCGAATATCTTGGATCGAAAGATAATCCGTATCTTATCTTGATGCGAGCGCCTTACCCCTCAAAAATAAAGATAGAAGATAGTTGTCGCTTTATTCATTTCCGTGCTTTTTTGCCTTCAATTCGTAAAGAGGATAGTGCTTTAACAGAGGTTATTGATTTTAAAAATATCAAAAACACGATAGTTATTGATTTGATTAACTTGCCAAATTTAAAGAGGATAATTTTTAATAAGCAACCAGACTTTTTAAATGTCCAGCTTTTCTATGGCTGCATTTCTTTAAAAGAGATTGAAATTCGCAGCACTGGCGCTATTCAAAGCCTAATGTATGATTTGTGATAGGGGATAAATATTTTCTTTGCTAATAGAAAAACGTTTAAAAGCTTGAACGTTTAAAATCGTTAACGCCTCTTTGCTTGAAAAAAGTGTACCCAATACAAATCTAGTTAAGTATTTCTCCTCTTTATAACCTTATTTATAATAGTAGGCAACTTATGAGTGTAAACGACGCAACAAAGAGAAGACAAAACCTAAAGCCAGGTGATTATGGGCACTTGAGTGATTTACGAAAAGGGCAGGTTGCTAAAGTGTTGGATTTCCATAATGACAATGCAGCTTTAAAGCGACATTTGTTAGATATGGGGATTACAAGAGGAGTAATCGTGAAGGTGAAAAAGATCGCTCCATTTGGTAACCCAGTTGATTTAGAGCTCCGTGGGTATGAACTTGCAATGCGCGTAGAAGATTTACGTAATATCGATATCGTTGTTTTAGGGAACAAGGATTGATAAATATGATAACAATTGGATTAGTCGGGAACCAAAATGCCGGCAAAACGACACTTTTTAATGACCTTACTGGTGAAAACGCCACAATCGGAAACTGGCCAGGTGTAACGATTGAACGAAAAGAAGGTTACATCAAAGGGGACAAAACAAAGAGCATGCTCCTTGTAGACACTCCTGGGGTTTATTCTCTTTCGCCATATACAAGCGAAGAAAAAGTAACCCGCTCTTTTTGCTTAGATGCTCATCCTGAGCTCATCATCAACATTGTTGATGCGACGGCTATGGAACGCTCTTTATATTTGACTACGCAATTAATGGAACTCGATTGCGATGTGATTGTCGCAATGAATATGGCGGATATTTTAGAGAAAAACGGCATCACGATTGATTTTCAGAAACTGCAAGAAGAACTCGGTGTATCCGTGGTTCGGATATCTGCGAAAACCGGAGAGGGGATTGATACTCTAATATCCTTAATCAAAGAGAAAAAGTACCTTAAAAACCCTAAGAAGAAATTCTTCGCGCCGGATGTCCAAAAAGAAATCGATCATTTGGAAAGCGATTTAAATTCCGAGCTAGAAGAAGCACATAACGTTAGATTTGGGGCAGTGAAATTATTTGAACGCGATCCCTATTATAAGACATTGAACAATACTTCGACTTCTCAGGAAGTAGAGGCATTAGAAAAGGCTTATGACATGGATAGTGAACAAATCATCGCTGACCAACGTTATGAATTTGTTACCAAAGTCAAAGCAAAATGCTGTCAGCAAAAAGAGATGAAAGAATCTTTCACCGATAAGTTAGACAAAATCATCTTGAATCGTTATCTAGCGCTTCCGATTTTCTTACTTGTCATTGGGCTTATGTATTTCTTTTCTGTCGGGGTGGTGGGATCTTTAACCAGTGATTTTATCGATGCCTTATTCAACGGGTCTACCGAGATTGATGTTTTTTGGCACACTGTTCCTTTTGAAATTGAAGGGCTAGGACCGTCATTGGGCCATATGATTGAAAACGCAGGAGGATCGGTTTGGGCCGCTGATTTATTGAGCAATGGCATCATCGGCGGATTGTCTACCGTTCTTGCGTTTGTCCCGCAGCTTGTTGCCTTATTTGTTTCTCTTTCTTTACTTGAAGCAAGCGGATATATGTCTCGTATCGCTTTCTTCTTGGATGAAATTTTCAAGAAATTCGGTTTAAGCGGAAAATCAATCATTCCTCTTATTGTCGGCTCAGGATGTTCGGTTCCTGGCATTATGACGGCTAGAACGGTGGAAAACCCCGAAGAAAAAGAAATGACGACGATGCTAGTTCCGTTTGTTCCTTGCAATGCAAAATTGCCCATTATGGCTTTACTCGCAGGCGTCATCATGCCAAAAGCGAGCTGGCTAGTTACTTTTATTTGCTATTTATTAGGAATCGCGATTACTCTATTTGTCGCTTTATTGCTCAAGAAACTGTTCTATCGGAAAAGCAATGATTCTTTCATTTCTGAATTACCCGCTTACAAGTTCCCTAATGCCTATTACGTCTATCGCGATGCGAAAGACAAAACCTTAGATTTCCTAGAGAAGGCGGGGACGATTATTTTCTTATGCACCTTCTTAGTTTGGGTATTCACTCGCTTCTCTTGGGGCATGGAATACGTTGGACCGGTCGAATCTTTCGAAAATGTTAGTTCCATGCGAGTCGAAGAATCGATTTTAGCGAGCATTGGCAAAGTCTTAGCCTATGCGTTTATCCCTGCATTTGGTGGGCATTATTCTTGGGGGCTTACGGTTTCCGCCCTCCAAGGCTTAATCGCCAAAGAGCAAGTCGTTAGTTCTTTGTCCGTTATCGCCGGTGGGAGCGATAACATCCTCAGCGCTACTTCGCCGTTTTCCTTTTTGGCTACGGGAGATGCGAACGGGATCCTAAGCGCCTTCTCTTTTTTGTGCTTTAACTTATTTTCTATCCCTTGCGTTTCCGCGGTTGCAACACTTCGTCGGGAACTTGGGTCCACAAAGAAACTACTTTTGACCATGGGGATGGAACTCACTATCGCGTATGTGATTTCAACTTTCATTGGGACGATTGCGTGGGCGACGAATGGCTTTATGGGGGTAAGCGAGTTATGAATTGGGTAGATTTTTGGGTCTCTTTTTTTGTCGCGATTGCCTTAGCCATGGTCATCATTTATCGCCTTTATCCCCTCTTTAGAAAAAAGAAAAGATTATCGCGTAAAGCAAAAGAAATGGTTCATGATTATTACGCGACTAAACGAAAAGAAGAAAAAAAGCAAGACGATAAATAGGCTTAATGGCGTCTTTTCCCTCTTTATGACTTTTAATGTTTTATCGAATAAAATGCGTGCTGATTCTTTTTTCTAAGGCTGGCAATCCGTATTTCTCTTTTCCTAGTTCAATTGCGCGCATCAAAAACACCATATTATCCGCGAGAACGCGCATCGTTTGTAATCCTTCTAAGTCTTGGCTAGCCTCACCGACTTTTCGCCCATGAACACTATTCCAATATTGGCTTGATGCGATTGGCATCCCCGAGATCGTGAAGTATTTGTTTAACTCATCGAAGGTGCTACTGCATCCTCCACGTCTAGCGACAACCACGCTTGCGCCGATTTTCATCCTTTTATCGAAATTTGTGGAATAGAATAAGCGGTCTAATAACGATATAAGCGTTCCATTCGCAGAAGCATAATAAACCGGACTAGCAATCACGAGTGCATCAGCCTCTAAGAATTTCTTGGCTAATTCATTGACGATGTCATCAATCGCGCACTTATCGTGCGTGTAGCAGTAGTTACAAGATAAGCATCCTCTAATCGCGAGTTGCCCGATTTGCACCGTTTCCACTTCGACATCGTATTTTTGAAACACATTTTCCATTTCTTTTAGGGCGATGGACGTATTCCCGTTAAGGCGAGGGGAACCATTAATCATGAGCGCTTTCATTATTTTCTCCTAAGAAATTATTAAACAAAATATAGCGGAAATAGAGGGATTTTGATATCTTTTATGAAAAGAAAGTCAAAAAAGATATCGATGAATGGACATGAATTTCTTCTCAATGATGATGCCTATTTTCTAAATTCATCTCTATTGATTAAGCTGATTAGAGAATCGTAGCAATTATGGTATTGAGCGTTACTCGAAAATACGATATCTTTGGTTTATCGAGAGGAGCCTCATTATGGAATTCAAAAAAGTCAGGTTAGATTTCAAATATGCGGAAAAAGGACGTTTTTACCGCATACTCTTAGTTCCAGCCAAAACGAAACTAAACGACCTTGGTTGTATCTTCGTCGAGGCGCTTCATGGCGCAATGGCACACAGCTTTTGCTTTGAGACGAAAGATACCAATTATGATCCGGCTTCTTTTTTGGAGGATGCATTCTTCAATGACGATTCCGTATACATGAATTTTTACTCGCTAGAGGATTTAGGGACGAAGTTCATGTTTTGTTACGATTCGGGGGATGGCTGGGATTTTGATTGCAGAGTTTATAAAAAGAGTGTGTTTCTTGACACCGCTGATGTCGCAGTGATTCTCGAAGGCGCTGGTCAAGGAATCTGGGAAGACAACATCGGCACGCTTTACAAATATTTTAGCGGAAAAATTTCACCTGACTACAATGGTGAAGACGAAAAACGAGGTATTTATAAACCATGGAATATCGAGATTGATAAATATAGCGATTTCGACGCCCCATTAGACATAGAGAAAGAAAACGAGGACTTGAGAAGTCTTGTTGAGTTCACAATTGAAGAATACGCACAAAATGAAAAAGATTTCATTGAAGAGAATGAAATGAACATGTTGGACTATAAAACGAAACGTAAGTTAGGGCGTCATTTGTATTTCTAATAGTAGGCCTAATAAAATCGAAATAGCGTAAAAGGTAGTGTTTTTGAAGAGATAGTCAAAACGGAAAAACGATGGAGCTCGGCTCCATCGTTTCGCTTTTCTTTTCAAAAAGAATCCAAGTCTTGATAAATCTATCGAATCTAAAATCTCAACGGCTTGATTTATCGTATGGGATGCCTTCTGCTTTTGGGGCATGCGATTTCTTTGAGAATAGTATGAGCGATAAGAACGCGATTAAGTATGGAAGCATGTTATAGAACGCTTTTGAGTTGTAGAAGGCTATGCTGCCGCCGCTGAAGACGGTGGTCATAAAAGTCGCAAAAGAGAAGAACGCAGCGAAGAATAGGGCAGCAAAGGTGATGTTGATTGCTTTCCAGTTGCCTAAGATTTCGATAGCTAAAACCAAGAAGCCGTATCCAAACACGCCACAAGTTAAGCTCCATTGTCCAAGTCTAAGGCAAGTAAAGATGATATATCCTCCGACTGCCGCGCTTGCAGAGCCAATTGCAGTCCCCAAATATCTCATTCTATTCACTTTGATTCCGACCGAATCTGCGGCGGCAGGATTTTCGCCACACGCTCTAAGTCTTAATCCGAGTCTTGTTTTGTTCATAGTAAAGATTAAAACGACGATGATTGCAATTCCGATTAGTACGGTAATATTAAGATTTGAAAACGCCCCATTTATGAATTCGCTGCTTGTGTGGTAGTTCATTACGTTGAAGTTCATCGATGTATCCATGTTAGGTTCATCTTTTGCAAGATGAATGGTGTTTAGGATTAAAACTACTGCGGATGCAACACTATTAAGAGCCGTTCCAACAACGGTTTGATCTGCTTTCAATTTGATGGAAACAAAAGAAAGTAGGAAAGAGAAACCGATTGCTACAAGGATACACATGAGTAATCCCAGTATGTAAATGAAATTCACGAATGCCCAATTGTTAAGAAGCGGGTTTTCATTTCCAATTGCAGCGTATAGTTGTTGAACGAATAAGATGCCTGAGAACGCCCCGATAAGCATCGCTCCATCGAGAGCAATATTAATAATGCCAGAGCATTCGCTGAACATTCCGCCGAACGCTCCAAGAGTGAAGCCGACACCAAAGACGATAAAAATAAATATGAGTGAGCCCCATGTCGCCATTGGTATGTCAATGAGGATAGGTGTAATTACATTGATATTCATTATTTTTCCTCCGCTTTTTCTCTCACGAAGAGATTTTTGAAAGACTCATCAATCATTTGTTTGTGTTTGAGATTGCTGTTTTGAATTAGCATTCCAAAGAACGCGCTAAACGAAGCGACGTAAATAATGATGGATTTGATAAGTTCCATGTAGTATTTGCTATACAAAATGGAAACGTTAACGATTCTTGTTTGCGCTTCGGTAATGTAATTAAGGAAGAAAGCAGAGAAGATACAACCAATAGGATCGGTTTGACCAATCAATGCAACGGATATGCCACTAAATCCATCTGGGATCATGACGCCGTCTAAAGAGTTATAAGTGAATGCTCTAGGGGAGGAAGGGTTCGAGAAAACGAAATATCCGCATATGCCAGCGATTGCGCCGCTAAGAAGCAAAGATAAAATAATTTTTTGGTTTTGATTAATCCCGGCATATCGTGCAGCAAATTTGTTTGAACCGCAGAGCTTCATCTCGAATCCGAATTTTGTGTATTTGAGAATTGCCCAAAACAATATTGCGATAAGAATGGCGATGATTAATCCCCAGGTGACGCAGTAGAATGTTGTTCCTTCCGCGGCTAAACTTGGAGTTCTTCCGTTACTTGGCATTTTTGCAAGCTGAGCATTATTGAAGGAATCAATGAATTCTCCAGGTAGTGCCGAGCCTAATAAAGAAGTCAAATAATAAACAATCCAGTTAAGCATAATTCCTGATAAGACTTCGTTGACGTTGAATTTTGCCTTTAAAAAGCCGGATATTGCTCCAACGAAAGCACCTCCCAGCATGCCAACAAGCATACAAAGGAACCAGTTTCCACCATAGAAGGCAGTGACAAAGGCCAAGAAGGCGCCCATCGTAAGTTGCCCCGTAACACCGATATTGAAAAGCCCAAGTTTGAAAGCAAACGAAATGGATAAACCAGCTAAAATCATTGGCGTCATGTTCATTAAGATACGCGCGATGTTGCTCGGCTTAGCAAACCCAGAAGTGAATAAAACGCCTAACCCAGCAAAACAGTTTGCTGGATCACGAATCAGCATGACTATGAATCCGGCAAAAATTCCTAATAAAATACAAATAACGCTAGAAGCAATCGCGCGACATGCCTTATGGGAAAGAACCCAGGAAAAGAATTTACCTATCGGAACACAAACATATTGAAGGTATTTCCACAGAAATTTTCCAACCGGAGATAAAAATTTGACTATTGGAGCCCACACCTTTTCTTTGAAGAAAACGCCAACTGCAATGAAAACGGCTTTGATACTATTTAAGAGGTTCTTCCAAAATGTTTTGAATTTTTCCATTGTTTATTCCTCTCTTCCTTTTTGTACTTTCGCGCCAGACATGTATAGACCAATTTCCTGTATTGTTGTTTCTTTTGGATTGAGTTCTGCGACGATTTTTCCATTATGCATGACTAGAATTCTGTCGCTCAAATTCATGACTTCGTCTAATTCAAGAGAAACAAGAAGCACGGCTTTTCCGGCATCGCGGTTGGCGATAAGGTGCTTATGGATGTTTTCGATAGCACCAACGTCTAGCCCACGTGTTGGAGAGACGGCAATAAGTAATGGTGAACCTAAATCTAATTGACGAGCGATGATCGCTTTTTGCTGATTGCCACCTGACATTGAACGCACTGTTGTTGCGGCACCTAGTGAGGAGCGAACATCGTATTGCTCAATTAATTTATTCGCGTATTCATTAATCGCCTTCTTGTTCCTTAATCCATAGAAATTGAATGGCTTTTGGAAATATCTCTGCAAAACGAGGTTATCTTCAAGTGAAAAGTCCAAAGCCAATCCATATTTATGACGGTCTTCTGGAATGTGAGATAAGCCCGCTAGAGCTCTTTTTCTGATACTTAATTTCTCTAAATGCGCATCGATGTATTCTGGGACGTCGTATTTCTTTCCTTGTTTTTCTAAGAATTCTTTCTTTCTCTCGCTATATTTTGGATTTTTTACGTCATGAAGAACAATGGAACCACTTTTCGCCTTGCAAAGCCCAGTTAATGCATAAATCAAATCGCTTTGACCGTTCCCTTCGATACCAGCGAGGCAAACGATTTCTCCTTGTCTTACGTTAAAAGAAACATCTTTGACGGTGTCTTTTTCTTTTTCGGGGTTATAGACGGTCAAGTCTTTTATGGTTAGGATTTCTTTTCCTACTTTCGCTTCGTCTTTTTGAGTAACGAGTTGGACGTCTCTTCCGACCATTAGTCTTGATAATTCTTCTTCTGTTGTGTCTTTCGTATTCACTGTACCAACACATTTCCCTTTTCTTAAGACGGTGACGCGGTCAGTGACGGCCATGATTTCGTTGAGTTTGTGAGAAATGAAGAGAATGGATTTTCCCTCTTTTGCTAGATTTCTCATAGAAAGCATTAAATCATCGATTTCTTGCGGAGTTAAAACAGCGGTTGGCTCATCAAAAATTAAAATATTAGAATCGCGGAAGAGCATTTTTAAAATTTCGACTTTTTGTTGTTCGCCCACACTCATGTCATCAATCTTTTCGTCCAAATTGATATTGAAATTGTATTTTTTGCAAAGGTCTTCGAGCTTTGTTCTAGCATCTTTCGGTTTGATATAACCAAATAGCCCCGTAGGTTCGTCTCCCAGAATAATGTTCTCTAAGGCTGTAAAAACGTCAACGAGCATGAAATGCTGATGTACCATGCCAATTCCTAGTTTGCATGCTTCATGAGGATCGTTTATGGAAACTTTTTGCCCACTTAAAATAATGTCACCTTTATCTGGCTTATATAGCCCAGAAACCATTGACATCAAGGTTGATTTTCCTGCGCCGTTTTCACCGAGAAGAGCATGAATTTCTCCTTTCCTAAGCGTTAAAGAAATGTCGTCGTTTGCTTTAATGCCAGGAAAGTATTTGCAAATATGACGCAATTCCAGGACATTTTCTTCCATAGAGATTCTCCTTCAATAAACTTTAATATTGTGAAAAAGGGCAGGAAAAATCCTGCCCCTAATAGTTAAGACTATTTAGAATCGGAGGCTTTTGTTGTAGCATGCATCGTGAGGGCTACTTTTGGTGTCTCACTGGTTGGGAAAGCCTCTGGAGTTTCGTTTGGAACAGTGACTTTTCCAGCTTTCATGTCTGCAACTAAAGTGTTGTATTCACTTTCTTTCCACTTTTTAAAGCCCCAGCATCCTTTGTCGCCAGTAGCGGTTTCAGTTGGAAGAGCAACAGCGTCTTCTTTGATACCGAGTTCTAAGACTTTCTTAGCATAATTGTCATTGAACTTCATATCGCTATCTTTCCAAGAAGTTAATGCACTCTTGATGGATGAACCTAAACCTTTCATAGCGGAAGTTAATAATTTTTCACGGGTGCCAGCTGGTTTGATTTCTGTATCCGCGTGTTGATTCGTATCAACGCCAATCCAAGACTTACCATCTTTATTTGTGGCTTGGGATAAACCAGTGGTAACCGAATTATAAACCGCACCGCCGCAAGCAAAAATTGTTTCGGTGCCAGCGTTATACCAGTTGGTGGCGAATTGTGTTGCTTCAGAGGTTGAAACAAAGGCACCAGCGTAGTAATAGTCCATTTTGATTGTGCCGTCAGCTAAGTTCAGTTCTTTAGCCGCGGCATTGGCGCCATAGATATATCCGTATCCGTATCTCTTAACGGCTGGAACAGCCATTCCGCCGATAAATCCTAGCTTTGTTAAGCCGTCTTTAACAGCGCCATAACCGGCTAAGAAACCAGCTTGTTCTTCGCGGTATTGGGTCATTGTGACATTTTCTTTGAGATTGTATTCAGCGTCATCATTATCAGAATCTTGGTTAACGCAGTCTAGCGCTAAGAAGCAAACGTTTGGATATTTGTCTTGGACTTGTTTTACAACTGGCTGGAAAAGATAGCCAGGGAGAACGACGAATTTTGCGCCCCATTCAACAGCGGAATCGACAGCAGCGACACGTTCAGCGGTGTTGTAAACTCCGGTTTGAGCAGAAGGTTGATAATACATCGTTCGATAGGAACCGCTATCGACAACATTGTTTTTTGCGTTGATTTTACCGCCACCGTTTTCTGCAGCCCAAGCATTAACGGCTTCCCAAGAAGTTTGGTTGAAGTTGTGGTCGTTTAGCGTACCGGAATCGGTTACTAAAGCGATTTTGGTTGCGTTTGAATCATCGTTGTTTCCGCAACCGACAAGGGTGAGAATAGAGGCACTTAATAAAAAGAGTGCTGACTTTTTCATACAGATTATTTCCTCCTATGTATGAATTTCGGAAAAGCCCATCTATGAGTCAGTGAAAAATTAACAAAGCCCCAGTATCTAATCTTATGAGAATAACTGCTCATTTTGGTGATTTCTCTCTAACGAAACAATGGAGTCCTTCCTTAGGCTTTTATGATAACATTGCTTATCAAAAATTAACATAAAATTTACATACTAACTTATCAAAAAAACAATATGGTGATTTTGCTTTAAAAAGGAATTTGTGATTTTTGTGGTTTTTAATCAGTATCATCGCGAATTTTCTAATAAAATAGTTTATTCATAGCGAAATTTTCTTCTTTGTCTGCGATTGAAAGTCATCATAAATTGTAAATGTTTTAAATTCTTTAATTATTAGTAAAGAAAAGAGCCAGTCGCATAATCAAAACCGTGTGATTCACGAATGCAACCGAGAATATTATCTTTTGGGTTTGCGAAATTGACATATTACTTTAGAACCGCATTTTTATAATCACACATGTTTAGTTCCGATTTCGAAACTTTGTCCATAGCATAAACCTTCTGAACAAAAAACCATGATCTGAGGATTGTACTTTAAACTAATCGTGATAATAAAATGACAAAACATTAAATTAATAAAACAAACATTAAGTATAAGAATATGGTGAAATAATAATATTAGTAATTTAGGAATAATCGTGTTTTATAAATGTTTTATCTATTTTTTATATTCATTTAATTAGTTTTGCATTGACAAAAATAAGCAATAAAAATGTCATTTACAAACCTGTTTTGGTTGGGGATGATTATGGTATGGTAGCGCCGACAAAAAGAATGGCAGAAATAAGGGCAATCGTCTGTTTTTATTGCCCTGTTGTTCTTCGGCTATTGCCATAAGTTATAGAAAGGACAAGATCCAAAATGAAAAAGAAAAAAGGATTCCTCTTCCTCTCCTCCCTTGTGACGATTTCTATGCTCGCGGGATGTAATAACAAAAAGAAAACCGCGGAGATTGCCGTCGTTACTGATGTTGGATCCTTGAATGATGGAGGCTTCAATCAAGGCACGTTTGAAGGAGCGAAAGCATTCGCTACCGAAAACAACAAAACCTATAACTACTACATGCCATCCGGGCAAAACAATGCGACGGATGCAGACCGAGAAAACGCGATGAATTTAGCGATTGAAAACGGGGCAAAAATCGTTATTGCTCCAGGGTTTTTGCAAGCCAGTGCGATGAGAAAATGCGCGATGCAGCACCCCAATGTTAAATTCGTGTTTATGGACGGCTTTTTATTAGAGGATGATAATCACAAAATCCTTAATAATGTCACCGCGATTAATTATCGCGAAGAAGAGGCTGGCTTTTTAGCGGGGTATGCAGTCTTAAAAGAAGGGAAATATAAACTTGGTGGCATGTTTGGAGGCGGCGGAGGTAACCGCGCTTGTAATGCGTTTGCTTATGGCTATGTGCAAGGCATTAACCAAGCTGTTATTGATTTAGAAAAAGAAAACAAAGAAATCCCTGGCAAAGGGAAAGTATCAAAGCCAATTGCCCAAATCAGCTTTATGTATGGCGCTCAGTTTGGCGCTTCGCCTGAATTAAAGAATCAAGCATCCAGCTGGTATATGAACGTGAAGAATAACGAAGATCTCGAAAAAGAGGTCGGAGGTACGCAGATTATTTTCGCTTGCGGTGGTTCAATGACCTTGTCCGTTAAGAGCGCTATGGATGAATATGAAAAAGCGGAAATGGTTGGCGTAGATGTCGATCAATCCCATATGTCAGAAAAAATTATAACCTCCGCTACGAAAAATCTCGCTTCTTCTGTTAAGGACACTCTTCGTCTTTTTTACGGCAATGAGTGGGATAAAAAATTAGGGGGAAAGATATTCACGCTTGGTGCAAAAGAAAACGCCGTCGGACTTCCGACTGAAGTATACGAAAAAGATAATAAAAAGATTGATCCTTGGAGATTTAAGAATTTCACCAAAGAAGAATACAAAATTCTTTTCAAGCGCATTCGGGGAGAAGGTGAAAAAGCGGAAGACAATATCACTACAAAGACTGTCGATTCTAAAGTCAATTGCGACACAGAGATTTTTTGGAAAAACGTAAACGAAAAGGACACTCCTAAAATAAACATTAGACACATCAAATAGCGAACCATTTTTATCATTTTTTGAGCCTTCTTCAAATCGAAGGGGCTCTTCTTCTATATAAAGGTACTACTATGAAAAGGAATCATTACGTAATCGAAATGCGCCATATCCGCAAGGAATTCCCGGCCATTATTGCGGTTAACGATGTTTCCCTTACTCTTAAGCGTGGTGAGATTCACGCTTTGCTTGGGGAAAATGGCGCTGGCAAAAGTACATTAATGAGTGTTTTGTTCGGTATGTACGAGCCAGATGCTGGTGAAATCTATAAAGATGGGGAACTGGTGAAAATTCATAACCCAAACGATGCCACAAGGGAGCGTATTGGCATGGTGCATCAGCACTTTAAGCTCGTGGAGTGCTTTACTGTCTTAGATAACATCATCCTAGGTACGGAAGATGCGAAATTTGGTTTTGTTATCAAAAAGAAAGCACGTGCAAAAGTGCTCTCTTTAATGGAAAAATATGGCCTTCATGTCGATTTGGATAAAAAAATCAGCGATGTCACGGTCGGCATGCAACAACGAACCGAAATTTTAAAAATGCTATATCGCGATAACGAAGTATTGATTTTCGATGAACCAAGCGCTGTTTTAACCCCGCAAGAAGTCGACGATTTAATGAAAACGATGAAGCGTCTTACTAATGAAGAGAAATCGATTCTTTTCATCTCCCATAAACTTAATGAAATCATGGAGGTAAGTGACCGCGTCACCGTCTTAAGAAAAGGAAAATGCGTGGGCACGATCGAAACAAAAAACACGAATGCAGAAGCTCTCGCGGAAATGATGGTTGGTAGGAGCGTTTCCTTTAGCGTTAATAAAAAAGAAGCTCATCCTGGAGAAACAATTTTGAATGTTGAGCATTTATTCCTCGAAAACAAGAAATCCAAAAAGTTTGCCCTCCAAGATGTGAATTTATCCGTGCGTGAAGGAGAGATTGTTGGCATTGCCGGAATTGATGGAAATGGGCAAAGTGAACTTGTAGGGGCAATCACAGGGTTAGAGCCCATCTCTAGTGGAAGAATTGTATTAAAGAACAAAGATTTAGCGCGTTTTAATGCCAATAAACGCATCAAAGAGGGAATCTCGTATATTCCAGAAGACCGCCATAAGCACGGGCTCGTTTTGGAATTCACTTTGGAAGAAGATTTCATTCTTCAAAAGGCTTATAGCCCAGAATTTTGTAAACGGGGTTTCATTCGTTTTAAAGAACGAAGCGAATACGCGAATCGCTTAATCAAAGATTATGACGTCCGCGCGTCTAAAGGGGCACTAACCGAGACGCGAAGCATGTCGGGTGGGAACCAGCAAAAAGCCATTGTCGCTCGTGAACTTGATCGAGCACACGATTTGCTTATCGCCGTTCAGCCAACCAGAGGCTTGGATGTAGGGGCAATTGAGGGGATACATAAGCGCATCGTGGCGGACCGCGATGCAGGAAAAGGCGTGCTCCTTGTTTCTCTTGAATTAGAAGAAATCATGAATCTTTCCGACCGCATTTACGTGATTTACGAAGGGAAAATCGTTGGGGAATTCCTTCACCCGAAAGACGTGACCACCAAAGAACTTGGCTTATATATGGCTGGCGCGAAACGCCAAGCACACTCATAGGAGCGATTTATGGAAATGAAAACGATGAAAGAAAGGATCCGCGATTTTTCTAGAAAAGACGGAACAAAATCGGTTTATGCAAGTGTGATTTCCATTTTCATCGGGCTTTTCATCGGCTTTTTGACAATGGTAGTTTGTTCGTTTGCCCCTAATGCGAACGGCGATCCTTTTTCTGGGCTTCTGTATTTATTTGCGGGCCCATTCTCTAGTTCTATTCAACCTCTGAAAGAACTTGGGATGATGCTATTTTACGCAGGCCCATTAATTTTCACGGGTCTATCGGTTGCCGTTGCTTATAAAACGGGTCTATTCAACATTGGGGCGCCTGGCCAATTCTTAATGGGGACGATGGGATCGCTTCTTATCGCTCTTAATATCAACACGACTGGTAATCGCATGGCGGGGGTATTGGTATGGTTACTTGCGTTATTCGTCGGTATCTTACTTGGAGCCCTTTGGTCTTTGATCCCAGGATTACTGAAAGCCTTCTTTGGTATCAATGAAGTCATTATTTGCATCATGAGTAACTGGATCGCGGCAAATATCGTAAGTTGGGTATTCTCTTTGCCTAGTTTAATAATGCGGCGATGAAGTCAGGATATTTGATTCAGACTTCCTTGACGGGGAATTACACACCAACATTAGGACTAGGGGACTTGTTTAGTTCTAATGGTTCTCCTTCTTATTTAGACATTGGTTTAATCTTAGCGATTTTAGTCGCGGCGCTTATGTGGATAGTGATGAGCAAGACCGCGTTAGGCTACGAACTTAAAGCGTGCGGCTATAACAAAGACGCTGCCCGTTACGCCGGGATGAATGAAAAATTCAATATTGCGGTTGCGATGGCTCTAGCTGGAGGATTAGCTGCCGCAGGTGGCGCCTTGTATTATCTAAATCCGAACATTGAGCTTCAATATCAATCTTGTTATCAAATCCTGCCAGAATACGGATTCAATGGGATTCCCGTTGTTTTGCTTGCGAATTCTCATCCAATTGGAGTTATTTTTTCTTCCGTATATGTTCGCTATCTCAATAGTGCGGGTGGTTTTTTGCAACGCGCTGGCTATAACAAGTATTTCGCCGACATCATTATCGCGGTGATTATTTATCTCACCGGCCTATCTCACTTTATCCAAGAGCAATTGACTCGTTATTACAAAGCAAATGATAAAAGGGGATCGTTATTTCTTCCTTACTATTTGAAGAAATTGATTCATAAGTTCAGAGCAAAAACAAATCAAAACACGAAAACGGAAGTAGTTGAACTAAAGCAAATCGAAACTCCGAAAATAGTAGATAAGGCTAGCGAAACCATAAGCAAACCGGTAATGAAAAAGAAAATCGTTAGAATCAAAAAAGTTACTACGAAGGCTTCTTCTTCAAGCCGAATTCAAAAGAAAGAAAGCACACATAAGGAGCGAAAATAATGGACTTCGTTTTTATCCTTCAGCAGACAATAATTTGCATGATTCCTCTTCTCATCGTCGCATTAGGAGGATTATTTTCTGAGCGAAGCGGCGTGATTAATTTGGCCTTAGATGGCGAAATGATTTTTGGTGCCTTCATTGGGGCGATTTTCGTTTGGGAAGTGGTCCAAAATAATATAGGTCTAGCAACTTCGCAAGGCGTTTACTTTTTAGGGATGCTTGTTGCGGCCTTATCTGGTGCGGTATTCTCGCTTTTGTTGTCGTTTTCAGCGATTCATTTGAAAGCAAACCAAACTATCGGAGGAACGGCTTTAAATATGCTTGCTCCGGCGATTGTTTGCACATTCGGCTTACTGTTTTTCAATAGTGAGCGAATTGTGTCGGGTGGCTCTTTTATCCTTTTAAAGAGCAGCTATCCTAGTTGGTTCCAGCCCGTTTTTGATTCTTGGGTTGGCGGTTTCTTTTCGCTACTTTTGGATAAAGTATATTTATCGACTTATGTATGCGTAATTTTGTTCATTGTTCTTTCCGTTTGGCTATATCGAAGCAAAGTTGGCACACATCTAAGGGCGTGTGGCGAACATCCAGCGGCCGCCTCTTCCGTTGGCATTAGTGTCAAAAAGATGCGGTATTTAGGTGTGACTATTTCTGGCGCTTTAGCGGGACTAGGTGGATTTGTCTATATTGCAACAAGCGCAGCGACAGCCGCGGAAAATACTGTCGCTGGTCTGGGATTTTTGGCGCTTGCGATTATGATTTTTGGGAACTGGCGTCCCCTTTGGATCGCACTAGGTGCCTTCCTATTTGGTTTCTTAAAATGCCTTGGCGTTCTTTCTAGCCAAATTGATTTTTGTAGTAAACTAGGTTTACCGATGTATTTTTATAACATGATGCCTTACATTGTTGTTATCATTGTCCTAGTTTTAGTAAGAAAGAAGTCTGGCTGCCCGAAAGCAGAGGGCATTCCATACGAAGAAGGACAACGATGAAAGTAAAAGAAATTGATGTCGATAGTTGGGATAGAAAAAGCGTTTATGAGTATTTCGGGACATTCTCGAATCCGTGTTATGGCTTTAATGTCGAGATGGACATCACCGAATTAGTCAAAGTCACGAAGGAAAATAAGCAAAGCTTCTTTATCAATATGCTTTTCCTTGTCTATATGGGATTAGAATCAATCGAAGAAATGAGAACGCGTATCGTCAATCATAAAGTCGTGGTGTATGAAGAGATTAATCCCGCTTACACGGTAATGACAAAACTGGGCGCGTTTGAAAATTGCGGCGTGAAAGCCACCCATGATTACAAAACCTTTTATGAAAGGGTTCATCTTGATGTTGAAACGGCAAAAATAAAAGGGCACATCAAAGATAGTTATAACGATTCCGCTTTAATGGATGAGTATTATATCACCTGCGTTCCATGGCTTTCTTTTGCTTCAATGACCCACCCTCTTCCTGATAACGATCATAGTAATTCGAGTGTCCCAAGAGTTTGTTGGGGGAAGTTCTATTCGGTAGGAGAACGGGCGAAGATTATGCTCAATATCACCGCAAATCACATGCTTGTGGATGGAAAAGCGATGTCAGATACCTTCGAGGCAATTCAAAAGAATTTTGATAACGCAAGGGGCCTCCTACAATAAAATCTATTGGTCTGGCGTCAATGGCGCACTTGCAAAATATAAAAAATCCGATAGAGTTAGATATCGCTAACTAGAGAGGTAAATCGATGCAAAAAGTACTACTAGATATCGATGGCATGAGATGCTCAATGTGCGAATCACATGTTTGCGATGCCGTTCGCAAGGCTCTTCCTGAAGCAAAAAAAGTCAAAGCGTCCGCTTCTAGAGGGGAAGTTTCTTTCCTTCTTGAAGATAACGTCTCTTACGAAGCTGCCGTCAAAGAAATTGAATGTGGGGGATACCACGTTCTCCACACTTATAGCGAACCTTACGAAAAGAAGAAATTCTTATTCTTCTGATTCTATTCTGTTTTGTATTGCAACAAAGTGTTAACTAAATACGCAACAAAATGTTAACTAAAAATATGTCGATAAAATCTATAAATTTATGATTTTTCGTTTTGAAAGTTTGTTTTGCTGCAACTAAATCGCCTTAATTTTCTTTCGATAATTATGCCCAATAAGGAACATAAGAGCGATTGCGATCCGCTGCGTTTACGTCTAGCGGCTTTATTCTATTTTGTTCTATTGCTGTTTTAATAAGGCGAGAAACAACCGACTTTTCTTTTGCGGATAAGCCAAATCTTTCACGAAGCGTTTCATTTGTTAAAGAGGAATTTAGTGAATAGTAGCGGAGCGCGGCATGATAATACAAAGCATTCATTTTTTCTTCTTGCGTCCATTTTGAAAACGGCTTGTTTTTATAGATATAAACGCTGACGCTATTAGATAATTCGCGGACAACTGGCGAAGGCATATGATTAGCCTCTAGCGAAGCTTCAATTTTATCGAAACCCGTTCCTTTAGCGTCCCCGATTCCGACCCTTCTTAAAAAGGCAGAGAGTCTTTCGTTTTCTGCAATTGGCTCTGTGTCAATTAAATGGTCTAAGTCCACCCGTAGAGAACCAGGATTAGAGAACTCAATATATTGATTGGTGATGCTCACCATTGGGCCAGCGCCCCGCTCTAATAAATCTTGATGAACGATCGTATTCAATAATGCTTCACGAATCGCAATTTCCGGATATGAATATTCGCTAACGGTATATCCTAGCTGATTCACCTCCGTTTTAAGCAAAGCAAGCGTTTTGATATAACGAATTGCATTTTCAAAAGAAAGTAAATAGCCTTGCTTAAATTCTTGGCTTTCCCGGTTTTGGATTTTGCTATCGCCCTCGTATAAAGTGACAGTAATTTGTTTGCGACCTAGTGTAGGGAAAGCGGATAAATCATTAGCGAGTAATAACGCTCCCATTGTGGTAATGGAATAAAATCCATCGTCAGTTTTCTTGATGAAACGGTCATTGATCAAACGCGTGATGCTTTCGCTTCTTGTGGAAGGAATAGGCGTCCCTAGCGTTTTGAAATACGTCTCAAAAGACAATAGATTAGAAAGTTCTTCCTCGTTTAATCCAAAGGCGACTAAACGATCTTCTGGAATTGACTCTTCTAGTTTCGCCCATAATTTCTTTTCTAATAAAGGCAATGTTTTAAGGGGCTTTGTGTAACTTTTAACGCGACAATACGCCTCGCTTTTAAAACGTGTTACGTAGGTTCTTGCATTTTCTACTTCTAGAATTACGAATTTTTTATTCTCATAATTAAATTCATGAAATTCGATATAAAGCCGCGGATAAAGTTGGGTCGATAGCCAGTTTTCTAATTCTTCATTTCCGACTTTTGTAGCCCTTGGAGAAAAAGACGTTCCAACGAGTTCGTGAGTCTTATCGCTGATTCCCCATACCATATACGCCCGATCTTTATCTAGCAAAGCCGCCATGTTAGAAAGCGCGGAAATGTCTTCCCCGATTGTTTGGGGGTTTCCATTGTTTTCTTTGAATTCAATGGTTTCTTCTTCACTTGGGAGTGAAGCCAAATTTTTGATTAACGATATCCAATTCAAAGCAGGGCTCATTTATAATACCTCGGTAAGAATTATAAGAAGTAAGTTAAGTTGTTGCAACAAAGTGTTAACTAAATGCGCAACGAAATGTTAACTAAAAATATGTCGATAAAATCTATAAATTTATGATTTTTCGTTTTGAAAGTTCATTTTGCTGCAACTAAAGTTGGTATCGAATTTTTAACAAAGCAAGAAGGAAATAATGAAAGGTAGTTAGTTAAAACTAATTTTTTTCTTGCAAGAGGGGTTAGCCATGACTAATATATCATTTGGTTAGAAACGACTAACCGGAGGTATATGAACATGCCATTATCATTAGCGCCTGTTGGGCAAGAATTCCTCGTCAGAAGAGTTGGAGGGGATGAAAAGGTAAAAAGCCACCTTGCTTCTTTAGGAATTGCTAAAGATAGGCCAATCCGTGTCATGAGCCAAGGGGCCACGGGCACAGTGATTGAAGTATGCTCATCTCGCCTTGCTCTCAACGAAGAGGTTGCTAGGCACATTATTGTCGGTTAATTCTAGAAAGGAAACACAATGGGAGAAGAAAAAGAAGCCAATCAATTGATTCGTCCTGGTGATGAAACAACCCTCGATTTGGTTGAAATTGGCACAAGCGGAATCATTACGAAAGTGAATGGCGAAGGAAAAATCCGTCACCGCTTATTTGACATGGGTCTTACTCCAGGGGCTGAGGTGTTCTTAAGGAAACGCGCGCCATTAGGGGATCCACTTGAGATTACGTTACGGGGATACGAATTATCGCTTCGTCATAGCGAAGCAAGCTACGTCGTGATCAAAGTGACTGACGTCCCTACCATGACAGAAAAAGGAGAAAACAAATGAGCGAGAAGATGATTAAAGCCGCTCTTGCTGGTAACCCGAACTGCGGTAAAACCACGCTATTCAACTCTTTGACTGGCTCAACGGCTTATGTTGGCAACTGGCCAGGCGTTACGGTTGAGAAAAGAGAAGGAACCTACACAAGCAAAGATAAGAAAACCAAAATAGATATTGTTGATCTTCCAGGAATCTATTCTCTTTCGCCATATTCTCCGGAAGAAGTGATTTCTCGTAACTATATTTTAAATGAGTTGCCAGACATCGTGATTAACGTCATCGATGCGACGAACTTAGAGCGTAATCTCTATATGACCACGCAGATTCTAGAAATGAACGTGCCTGTGGTCGTTGCGATTAATATGACCGACGCTTTAAAAGAATTGGGTCAAAATATCGACTATAAGAAACTTGAAAAAGCGCTTGGCGTTCCAGTTGTTGCTATTAGCGCTCTTCGTAACACTGGTTTAGATGAATTGATGGAAAAAGCCATCAAAGCCAGCAAAACGGAGCGTAAAGGAAAAACGATTCTTTCTTTTGAAAAAATAAAAGAAGCGAACAAGATTTACGAAGATAATAATGTTCCTAGCCCATTATTCCATGCGATAAAAGCGTTAGAAAAAGATGAGCTTGAAGAGTCTGATCACAAAGAAGAATACAAAAAAGTTCAAGATTTAGTCGCAACTAGTACAAAAGATTACGAAGCGGAAATCGCGGATGCGAGATATCTATATCTCACTCCTTTATGCGACGAAGTTCTTTCCGGCAAGGAAAAGAAAGAAAAAGATAAGCTCACTAAGAGTGACAAAATCGATAAAATCCTCACTCATAAAGTATGGGGCTTACTTATCTTAGTCGCTCTTCTCTTCCTCGTGTTCCATATTACCTTCAGCGGAGATTTATTCTATCTTGGCGCGATGGGCGTTGATTTCGGGGAAGGATATCAAGGTTTAATTCACTTCACAATCGATGGCGAAGAAGTTCGCCCGTTTGCCGGCTTATTCTATGGAGACGGCGGAATTAACTCGATTGGTGAATTCTTCCATTGCTTAGCTGGCGATCACGAAACCGGTATCTTAGGCTGCATCGCTTTAGGATTTAAGCAGCTTTTAATCACTTGGAATTCCCCAGATTGGGTTATCGGATTCCTTTATAACGGCGTATGCGCTGGTGTATGCGCTGTCTTGGGATTCGTCCCACAAATCATGATTCTATTCGCCTTCTTCGCTTTGATGGAAGATAGTGGCTATATGGCTCGTGTTGCCTTCATGCTTGACCGTATCTTCCGTAGATTTGGTGTTTCGGGTCGTGCATTCATCCCGATGATTATGGGATTCGGATGCGGAGTTCCTGCGATGATTAATACTCGTACCCTTACTAGCGACAAAGAAAGAACCAAGACGATCCGAGTTGTTCCCTTCTTCACGTGTGGCGCAAAAGCGGAATTCCTTGCGGTTATTGCTGGGACCGTTGCGGCCGCGGTCAATATTGACGCTGGATTATTTACCTTCTTAATGTACGTGATGGGCGTAGTCATCGCGATTCTATCCGTTATTGTGATGAATAAGACGACGCAACGCGAGAAAGTTCCTCCCTTTATCATGGAGCTCCCTCCTTATCATCGTCCGCAGTTAAAAGCTCTTTCCCTTCACGTTTGGGATAAAGGAAAACACTTCATCAAAAAAGCATTCTCAATCATTCTCGTTTCTACGATTGTCATTTGGTTCTTCGCTAACTTTGACTGGAGCTGGCATATGGTCGAAGAGAACGGAAGTGGTTCTATCTTGATGTCGATTGGCTCACTAATTCAACCTATCTTCACCCCGATGGGATTCGGCGTTCAAGCTGGAGAAAATGGTTGGGCGCTTACGGTCGCTTCTTTACAAGGTATCGTTGCAAAAGAAAACGTTACCTCTGTTGCCGCAACGCTTGCAGAAGTCTTGGGTGTTGATGGATTCGACGGAATTGTCAGCGCAACTGGCATTTCTACTGCCGCGGTTGTTGCCTTCGCGGTCATCAACTTACTCACAATTCCTTGCTTTGCTTCCGTCGCTACTGCTAAAAGCGAACTCGCCAACAAGAAAACCTATTGGTTCACGATTCTCTTCTGGCTCGGGCTTAGCTATGTGATGGGTTGCTTCACTTATATCAGCGTTCAATACGTTTGGACGCTTGCTATCACTCTTCCTCTCATCGTGCTTGCCTTCATTGGCCTATACTTCTATGACCGCATGATGAAAAAGAAAGAAGCCTTATTAGAAACAGAAAACAACTAATGAAAGGAGCGAAACATGCATTGGACGGGAATTGTGACGATTATTCTAGTTACCATTTATCTCCTTTTCATGCTTGTTCGTACCATTGGTAAAATCAAACGAGGAGAAAGCTTAGAAGAATGTTCTTGTGCTTCGAAAAAAGGAGCGGGGAACGCGCTTGTCGAAGCTTACCACGCGAAATACAAAACAAATGCCTCAAAGGAAGGAATAAGCAAGAAGGGCAATTAGCTTGTTCCTTTAATCTAATGAGAGAAATCTCCCTCCTTATATTCTCTTGGTTAGATTCGACCCGCATGCGGAAGATGACCGTTACTCTTCTTCCTTCGTGCGGGTTTTTGTTTTTCTTCTGACATTGCATGATAAAAACGTACAAAATTCCTGATTTTGTCTAAATCTAAGCGAAAAAATAATCACAAAGTGTCGCGTTCGCTTATTTTTCTTCTAAAAAAGAAAAAAACGAAACTATAAT
>DHKP01000007.1:146804-150616 GCA_002404865.1 Caryophanales bacterium UBA4691 | reverse complement strand
TCCAGTTTTTTGTCCGCATGCCCTTCTTTTTTGGATATTATTTATTTTTCCTTGTAGGTTTTTTACTAAGTTTAGGATCGTTTATTTATCTATCATTAAGCGAAAAAGTATTTTTGAAGAAAAAGACCTTATTGTTTTTTTGTGGTTGGTTATCTACTTATTTTCGCGTCTTTATCTTTGTTTGCCTTGCTTTTTAGTACATTTCAATTAAAACCAGGCGGTAATTTTTCATTTGGCCCAACAAATATTTTAACGTTTATTTTTGATTTTTTAATTTTTCCATTTTTATTTGGTTGGTCCTTTATCACTCGTTATTCTAATGGGGTGAAAAAGCCTTTAAAAAGGATGTGGGAAGAGAGGGAAAAAGCCGAGATAACTAAGTTACATTCGACTTACGAAGAAAATAAAGATCCCACGTCTAAGCAGTTATGCGAATTTGAGTATTCGAACTTTGTCAACGAGAAAGCAGCATTTTATAAGGGCGATAAGTTTTTATATTGGTGCCTTTGTTTTATTGATTTCTTTATTGATTTTTCAGTGCTTTCCCTTGCTTTGATTGTTTTGTTTGGTGGATTTGATGCAATACATCCCATGAAAGATGTTAACCTTTTTTATTCGTTCTGGATTTCGCTTGGTTTCTTTTCCATTCTTCTAATCTTGTTTCCCTGGCTTTCGATTTCTAAAAAAGTCTTTCGGAGCAAAAAAGTATTGCTTCGTTTGATTTTAGGGTATTTGTTTTTATTTGCGGCTGACTTTATGGGGGCGCTTCTTATTCATGAGCTTCCAATCGTCAATAGTGAATTTCGAAATTTCACCTTTCTCCTAATGTTCTTCTTTTACGAATTATTATTTTCGCGCCCTCTTTATGCGAATATATCATCCACATTTTTCCTTTTCCGGTTATAAAACCGATAAAAAAGATACGGGAAGAATAAAGACCAGTATCGAATTAGCTGTATCAATTACTTTTTTGAAAATTCGTATAGGGCAATAGAAACTGCGTTATCAAGATTAAGGGAATCGACATCGCTACTTTGCGGTATTTTTAAAGGAGTGCCGACTTTTAAGAATGAGGAATCTAATCCTGTCGCTTCATTTCCGAATATGAGGGAATATGGTTTTAGGATGGTTTCGCTCCCTAAATATTCTTTTGCTTGTAGCATAAAAGGATAGTAGTGGCGTTCTCCCATTTCTTTTTGATAAGCCTCAAAAGAAGAGTAATAGCGGAATGGCACAGAAAAAATAGCACCCATTGAACTTCTTACCGTTTTTGGATCGAAAACGTCCGCAGCAGGGGAAATAATCGCGATGCCTTTCATCGAAAAAGCGGCTGCGCTTCGAAGAATGGTTCCTAGATTACCCTTATTGGATGGGTTAACGAGAACGATATGATTTTCATTGCTATTTAAAGAGTCATTCCATTTTAGGAATTCTCCAATCACCATGCAGTTATCTTTATCGCTCAATTGGCGGAAGATCTTTTCGTTATTCTCAATCACGGGGATTTGATTCTTCTTTGCTAACGTGACAATCGATTCATAAGTCACATCCCTTTTTTGCTTTGGAGAGATATAAATTCTTTTTGCTTGATGCGATTTTCTTTTTAATAATTCAATTGTTAATGTTGTTCCTAATGCATAGGAAGCATCGGAATTTTTGCTATATTTTTCCATAGATATTATTCTAACCGCTCTTATCTAATTTTCAATTTTTCCAATTTTTTTGGTAAAAAGATAAAAATAGTGACTATTAAATAGTGAAGGGATTTTCCTTTCCTCGGCAGAAGGCACCAAGCTTCCTCATTTATTTCGCCTATTAGGAGTTCTAATCGTAGTTACCTTATGGGGATAACTATGTCTGCCAATTTTAGGAGATTTATGGCATCTACAAATTCATCCATCAAACTAGGCCGCGTATCGAAAAGCATAGAGCGGTCGCTTTCTTATTCTTTCCCGGGCGACGTCTTCGTCTATATGAGTGGAAATAATCTTGACAAATTCGCATTTGAATTTCCGCGTGATTACTTAAGAAGGCTAGAGGTCGCTAAAGACATATTGTCACGCCCTCATTATGCTGCCTATGATGAAAAAGAAGAAACGATATATTTATTTCGTACCTATTACAAAAACGGCGTTTTCAAAACTTACGTCATTAAAATCAAAAGGGAAGAATGTTGGAAATTCTTATCTTTTGCCAATGTGAGCGAGGATTCTAATTTCAAGAATCTCAAAGTGAGCGAATTAGATTTTATTAAAAAGAAGAATGCTTAACGGCGTTTGTATTTTAATGCGAGGACATTATTGATGAAAATAATCAAAAAACTCATCGCGATAAAACCAAGCAATATCGAGCAAAGAACGATAATCACCCCGTTCCAACCGACATTCATAGATAATATTTCCACCGAATCCTGATATTTTTCGTTATTCAAGAATGGGTAGGGGTAAAAGTTATCTTGAAAGATATAATGGGCGCTCATAATGATGGCAAAGTAAAAGACGGGGTATATCGCCCAGTAAAGAGCGTGTCTCCAATAAACAGTTCCTTTTTCTAGGAAAAGGAGGTAGTCGAACAAAAAGACAATTGGCAAAATGATGTGAACCAAAATTACGTTAACTAAACCTTCTCCTGAGGCGTAACCCCCTAAAAATGGAGCGCTGATGTTATAGATAAGAGCATCGGCAAGTAAAAAAGTGAGAACCGCTAAGGTGAGAGGCATATAGACATAAGCAGCAATGCCGTTTGATCCATTTTTTGCTAAATCTACCGCATTGAATATCACTTCCAAGGTAACGATCACAAGCGTGAATAAAACGCATTCCGTGCCAAAATATAATAGGTTTTGCCCTCCGCTCGTATCCGTTTTATCGCACAAAATCAAAATGACTAGAGCGTAGACTATTAGCCCTAGTTCTAGGATTCGATAGAGTAATGCGATTAGACGATTCCGTATTAGCATGCCAATATCTTAACTTCCTTTTCTTTAAAGAAAAGCCTAAAGTTTATCCGTGAAAATCTTAGGTTCTTATCAAGATTATGAATATCCCTATAAAGGAATTTATGAATCCAGAAATATAGCACGGGCGATTTTGATGAATGAAGAAGGCAAGTTCTACTTTCATCATTTATTTGGGAATGATCTTTTTGGGCATCGCGATTATTATGAAACGCCAGGCGGAGGTGTAGAAAAAGGCGAAACTTTAATTGAGGCATTAAAGCGAGAATGTTTAGAGGAAGTCGGTTACGATATAGAAGTGATTGCCCCAATAGGGGAAGTGATTGATTACTACAATTTAATACACCGCAAAAATAATAATCACTATTTTTTAGCGAAAGTGAAAGGAGAACAAAAACCAATCCATTTTGTTTCAAGAGGTGATTCCTTAATTCAAGAAACGATTGCCGTTTCTTTAAAGGAAGCAAAATCTTTGTATTCAGTAAAGGCGGTGACTCCCATTGCACGCCTAGTTTGTCAACGTGAACTTACCGTTTTGGAAAAGGCAGAAAATATTATAGATTCATCGCTTTTTCTTGCTTGTAAGAGAAAGAGTCATTAAACTATATCGCGCTGGCGGAATTGGTGAAGTGGTTTAACACAACCGGCTGTGAACCGGTCACGCACGGGTTCGAGTCCCGTATTCCGCCCCATTTAGTAAATTTTAGGTGATATTGAAATATCACTTTTTTTGTTTTTAAAGACTGAAAGCTGTGAGAGGAATTTTCGCGAAACAGTTTTGTGGATTTAGCTACTTCTGATACGCCTACGCAAAATCGGAAAATAGAATTCATAAAATCGCATTGCCATCGAAAAA
>DHKP01000007.1:0-146713 GCA_002404865.1 Caryophanales bacterium UBA4691 | reverse complement strand
CATTGCCATCGAAAAATCGCATTAGATTGCCTTAAGGAGAATGAAAAACGACGATAGTGGCGATAAAACAGATTCCGCGCTCTTATGTGTAGATAGCGGTTTTAAAAAAATAATCACTTTTCTTTTTCATTTAATTCTAATTTGCTATCGTTTATTTAACCAAATTCTTATTGAATTGGCTTTGGAAGTGGGGTGAATCATTATGATATCAATCGCAGTTTTAGACGATGAAGAAATCGCACTAAAAGAAACTAGAGATTGTCTAAATCGCTATTTCAATGAAATTCATGAAGAATGTTCCATTAGCGAGTTTCAGAATCCACTTTTATTTATTAGCCAATACTCCCCCAAATACGATATTGTGATTCTCGACATTCAAATGGAAAAGGAAAACGGCATTGAAATTGCCCGCCAAATTCGAAAGGCGGATCCTTTTACTATCCTCGTTTTTGTGACCAATATGGCGAATTTGGCCGTGAAAGGCTATGAAGTTGACGCTTCTGATTTTATTGTGAAACCTCTTGAATATTTTTCCTTCAAAATGAAGATGAATCGCATCATGAGGCGAGTGAAGCAAAATAAGGAAACAGGCTCGATTTTAATCAATACGAGCGATGGCAAAATCAAGACAAAACCAGGCGATATCATTTATATTGAAGTCTATCAACACCATTTGATTTATCACTTAATTGATGGCGATTATTCCTCCTATGGCTCTTTATCGCAAGTTGAAGGGAAATTAGGCGAAGATTTTTCTCGCGCGGCGAATTGCTATTTAGTTAATCTCCGCTTTGTGAAAAAAGTCGAAGGTTTCTCTTTATTTTTAACCGGACGCAAGGAAACGAAAATAACGATTTCTCATGCGAAGAAGAAATCATTCATTGATGATTTGAATCGTTATATCGGTCAGGGCAAAATGTATGTATTATGATTCAACAAGTGCTTTATTTTGGTACAAAGCCATCTTCATGCTTGAACTTTTTATTTCCGAGTTCCTTTTCACTTTCAAGCTCCAAAAAAAGAATGGATACCCACTTCGTCTTGCATTAACTGCGTTGCTCTGTTTTGGCGTGGCTTTTGCCATCCCAATCTTAGAATATAATGCTTTATATTCTTCCCTTTTATTTTTTTCCTTATACTTTCTTTCCACAGTATTACTCAAAGCAATTTGTTACGAAGAAAGTTGGACCAATATTTTCTTTTGTACGATTGCCGCTTACGCGGTGCAGCATATCGCTTTTGAAACTTATAATTTCATCATTATTGCTTCTGACTTAAACAACGGGCTTCCTGTTGAGGCGTATGGCGATAAAATGCAAGAAACTTACGATGCTTTAGTTAGTTTTATTCATTATGAAAGCTATTTATTCGTTTATTGGATTTGTTACTTGATTTTTGGCAGCAAGGTCAAAAAAGAAGAGAATCTTCGGCTCATCAGTGGCCATCTCTTGCTACTATCAATTGGCGTGATTTTCGTTGCGGTTATCGCCAATGCGGCGGCCACCTATTATAGTTATTCCCACCCTAATCAATTCTATTCTTCTTTAATATGCCTCCTTATTTTATTGAGCTGCATTTTCGTTTTGGTTGCACAATTTAATCTATTGGAGAAAAAGAAAGCGATAGAAGAGCTTACCGCTATTCGCAACATGTGGTCGATAGAAGAAAAGCAATACGCAGCTTTGAAAGAAAATATCGATTACATTAATATTAAATGTCATGATTTAAAACATCAGATCCGAACTTTTGGAAATGAATGTTCACTTGATGAAAAATCCGTTTCTTCTTTAATGGAAAAGGCCTCGATTTACGATTCCTCTTTAAAAACTGGAAACGAGGCACTCGACATCTTGCTCATGGAAAAAAGTCTCGCTTGTTTTCATAACAATATTCGCTTAACGACGATGGCAGAAGGAAAAGCCATATCGTTTATGGAAGAAACCGAGATTTATTCATTGCTTGGCAACGCTTTGGATAATGCGATAGAAGCGGTAGAAAAGGTGAAAGAAAACGATAAGAAAGTGATTGGGCTTATCATTAAAAAGGCAGGATCCTTTGTTTCTATTCATTTATATAATTACTGCCAAGAAAAACCAAATTTTAAGGATGGTTTCCCCGTAACTACCAAAGCAAGCAAGCTCGATCACGGATATGGGCTAAAAAGTATTCGCTTGATTGCAGAAAAGTATCATGGCGTCGTTACGACCAGTTACGAAAATGAAACTTTCAGCTTAGATATTTTATTCCCCGCTCAGTAAAAATAAGCGATCAAGGAGCATCAAGTATGCTGAAAAAATTCACAGTTATGTTGTAAGCGCTACCAAATGTAAGCGCATTCAGCATAATGGGGCCAGTTCCGGAATCGTTCGGGACGATGCCAACCACAAGGAGGTCTTATATGGCAAAGAAAAAAATGAGTAACAAGAAACTGATGCTTATTTTATTCCCCGCTATGGCTGCTACGGCAGGCGCTTTAGCTTTTGGCGACTACGAAGCCGTAACTTGGAATACCATCATTTCTCGTTATTTCGACCAAGACACTTATACGATTAAAAAAGTCGCGGATGATGAAGTATCGTCTGAATACTTCAAAAACGATTTCAAATCGGAAAGTGAGCTAAATGCGCACAATGCGCAAGTGTCGCAAAAAATCGAAGAAGAAGGCATGGTGCTTTTGAAAAATGAAGGCAATGCCCTTCCTTTGAAGAAAGGCGCAAAACTTTCTTGCTTCTCTGTTTCTAGCGTAGATATGGTATATGGAGGAACTGGCTCTGGGTCAATCGATACTTCGACCGCCCCAACCTTAAAGGATGCATTAACCAAATCTGGTTTTGAAGTGAATCCAACGCTTTGGGACTTCTATAAAGGCAAAAACGCGGAAGGCTACAAACGTAGTTCCCCGAACTGGCGTGGTGGCCAATTTTCCATCAAAGAAGTTCCTTGGAATGACGTTAATGCGGCGGCTGGCGCGAGTTTTGAGAATTATCAAGACGCAGCCGTTGTCGTTATTGCTAGATCAGGTGGAGAAGGGAGCGATTTAACCGCCCAAAACTTTGGTGAAACAAAAGGCGTTGATGGCAATGTCGGCTCTTATCTAGAACTCAGTAAAGAAGAAAAGGATATGCTTGATGCGGTCAACGCGAAATTCGAGAAAGTCATCGTCTTGGTAAACGCCAATAACGCACTTGAATTAGGGTGGCTTAATTCCTATTCCCATATTAAGGCTGCTTTGTGGGTTGGTGGCGTTGGTCAAACGGGCATGTATGCGATTGGCGAAGCTCTAGCCGGCAACATCAATCCAAGCGGAAGACTTGTCGATACTTACGCTTATGATGCTAATAGTGCTCCAGCTGCCGTTAATGCCGGCGCCAACTTCTGGATTCAAAATAAGCCAACTAGCGCCGCTTATGTTGATCAAGCCGACCAATACGCGATGTATGCTGAAGGGATTTATGTTGGTTACCGCTATTACGAGACTCGCTATGAAGACAAAGTTTTAGCTCGCAACAATGTCGGAGATTATGACTATGCTTCTACCGTCTTATACCCATTTGGGCACGGCTTAAGCTATACCAACTTTGAATATTCTGATTTCAAAGTGACTCGCGATGGAAGTAAAGGCTTCAACGTCACGCTTAACGTCAAGAATACGGGCGATGTCGCTGGGAAACATGCGGTGGAAATCTATGGACAATCCCCGTATACGGATTACGATATTCAAAACAACATCGAAAAATCTTCCCTTGAGCTTATTGGTTTCACGAAGACCTCTCTTCTTGAGCCAGGCAAGAGCGAGACGGTTACGGTGAATGTCGATAAAGAGTTGTTCGCTTCCTATGATTATACGGGCGCCAAAACCTATGTTTTAGATAAAGGCGATTACTATATTAGCGTTGGCGAAAACGCTCACGAGGCACTCAATAATATCCTTGCTTCAAAAGGCAAAGGTGTTGCTGATGGCTTAACCAAAGAAGGAAATTCCTCTTTGACCTATAAGTGGACAAATGATACTTTGGATACGAAAACCTACTCCAAAGACGCAAAAACTGGCGTAGAAGTCACCAACCAATTCCAAGATGCCGACATCAAGCATTACGATGATGGCAAAGACTTCAAGTATCTTTCTCGCAATGATTGGAATGGCACCTACCCAAAGGCCTTCGCCGATACGACGGACGAAAAAGGCGAGAAATATAAGACATTCTCTCAAAAAGTCATTGACGATTTGGCACCGCACTATAACGAAGAAAAAGAGCACTATGAGATGCCAAAAACCGCTACGAAGACCAAAGATGGCTTAAACTTAGCGACTTTGATTGGGGAAGACTACGATTCGGACGCTTGGAATGATTTCCTTGATAACCTTTCTGCGGAAAGCATGCTCAAGACTGTGAGAATGGGTGGATATGGTAACCCTGCCAATCCTGATCTTAATGTTCCTGCAACAACCGCAAAAGATGGCCCTGCCGGAATCTCGGCAACCTTAATTGGTGGCTCAAAAGGCATGGCCTATCCTACGGAAGTCGTAATCGCTTCTACTTGGAATGAAAATCTAGCTAAGGAACTAGGCGTTGCGGTAGGTAACGATGCAATGTTTGCAAATGTGCAAGCTTGGTACGCTCCAGCGATGAATATCCATCGCACTGCTTATGCGGGAAGAAACTTCGAATATTATTCCGAAGACGGACTTCTTAGCGGAAAAATCGGCGCTGCAACGGTCAAAGGCGCTGAAAGCAAAGGGCTTATTTGCTACGTCAAGCACTTTGCCCTTAACGATGGAGAAGGTGTCATTGATGCGACGAATAACATCAAAGGATCCAAGGATGGCTTGGTTACATTCGCTAACGAACAAGCAATTCGTGAAATTTACCTTAAGCCATTCAAATACGCAGTTGAAGAAGGCGGATGCGCCGGTATCATGAACGCTTTCAACCGCATTGGAACGACTTGGTGCGGGCATCACGTTAACCTTCAACAGAACGTTTTGAGAGGTGAATGGGGCTTCAAAGGCTGCATCATCACGGATAACGCTGGCTTACCTGCCTATATGTCAATCAAAGAAGGCTTACAAGCTGGCACTGATTTATGGATGAACAACAATGAAAGTCGCTACCTTATCGAAGGTTACGATTCTGATCCACAAATCATGACCTATCTCCGCAATAGCGCTCACCATGTTCTTTATTCCATTGCCAATAGCGTCGCAATGAATGGCTTATCTAAGAATACCATCATTGTGCCAGTGATTCCGGCTTGGGGATATTGGGTCATCGCACTGAACGTTGTGGTGGTCTTGCTTGACGCGGCGGGCATTGTTTGGGTCATTCTCCGTGGCAAAAAAATGAAAAAAGAAAGCGAAAATAACTGATTCTTCTTTCTTCTAAAATCTCAGGAAACGTCATCTAAAAATTGGATGGCGTTTTCTTTTTAATGAGAAAGGTCAATAGGAGTGACTCACTTTTTCTTACGAATTCTAATTCGGCCCAATGACTAAATTTATCAATTATTTTTTTCAGATAAGTCTCTTTACTATCCGCTCATAATTTAAGTCTTTGTAAGCGCTTTTATGGTTTTTGATGAAAATCTTAAGCGTTTTAAAAGACAATTCAAAATTTCACTCTATATAATGTATGGGCAAAAACGTTTAGGAGGAAAAAACATGAGTCGAGAGGACTACTACGACACGTTTAAAGGCGAAAAATGGAAAGAGGACATTGATGTTCGTGATTTTATCATCAATAACTTCACTCCTTATAGCGGAGATGAAAGCTTTTTAGAAGGACCAACGAGCAACACAACCGCTCTTTGGGATGAACTACAAGCGCTTCAAAAAGAAGAGCACCAAAAAGGTGGCGTTCTTGATATGGAAAGCGATGTGGTTAGCTCATTAACAAGCTATGGCCCTGGCTATCTAGACAAAGATAAGGAAATCATCGTTGGCTTACAAACGGATAAACCGCTTAAGCGCGCGTTCATGCCATACGGCGGTATCAAAATGGCGGAAGAGGCCTTGACCACTTATAACTATCCAGTGAACCCTGAGCTTCATAAGATTTTCACCACTTATCACAAAACGCATAACGACGGTGTCTTTGATGCCTATACCCCAGAAATCTTACACTGCCGTCATAATAAGATTATTACCGGACTTCCAGATACTTATGGTAGGGGAAGAATCGTCGGTGATTATCGTAGAATTGCTTTATATGGTATTGATTACCTTATTGAGAAAAAGAAAGAAGACTTCACTCTGACTGATGATGGCGAAATGAGCGAAGAAATCGTGAGAGAACGCGAAGAGATCTCCATGCAAATCAAGGCCCTCAAAGACATGAAGACGATGGCCGCTAGCTATGGATACGATATCTCTATGCCAGCCAAGAATGCAAAAGAAGCCTTCCAATGGCTTTATTTCGGATATCTAGCTGCCATCAAAACCCAAAACGGTGCCGCTATGTCAGTTGGCCGTATCTCTACCTTCCTTGACATCTACATTGAACGCGATATGAAGAAAGGCTTATTGACCGAAAAAGAAGCCCAAGAGCTTGTTGATCAAATCGTTCTCAAGTTCCGTATGGTCAAATTTGCGCGTATCCCAAGCTATAACGCTTTGTTCTCTGGCGACCCAGTGTGGGCAACCCTTGAAGTTGGCGGTATGGCGCTTGATGGAAGAAGCATGGTTACAAAGAATGACTTCCGTTTCCTCCACACCCTCGAAAACATGGGCCCGGCCCCAGAGCCAAACCTCACCGTTCTTTATAGCAGCCACCTCCCAGAGGGATTCAAGAAATACGCCGCTCATATTTCGATCCAAACTTCGTCCATTCAATATGAAAACGACGATGTCATGCGCGCCGTTTGGAAAGACGATTATTCCATTTGCTGCTGCGTTAGTGCGACAGAAACCGGCAAAGAGTATCAATTCTTCGGTGCTCGCGCGAATTTAGCGAAGTGCTTACTTTACGCGATTAACGGCGGTGTTGACGAAAAAACGGGCGAACAAGTTGGTCCAGATTATCGCCCATGCACTGGCGAATATCTCGATTACGATGATGTTCTTGCTAAATACAAAGATATGATGAAGTGGCTTGCTAAAGTTTACGTTGAAGCCCTTAACATCATTCACTTCATGCATGATAAATATTATTATGAAGCTGCTGAAATGGCCCTTATCGATAGCCATCCAGAACGTAGTTTCGCGACTGGTATCGCTGGATTCAGCCATGTCGTTGATAGCTTAAGCGCCATCAAATACGCGAAAGTGAAACCAATCCGCAACGAAAAAGGCGTCGCTGTTGATTTCCAAATCGAAGGCGATTTCCCTCGATACGGCAACGATGATGACCGCGCTGATTCTATCGCCGTTCATTTGCTAAAGACTTTCATGAGCTACATTGCTTCTAGAAAGACTTATCGTAACTCCAAACCAACGACTTCCATCCTTACGATTACTTCCAATGTCGTATACGGTAAAGCCACTGGCACCCTTCCTGATGGAAGAAAAGCTGGCGAACCTCTTTCTCCGGGCGCTAACCCAAGCTATGGAGCGGAAAAGAACGGATTGCTCGCTTCTTTGAACTCCCTTACGAAGCTTCCTTATGAATATGCGCTTGACGGTATTTCCAATACGCAAACCATCAACACTAACTGCTTAGGGCATACTGCCAAAGAGAGAATTGACAATCTCGTTCATGTTCTTGATGGCTATTTCGATGGCGGGGCTCATCACCTTAACGTAAACGTCTTTGGTAAAGAAAAACTCATCGACTGCATGAATCATCCAGAAAAACCGGAATATGCGAACTTCACAATCCGTGTCTCTGGCTACGCGGTGAAATTCATTAATCTCACCAAGGAACAACAACTTGATGTCATCGCAAGAACTTGCCACGACCACCTCTAATACCCCATTTGTCTATTCTGACAAGCTCGAAAGTTTCGGGCTTGTCGATGGACCTGGCGTAAGGAGCATCCTCTTTGTAAGCGGATGCCCGTTTCGCTGCTTATACTGCCATAATCCAGAGATGCAGTCGGCGACATGTGGACAGATAGTGACGCCATTAGAAGCCTATAAAGCTTTAATTCGTTATAAACGGTATTGGGGCAAAAACGGCGGGGTCACGGTATCGGGTGGAGAACCTCTTACTAATATTCCGTTCCTCGTTGAATTAGGCAAACTACTCAAGCAAGACGGGATAGGATTCGTCATTGATACGAGTTGTGCGACATTTTCGCTAGATCCATCTTATTTAACGAAATTTGATGAATTACTCTCGTATTGCGATTTGTTCCTCCTTGATTTAAAAGGTCTCGACGATGATCTTCATAAGAAAATAACCGGTAAGAGCAATAAGAATGTTTTAGAGGCATTTCATTATCTAGCAAAAAAGCATTTCCCGATCTGGGTAAGATACGTGTTGGTGCCTGGCTATACCGATGATGAAAGCTTATTGAAACGCAGTGGAGAATTCTTGAAATCTTTAGGGAACGTCGAGCGTCTTGAAGTGCTCCCTTATCACACTTTGGCGATTCCGGAGTATGAAAAATTACACCGCGAATATTACTTAAAGGACGTTTATCCTCCCTCAGAAAAAGAAGTCGCTAGGGCTAATAAACTTATTGATAGTGATTACTTCGTGGGATATTTAAAAAATCAAGACTAGTGAAGCGCGATAATTCGCGCTTTTCTTTATTGATTTATTTAATATATTTCGATTTTATCGAAAATATTTTTTGATGTATTTCTAATTATCTTGCTTGCAAAAACTATTTTCTTCATGGTTTAGTGTTTTTATAAAGAAGGAAAAAATCATGAAAAAGATATCGTTGCCCTTTTTATTGCCTCTATTGGCTTTCGGCGGCCTTTTATGTTCTTGCTTAGGCCTTCAAAACGAGGATGATATTGTCATTCTTTTCACGAATGATGTACATTGTGAAATTGATAAATCTATCGGTTATAGCGGTTTGGTTTCTTATAAAAAGAAACGACAAGCTGAAACTCCTTATGTTGCGCTCGTAGATTGTGGAGACGCGATTCAAGGTGATTATTTTGGAGCGATTTCAAAAGGGAAGTTCATCGTCGATATCATGAATGAAGCCCAATATGACGTTTCGATTTTGGGAAATCATGAGTTTGATTACGGATTAGATAATCTCAAAGAAATAATGGAAAAAGCGCATTTCGCTTATGTCGGCTCTAATGTGAAATATATAGGGGATGGCAATAATCCTCTTCATAAACTAAAGACCTATGAAGTAAAACAATATGGGAATAAGAAGGTGGGGTTTGTTGGTATTACCACTCCATTTTCCTTAACCGAATCCACCCCGCGATATTTCATGGATAGTAACGACAGATTCGTTGTCGATTTTTCCTCTTCAAGCAAAGAGATTTTCTATCGAACCATTCAAAACGCGGTGGATGAATGCTACAAGGAAGGAGCAAATTACGTTGTTGCTTTAGGGCATTTAGGACATAGTGAAAGCATCTCTCCTTTTCGTTCGGTGGATGTGATTAAAAACACAAAAGGAATCCATGCCTTTTTGGATGGGCATGCCCACGCAACGATTCAGTCTCGTTACGTTAAAAATAAAGAAAATCAATTCGTTCCTTTATCTTCAAGTGGCACGAAACTAATGAATATTGGAGAGCTTATCATTTCTTCGAAAGGCAAAATAAAAACGGGAAATGTTGACCATTACGAAGAAAAAGATGGAAAAATGGATGAATTTATTCATCGCATCAAAAATGGCTTTGATAAAGAGATGAATCGCGTCATTGCTAAAACTAACGTTGCGTTAAGCTGCTTAAAAGATGGGGTAAGACAAGTGAGAAACCGTGAGACTACAATTGGGAACTTCTGCGCGGATGCTTATCGTTATATCTATAAAGCTGATATCGCTTTTGTGAATGGGGGTGGCATTAGGGCGGACATTCCTAAAGGTGATGTTACTTTTAAAGACATTATTAATGTCCATCCGTTTGGGAATTCCTTATCGATGTGCCTAGCTAGCGGAGAAGAGATACTTGACGCGTTAGAGCTTTCCGTTATGCACACGAATAATAAAACAAAAGATGATAATGGCGAAGCTATTGGAGAATTCGGCGGTTTTTTGCAAGTATCTGGCATTAAGTTCGATGTCGATTTGTCTATCGCTAGCCCCGTTAAACTTGATGGCAAAGGGATGTTTCTAGGTGTAGAAAAAGGGGCAAAACGAAGAGTTAAAAATGTGAAACTCATTCGTGACAATAAGGAAGAGGACCTAGTTTTCGATAAAGAATACCTTCTTGTTTCTAGCGATTATATTTTGCGCGATGGGGGAAATGGCTACTCGATGTTTATGGATAACGAATTTAAAATCAGCAAAGGAATGATTGCTTATCAATGCCTAATTGACTATTTAAAAGACAACCTTAAGGGCGATTTGAAGCGATACGAGAACACCGAGGATCGCATTCGCTTCTTCTAGCCGAATATCGATTTAAAAACATCACCAAAATGAAATAAATGGTTTTAATCTCTGCTTCGTTTTGCTAGTTTTTGTCTCATCGACCCTTCAATTCTTAAAAATCGGCCTATAACAAAATTATTTGGCAATTTCTTAAATTTGAAATAACGATAGCAATTCATCTTTGCCTTCTTTATTCTTTCTTTATGAACTACGAGATTCATTTCGAAAGTAACTACAAAGGAAAAATCCTCGACATCGTAAAGATGAGAGTTACCTCTGCTCTTTGGGATATCTTTATATCAATTCTTACCATTTTCATAGGGGTTTATGTTGCTTTTTGGGATACTTCTAGAGAAATTGAATCTCCTCAATTAGTCGGCTATATCTTGATAATATTTGGGGTGATTTTATTTTGTGCCTCGCCATTTTTGCTCTTTCTAAAAGGCTTTAACCGCCATATGAAGGGAAAAGTCACCATCGTTTTTTCTCACGAAAACGAGAGTAAGGTTTGGAATTACCGTCTATCTTGTTCTTCTAGCTTCTATTGCGATGAAGGCGAAATCAGTCTTATTGAAACGAAAAAGAACCTTGCATCAATTACTTCCGTGAACGGAAAAACAATTTATATCCCGTTAAAAGAATTAAATGAGAATGAGCGAAACTTTGTCGTCTCCTATGCGAAGGAAATTCGTGACTATCGAGAAGAACAAACAAAGAAAGAAAAATTAAAGGAGTAGCAATTTTCCCGATGAGGGAACTCCCTATAGTCAGTATCGCTTGCTCGGGTGTAAACTTTAAAAGTTATGAAACAGTTAGTGAACAAAAAATGGTGTGGCATAAGGATATCTTATTTCCTTATCGTTCTCTTCTTAGCGCTTATCGGAATTATTGTCGGAAGCTTTTTCGATCTTAACATTTCTAAGGCTCTTTACGACAAGGAGAGTGGCTTTGGCCAGTTCTATGAGACTTTCGGAGCGGGATTAGGATATATGATGATTCCTGCCGCTGGAATGGCACTATTTTTAGGATTGTACAAAAGCAAGAATATTTGGCTAAGAATAATCGCTTATTTTTTATTTGCCGTCTCTTTACTCTCGACTACCTTTATCTATGGTCATTCTTTATGCGACAATCAAGAATACGGCATGACAACAAATAAATTTTGTGCATATGCGTTTTCCTTTTTCTTAATGGCTCTATCTTCTTTATTAACGTTTTTATTTGTGGACAAAAAAGACACTCGCGGATTAATTATTGTTGGTTCGGTCGTATTGGTTTCGATGGCCATCCAACTCGCACTTGTTAATTTTTTATTAAAATATCTTGCGATGAGACCCCGTTACCGCTTTTTGATGGGGGATGGGAGCACTAAAGCTTTAGAGGGGCTTAATGAGACGTTCCGGGCTTGGTGGGAAATGAAACCGTTTAGTCATACGAGTGGCGACTATTATAAGTCTTGGCCAAGCGGACATACTTCAACCGCCGCGATCGCTTTGACGCTCGGATTGTTTCCTCAAGTTGCTGAAAAGAAATACAAATATGAAGATCTTATCTTCTTTGTGATTGGCTTTCTTCATTTAATTCTGGTTGCCTTTGCTAGAATCGTTGCGGGCGCCCATTTCATGAGCGACGTTTCTTTTGGCGCTTTCATTAGCGTTTTGGGAATTCTTATTTCCTTGTATCTTGTTGATTTGGCCAGCCGAAAATTCTCGACTCAGCAACTAGAAAATACAAAGCAAATAAGGGATTAAACATGGAAATTGTTAAACTTAAACCGGCCACAAAAGATTATATCTGGGGTGGGAATAACTTACGAAAGTGGGGGAAAGAAGGGAACGGAAGTTCGATTGCTGAGTGCTGGGAACTTTCCTTTAATGACGCTGGACCCTCTATTATCGCTAGTGGATTTAACAAAGGAAAGCTCCTAAAAGAGGTTGCTACCAAGGAAGATATTGGTCTTGCTTCCGCTTCATTTTCTTTTTTCCCAGTCCTTGTTAAACTGATCGATAGCGAGACTGATTTAAGCGTACAAGTTCATCCAAGTGACGCTTACGCCCTTCAAAACGAGAATCAATTTGGGAAAACCGAAATGTGGCATATTCTTGACGCAAAAGAGGGGGCGGGGATTTATTTAGGCTTTAAGAAGAACACTAGCCCTAGCGAAGTAAGAAAAGCCGTTGATGACCATTCAATCGTTTCATTACTCAATTTTATTAAAGTCCATAAAGGCGAAACTTATTTCATCCCTAGTGGAACGGTACATGCGATTGGGGGAGGAGTAACCCTTATCGAGATTCAGCAAAATAGCACTCTTACTTATCGCCTTTACGATTATGGAAGAATCGGAAAAGACGGGAAACCGCGTGAACTTCATCTTGAAAAAGCCTTAAACGTTATCAATTATGAGGCTTTTAAGCCTGTTACTTTCAGAAGCAACATATTAGGAGAATGTCCTTATTTTGTGGCAAAAAAGAAGGAGATATTTTCTGACGACTTATTCGCTAGCAAGGATTCTTTCCTTTCTTTCATGGTGATTGAAGGCGAAGGAAAATTCGCGAATATCCCTTTTTCGAAAGGCGATACGTTTTTTATTCCTGCTTCTAAAGGAGGACACTTTGAAGGGGAAGCAAAAATCGTGACTGTTGAAGTTCCTAATGATCGCTCTAGGGATTGATATCGGTGGGAGTTCCATAAAAGGGGCTCTTGTTAATTCTAGGGGAGAGAAAATGGAAGCGTTTCTCGCTCCGATACTTTCGAGCGGAACACTTACAATCAAACAATTAATCCCTATTTTAAATCGACTTATTCCTTTGGCGAAAAGAAAGATAAATTCGCTGGCGTTGGCATTGGCATCCCAGGGTTAGTATCTCGCAAGAATGGCATTTGCTTATATAGCAATAACTTGAAATGGAGAAATTTAGCAATCACTACTTTGCTTCAGAAGGAAATTCACGAAAAAATCGTGATTGAAAACAATGCGAATGCCGCCGCTTTAGGCGAAGCTAGATTTGGCAAAGGAAAAGACTTTGGCAATTTCATTGTTTTGACATTGGATACCGGGATTGGCAGTGGTCTCATTTTAAATCGGAAACTCTTTAAAGGGGCGGATAATTTTGGGTAGAACTAGGCCATATCACTATCAAAAGCGGTGGCAAGAAATGCACATGTGGGAATCAAGGGTGCTTAGAAGCCTATGCGAGCGGTTGTGCACTTACGAAAGAAACAAAACGCGTCATGGCTCTTCGAATCAAAGATGTGGGAAGGGGTTCAAGGCAATTTAAGTACCGTTGATCCCAAATTAGTGTTTACCTACGCTAAAAAGGTGATGAAAGCGCGAACAAAATCCTTAACCGCTTTATTTCCTTTCTTGGGGATGGCCTAATTTCTATCATCCCATCTTTTCGCCCCGAAGCAATTATTCTTGCTGGCGGAATAACGAAAGAAAATGAGTGTCTCTTAGCTCAATTAAAACGAAAGCATTATGGATTTGTAAGCGATCTTCTTCCTAGACCCAAGGTTCTTGTCTCTTCTTACTTTAATGAACTAGGAATATATGGCGCTGCATCTTTGGTTTTAGATTCGTAAAAAATAGAAGAAAGTTGTTTCTACAAGGAAATAAGAATTATTCATCCTCATGAATTCGTAATATGATTAGAATACTTAATAAATGTGTGGAGGAAAATATATGCACGATTATGAGCGTTGGCTAGCTAACGTAAAAGACGATTCTCTTTTGCGTGAGCTTAAGGCGATGAATGATGAACAAAAAGAAGCTGCTTTTTATAAAGATCTTGAATTTGGTACCGGTGGTTTAAGAGGTTTACTTGGCGCAGGGAGCGCTTGCTTGAACATCTATACTGTTGGAAAGGTGAGCCAAGGGATTGCTCAATACGCAAAAAAGCATTATGGAGAAGGTGCAAGCGTCGCTATTTCTTACGATTCTCGCATCAATAGTACCTTATTTGCCCATTACGCCGCAGGAGTATATGCCGCGAACGGCTTAAAGGTTTATATTTATCCAACCCTAGAGCCTACGCCTTTGCTTTCCTATGCGGTTAGGTATCTACATACTTCAATCGGAGTCATGGTTACCGCTAGCCATAACCCAAAGCAATATAATGGCTATAAAGTCTATAACGATGAAGGCTGCCAAATCACGTTAGAAGCCGCTAATGAAATGGTCGAGATTATCGAATCCCTTGATATCTTTAACGATGTGAAGACGATGGATTTCGAAGATGGGCTTCATAATGGCATGATTGAATTTATTAAGCCTGATTGCCTGAATTCTTTCTTAGATTACATCAAGACGAAAGAAATTCCTGAAATCAAAGATAGAGATTTGAAAATCATCTATTCCCCATTAAATGGAACAGGCTTAGTTCCTGTGACACGCGCTTTGGATAATGCTGGATTCAAAAATGTGATCGTTGTCCCTGAACAGCGTGATCCCGATGGCAATTTCACCACTTGCCCAAAACCAAACCCAGAATTAAAAGAGGCCTTGGCCCTAGGGATCAAGCTTTTTGAGAAAGAAAACGCCGATTTGCTCCTTGTCACCGATCCTGACTGTGACCGTGTCGGAACGGCAGTCAAATACCAAGGCGAGATTCGCTTAATTAACGGCAATGAAATGGGCATTCTCCTTTATGATTTCTTGCTTCATCATAAAAAAGCCGTTCCAGGAAGCGTTGTCGTAAAAACAATCGTCACTAGCGATATGATTCTTCCTATCGCAAAAGATGCAGGTATGGAAGTCCGCCAAGTGCTCACCGGCTTTAAATTCATCGGCGAGCAAATTGGAAATCTTGAAAAAGAAGGTCATGAAGATCGTTACTTCTTTGGCTTTGAGGAAAGCTATGGCTATTTAAGCGGAACGAAAGTTCGCGATAAAGACGCGGTGGACGCTTCTTTGCTCATCGCCTTTATGATGCAGGATTTTAAGAGCCGACATATGAGCCCACTTGACCGTCTTAATGAACTATACGAAAAATTCGGCTATGTGAAGACTGGCCTTGATAATTTCGAATTCCCTGGGCCAAAAGGCTCTCTTACGATGAAACACATCATGGAAGAATGGCACAAATATGCGGATACTTCCAAAGACGAATATCTATTCGTGAACGATTATCTTTCGCAAGTGTCGTATGA
This sequence comes from Caryophanales bacterium UBA4691, assembly GCA_002404865.1. Taxonomy (GTDB): domain Bacteria; phylum Bacillota_I; class Bacilli_A; order RFN20; family CAG-826; genus UBA4951. The sequence goes on along the minus strand of DHKP01000007.1, from coordinate 131,110 downwards.
AGAAGGTGAAAAGAAAAAGATCAATCTTCCTAGTAGCGATGTTTTGAAATTCGGATTAAAGAATGGCAGCACTTTCACGATTCGCCCAAGCGGCACTGAACCAAAAATCAAAATCTATTATTACGTGACTTCTAAAAAAGAAGAAGCGCTTACTGAAGAATTCTTAAGTCTACAAAATAAGGTTCGTGCTTTGTTCAAGAAGTTCGAAAACTAGTATCAGTTGATAATACAAAAAAATAAGAGCCATCGGATTTCGATGACTCTTTTTTATGTCTGCTTATCTATGCTTGCTATGGAAAGCGATGCCAACTCCATCGAGTCCACAATGGCTTCCTACAGTATGATTAACGGGCATTATCGTGAGGTCGATATCTGTTCCGCATTTCTTTAGTGTTGCCTCTTTTAATAATATTGCACCTTTTTAGAATCCAGTATGGCCCATAACGAGGGGACGTGTTTTTACTTCGTCCCCCAATTCTTCCGTGATAGAGTATTGCATCAATTTCTTTTTTCTACCGATGGTTTTTCCTTTTGTTTCCATTTCGCCTTCTTCCCTCATATAAATAAATCGGTTTGACCCGAACAAGTTGCCCATTTTTGCATTTATTCCGGAAACTCTTCCGCTTCTAGCGAAGAACTTTACGTCATCGATAAAGAAATACATGGCGTAGTGGTGATTTCTTTATTTGCGTAAGATAGTATCGATTCAACGCTTTCTTTCGCTAAGCAGCGCTTAGTGGCCTCACGCGTAATTAAAATAGACAAAGTCGTGATTGCCTTCGTTTCGATTTCAAAAAAACATCGTTTTGGATATTTTTTCAATAAAGAATCAAGTGCGATTTTCATGGCGAAGACAGTCACACCCATCGCTTGTATAAGGATAAAATCCTTTATCTTCAATCGAATATGGCGTTGATATTAGCTTGCCCCAAATTCTTTTGCGCTTTTAGCGGTAAAATCGCCGTCAGTATCGACAAATAGTGTATGCATAATTATTTTTCCCTCTTTAAAGAGGATAAAAAGATGACTCCAATATAATAGAAGTGGCAACCGGGATGAAAATATTTTGTTAAAAAGAATGTTTTTTGACTATAGATAAGTAGGAGGGTTAAAAAACGCTATGAATCAGTGGATTACCTTTGCGATGAGTCGCTTCACAATCGCTTTAATTGGGGCGGTTGTGATTTTAGTCGCGGTCATTATTTATCTATTATTTGAAGTGAAAAAATTATCCAACAAAGAAAAAGACAATTCGGAAAACGAATGAAATTTGAATTAATGGTTCTTTTAAAGATTATTTCCGTTATAGGCCTATCCCCCATCAATTCCTTTTTCTTTTCTAAGAGTGAACAAATTAGAAATCAGAGGAAAACAAAATTAAAAGAAACTAATTTATGAAAATCGCTATAGAATAATGAAGGAAAAGGAGAATTGATTATGGCAAAAATTTCAAAGAGTCAATCGGCGATACTTTACGCAATTTTGATGATTGTGTTTGGAATCGCATTCGTAGTAGGGGGAGCAGGGACAGCAAGTTGGCTAATGGGCGCGATCGTGACGGTTATCGGCGTACTAGTCATTGTTTCCGGTATCTTTAGCCTTATGACGCTTCAGCCTCTTACTGGCGTTGTCGAAATCACGATTGGCGTTGTGCTTATCGTCTTCGCTTGGACAATCGGCTGGATCGCTTTCATTATTCTAGGCGCTGCTTTATTTGCATACGGCGTATTAGGAATACTGAAACACCAAGGATTATTGTTTGCCAATGTGTTTGCTTTGCTTATCGGTGCGCTTGTTATCTGCATGGCTTTCGGCGTGCAAGGGGCATGGGAATTCATCAACATTTTCTATTACATTGTCGGCGCTTTAATGATTGTCGATGGTGTATTAATGCTATTTAGAAAATAACCCAATCACGCAATCGCCTTCCTAAATGATCCTCGCTTCACCGCGAGGATCATTTCATTTTTGTAGCGATAAAAGATAGAACATTTTTAATTAATAGATTCCTACAGCAATAAAATCATTTGTATTTTGTTAAAATAGAGATGTAAAGGATTATCTATATTTTAAAAACAACAGCATTTATCCGATTTTTTCTAATAAAACTCAAAACTTATTTTTGAAAAACCATATTTATTATTTGCAATGTTTTTTAAGGGATATTGCAATTCAATTGCTTTTCGGCATTTTTATAATTAGGGCAATATGATGCGCATGTAAGCGCTTTGAGGAGTGATTGATATGAAAAATACAAAATTAAGTTTGCTCGCTCTAGCATCCTTAATAGGCGTTACTTTCGGTGGGGTTCTTGTTTCTTGCGGCGGAAATAATGACGATAGCACCTCACAAAGCCAAGAAGTTGATGTCGGGCTTACCGTTTCTGATACCGAAGTGGTGCTGAATGCGAATGAGTCCAAACAAATTACTGTTTCAACGCAAGATGATAGTCTCTATTTAATCCGTTACGAATCGTCGGACAAAAACGTGGCGACTGTCAAAGCCGGATTAATTACCGCCGTTGGAAAAGGTGAGGCAACCATCACTGTGAGCGTGAGTAAAAAAGGCAGCCTCAAAGTTCTTCAAAGCAAGAAAATTCATGTCGTCGTGACTGATCATTCTTTGACGCTAGACCAAGAAGAAACCGATATGTATTTAGGCGATGGAACCTTAAAACTAACCGCCTCCGTCCATGGGGAAGGCGCAAAGACTGATATTACTTGGACTTCTTCTGATGAAAGCGTTGCCACTGTCGATACTGAAGGGGTTGTCACAGCGAAAAAGAAAGGCGATGTCACTATCAAAGCGTCTAATGGCCAAGTTTTTGCAAATTGCTCCATTCACGTAAAAACGTTTGGCTTAGAGAAAAAGAGAGAAATTGCGATCGAAGATAGCGCCGCTTTGCTTAAATTTGGCACTTTGCCAAGTGATGTCATTTGGACTTCTTCTGACGAAAATATCGTGACTGTCGAAAATGGCACCGTTAAGGCCAATAAAGCTTTAGGCATGGTCGAAATCAAAGCCACATCCGCGAGCGATAATTCTTCCGCGACTTGCGTTGTCATGGTTAAAGACAAAGGCGAAGAGGTGAAAGAACTTGCTGAAGGAAAGAAAGCAGTTGCAACTGCTAATCCAAAGAACTGGGTTTTCCTTAGAGAAGACTTTGATACGGAAAAAGGCGAGGTCAATGTCAAAATTGGAAGCATTCCAACCATTGATAACGGCTTAATTCACGCGGATATTAGACGTGTTGGGGATGCGAATGGTGATTTGAAAGGTGCTAACTTCTTCTATCTCCGTTATCAGCCAGATGATACGGGTGACATTATCTACAAAGAAGATCTTTATTTCTATAGCGAGAGCCCTCTCTTCATCTCTATTAATGGCGGCCAAGATACGAATTATCCTGCTGGATTCAATAAAATTTCGGTCGATTTCACGTCTAAGAATCCAAAAGATGGGAATCCCGCCCAACTTAAATTCAAATGCACTGGTGTCTTTGATGTACTCCCGGTTTTCACAAAAACTGGCGAAGTGAAGAGGATGAAACTATCCGAATCAAACAAAACGTTTGATTTGAATGGTGAAAAAGAATTCACATTAACCGCTACAGTTCCAGAGGGAGAAACTTCAGCTGTCGCTTGGAGCTCTAATAATGAGAACATTGTGACCATTGATCAAACCGGAAAAGTCACCGCAAAAGCCGTTGGCGTTGCTACCGTTACTGCAACTTGTGAATCTTATAGTGCGACTTGTTCTATTGAAGTAATTAATAGTTCTATCCCTGATACACGTGAAGATTTGCCATCAGGGAAAAATAAAGATGTTTTGAATAATAGAGGACAATGGTATCGTGCTGAAATGGATACAAAAGGTACTGATACAACAGGCAAAGTTATTAACTATTGCAAGAAGGATGATAAAGAAAACATCTTCGTTAGCGTTTTTAATAATAAAAAAACAAATGGTACTGCTATGTATGGCTACTTGCGTTATGCACCTCAAGATGGCAAATACGAAGCTTCTTACACCATCACTTATTCAGGAAACGAAGAATGTTCGGTTTCCATCACTGGAGGAACTAACGAGGAAAAGAAAGTTGTTTTATCTAAAGACGTTATCGAAACAGGAACTTATATTTTTGAAATTAAAAACGATAAACCATTCCAATTGAAATTTAATGCACTTGGTGATTACGAATTCCATGTCACTTTTGCACCTGCTGCTGGTGAGTAAGGAGGTCTTCTATGAAAGAGATGCTTAATCGCACCTTCTATAAGACAATCGGTTTTTATCTTGCGATTGCTACAATCTTACTTGCGTTAGTGGCAAATATTGTCTACTTATCCTTTGATGGTACGCTTCTAGAATACAAAAATGCTCTTGCTACGATTCCGACATTTGTCGGGATCGTGGCTTATTTAGGTTTGCTTCTTTTTAAGAAGACCGACCGCTACGCCGCTTTGCCATTATGGGCATGCGTGTTTACGTCTTTTATGATGTTCATCGCTTATGTCTATATGTATTTTTCCGCTGTTTTTTATAACGGGATCAGTGCGGAAGCCTTACAGCTTATCGATAGCAAAATCATCGTTACTATCGTGTTTTATGTTTTGGCATCCATCACTGGGAATGTCGCAATCTATTGCAAAGCGGAATCCAAGAATAAAAACGTCGATCAAAAAGCGGAGGGATAAGCATAATGAAATTAATCAATATTAGCAAAATCACGATTAATGTTGCCGCTATTTTATTCGGACTTACGTATGTCGGGAGCGGAATCGCTAGCGATAATGCCGGTGCGATAACTGCTTTCTTGGGTCAATCAACGCAAGAGAGAACGGAACGCGATGACGATGCGAGCAACATTTACTATTTTTCGAATTATACTTCCATTTCTGATTTAAAAGACGATGCGAAAGATGTAACGAGCCGTATTACCGAAGAAGGCGCTACCTTATTAAAAAATAGTAATAACGCTCTTCCTCTTTCTAGTGGCGCAAAGATTAATTTATACAGTTCCTCTTCGGTGAATTACGTTTTTTCAGGCGGAGGCTCATCTTTAGCAAAAAGAGCGGAAAACATTTCCTTAAAAGAAGGGCTTGAACGTTCTAATTTCCAAGTGAATGAAGGCTTATGGAAATGGTATAGCGATAATACGCAATATTTTGGTGACCATAAATCAAGTACGAGTAGCGATGGCGCTTCTTACAAAATCGCAGATGCAAAATGGGACCAAATCGGAAACGACAAAAACGCTAGCGCAGAAGCCGGTATCTTTGTTTTATCTAGATACGGCACCGAAGCTACTGACCAAAAGAATAGCGGTGGCGATTTAAATGACTATTCCAATGGCAATTATCTTGAACTTTCCCCAACCGAAAAAGATGTCTTAAAAGGGATGAAAGCCTTAAAAGTTAGCGGAAAGCTAAATAAGATTATCGTTCTTCTTAATAGCGCTAACCAAGTTCAATGCGACTATATCGATGATCCAGAATACGGCATTGATGCGGTTCTATGGGTTGGCGAAGGCGGAAGTAGCGGAACGATTGGCATTGGTAGAATTCTTTCTGGCGCCGTTTCTCCAAGCGGCAAATTAACAGACACCTTCTTTAAGAAACATTATTACAACCCTGTTTATGCGAATTTCGGCAATTACAAAAATAGCGGGAGTCCCCTTTCTAGCGCGAATGGCGGGAAATCCAATTCCTATGTTGTCTATCAAGAAGGAATTTATAATGGCTATCGCTATAGCGAGACTAGATACGAAGATACCGTTTTAAAACAAGGTAACGCGGGATCGTTTTCTTATCGTGACGCAGTCGCTTATCCTTACGGATACGGACTTACCTATAGCGATTTCTCCTATTCTGATTTCAATGTGAAAGAAAACGAAGACGATACCTATACGATTACTGTTAACGTTAAGAACATCGGCAAGAAAGAAAGCAAGGAAAGCGTCGAGATTTATCTTCAAAAGCCCTACACCGATTACGATAAGCGGAATGGGATTGAAAAATCTTCGATTGAGCTTGTTGCTTATGGCAAGAGCAAATTGCTTAAACCAAACACATCCGAAAAATTGACTTTTAACGTCGATGGTAGATTCTTCGCTAGTTATGACGCTAACGAAGCAAAAACCTATGTTCTTGATGCAGGGGATTATTATTTAGCGACTGGAAAAGATGTCCATGACGCCATGAATAATATTCTAGCAAAGAAGGGTAAAACAATTGGAGACGGGATGGACGAAGACGGCAATGCCAATTTGGTCCATAAAATTACAAAGGAATTCTCTAACACCAAATACGCAACGAGCAAAGCGACCTCTAAACCAATAACAAACCATTTTGACAATGTTGATTTAAACCGTTATGAGAATCGCGGCAATAATTCCGTCACTTATTTATCTAGAAACGATTGGAACGGAACTCTCAAACTTGGTTTGACCGATAAAAATGCCGCTTTGAGTAATAACGTTACTATCGAAACGAACGAAGCGATGATTGAAGATGCGAAGAAAGGTTCCGAGAAAATCGCAAAAGACAATGTCCCTAATCCAGTTTATGGGGCTGACTATGGTTTGACTTTGGCCTCTATGATGTCAATGGATGTAGAGGGGAATCTCTTCTATAAAGACTACGACGACCCTGAATGGGATAAGCTTTTGGATCAACTTACATTTGAAGAAACGGTAACTTTATTATCCAATGGTTTACGCAAAACCGATGGCATCGATAGCATCGGAAAACCGAAAACCATCGATGGGAATGGTGCGATTGGTCCAGTTGGCGGGACTTCCTATTCTTACGAAGACAACGATTCAGCTGCCCCAAATCGCTTCACTTTCCTTTATGGCGATTCTGATTCCTCTTCCTCCCCAATCCAATACCCATGCGCGAGCTTAATCGCTGCGACTAGAAACGATGCTCTAGTGGAAGAACTCGGCACCTTAATTGGTGAGGATTGCTTATGGGCTGGCTATTCTGGCCTATACGGCTTAGGGATTAATATCCATCGTGGCGCTTATAATGGAAGAGCATTTGAATACGCTAGCGAAGACGGCACTTTAGCGGGATATATCGCTGCTAGCGAAGTCAAAGGCATTCATAAAATGGGCACTTATGTCTATATGAAACACGCCGTTCTTAATGACCAAGAGAAGAATCGCGAAGGCATAAATACATGGGCGAATGAGCAAACGATCCGCGAATTATACCTTCGTCCGTTCCAAATCGCGATTGAAAACGCGAATGCCGAAAACGTCATGACCGGATTTAACCGCTTAGGCGTTATTTGGACAAGCCAGCATGGCTTTATCAATACCGTCTTAAGAAACGAATTCGGAATGACTGGTTTCGCGGTTTCTGATTATTGGCAAAACGGCTATATGGATTTAGTGGGTAGCATTTTAGGCGGATGCGCGCTTCCTGATGGCGATTTGGCTGCGAAAAGTGCCGAAGCTTCTCCTTTATACAAATACAAGGAAGGATATGGCACTTTAACGAACGCGATGAGGGAAGAAGCCCATCGCTTGCTCTATACGGTAGTTCATTCGAATGCGATGAACGGGATTGACGTTAGCACTGTTTTCCGCACGGTAACCCCTCCTTGGATCTATGCCCTTAATGCAGTGGAAATTACGGTTGACACGATTTTTGGAATTAGTTTAGCGTTCTTCGCTTTTAGCTTAGCCTATGAAGAAATTCCTGCTTTCAGAGATAAATGCAAGAAGATCTTCTCTCGTCCTAAAAAATCCTAACGATTATGCTGAAGAAGTCTTCGCTTTTCATTGTATTTACTTTTGTTCTATGCTCTTGCTCGCTCGGCGGGAGCATAGATGCTGAACCTTCTATCGCTAATCCTTCTAGTAGTAACGAAACTAGTAGCGAGGATTCTTTTCCCTATCAAGACTATTATTTTGATAGTGCTTCAAGTAACGGGGACGGAACGATAGAAAATCCTTATTCTTCTCTTCTTGATATCGCTAAAATCACTTTTAACGAAGGGACGAGGCTCTTTTTTAAATGCGGAAGCCTTTTTTCCGCGCCATTAGAGTTAAAAAATCTATCTGGGACAAAGGATCATCCGATTTTGCTTACTTCTTACGGGGAAGGCTCCCTTCCAAAAATTGCAGGAAATGATATTTCTGGAAAAGGCGTTGTTTACTTATTGAATTGCTCTTGTTTAATATTGGAGAATTTAGAGATCTATGACACCTCAAGGACGGAAAAAGACCGACGTGGCGTTTTAGTGGAACTAACGAACCCAAATAACACGAATGATATTTTGACGTATTCTTCGATTGCCTTACGCCACTTATCGATTCACGACATTCATGGATATAGCGATGCGGAGAATGCCGGTATGGCAACGTCTTCAAAGATTACGGGTGGGATTCATCTTTGGAGCAAAGACGGAAGGGCTAGGATTGACGGTTTCGAGGTCAGTGATTGCACAATTAAAAACGTTTCTAACGTTGGAATCGCCACTTGGTACCAAGTAAACGGGACTAAAGTCAACAAAGTCTCTCCCTACGATTCTAAATTTGAACGCAGCTCCCATAAAAATGTTTTGCTCGCTCGTAACGAGATTAGCTATATTGCGAAAAACGGTATCTTCGTCAGAAATCTTTTTGGTGGAGCGATTATAGACAATGTGCTCCATGATACGGCAACCACTTGTAAGGCTGGCAACACAATCGTTACTTCTTACGTTGATTCTACTCTTGTAGAGCGAAATGAAGGCTATCGCAACATGGCTCAAAAACAATCGAATGGCAAATTCCAAGATGGCGCGATGCTCGATAGCGATTTGCAAAGCCGCAATGTCATTTTCCAGTACAATTATTCTCACGATAATTCCTTTGGCTTATTCTTAAACTGCAATGCCTCAGGCCAATACGATGCCGGTGCGAAAGATAATGTGACTTTGCGTTACAATCTTTCGCTCGCAGATAAAGGAAACAAGGGCATTATTTATCTAAATTATTACGTTGGGAAGGTGGATTGCTACAACAATACGATTGTCACCTCCTCGTCAACTTCGCCGATTCTTTTACAAGTGAAGGATGATAGGTCACTGCAATTTTATAATAATCTTATCTACGCCCATTCTTCTTCCTCGCTTGATTTAGGCAACAAGGCAAAACTTGTCATGGAAAAAAACCTTTTCTATTCGTCTTCTAGCGATATTCAGAATTTAAACGACGTTATTGGAGATTATTATTCTTTCGATCCATTAGCGCAAAGAAATCTCGAAAATGACGAATTTTCTCGCGCGGGTTTTGATAACGGTATTGTTTATGCCTATATGGGTGAAAAGAGGTTATTTGATTCGAATCATTCTGTTTCTATCCCTTCTCGGCCAAAAGATATTCTTGGCAATAGTTACAATAATTCGATTGGCTGCGTGAATCAAAATATTGCTTGATTCTAGTTATGGGAGTGGATGCCCCCGTTTTGAAGTTGTTTCTTCGATCCTTTAGCCTGTCGTAATTTGCTTTTCTAGTTTTAAGTTTGCGTTTTCTAGAATGGTAAGGCAAGTCGCTTTCGAAACGTTTATTGAGATTTTTCTTTATTTCCAATTTGCTTAAGGAAAATTGTTTTCGTGTTCTATTTTTTGGATTGCAATTTTTAGCGATGAATAAAAAAACGGGATGAGCCCGTATATTGGAATTTTGGCGGAGAAGAGGGGAGTCGAACCCCTGCTGGGCGGATGCCCACTATCAGTTTTCGAAACTGACCCCTTCGGCCTCTTGGGTACTTCTCCAAGTAGCGCTAATCATAGCGCGATACGATGCTTTCCTCAAGAATATAGTGAAGAGTTGACCCTCTTTTCGCCTATTAATGCGCATATCAAAGCATACTAGAACGTGTTACAATTCCCTTGATGGAAAAATCCGTTTCTTTTTTAAATGCAAAAAAACAAATTCTAGCCTCTTCTATTGAAGCATTTGAAGGTAGTTACGAGCAGATTTCCTTTCTTTTAGTTGGTTTGATTCTTGTTATTTTGCTTACACTAGTCATCGCTTTATTCGTTGTTGAAAATAACAAAACAAATCGTTTTAAAAAAGAAATCAATAATCAGTCTGCATCTATCCGCGTATTTTACATAAATCGCCCGAGAAATTATGTTCGCTATTTTAATCTTTCTAGTATGAGCGAAGTCAAAATCGCGACGATGGAAGGCTTTTATTCTTCTTTTCCTGTCTCTGAGCAAGAAAGAGTAAGAAATTGGATTGACGGATTACTCGGCGGGAAAAATGAGCAAAAATATCTCCAAGTGGACGTTTATTTCAAGAAAGAAAGACGAACCATGTCATCATTTTTGCATGTTGATTCCGTCAATGTTGCGCAGGGGATACTCCACTTAGAAAGCTATTTGCTCCATTTTGATAAGCCCGTTCATACTGCGATGAGAAATTTCTCTTCGGAAGGCGAGCTTGCTCAGGTCTTAAAAATCAACGGTAATAACGTTGGCTATACGTTCTGTTTTACCTTATGCAGGGGCAAAACTGGGCTCCCTGGCTTTGATCCTCACTTAAAGGATAGCGAAGTCTCCAATGATCTCTTTTTGCGTTTTAAAAACGCTTTGTTCCCTTACGTTTCCGGAAATGAAAAGGCGATTCGCTTATCGAATACGGAAATTGTCGTGGTGAATTTTGATATGATTGAGATGAGCAACGCGATTTTTTACGCTTTGCGGGTAAAAGACGGGGTTGATAAAGCGCTTGATAATGGGAAAAGAAGGACGTCTTTTGCCAAATATCAAGTTCAATGCGGAATTGTAAGCAACCGTGATGTTCCCGATGATAGCGATGCTCTATTGGAAGCAGCGAGAAAAAGCGCATATAACGCCACAGAAACTACTAGCGATACCCTCGCTTTCTTCTCCAAAGGCGATAAAATCATCACGCCTGCCGATGAACTCCATTATCGGAGCGAGGTGGACCGCATTATATACGAAAAGAAACTTTCTTTCTCTTATCGACCCATATATGACGTTAATGATAAGAAAATATATGGGTATATGGCGCGCGCGATTCCAATCGGCACCTCCTTTGGCTCGATTGACGAATTAAAGAACTACGCGATTCGCGCAAAAGACGAAAAGAGTTTATTCGCGGCGATTGCCAAACATTTAGTGCCTACTTTTGTCGCTGAGAGGATGGAAAAAAACCATCGTTTGTTCTTGCCTGCTAGAATGGACGAAAGAATGCTTATTACTTCTTTTTTCCCTCACTATAATGCCGCAAAAGAAGCGAACCTTACCTTCTTGTTCAAAGAAGAAGACATTGCTAATTACCTCGATCCAACTAGTATCGAAACCTTATTTAAATTCATTGCGACCATCAAAAGAAACGGCTTTGGCTTTGCCATCTATTTAAAGGGCAAGGCGCTTGTCTTAGAGCGCTCTATTTATGAACAATGCGATGCTTTCTTCGTAGATTTCTCCTCACGTTCTGAAACCAATATGGATACGGCGATTCGCAGTGAGCTCCACGCGCTAGTGGAACGCCTCATGCGTTATAAAAAACCGATAATCGGCACAAATTTAATGAACTGGAACGCGATTGAACTTGTGGTTGGCAGCAAGGTGGAGTATATCTCTAGTGATTCATTTGCGCCATACGACGCAATGTTTAAGCCGATTAATAGCAAAAGCGTTGACCGCGTTAAAGGAATGATTGACCGAAAATAGGAAAGGGGAACTTATGAGCCAACAAATCAAAAACCAAGCCATTACCTCTCGCGAGGAAGATTTCGCGCAGTGGTACACCGATATTTGCAAAAAAGCAGAGCTTATGGATTATAGCTCGGTGAAAGGATTCATCGATTATCTTCCCTATAGCTATGCGATTTGGGAAGAGATTCAAAATTACATGAATCGCCGTTTTAAAGAAAATGGCGCGATGAATGTGTATTTGCCTCTTGTCATCCCAATGTCTTTATTCGCCAAAGAAAAAGAGCACGTGGAAGGATTCGCTCCTGAAACCCTTGTTGCGACTTATGGAGGCGGCAAAAAACTAGAAGATCCATTAGTCATTCGTCCAACGAGTGAAATTTTATTTAGCGAATTATACAAACGTCAAATTTCTAGTTACCGGGACCTTCCAAAAATGTATAACCAGTGGTGTTCGGTTGTTCGCTGGGAAAAGACAACTCGTCCATTCCTCCGGGGCGCTGAATTCCTTTGGCAAGAAGGGCACTGTTTATTTGAAACGAAAGAAGAAGCAGAAGAGAATGTGAAAACCTTCCTCGATATTTACGATGATGTCGGTAAAGAACTTCTCGCGATACCTTTTGTGAAAGGCAAAAAAACAGAACACGAAAAATTTGCTGGTGCCGTCGCTACTTATACGATTGAAGCTTTGATGCATGATGGTAAAGCTTTGCAAAGCGGCACTTCCCATTATTTAGGACAGGGATTTGCGAAAGCCTATGGCATTTCCTTCATGGGGAGAGATAACCATTTATCTATCCCCCATCAAACTTCTTGGGGGGTTTCTACGCGTCTACTCGGTGCAACAATCATGGTTCATGGAGACGATAACGGCTTAGTGCTACCTCCATTTGTAGCCCCAATCCAAGTCGTCATCATCCCCGTTCGTCAACAAGAAGCGGGGATTTTAGAAGCCTGCAATTCTATCGCAAAGCAACTCAAAGAAAAAGGCATCCGCGTGAAAGTGGACGATGATCCAAAAAAGACGCCAGGATGGAAATTTAGCGAATACGAGATGAAAGGCGTCCCACTTCGCATCGAAATCGGACCACGTGACTTGGCGAAAGGAGAAGCTGTTCTCACCCGCCGCGTCGATGGAGAAAAGCAAACGGCAAAGATTGAAACCATCGAAGAAGAAATTCCTTCCTTGCTTAAAGAGATTCATAAATTAATGTATGACAAGGCGAAAGCTTTCCTTGATTCCCATATTTACGAAGCCCATTCCTTAGAAGAACTTAAGGCGATGCTCGATAAAGGCGGATATGTCAAAATGGCGTTTTGTGGTGAAGTAGAATGTGAAGATAAAATCAAGGAATTCACCCTTGGCGGCACCGCTCGCTGCATTTATAAAGAAAGTGTGGAAGAAGGAACGCTATGCCCAGTATGCGGGAAAAGCGCTAAATTGATTGCCTATTTCGCTAGAGCCTATTAAAAAAAGAATCGCTTCACTTTGAGGCGATTTTTTCTTTTTGGGGATATTCTTTTGCTAAGGCGAGAAGATTGATAGTCACCAAGGCTAAATCAGGAAGCGATTCGACTAGGACGCTTATACTTTGAAAGAACGTAGATTTTTCATTGACGAGCAAATAGATTTCACCAGCGAATAATGCGATTGTGACGCCGACCATCATAAAAGAAGCAACCGCGATGAATATTGCAGCATCGATCCTTCTATGGCCTACAAAAAATAAACCAGCAAGACTAGTTCCCACTCCGATGACCGCAAATGTAATGATGGAGAATTCTGGAATGATATAAGGGATCATATTTACGCGAGACGATAAATACGTTTTTACGATTCCATTTCCTCCCACAATTCCTGGTACCGCGTAAGAAAGGCAAAACAAAACACTTAATACTGATAAGGAGAACAATGGATCTCTTTGTTTTTCTTCATTTTTGGCGTGAAGGAGAATGAATGCGTATAGAAGCAAAAAAGAATGAATGAGGAACAAAAATATTTCATTTCCTAATAGCAAGAAGGAATCGACCCTTCCGAATCTGATATTTGTAATGACGTTATCGTTTTTTATCGCCGAAGCAAGATTATAGGAGTCCATCACGATATTGATTAAGGAATAGGCTAAATAAAAACCATTCGCGATCCGAAATAAAGAATGCTTCGAATCGGGGACTTTTCGCTTTTCGTCCAAGGAAGTGATAGACATTTCTTTAGTGACGCTGATTGCGCCATAAACGCATATGGCTAAATAGATAAAAGCCAATGCGACATAAAAATAAATCGTAGTGAGCATTCCGCTAGGATTTGTATTCACGCTGATTTTGTAAATCATTGAGCCAAAGACATATAAGGCTGCCGCAAATAAAGTCCCTACCATGAGCCGAATAAAAGTCTTATGTGCGCTAATGTCGCGCTCCTGATATTTTTCTAGGGCTGCAGATGCGAAAAATAGAGCGAGGATGCATAGAATTGTGGTGGGAGTAGCCATGCTAGCCACCTCATTATCGAGAGGAACGTTATTCATACCTGCGCTAAACAAATAGGCGAACGGCAATGGGAAAGTGGCAATGGATAATAAAATCCAGTTCCCTGTGAAGAAAAATTGATAATGCTTATGGTGCTTTTTCCGAAGAGAAAGAGAAGTAAAAACAATGATGAGCGAATGGAATACTAATTCGAGGATAACAAAGAATAAATATAAAGAATAATTCTTTGGGCGTTCGGCGACGCCCATCAATAAAAAGGTAATCCAATACGCTAAAAAACAAGTTGAAGCTATTAAAAAGGCTATCGCGTTACGAATTGCTCTACGAGCGCATTCCGATTCTTCTTTATTTTCTACCATGGCAACATTATAAAACCCACCTTTCGATTCGCAAGAAAATGACTCTTCAATGAATCAATTCTCTATCGCGTTCATTGCTTATTTTAATAAAAACTGTGTTGAATTTCTGTTTTGCTCTCCCAAATCTTGAGTTTCCAATAAAACTTTCGAAAGTTTCTAGTAACTTCTTACTGGTTTGTGCTAGTATATTCCGGCACGGAGGCGTACCCAAGAGGCCGAAGGGGGCAGATTGCTAATCTGTTAGTGGGAGTTTCTTCCAGCGAGAGTTCAAATCTCTCCGCCTCCGCCATAAGAAAAGCATAGGTTTGATACAAATTGTGTCAGACCTTTTTTGCAGATAGGAACATTTATCCTTTCTGCCAACAAAATATAGAGTCTTTTTGAAGTGTCAAACGGCATTTTTAAGAGGCTCTTTTTCTTTTTACATATTGCAACGGAACGAAAGCCTTATCAACGGGACGATAGATGTTGCTATGGAACGATTGATGGTTCCTTCTTATGGGACTAAGAATATATTAATTAAACGTAAAAAGAGATAGCATTTTACCTATTAACAGCTAATGCTATCTCTTACATTATTAATATTATAATTCCATTTTCTATTAATTATTGTTTCTATTTTTTATTAAAAATATCATTGACATTTACACACGGCTCTCAGCTCAATGTATCCGCGCTGTCCGCGAGGTTCTAATTGAATGCGCGGATTTTCATTGTCCCAGCGGTAGCCAATGACAGATGGATCGTAACTATCCATTGCCGTTTGTACCGTGCGGATAGCTTCGCAATAATCCTCTTCGCGGAAAGATGGTCCCTGAAACATCAGATATTCTGCTTCGGGCAGATGAATGGTTTCAAATCCTTCCGGAATGATTCCCTTGTAGTCGGTTTCGACCTCGACACCCTGCACATAGGTGGATGTATTCGGCTTTTTGTATTTTTCAGGCAACCACATGGAAACGGGTTCTCCACAGAGCGACTTCATACTCATAAGAATACCCCAAACGTCACAACTGACTTCTTCGCAGTACGGGAAATAGTCTGTCGCCTGCTTGCCACGTTTGATAATGCATAGGCGTTCCGGCTTACGGATAACCTGAATGAAAATAGGTTGAATGTTTGACACGTCGATGTCCTCCTTTTTTAATTCTCGATATTTTGCACCGTAAGGAATAAAGAAGGTGACAGGAACCGGATTTTTCGTATAGTCGCTTGGGTTCAGCCCGAATTCTCTGTAAAATGCCCGTGTGAAGGTATCTACATTCAAAAAACCTGCGCCAAACGCTGCGTCAATAACCTTGATATTACCGCTTTTAAGTTTTTTTGCCGCCTGCGTGAGCCGATACTTGCGGATATACTCAGTCGGCGTCAGCCCAAGAGAGTCACGGAACAGTCGATAAGAATACCACGGAGAAAACATTGACGCGCGCGCTAAGTCCGACAAATTGATTTCCTTTGCATTATTCTTCTCGATATAATCCTGCATCCGCTGGACAGCCAAAATCTGTTCTTTCATATTCCTTCAGCTCCTTACGGACAATAATTTTAGCGCAGACGACAATTTTTTCTCGACTATCCTTGCCTTTTTAA
The DNA here is from genome assembly GCA_002404865.1 of Caryophanales bacterium UBA4691. Lineage (GTDB taxonomy): Bacteria > Bacillota_I > Bacilli_A > RFN20 > CAG-826 > UBA4951. Next base: position 114,989 of record DHKP01000007.1, on the reverse strand, counting down.
TTTCTCAGTTCCAAAACTCAATAGTTCAATCCTATCTCAATAGTTTTTCATAAGTGAAGTTTTTAGCAACACCCTTCATAAGTAGCACATCAAGAATCAATAAAACAGCACCCTAATCCAAGGAGAATCCACGCACTTATCAAAATAATACCTGTGAATTGCCCTATGACCAGCGCGAGGATTGGATCGTGGACAGCGCAGTGCCTAAGACCACGTTAAAAGGCTAGCGCACATTCGGTAACGGAAACAGTTACAGACCTCCTACTTGTTGGAAGGTTTTTTCTTTTATTCAGCTGTACGCATTTGGGACAAACTGTACGCACTTTTTAAGGGCGTACGCAAATTGTATAAATACAGTTAATCAAACACATGTTTGTTGTGATATTCCGAGAATTTTGCTTTAGTAAGCAAGATGGAGGAATGTTTTTTTATTTATAAAGCACTATCGATAAGATTCGGAAACGTTTTGTTTCGCCTCAATTCTTGAAAACAAGCCAAAATTTATCTAAGGAATGCAGTTTGCATAGCGATAGGGATGAAGCGATCGGATAGTCTATTTTGGACATTACCGAGAATACTAAAAATTCGCTGTTTTAGTGCTTGTACGCGGCGGATTCGATGTAACCCCATGAATTAGACAATTGTCATCCATTGAAACGGCGGAAAATTTAAAATTAGCGAAAGCTCTTTAATCTTTTTGGAATTGGATGCCTAGAGAAAAGTTATCGCTATGGAAGGTATATAAGTTATCGTTTTCCTCATAAGAAAGAGGAATTTCTTGACCTAGAAGAATTTCTTTTTTGTAGTGAATATCAACAGTTTTTGGTGAATGAGAAGCCAAATAGTCAATTGGTATCATATCCTCAAGAATATCGATGTAGGAGCAATTATTGAGATGACTGTTTAAGTCGCAAGAAGAATACGATGCTTTAATGACGCTTTTATTTTTGCCTTCTTTGGTTTTATAGGGGAGAGGGTAATGAATCTCTTCCCCTGTCGTAATTCCATAATCCTTCAATAAAGAAGAATTTGGCATGACCATTGTTCGCTTCTTTTCATCCACAAGTGCCCATAAACTCCCTGCTTTGATGAGAATTTCCCCTTCGTCATTTGCGACAAAAAATTGGCGAGGGAAAAAATAAGCCAAAAGCGGTTCAGGATAGGTTTTTATGATTAATGTATCGCCATATTTAGGCATGTGGTTAATTTCTAAATGATAACGCGATACGACCCAATGTAGTCCTTCTCCGCGGATGATTTCATCCCCAAAGGAAATCGACTCTAGATGACGAAGGGCAACATCTTGAAAGAGTCTAAATAACGTGGACAGCTTTAAGGTTTTTTTGAAATCAAGCCAATCTACTCGTACGGGAATTTTTTCTTGATAAATTTTTGTATTCATAACGATATTTTCCGTTTTTCTATTCCAAAAAGAAATAGGAAAAGAAATAGTTAGCAAAGGAAAGCTTAGCTAGTTTGTACAGTGTACAAAAAAGAAAAAATATCCATATCTAGAATGGACTTACTCACCTATAATAGTTCGCATGGAGATTTTGAAAGAACCTGGTTGGATCGAGATTGTTGTCGGTCCGATGTTCGCTGGAAAAAGCGAAGAATTATTACGCCGCTTAAGAAGACTCGATTACGCTCACAAAAAATATGTGGTTTTTAAGCCAGCGATCGATAATCGCTATAGTCGGGATGAAGTGGTCTCGCATTTAAAAAATAAAACAAAAGCGATTCCTTTAAAGAATTCAAGCGAAATCTATTCTTACGTGAAAGATGATACTGAAGTGGTGGGAATTGACGAAGTGCAATTCTTCGATGTGGGTATCATCGATGTTTGCGAAGAACTAGCAAATCGGGGGATTCGCGTCATAGCGGCTGGCTTAGATACTGATTTTAGAGGGGAACCGTTCCCTGTCAGCGCTTCTTTATTGGCGCGTGCGGAATTTGTCACAAAACTCACCGCTATTTGCGTTAAGTGTGGGGCGCCTGCGACAATGACACAACGAATCGTAAATGGTGTTCCTGCCGCAAAAGATGATCCTGTCGTTTTAGTTGGCGGCACTGAGTCATATGAACCGCGGTGTCGGCATTGTCACGAGATAAGAAAAGCAAACGATAAATAAAAAGTCGGGAATTAACTCGACTTTTTATTTATTTCGTTAACAAGACTATTTAATGTATTCTACGAGTGCTTTGTAGACATCTTTTGGGCGAGCGACCAAGTTGCGTATTTCACACCCACGTAATGCCGCTAAAACATAAAAGAAGCAGTCCAGATTCTCTTCTTTACCGCCTAAACTCAAAAGGACTTTTCTGTAGAATACTTTATCGGTTTCGCTAATCTTATAGCGGCCAATTCTAACATAATCTAGCGCATAAGCGATTTTTTCAGCTCCAACATCGTTCAATGAAATTAATTCATCCAATAAAGCGATAACATCTTTTTCCGATTTTTCGCTTTTTTCGAATGTCTCTAAGGCAAGATCTTCGCATGCTCTTATGCTTTTCCCGCATTCGTTAAATGCTTCTAATAAGAGATTGTCTTTCGTTCCATAATGAACATAAATGGTCGGTTCTGTGATACCTAAAATGGTAGACATCTCTTTCGTAGAAATGTTAGTGACGCCTTTCTTCGCTCCTGCTTGGATTGTGCGTTTGATGATTCGACTATCGAGTGCTCTTAATGTTCTTCTAGCCATTGAGTAATAGCCTCCTTTCTTTTTGAGGAATAATATCATCATGGCAAATTTTTTAATTTTTGCAACATTAATTTAATAGAAAGAGGTGATTATTGATTCGTTATTTCAATTCTTATTTTTCGAATTCATTAAATATTTGCTCCTTTTCTTTTTTCCATATTTGATAAATAGTACAATATAGTTATGAACTTACTAGGACTATTAACTCCGAAAAAAGGAGTACAGTATCTATACGAAGACTTCACAATCCGTCAAGCACTTGAAAAAATGGAATTTCATCGTTATGGAACGATACCTGTTATTGAAAGAAAAACGGGAAAATATCTCTATTCTTTGAGTGAAGGCGACTTCCTATGGTACTTAAAAGACAAGCAGTTAGCCTTTCACGATCTCGAGGAGCAACCTTTAAAAAACGTTCCCCATTCCCGCGATATTGTCGCCGTATCAGTTGAAGCGGATATCCATGAATTATACCTTTTAGCGGAGCAACAAAATTTTGTTCCCGTGCTTGATGATTTAGGCGTTTTCATTGGCATTGTTACTCGCAAGAGTATCATGCACTCGATGGATTTCTCAAAATAGATCTTTCATTAATTTAAAAAAAGAGACCCAATTGTCTCTTTTTTGTAACTTTTTCTATTCTCTTAACATAGCGAGTAAAGAAGTTGCCTTAGGAAGCAGCTTCTTTTGGTAGTCCTCGATTGCGCCTTGATCAACTTTTTCCGCGAGCAATGGGTCTAGAACGATTTCATCTAAATTTCTTATTCCATAGCTTTTCGCGTAGTCTTCCGTTTTCGCTTTTCCGTATAGATAAATCTTTTTTTCGCAGTGCGGGCATTTTAAATATGCCATATTGGTAATCAAGCCAAGCAGAGGGACGTTCATCGACTTTCCCATTTTCAGCGATTTTTCTACGATAAGAGAAACTAAATCTTGGGGGCTAGTAATGACTAGCGCTCCATCAATATGAATCTGCTGAAATACCGTTAAAGGAACATCGCCTGTTCCTGGGGGCATGTCGATTAATAGATAATCGAGTTCCCCATAGTCGACGTTCGAATAAAGCTGCGTGACTAAATTCGCAATCATTGGTCCTCGCCAAATGATTGGATCGGTGTCATCTTCTAATAAGCAATTCGTCGACATGATAGCTACGCCTTTTTTACTATGCAATGCTAAAATGCGAGTTTCATCGCCTGTCGCTTTCTCCGCGATTCCAAAAGATTTGGGGATTGAAGGTCCGGTGATATCCGCGTCCATAATGCCGACTTTATAGCCTAATTCGTTTAGCTCTTTTGCTAATAAACTGGTGACTAAGCTCTTCCCTACACCGCCTTTTCCTGAAATGATTGCAATCGTGTGCTTAATTTGTGTCTTAGGGTTAGGGGATATTTTTTCTATTTTTTGATGTGAGGGGCAATTTGTTTCATTGCAGCTTTCACAAGTCTCTTTTTCGCATTGATGTTGTGACATAATTCTTTTTCCTTAGTGAAATAGTTTAACAAATTCCAATTTTTCTTTCCACGAATCGGCTTAACTGTGTTGCATAGAGGGGGGTATGAGCGAAATTATTCGTGATTGTTTTCTTGTTTCAATAAAAGCATTCGCTCTTTGATTCCCTCTCTTTTTTTCTTTCTGGGAAGATTTTCATTTGTACGCCCCTAGTTACTTTTTCCATTGGATTAACTATCGAATCTTTTACTGAAATGTAATAGCTCACTTTCTCTCTTCATCAGCATTATTATCTATCTCCGCTTTACGCATTCTTATTGGATTCTTTCTTATCGAGCGAGCAGCGTCGTTATAGCGGAGACTTATCTTAATAACGTCTTGCCTTTCCTAACCTTAATTCTAAGCTTATCCATCAATATCAATGCTGGTTTAGGGACATTTATTTATTAAGCAAACGCAAAAACGAGAAAAATTTCCTTCTTATTAAGGGAATAAGCCTCTGATTCTTTTTTGGAGCAAGGCGCTTATCGTTTTTATTTCCGCTTCCCTGATTTAAAATAACTAGGTATGGACAATAAGAAAAGAAACAGATTCCGCTACGGCAGCACTTTGACGGGCGAAGATATTGACATGCTTCACGAAAAAGAAAGCGATCCGCAAGCGAGTGAAGAAAGAGGAAGCTATCGCTATAAAGATAATATCGATGGGGCCTAGCCATTATTTTTATCGATTGGTAAACGGAACAAAGATATCGCGTTATTTGCCATGAGATTATGGTAAAGATGGGCTTTTAATTTTGCGGTGTTTTTAAAATAAGCCTGGTAGATTTTGTTATTCAATGTATCAATTCCGTCAATTGGTTCATCTGTTCCGAAGTGGATACGAGTTTCACCAACTTGCAAAAGTACCTTTTTGGCGTTTTTCAAAGGCACCCAGGCGGTATCTGCGTATAAATTAGGTGCTTCTTTCAAATAAGCAATCGCGGCTTTGTTATCGCTACAAAGCTGGAGGTGAGCGGCTACAAAATTGATGTCTTGATTTTCTTTAGCTAGCGATAAAAGCATCGAGATATCACTATATTCTTCGCTTGCGGTATGAAAAATTATCGGCAAAGAAAAGAGTCGCGCCAAATCTAAGTAGGGCAAAATTCGTTTATCGCTGATTTTTAGGCGCGATTCGTAAGGGTGAATCTTTAAAGCGTAAATGGAAGAACGGTTTTCTTTGATAAAAGAAACGAGCTCCCCATTGACTTTTTCATAGTGGGGATTGACCCAGACTGCACAACCAATAATTTGTGGATATTTTTTCACTAAACGCAATACCTTTTTTGCACCGATAATCGCGCTTAAATGATTGTTGTTTCTTTTGCCATTGTCCAAATATTCGCTACAATCGCAATTGCTCACCAAAGCGTAGTCAATCCGATACTTTTTCATGGACGCTAAGAGCGTTTTTACGCACTCTTTTTCGGTTGGCCAGCTTGCAATGTGGGCATGGGCATCAATTCTCATGCTCTTCACCAAGGCGAAGGATTTTTGCCTTTACGACCGCTAAAGTTTCCTTATCGATTCCGTCTTCGCGGTTATTGTCGAAAACAAAATCGGCTACAAAGCGCGAGGGCTCGACGTATTTTAAATGCATTGGCCTTACGGTCGCTAGATATTGACGGATGACGGAATCTGCGGTTCTCCCTCTTTCTATGGTGTCACGACGAATTCTACGTGCCAAACGAATATCGCTATCGGCCTTCACGAAGATTTTATAATCGAATAAGTTTTCGGCTTCGTTGAGATATAGCGTCAATATTCCATCGACAATGACGTACTTTGTAGGGTAGAAGGGGATAGGGGATGGCAGCCGCGTATGGGTGACGAAATCATATTGAGGAACATCAACGGCTTTATTCTTCCGAATGGCTTTTAGATGTTCAACGAACAATTCGATATCTAGCGTAAAAGGGGAGTCATAGTTCACTTTGGAGCGCTCCTCTATACTTAATGCGCCTTGGTCACGATAATAATTATCAAAAGAAAAGCGTGTTGCTTCTTTTCCTAATTCTTCAACCAAGGCTCTAGCGATTGAAGTCTTCCCTGAACCAGAACCGCCGCCGAGTGCAATCAAAATTGCCATTCTTTTTCTCCTTTTTGTTTGCTCAGTAACTGAATCGTTGTAGAATAATCGATGCAAAATTGGGGTGTAGCCAAGTGGTAAGGCATCGGACTCTGAATCCGAGATGCACTGGTCCGATCCCAGTCACCCCAGCCAATTTGTGGGATTGCCAGCGGAAACGCTGGCTTTTTTATGCTTTTAGCAAGGCGATGACGATTTCGATCATCTTCTCAAAATCAGATACAGAAAGATATTCGAATCTTCCATGGTGATTATAGGAGCCCGTTCCTAAATTTGGTGTAGGACAACCCATGAAAGAGAAAGAAGCTCCATCCGTCCCTCCACGAATCGGGACATGCTTCGGGTTAATGCCTAGCGAACGATATACTTTTTCGGCGTGTTTTATTGCGCGGTCATCGTTTTTTAACACCTCATACATATTTCGATAATCGTCTTTTATCGTAAGCTCGATTTTAATGCCTGGATATTTTGCTAGGAGTTTTTCTTTTGCTTCTAGGAATTCTCGCTTTTGCTTTTCTAACTTTGCTCTATCGTGATTGCGGATGATGTAATGGAGATTTGCTTCATCTACCGATCCAGTCGCGGACACTAGATGGTTAAACCCCTCGTGCCCATCGGTCAATTCTGGCCTTTCACTTGGGCTGAGCAAGGAATCGAATTCTCCAATGAGGCGCGAAGCGTTCACCATTTTGCCTTTGGCTTCTCCTGGATGGATGGAAATACCGTGTATCGTAATATCAGCGTGAGAGGCGTTAAAGGTTTCGATATCGATTTGATCAATATAATCTCCATCGATCGTATAGGCATAATCCGCGCCGAATTTTTCGCGATTAAAATGCTCAGGGCCTCTTCCGATCTCTTCATCAGGTGTGAACAAAATCGAAATTGGGTGATGTTTGATTTCTTTATGGCTTACAAAATAATGAAGCGCGCTCATGATAATGGCGAGGCCCGCCTTATCGTCACCACCAAGCAAAGTATCGCCGCTTGTCACGATTAAGTCTTCGCCGATATGGCGAGCTAAGGAAGGAAATTCTTTAGGCGACATCGAATAAGTATCGTTTAGACGAATCGTTCCCCCATCATAAGTAGAGACATATTGCGGCTTAACGTCTTTTCCAGAGCATTCTAAAGCTGTGTCAACATGCGAATTTAGACCGATCTTGTCTAAACCTTTTTCGCCATCTAAATGGGCATATAGCCTTCCGTATTCGTCAATTTCACCATTTATGCCCATTTCTTCTAACTCTTTGAGGAGCATTTTAGTGAGGTTTAGTTCCTTTGGATCACTAGGAGTTAAGTTACTATTGTCATTGCTTTGCGTATCCACTTTCACGTAGCGGATGAAGCGTTCAATTGATTCGTTCATTCTTTTCGCCTTCTTTCGAGGGAAATTCTACTCTTATAAGCGAATATACGCTAGAAGAAGACAAGCATGTTAGTAAATACTAACTCAATTCATGAATGCTTCTTTATCGGCAAGAAGATTGAGCATAGAATATACGGGAAAAGAGGTTTATTTATGGATAAAAGCATTGAAGCGAAAGCATTAACAAAAGAAAAAGAGGATCGTATCCTCAATGAATATCTTACCGATAAGAAGAACACAATCATCCGTCATGCCCTTTCCCGCAACGCGCTAAGCGAAGTGATTTATGATTCTTCTTCCTTACTATTGGAAAATCCGTCTTTCTCAATTGAGATCAAAACCATGCCTGTTGCGAACCAAAAGGCGAGTGGGCGTTGTTGGATCTTCGCGGGATTAAATATTCTTCGCGAAATTGTGAATGAAAAACTCAAAATGAGTAAATTCGAATTGAGTCAGAATTATATTTCGCTCTTTGACAAAATCGAAAAAGCGAATTTTGCCCTCGAATCGATTATTTCCCTTCTGACAAAGGAACATGATGACCGGGTTTTAGCGCATATTCTTCATGAGCCTGTGAGCGATGGTGGCCAATGGGACATGTTCGTGAACCTCGTGAAGAAATACGGTTTACTCCCGCAAAGCGCATTCCCTGAAACCTATCAATCCAATAACACTCGTGAACTCGACGCTGTTTTGAATGCGAGGATTCGCCGTTTCGCTAGCGATGCCCATAAGCTTTATGCATTAGGAAAAATAGATGAAATACGCATTGAAAAAGATAAAGCTATCGGAGAAATCTATCGGATGTTCCTTAATGCTTTCGGCCTTCCTCCGAAAGAATTTGTCTTCGAATATGTTGACGAAAAAGGAAAATACCATAACGAAGGGAAATTCACCCCATTATCTTTTTTTGAAAAGTATATTGGAAAGGAAATCGATGAATATCAATCCGTCATCAATTCCCCAACATCCGATAAGCCGTTTGTGAAGAATTTCACGATTGATTATTTAGGAAATGTGATTGAAGGAAAGGCCATCAATCATCTGAATCTCCCTATGGAAAGAATGAAAGAGCTTATTGTCAAACAACTCAAAAATAATCGCCCTGTTTGGTTTGGAAGCGACGTTTCCTTTTACCGTGACCGGCTTGGCATCGCTTGGGACGATAACGCCCTTGATTACCATAGTGTTTTAGGATTCTCTTTGGAATTTGAAAAAGGTGATATGCTCGATTATTGGAACAGCGCGATGAATCACGCGATGGTGATTACAGGTGTCAATCTGGATGAGAACAATAACCCTAACCGCTACAAGATTGAGAATAGCTGGGGGGAAGAGAATGGCTTAAAAGGCTATTACGTCATGAGCGCTTCTTGGTTTGATAAATTCGTCTATCAAGCCGTCATTCGCAAAGAATATCTTAATGAAGAAGAAAAGAAAGCCATCGTTGGTGAGCCGATCCATTTAAATCCTTGGGACCCAATGGGTACTTTGGCAGATTAGAATTTCTTTCACTAAATTTTATGAAAGCATCCTTCTTTGAGTAAGGGCAAAAAGCATTTATAATTAAAGATAATAGGAGGGCTAAATTATGGCCAAAAAGTATCGCTGCACCATCTGCGGGCAAATCGTTGAAGTAGAAGAAGGCGAGCCATGCCCAATTTGTGGCGCTGATTTTTCTCTTCTTGTTCCAGTTGATGAAAACGGGAACGACATCGAAAAATAACCTCATCATTACGACGATATAAAGACTAGCTCTTCGGAATTAGTCTTTTATTTTTTTGAACAATAATAATTGAAAAACGCGGTCAATAGCGGGTCCTCGTATTTCGAGCTTGCCTCATGCGTCCAATAAGGAGTTTCACCGATTAAATTTAGTTCGCTTTTAGGAACTTCTAGTCCTTTTAAATTTGTTTTGTTCACTTTCGATTTGTCCAAGATGCTCTTATCGCTAAGAAAGGCATGTTCTCTAGAACCATCGAAATAAGTTGTGGCGACTTCATAAATGTCGCCATTTTTGATGATAGAGTCATTTCCCCAAACAAACATATCTTTGATCGATTCGATTTTCGTCGATAAGCCAGGAAGATTGCAAGTCCAGGTAGGGACGTATCCTTCTTTATACCCTAGCTCTTTGTTTTCAACATCGCTTAAACCGTGGTCGTTTTTAAACGTTATCCAATTTTGATAAGCAATTTTAGCGTTTTCGCTTCCGTTCTCTTTCGCTTCTTCGCCCTTATATAATCTCACGCCTTCGGTGTCACAATCGAATAAATAGCTTACGTTGTATTCTTCGCTTGAAGCGATTTCTTTAAGGCGGTGGCGATTAATATAAGTGCAGTCTGGACAGCTATTGCGCGTAAAGCCAACCACAAAACTAGGCGCTCCATCCCCTTGTTGATAGAGAGCGTCCAGCTGTTTTTTACTAATATAAAGAACATTTCCAACTTTTAAATGGGAATCGAGATACGCTTCGAATTTCTCATAATCTTTACTGTACTCGCTTCCCTCGGTTAAATTCATTTGGTACTTAAGAGCTCCATTTTCGAATATCGCGATCGTTTGTTCGCCTCTTTTTAGATTTAATCCTTTATAATCGCGTTCTTTTCCGTCGGCCACAAAATCATCACTTAAAGTAAGAAGATAGGTAAGTAGGTTGTTTTTCTTCATGTAACGGGCCAAATTTTCGCGTACATTGATCCAACAAAGGCAGCTTTGACTTGACCCACGAACCACTAAAAAGAAGGAATCGTAGTTTGCGCTAGAATCGTTCTTTTCTTTTACCATGGAAGAAAAGCCACTATAAGTCAGCTTCTTAAAGGCTTCTTCCTCCTTTAAAGAAGAATCAAATAAATTTCCATAAGGTAGAAGAATCGGAGAATCGTTTTCCTGCCTTTGTGAGCAAGAAAGCGTAGACAAAAATGTCATCCCGATTGATAAAAATAAAAGAAGTGGTTTTTTGTTCATAAAAGTAGTTTAGCTTGCTACTAATTTCGGTCAAGAAATTATGAGAAAATTTGCTAAAAAAGTGGGACGGAAAACGTTAGAGAAAAGCGCGGGAGAATAATCATCCCCTTTTTTCGTGTAAAAACTTGCGAAATCTTAAAGATTTTTTTGCGATAAAAAAACATTGAATTGACTAGAAACGGCCGAAAGAAAGCCCACTTTTTCTTTTTTGAATTCCGCTCCGGAAAAGCACCAGCGAAAAAAATATGAAAAAAGTTATTGATTTTACCCTCTTTTTGGTCCATATTTTTCGCCGTCAAATATGCCTGCTCGTTTTGAGAGGGTGCGCTTGGCATTTGTTGGTTGTTTCTTTAAAGAAAGGGAGGCAATGCGATGGACGCTAATACCATCATTTCGTTACAGCATGTCCGCAAAGAATTCGACGGCGGTAGTTTTGTGGCCGTTGAGGATTTTAATTTGGACATCAAAAAGGGAGAATTTGTAACACTCCTTGGCCCTTCAGGTTGTGGAAAATCCACGACTTTAAGGATGATTGCCGGTTTCGATATTCCGACAAAAGGAAAGATTTTGCTGAATGGGGAGGATATTACGACCCTTCCCCCTTATAAGCGACCGATTAATACGGTTTTTCAGCACTATGCCTTATTTCCTTATTTGGATGTTTACGATAACGTTGCGTTTGGTCTTAAATTAAAGAAGGTTCCTGTGACTATGACCAATCGAAAAGGTGAGAAAGTCACGAAATTAAAACACCTTTCGGTGAAAGAAATCGATGATAAAGTGGCGAAAGCCTTAGAAATTGTCGATCTTAGCGAAATGGAAGACCGCAACATCAATACTTTGTCTGGCGGTCAGCAACAGCGAGTTGCCATTGCACGCGCCATCGTTCTTGAACCGGAAGTTTTGTTACTCGACGAACCTCTTAGCGCTCTTGACCACAAGATGCGCAAAGATATGCAAATCGAATTAAAGGAAATGCATAAAAAGTTAGGCATTACTTTTATTTATGTCACCCACGACCAAGAAGAAGCTCTCACGATGAGCGATACGATTGTCGTCATGAGTGATGGCGAAATTCAGCAAGTTGGTACTCCTGAAGACATCTATAATGAGCCGGTGAACGCTTACGTTGCTGATTTTATCGGGGAAAGCAATATCTATAACGGCACAATGGCAGGGGAAAAGAAAGTGCATTTCCTCGGTGCGAAATGGGATTGCGTTGATAATTTCGCACTTAATGAGAAGGTTGACGTCGTTATCCGCCCCGAGGACGTTATTTTGAGTGAAAAAGAAGGCGGAAATGTTTCTGGAACCATTACGAGCGCGGTCTTCAAAGGCGAAGACTATAGCTACGTCATTGAAATTGGAAAAGCGGAAATGACGTGTCGCGATCATAGAGCAAGAAAAGTGGGCACCAAGGTTTATATCTCGGTCGACCCAGAGAATCTGCAAGTCATGCATAAGGACGTTTCCCTCAATGTTTGGGGCGAATCTTATATCGATAAAGATGGCCATGTTTATATCGGAAGCGATCCTTTTGATGCTGATTTGACTCAACTATTAAAAGGAAGCGTCATAGATGAAGATGGATATTTATTCGATCCTAAGAGCAAAAAGAAGTACGATTTGACAGATGCGGAAATCACCCTTTCTTGCGCCTTTGACTCCGTATCGATGAGCGATGACCTCTCTAGCGGAAAAGCGCAGGGTAAAATCATCTCCAGTGTCTATAAAGGCGATCATTATCAATACATTATCCGCACCGAAGAAGAGGAAGACTTTATTGTTAATTCTCCTTATGAATGGAATCTTGACGATGTTGTGAGCGTCGACATCGCTAAAGAAAACTTCAAAGTCAAACTCAAAAAAGACATTTCTAACTATGAAGTCGCTGACTAAAGAAGAAAGAAAGGGGAGATTCGCCTCTTTCTTCGCCTTAAAGCGGAAAAACTTAGCAATACCTTACGCTCTATTCCTAATATTGTTTGTCATCGTTCCGCTTTTGCTTATCGTTTGGTATGCTTTTACCGATAGTAGTGGGAATTTCTCTTTTGCGGCTGTCGTTAGTTTCTTCACGATAGCGAGCAAATGGAACGTTTTGCTCATGTCCTTATTTGTTGGGCTACAAACAACGATTATTTGCCTATTACTCGGCTATCCGGCCGCCTATTTTCTAGCCAATCGTAAATACAATAAAAACGCTGTCCTTGTCCTTCTATTTATTATGCCAATGTGGATCAATTTCGTCATCCGCACTGGCGCAACACGCGACTTGCTCCTTTGGATTGGCTTAGCGGGAGGGGATTATCCTTGGACGGCAACTTTAATCGGGATGGTCTATAACTATTTGCCTTTTACGATTCTTCCTTTATATACGACGATGCTTAAACTTGATAAATCGCAAGTAGAAGCAGCAGCGGATTTGGGGGCAAACCCTTTTCAAACCTTCATTAAAAGCGTTCTCCCCCAGTCTCTTCCCGGCATTGTTAGCGCCGCCGAAATGGTGTTTATGCCGGTCATGAGCTCTTATGTTATCAGCGATACTTTAAGCGAAGGCAAAATCACTTTGTTTGGCAACTCGATTTATCTGAATTTTACAAATTCCCAGTGGAGCGAAGGAAGCTTTATGGCGCTTATTATGCTCTTTATTATTGGCATCAGCATGCTTTTGACTCATCGTTTTTCTGGGAGTGATGCGGCGGAAGCTAGAGGAGGTAACTTATGGTAAAAAAAGAAACCAAAGAGCGCCTTCAAAAAGTTGGAGGGTTATCTTACATTTGGGCGTTGCTTGCTTTGATGTACGCGCCGATTCTTGTCCTCGTTATCTTTTCCTTCACGGATTCCCCAAAACTAGGTATTTGGAACGGCTTCACTTTTGATTTATATTCGGAGCTATTCGTTGATCAAAAAGTGCAAATCGCGATTGGAAATACTGTGATTATCGCTTTAATTAGCGCGACAGTCGCTACTTTCTTAGGAACAATCGGGGCAATTGGGGCGCACGAATGCAAAAAGCGCGTGAAGCGCGGAATTGAATTCACGACACAAATTCCGGTTGTGAACCCTGAAATCGTTATTGCTTTATCTCTTACCATTATGTTCGTTTTCCTTGGAACTTATGTATTCAAGGATATGCAGTTCTCTTTTTGGACTTTGCTAATTGGGCATCTAGTCTTGACAACCCCTTTTGTCTACCTTTCCGTTAAGCCGAAGCTAATTCAAATGGATCCCGCTTTATATGAAGCGGCATTGGATTGCGGATGCACCCCTCATCAAGCTCTAAGAAAAGCGGTTCTTCCAGAGATTATGCCTGGCGTATTCAGCGGATTTTTACTTTCTGTTACCCTTTCTTTGGACGATTTTATCGTGACGGCTTTTACTTCCGGCCCCGGCTTATTAAGCGGACAAGGGAAGATTGAAACCATTTCGACTTACGTTGAATCTATCATTAAGAAAAAACCTTTACCTGCCAAGATGAGGGCGCTTTGCACGATTATTTTCTTACTCGTGATCCTCGTCGTTGTCGTTTATAGCATCTATGGCTCACGCAAAGGAAAAAGCGTGGACAAACACGCAGAAAGGAGAGCAAAATTATGATCAGCCAGCTACTTGCCCTTTCTTTATCCTCTTTCTTGTTTCTAGGAACGAGTGCGAAAGCCTTGCCTAGTAATGTTATTGCCCATCTTTCTAAAGCAAATGAAGCGGTAACGACACTTAAGATTTATAATTCGAACGATTATATTTACAAAGAAGAAAACGGAGATGGCGTTATCGAAGAATTTAAGAAATATGTCAAAGAAACTGACGGCGTTACATTGGATATTACTTACGATGTCTTCGATACTAACGAAATCATGCTTTCACAGTTAGAAACCGGTTCAGCGAGTTACGATTTGGTGTGCCCTAGCGATTACATGATCCAAAAGATGATGAGCAAAGGAATGTGCATCCCTTTTGCTAGTGGGGAAGACCGCATCAAATTATATGGAGACCGCACAAAAGGATGGGAAGACAATTATTCTCTTTATGCTTCTCCTTATCTCCAGGACGTTTTTAAAACGATATCCGCAAAACTCCCCGATGGGACAATCGCTACCTTAAACGACTACGCTAGAGGCTATATGTGGGGGACGCTTGGTATTATCTATAATCCTGAATTCTATCGTTTTTTAAAGCAAACGGATGAAAACGGGGATCCCTTATTAACATCTAGCGACGTGAAAGTCCAAATGAATGATTGGAACGCCCTTTGGAACAAAAATTATCAAGGCAGTTTTCAAATCAAGGACTCCATGCGTGACACTTATTCGGTTGGCTTGATGAAATGCTACGACGGACTTTTTACGAAAATTCTCCAAAAATTCGAGAATCATGAAATTAGCGAATCCGAATACAACAAGGAAATCTCAACTATCTTCAATAACATTTCTCATATCGATGATTTTAATGCGCTTTGCAAAAAGTATGGGTTAGAGGGAAACGCGACGGCTGAATCGATCATTTCTTCGATTGAAGACGTTCTTTCTTCTCTGCGCGCGAATTCTTATGGATTAGAAGTCGATAGTGGCAAAAGCGATATTTTGGACGGAAAGCTTTCTGGAATCGGTATGGCGTGGAGTGGCGATGCCGTCTACTCAATCGATACTGCTGAAACGCTTGGAACGCATTTATATTATTCAATACCAAAAACCGGTGGCAACATCTGGTTTGATGGTTGGGTGATGCTTAAGGACTGCAAAAACCAAGAATACGCCCAAAAATTTATCGACTTTATCTCCAATCCCACTATCGCCGCCCAAAACATGGATTATATTGGCTATACCCCTTTTATCGCGGGTGACGATATTTTGGAACTCGTTCGTCAATGGTATGATCCTCGTAGTTACTATATTTATGCTTATGACGAAACCGCCGATGACTATTATTATGACGAAAACGATGAACCGCTATTTAAAGATGGCTCAGGAACGTTAGAAAAAGAAGTTAACGGTGAAACGCACACGATTGATTTCGGAGAGCTAGATATGACGGGAAGTGATTTCTATACCCCTGTCATCGACGGGAATGCCTCGAGTTGGGGAGAAATTGCTAAAGAAGAAGGTTGGACCCAAGTCGACTTGACCTATTTCTTTGATGGATCTTACAAAGAAGACAGCGATTATCAAGATGGAATAGACGCTATTTTCTATAGCGATAGCTATGAAGAGGTGACTGGCAAAAACCTTGCTGGAGAGTTAGAAACCGTTATGGTGGGTCGAGGGTTTTATGCCCAATACCCCCCAAAGGAACTACTTCCTAAGCTTTGCATCATGGAAGATTATGGCGAGAACAATAGTTACGTTTTGAAGATGTGGGAAAGCGTTAAAAGCGGGAGCGTTCCTTTATGGGTAGCAATTGTTCTTTCCATTGAAGTTACTACGATTTTAGTTGCCTTCGGCTTATACATGGGATACAAAATCGCCAATAAAAAATTAAGAAAGAATCGTCGGCTTGAAAGGAAAGCCCCTTAAAAAATTGCCCCTGGATTTCGGGGGCTTTTTTTCGCGGTTTTCACCGAGAAATAATTGATTAAAGTAGCGGAGTGGTGCTATAATCCGTTTCGCTGCTTCCGTAGCCAAGCGGTAAGGCATGGGACTGCAAATCCTTGACCGGCGGTTCGATCCCGCCCGGAAGCTCCAATTTAATGGTTGATTCTCGTTAAGAGGATGACTATAGTAATACGCGCTGTCAATGTTGATAGCCAATGCGCCAGTAGCTCAGCTGGATAGAGTAACAGACTACGAATCTGTGGGTCACGAGTTCGAATCTTGTCTGGCGCGCCAATGTACACAAAGTCTAGCACTTGCTAGGCTTTTTCTTTTAGAATTTAGAAAATTTTCCCCTTGTATTTTCCCTCTTTAGTGAGGATAATATTCGAGCGCTCGGGATATAGCGCAGCTTGGTTACCGCGTCTGCTTTGGGAGCAGAAGACCCTCAGTTCGAATCTGAGTATCCCGACCAATAAAAATGTTGGCTTGGTGAGAAAGTGCATCAAGCCTTTTTTGTTAGGTGCGATAAGGTTTATAATCAAACCCGTCTTTCTAGAAAGAAAGTCAAATTTCCAAATAAAAACCAATTGTTTTTTGTTTATACGAAGTTGGAAGAACCTATGGAGGGAAACTATGATTAAATTACTCAAACGATTTAGGCCGATTGATTGGCTTTTTCTCCTCATTATTCTTGGTTTAACGGTTCTCCAGGTTTATTGCACAATGAAGATGACCGACTTCGTTTCCTCTTTGATTAGCGTCATCAATTATGTGGATATTCATGGGCATCCTGAGAAAATGGGGGATCTTCTTTATGGAATTTACCAAGTTTCCGGGAACGAGTGGACTAGTTTTTATACGGTTTTGGCAAGTAGTGGGAAAGCAAGCGCGGAAGAGCTAAACATGGTCGCTTCGATTCGCGACGCTTCTACGATGGATATTTGGCGCGAAGGGTCTTTCATGCTTCTTACTGCTTTCGGAAGTATGCTTTCTGGCACACTTGTCGCGGTTTTAGCGAGCGCGATTACCGCCTCTTTTGTCACGAATCTCCGCAAGGAAATCAATGACAAGGTTTCTCACTTTTCTTTAAACGAAATCAATAAGTTTTCCACGGCATCATTAGTTACGAGAAGCACGAACGATATCGAACAAGTGACAATGGCATTTTTAATTATTATGAGAATGGCATTTGCTGCTCCGATTACAGCGATTTGGGCGTTTTGCAAAATTAATGCGACGAGCGCTTCTTTAACTTGGGTAACGATTGTCGCGGTTTTGATTCTCGTTGTTGGCTTAGCGACATTAGTGGTTACCGTCATGCCTAAATTTAAAATATCTCAAAAATTGATTGACCGGCTTAATTTAGTCACCCGGGAAAGTCTCAATGGCGTGCGTGTCATCCGCGCTTATAATGCGGAAGATTATCAAGCAAAAAAATTCAAAGAGGCGAATGACAATCTAACCAAAACCAACCTCTTCACCTTCCGGGCGATGGGCTTGCTCAATCCATTTATGATGATTGTGATGGACGGGGTTTCTCTAGCGATGTATTGGCTAGGGGCGAATCTTATCAACGCGGGCGAAATCGACTATGCCACAGTTAGCGCTTTTATGATGCTTGCGACGCAAATCGTCATGTCGTTTATGATGGTTCTATTCCTATTCGTGTTCCTTCCTCGTGCCCAAGTGAGCGCTAAACGTATTAACGAAGTTCTTGATATGAAGTCTTCCATTGTTGATCCAATTGCTCCAATTGAGCCTAAAGAAAAAGGGACATTGGCTTTTAAAGACGTTACTTTTGCTTATCCCGATGCCAAAAAGCCTATTCTTGAACACATTTCTTTTTCCGCTAAAGCAGGGGATACGATAGCAATCATCGGGGCGACGGGATGCGGGAAAAGCTCACTGGTTAATTTAATCGCTCGTTTATATGACGTGAATGAAGGCGAAGTTCTTTTTGATGGGGTAAACGTCAAAGAACAATCCCAGCTAGAAATGCGCCGGCGGATTGGCTTTGTTCCGCAAAAAGGCGTGCTGTTTTCTGGGACTGTCGCGAGCAATATCCGCTTGGGAAACCCTTTATTAAGCGATGAAGAGATGAAAAAGGCCGCTATGATTGCTTGCGCTGATGCTTTTGTGAATGAGATGGAGAAAGGCTACGATAGCACTATCTCGCAAGGTGGAACGAATGTATCGGGCGGGCAAAGACAAAGACTTTGCATTGCTAGAGCGGTTGCTATGAATCCCGAATTATTCGTTTTCGATGATTCCTTTAGCGCGCTCGATTTCAAAACGGATTTAATTGTTCGGCGCAATTTAAAAGAATATTTCCCCTTTGCGACAAAAGTCATTGTTGCTCAACGTATCGGAACCATTATGGATGCGGACTTAATTCTTGTTTTAGAAAACGGTCATGTCATCGATCAAGGAAAGCATGAAGAGCTGCTTACTCGCTGCGCGACCTATCGCTCAATCGCTTTATCGCAACTTTCGAAGGAGGAACTTGGCTTATGAATCACAATTTCGAATCTCCAAAAAAGCGCAAATTGACCAAAGAAGATTGGAAAAATTTATTCTCCGGCTTAAAGGATTTACTCCCTTTTATTATTGTTGGCGCTTTCCTAATGATAGGGGCTGCGATTATCGAAGTGATTTCCCCTACGTATTTAGGTGATCTTACGCGTGAGATTTCTTCGCACGCCGTGACAAAAACCATTGATTTAAATCTCGTCCAAAACTTTGCGATTATCTTAGTGATCCTTTATGTAACAGTGGCACTCGCTCAAACGATTGGCAACTTTTTATTCACCACAGCGACGCAGCGATACTGCAATTCTTTGCGTAAAGCCATAGAAACGAAAATTAATCGCTTACCGCTTCGCTATTTCGATTCCCATCAAACTGGCGACACGATGTCACGGGTTACCAATGATGTCGATAGTATCTCTCAAAACCTTGATACGACCTTATCGACCTTGAGCGAAAGCGTCTTCCTTCTCATCCTTACGATCATTATGATGTTTATCACTTGCTATCAAATGGCCCTTGTTGTTTTTGCGACTTTGCCTCTTATGGTTTTATTCGTGGCAGGCGATATGAAATTAGCGATGCCGCAATTTAAAAAACGTCAAAGAAAAATCGGGGAAGTCAATGCGATTGTCGAAGAAAACTATAGTGGCCAAAAAGTAATCAAGCTATTTGGGGCTGAGGAGCGTCATAATTCTTCCTTTAATGAAGCGAATGTGGATTTGGGGAAAACCTTGTTTAAGGCTCAAATTTGCGGTGGCTTAATGATGCCGACGATGAACTTCATTTCTAATTTTGCTTATGTCGCGGTTCTTGTCGCTGGTGGCTTACTCATGTGCAGCGAAAATAGTGGCGTTGACTTTGGAACGATCGCTTCCTTCCTGGTTTACGTCCGTTTGTTCCAACAGCCTTTGACTAGCATCGCGCAAGCCATGAACAATATCCAAACGATTGGTGCGGCTAACGCTAGAGTTTACGAATTCTTAAGCGAAGAAGAATTGAGTGATGAAAGCAATAAGCCTCGTCTCCTTCTAGATCCTAGTAATGGAAAAGAAGCGGTGAAAGGAAAAGTCAATTTCTCCCACGTTTCTTTCTCTTACGATTCTTCTAGAGAAATTATCCACGATTTCTCTATTGACATTAATCCAGGGATGAAAGTCGCGATTGTTGGCCCGACTGGGGCGGGAAAGACGACGATGGTCAATCTTTTGATGCGGTTCTATGAAATTAATTCTGGTTCTATCTATGTCGATGATAAGAATATCGCCTTGATGTCGCGCGAAGAGATTCACGATTTGTTTGGCATGGTTCTTCAAGACACTTGGGTTTTCCAAGGAACGGTTCGCGAAAATCTTATTTACAATACATCAAATGTTAGCGATGCCCGCTTACAAGAGGTTTTAAAAGAAGCGAATTTAAAATATTTCGTGGATACTCTTCCTGGCGGACTCGATTATGAAATCGTTGATCCTTCAAGCATTTCCAGTGGGCAAAGACAACTCATCACGATTGCAAGAGCCATGATTAGAAATGCGCCTCTGCTCATTCTTGATGAAGCGACAAGCAATGTTGATACTCGTACCGAGGAAATCATCCAAGAAGCGATGGACCGACTTAGCAAAGGGCGCACTTCTTTTGTGATTGCTCACCGTTTGTCTACGATTAAAAATAGCGATTTGATTCTCGTCATGAAGGACGGAAATATCGTCGAGCAAGGGACGCACGATTCTTTAATGAAAGAAAATGGATTCTATGCCTCTTTGTATAATTCCCAATTTGCTTTTGAATGAGAATCGTAAAGAAGAGTAAAATGAGCCGATGATAACGGAAGGAAAAATTCTTGATTATTTAGAAAAGGAGTGGCGATCCTTTGAGGAATTTCCTTTTAATGAAGTGGATTACGCCGCTTTTTCTCTTCTTTCTTATTTCTCATTTGAAATTTTTCTTCCTCTATTCGGCGATTCTATTTCTCTACGTGAAATGTACGATATTTCAAAAAAAGACGCCTTTCTAAATCGTGTTGCCTATTCTACAAATGATGACCGCTTCTTTTTGGCGATTACGGGGAATCCCCGCTATCATAATGTTAGAGCACTTAGGTACGAACATTTCTCTTTTTCTAGCTACGAAGAACAATTTGCCGCGATTAGTTTTTATCTTCCTAATGGCGATGAAGTCATTGCTTATCGAGGAACAGACTCTAGTTTACTCGGCTGGAAAGAAGATTTCTTGCTTGCGACCGAAAAACCTTTGGAGAGTCAACTTGATGCGAGAAAATACTTTTTAAACGAACTTCATTTTTCAAACAAGCCTATCATTTTAGTTGGGCATTCTAAAGGAGGGAATCTTGCTTCGTTTGTCTATTTTTCGAGCGTCGAAGAAGAAAGAAAACGAATTAAAGCCGTCTATTCTTTTGATGGGCCTGGCTTTTCAAAGGAAATGATGAGTAACTTGTCGCTTTCGGAACGAAGAGAGAATTATTATCATTTCATTCCCGTTGACTCTATTTTTGGCCAGCTTTATCAAGAAAACACTCTTTCACTTATTGTTGGGAGCGAAGGCAAATATTTTGAGCAGCATAGCCTTTACAATTGGCGGGTTGAGAATGATCATTTTCTTAGAAAGAGTTTATCGAACCCTTCTTTGAAAAAAGTGATGAACGCCGTTAATGATTGGGCGAATCGCACTCCCCTGGACGAACGGTATTATTTGATTGAAACGCTATTTTCGTTACTAACCTCCGCTGGGATAAAAAACGCAAAAGAGATTACTGATCAAAAACTTGATTCCTTTTTGAAAGTCAGGAAAGAATATAAAAAATTGCCTGAAGAGGATAAGAAACAGCTCAATTCGATTGGCAAAACCCTTTTTGCACTACTAAAGAACAATCTTTTCTCATAATCTTAGTTAATTCTACCGATTGCATTTCTTTCCTTGTGTTCTTTTGAATATGCTAAAATGAAAGATATGGCGAAAAACAAAGATGACTCTTTAAATTATTTATGCAATGAGAACCTTTCTCTTTTCACAAGGCAATCTTTGGAACGCGGCGAGCGTTATTTTTATGAAGATAGGGTTGATTTGACTTATGCGGATTTCGCCAAAGGCGAGTTTCATGCGAATGTAGATGGCTCTTATTCATATGCGGTTCGGATTGATTTTCAAAAGAATCTTATCAAAAAAGCCGTTTGTAATTGTCCGTATTCTGGAGCGGGTTATTGCAAGCACATCGCCGCGACTTTATACGAAATCGATAAGCAAAAAAAGAATGAAAGTGGGAGCTCCAATGTATCCTTATTCGAAAAAATAAAGACAATTGGATTAAAGTCCTATAAGGAGAAATCAATCATCCTTTATTTGGATGATTGCTTTTCCGAACTTAGTACCGCTATAGCAAAAAACGATATTGGAGAGGAAGAGATTCCAAATGTCATTGAGCGGATTTATGAGGTCGCTAACTCTTATTTTTTTATTGCTAGTTCATTTATTGGGAATGACGCGGTCAAGCGCATTTCCGCTTTGCATCTTTCTTGCGCTTCTTTGAAAGAAACCTATCACCGTTTGTTTTCCCTTTTCTATGGAGAAGCGAAACGCTCCTTTTTCTTTTCTTCCGTTGAGAACGAATCATTTCGCCCGATTATTTTAGACGCGATATTGGAAGCTATCGAAAATAAAAAATATTATGATTGTCGTTATCTATTAGGGTCTTCAAAAGATAGAGAGGCGATACTTTCTAGTTTTTCTAATGAGAGCATAAAAAAGCTATTGTCATTATCGTTTGGCTCCGTTTTTCCCCCGGAAGAGATTCTAAAAGAATTAAAAAAACGAGGGCTAGTCGATTTTCTCCCCTTTTTCTTAGAAAATAGAAGCATGGCTTATGACGCTCCTTTTCTTTGCGAAATCGGGGAAATTCTTGCTCGTAATGGGAACGAAGCAGAAAGCAAAGCAGCCTTCCGAAAGATGTTATTTGCACGCGGACTTACCCTAAAAGATTTTCTCGCTTATTATGAATCGCTGAATATAGAAGAAAGAGAAAAAGACGCTTTTTCACTGGAAAAAGTTGCTATTTTACGAGGCTTCGAGAGAGCCTATTACTTTTTGCGATCGCCAAATGAACTTACGATAAAAAAATTGAATTTGGAGGAATTCCGTAACCTTTCTCGCGAGGTTTTATCCTGCAAACTACTTTATGAATCTTCATTAAAAAAGCGAATAGAAACTGCCTTGGCGAAAAAGAATTTGGATTCTTATACGATTTCTTCATTATTGTCTATTTTCGATTCTTATCCTAAAGAAATAGTGGAACCTTATTTGGAAGATTCGCGTCTATTAGCGAGATTGAACGAAACCGAATTTGCGGATTATTTCGCTATATTGGCGAAAAAAGATGTTCTAGAGCAAGCTGGTTTTACCCCATGGAGAATCTAATATGTATTTACGCAATATTTATCCTTCTGAGGTGAAAAAGCTGGAAACAATTGTTTCTTCTAACGGGTCTTTATTGGACGTTTATAAAAAACTCAAGGCAAACGAATATCAAATCTATTATAAATTTGATGAAGAAAATACGAAGATTACTTATTATGCTCTCCATAAGCAAAGCGGAGAACCTCGCTTCCTTTCTTTTTCCGTATCTGGCGATAAAGAGATCAGCGATTATTATCCTTCTTACGCTAAGAATGACCCATTTAGCAAAAGCCTCGCTTTGTTTGTTATAGAAGAGGATAGCAACGCTAGCGAAGAGGCTTTGAAAAAGCGTTATGAGAAAGGCTATTCTTCTATTGCTCCGATTGCTAATCTTAGTAAAAAGAAAGCTAGCGACTACTTAAAAGCAAAGTCCTCGCTTATCGTTCTCAAAAAAGACCTTCTTTCTAGTTATTTGTCACAAAGCAAAAAGCGATTAAAGGTTGAATATTTATTCGCTAGTGAAAGAGGGGAGCGCTTCTCTTTGCGTTTATCGGTCGGGACCGAACGGATGTATTTGGTAAATGACTTGCCTCGTTTTTTCGCTTCGATATTTGCGGGCGAGGCTATACATATGGGCAAAAACCAAATCGATGGCGGAAGCTATGAATTAGAAGAAATCGATCGTGTTGCCTTTTTATTTTCGAGCACCCGCCTTTCTTATTATTATTTGAATAAGACTGGCGAGCTTAAAGAAGAGGATTTTGTTTCCTTGCTCGTTTTATTGCAAGGCAAAAGCGTGGACTTTGATGACTTGGATTATCGTATTACTCCGAAAGAAGAAGCCTCTCTTTCCATTGGGGAAAACGGAAATATTATCCTCTCTCGTCCTCTAGCTGATTCAGAAACGGCACTTTTTTCTAGCAAAAACGCAGCGCTTATCGATACGAGTAAAAGAATAATTACTTTGCTCTCGTTTAAAAGCGAAAACGAAGAAAAGCTTTATCGATTCGCCATTTCTAGTGAAAATTTTCCTTATGAGCTTTTAGCGGATGAACTTGGGAAAAACATCGTTCCTCTTCTAGATAAAGGAACGAAAGTCGATGAAAAATTCTTGCAAAACCATCGGAGCGAGATTTCTAGCATACATTACGCGATTTCTTATTCGGAGAATGATGTTCTAGAATGCAAAACGACTTTTTATTTGGGATTAAGAGAAATTGAAGAAGAAGTATTCTTGCAGACAAACGAAATTAACGCATTGCGTCTTGAGCGTTTTAAAAATGAACTTGCAATGCTTTCTCTCCCGAGTAGTGGCTCAGTAACCAACCAAAATACTATTTTGTCTTTCTTGCACGCGGATTTAAAGACTCTCGGAGATAGCTGCAAACTATATCTAAGCGACAATCTCGTTAACGCTACTTCTAAAGCGGTTTCTCCTATCCGGATTGAAACAAAAAGCGGTCAGGATTGGTTCTCTTTGTCGATGGAAAGCGACTCTTATTCCAAAGAAGAGCTGACGGAAATTTTCAATGCATATAAAAAACACAAGAAGTTCGTGCGCCTTCATGGTAGTTTCATCGTGCTCGATGACCATTCGGAAATTGCTTCGATCGCTAAAGAATATAGCGGCGATGATTTGGGGCAAAAACTTCCTTTTTATGAAGTATTTAAGTTAAATCGTTCTTCCAATAACGTTTCTTTATCTGATGCTTTAGTGCAACTAATTCATGACGTTTCTTCTTATCAAAACGTCTCTTTGTCGCAACTGAGCGACTCTTTGCAAAAAACCCTTCGCCCTTATCAAAAAGATGGTGTTCGTTGGCTACTCGCGCATGATAAATACCATTTAGGCGGAATTCTCGCGGATGAAATGGGGTTAGGAAAGACGCTTGAGACTATCGCCTTCCTCTCCTGTAATAAAGAAGAAGAACCGATTCTTATTGTCTCGCCAAAATCTCTTATCTATAACTGGGAAAGCGAATTCCATCGCTTCGATCCTTCTAGAGAGGTGATGACTATCTCCGGTAACGCTATTGAGCGAGAAAAAGCGATTTTAAAAATGAAAAACAGCAAAAAAGCCGTTTTTATCATAAGTTATGACACCTTAAGGAACGATATCGAAAAAATTGTCGATATTCAATTCTCTTATTTATTTTTGGATGAAGCGCAATTTATCGCGAATGCTTTTGCGAAAAAGAGCAAAGCCGTTAAGCGAATCAAAGCTAAACATCGTTATGTCCTTACGGGAACTCCCATTCAAAATAGCTTGCTTGATTTATGGAGCATTTTTGATTTCTTGCTTCCAGGGTATTTCCCTTCCTTCAAAGATTTCAAGCTCGAATATGGAGGCTTCGAATATGCGGACAAGGACAGTGAACTTCACCTTCGCTATCGTATCGAACCATTCTTCTTGAAACGCACGAAAAAGGAGGTTTTAAAAGAATTGCCTCCAAAAGAAGAGCACACCATGATTGTTGCTTTAAGTGAAGAACAACGAAAACTTTATGAGAGCTATTTGCTCAAAACTAGAGAACTTCTTAAAGGAACGAAAGAAAGAAAAGAAGCCTCAGAACTCGATAAAAAAACTAGCAAGCTCGTCATTCTCTCTGCCCTTACTCGGCTACGGGAAATTTGCGTTGATCCAAGTATGTTTTTGGAATGCGATTTTGAAAGCGAAAAGCTTCTTGCCTTGATTGATTCGATAATGGCTGCAATCGAAAATGGTCACAAGGTGATTGTGTTTTCTAGTTTCGCAAAGGCTCTTTCTCACATTCAGTCAATGCTATCCTCGTTACATATCGATAGTTATTTCATCTATGGCGATATTAGTGCGAAAAAGCGGCTTGAAATGGCTAACGCTTTCAATTCCCTTCCCGATATCAAAGTTATGTTAGTTTCTCTAAAAGCGGGCGGAACGGGGCTTAACCTTATTGGAGCTGATTTAGTTTACCATCTTGATCCATGGTGGAATTTAGCGGCCGAAGAGCAGGCAAGCGACCGTGCCCACCGACTTGGCCAAAAACGCAAAGTAACCATTTATAAAATGATTGCCAAAGACACGATTGAAGAAAAAGTGCTTGAGCTTCAAAACAAAAAGAAGAATTTGGCCTCTATTTTGACTAGCGAAGATGGACAATCAATTAAGAATCTTACCGACGAAGATATTGCTTATTTATTGAGCTAAAAGAAAACCACCAGATAAGGGGGTAATATACCTAGTGGTTCCCTGGCCTAATGGCCGCTTTCACTATAAAGAATATGGGACAGGCTGTCAAAAGACATGCTCTAGCGTTCACTCTAAGGAGGCAAAACCCTTGCTTTGGGAAAAAGGATTTCTTTAAGCTATAATTAAGATTGGTTTTAGGAGGAAGTGCCTATGGATAAAGCGATTACTTCGATTGCTTATATGTTTGATGGCTGGGGAATGGGACTATATATCGCTATTGTAACCTTAATTGCCGGCACTCTTTCTTCTTTGCTTGGGATAGAAAGAGAAGCTAGAGGGCAAGCGGCAGGTTTAAGAACGCACGTTTTGTTAAGCGTGGGATGTACCCTCATGATGGCTGTTTCGGTTTGGGCTATCGGCTTAGCTGAAGGCATAGATATTTCAAATTGGCCAACCTCGCGCGAAAAAATTAATTACGACGCTTCTCGAATTGCGGCGGGAATTATCGCCGGGATTGGTTTTTTAAGTGCCGGAACAATCATTAAAAACGGTCCCTCCGTTAAAGGCTTAACGACCGCGGCTACCCTTTGGATCTGCACAGGTATCGGTATGGCCTGTGGCGTAGGCTATATCTTAGAAGCGATTGCCACAACTGCGGTAGCATTATTCTTTTTATACGGATTGAGTTTTATTGAGCATTGGCTTTATAAACGCTCGCCTAGCGTACATATCATTGTTGCGAGAAACGTTCCGATTCTTAAAGAAATCAACGAGATTGCCTTAGAAAATCAGCTTGTCGTTAAAAACATCCGCACCATCAACGTCAAATACAAAAACGATATTGACGCTTGTGATATTAAAATATTCTTCGCTTTTCATACGCGCAAAGAGAATATTCATGATTTTGTGGATAGTTTTTCGAATAATGAAGCGGTTTACAAAATTTATTCGTCCTCGCGGAAGCCTCTTCCTTTTATGAAAAAGAAATAACTCAAATTATTTAGTAGTAGAAGTAGTAAGTTTGTTACAATTAGCCCATGAGTAAATATTATTTTTTATCCGAAAGCGATTTAGAAAAGGCTACCGATCTTCTTATGAAAGAAGGTGTTGGCTTTTCTATTGAAGAGAAGAAACAAAAAGATTTACCTTTTTTCTTTTTGCCTATTAAGGAAGATAAATGCCTTGTTTTAAAAGTTGATAATGATTCTCTTCCTAAATCTATTGAAAAAGAAAATGCGAGACGAGAACGCTATCTAGAGAAAGTGAAAAAGGCGAAGGCATTGTTTTTTAAAGGCAATCTATTTGCATTAGCGGCAACGCTCCTTATTTTGCTATCTTTAGGGACTGGCTTTTTCGCAGTTGGCTTTGGGATGAAACGCGGGGGAGGATATTACGCGTTTCTAGTTCTCGCTATTGCTTTTCTTGCCGCCTCTATTTATCTTATCAACAAAGGCGCGACATATTACGAAGAAGGCCGCGAGCGTAAAAACAACGCTTTGTCCTTATTCAATGAGGATGAGAAAAGCGAATAATTAATTTTGAACAAAAAAATATTTTTAAAAAAAGGCTTGATTTTAGTCGAATGAAAGCGCTAACATTAGACATACCTTAAGAGAGGTCTTCTCCTTTGCACCTCCTTAAGCTATCTAATATTCTCGGAGGACCTCCTCGAAACTTCTGAGAAATACCGAGTTTCTCTTAGCACCTCCTTTCCCTAAGAGAGAACCGGAGATCCGTGGAAAAAGATAAAATCTATTTTCCCGGATCTCTTTTCAATTGTCGGGACTTTGAAAATGGCTGACTTTACCTATTTTTATCGCCTTTTGTTAAAGAAAGATATAAAGACTTGAGCTCTTCAACACTAAAAGAATACGTTCTGTTGCAGAATTCGCAGGTCGTTTCGATGGGTTTATCTTCTTTGATCATCTCCAATAGCTCTTTTCTTCCTAGTGTCAATAAAACGCGTTCAAAGCGTTCTTTATTGCAAGTGCACTTGTAACTCACATCGCTAGTTTCTATGATAAAAATTGGTTCTAGTCCTTTCAATACGATATCTAGAATCTCTTCTGGCGATTTCCCTTCTTTTAATAAATCAGTCACCGCGGTTATTTTTTTGATATTTGTTTCGAGGGTCGATATTGTCTTTTCGCTTGCGTTAGGAAGAAGCTGCACAAAAAAGCCACCCGCTTCTTTTACGGTATTGTCGCGATTCATAAGCACGCCTAAAGCGATTGCGGTAGCGGTTTGCTCGCTTTCTAGGAAGTAGTGGCTAAGGTCATCGGCGATTTCTCCGCTATGTAGGGGGACGGTTGATATATAAGGCTCCTTTAAGTACATATCCCGAATGATAGTCAAGGTTCCTTTTCCTAAAGCACCTCCGACATTTAAATGCCCTTCTTTATTGGGCATCATAATGACATCTTTTCCTCTTACGTAGCCTCTTACGTGATGGTCTGCGTCACTGATTGCGATAATTTCTCCTAAAGGTCCATCGCCTTTAAACTCCAAGGTTAACGTTTCTTTGCCTTTTAATGTTTCCGCTAGCATTAAAGCAGCTGACAATGTTCTTCCTAATGCAGCAGTCGCTATGGGCGAGCTATTATGCAGGGCTCTCGCCTCTTCCACGAGATTTTTAGATGTAATCGCAAAGGCGCGTACTTCGCCGTTTCCTGTATAGGCTCTTATTAAATAATCGTGATAATTTTTCTCTTTTTTCATGGAGCTATTCTATCACGAGAAAAAATAAATTCTTCTCTCTTCCGCTTAAAAAATAGTTCTTTTTCTTCCTCTTGCGTTCTTTGATTATAATTAGTGATATGAGCGAACTGATTCATCTTTCCTTGAACGTCCATGAGCTTGTCGACCCCTTATTAAGGAAAGGGGATATTGATAGTAGAATCTATAACGACGAAACAATGGCGTTAGGTAGCAAAATCCACGCTTCATTTCAGAAAAAACAAGGGAAAGAATATTTAAGCGAAGTTTCTTTAAATGAAACTTTCCTTCGACCACTAGGAACGATTACTTTACAGGGACGAGCGGATGGAATTATTGAAGGGGGAGAATACCCTCTTATTGACGAAATCAAAAGCACGGTTGCTCCTTTAGAAGAGTTTTACCAAACCCAAAAGGAATGGCATTACGGGCAAGCCTATTGCTATGCCTTAATGTACGGGCACAGTCATAAGAAAGACAAAATGGGGGTTCGTATTACTTACATTTCACAAATCGATGGAAAAGAAATAAAAAAAGAAAATGTCTTATCTATCGAAGAATTAGAAGCAAAAGTCTATTCCTATATCGACCAATACCTTTCTTTTTATGAAAACATAAAAAAGCATGAAATTGCGGTTAAGGAATCAGCAGAAAAACTGACATTCCCTTACCCGACTTTTCGCGCCGGGCAAAGAGAAATGGCCAAATATATCTATTCGGTTTGCGTAAACGAAGGCACTTTCTTTTGCGAGGCCCCTACCGGAATTGGGAAAACAATGAGCGCTTTATATCCTGCGATTAAAAGCCTTGCTTACTCAAAGAAGAGCAAAATCTTCTATCTCACCGCGAAATCAACAGGGCGAGAAAGCGCCTTTGAGGCCCTCTCTTTATTAAAAAGGAAGGGACTTGTTTTCCGCGATTCTCTTCTTCGCGCGAAGGATAAGATGTGCTTTTCTCCTTCTAAAGCCTGTAATCCCGATGAATGCCCATTTACGAAACGCTATTATGAAAAGCTAAGGGAAGTGGTTCGCGAGGAACTTCTTTCTTCCCATCGTTTTTCTATCGATTACGTGGAAGAAATTGCTAGAAAGAAGGAAATGTGCCCTTTTGAATTACAGCTCGATTTATCTCTTTATAGCGATATCGTCATCTGCGATTTTAATTACTTTTTTGATCCATTCGTTCATCTAGATCGGTATTTTGGGGGAGAGACCGATAGCAGCGATTATATCGTTTTGATTGATGAAGCCCATAACCTCATTGAACGAGCGAACGATATGTATAGCGCTTCTTTGTCTCTATCGCTCACAAAGAAAGCCAAAAAAGAAATACCAAGCAAAAAGCTAGTTGGCTTAAAAAGAAGTATCGGAAAATTTGAAAAATTCTTAAAGGAAGAAAATCAAGCTGGCGAAAAAGAATGGATTAGTTATGAAACTTTGCCAAAAGTAGCCAAAAGCGCCTTAAATTCCTTTCTTGATCACCGAAAAGATATTATCAAAGAAAAGCATGTTTCTTTAGGGAAAGACTATAAGGACTTCTCGCGCGAAGCATATCGCTTTCTCTCTTTGCTTGAGGATTATAGCCAAAATTCGCTCCTATATTTTAAAAAAGGGAACGACCCTTCTTTGTCGCTTCTTTGCTTAGATCCTTCCTCATATTTAAGAGAATCACTCGACAAAGTAAAAAGCAAAGCGATATTTAGCGCGACTCTTTCCCCCATTGAGTTCTATATGGATGAGATCAATGACGAAAAAGCGCCATATTTACTGCTTCCTTCCCCCTTCCCAAAAGAAAATTTTTCTCTTTTACTAGCCCCGATGGTTTCTACTCGTTATAAAGATAGAGAAAAAACGATGGACGAAGTAACAAAATATTTGGAAGCCTTTGTGGATGAGAAAATCGGTAATTACTTCCTTTATTTTCCAAGTTACGAATATTTGCTTGCTATCAAAGAAAAACTTTCCTTTAAGCACGCGGCCGTTTTTACGCAAGAGAAGAATATGAACGAAGATGAACGTAATCTCTTTTTGAGTCAATTTGAGAAAAATCCAACGCATACTTCGGTAGGCTTATTAACGATTGGAGGCGCGTTTAGCGAAGGAGTAGATTTGGTCGGGAACCGTCTAGAAGGTGTGGCAGTCGTAGGCATCGGTTTACCAACTATCTCTTATGAGCGAAACAAAATGAAAGAATTCTTTGAAGAAAAAGAAGGAAAAGGATTTGAATACGCTTATATGGATCCTGGCATTAATCACGTCATGCAAGCGGTAGGGCGACTTATCCGTAGTGAAAGCGATAAAGGGGTAGCGTTACTCATTGATGAACGGTATTTATCTAGCGAATATCATGAAATTTTCGCTAGGCGTTACCCAAATTACCAAGTCGTTACCTCGTCTAGCGAAGTGAAAGAAAAGCTCAAAGCGATTTATGAAAAACAAAAGAATAGTCCTTTTGCTTTGTAGGTTTTTCGTTCGCTAATATCTATAAAATCACGGCAAATCTAGTATAATAACCTCCGTATTTATGGCATTTGATATCGATAAGATTAGAAACTTCTCCGTCATCGCCCATATTGACCATGGGAAAAGTACTTTTTGTGACCGAATTCTTGAATTAACTGGAGCGGTGGAAAAACGCGATTTAAAAGCCCAAATGCTTGATAATATGCCACTTGAGCGAGAACGTGGGATCACCATTAAGCTCAATGCCGTTACGGTGAAATACCATTCTCCAAAATACGGAGATTTCATTTTCAATTTGATCGATACCCCTGGGCACGTCGACTTCTCTTATGAGGTCTCACGCAGCTTAGCGGCATGCGAAGGGGCGCTATTGCTTGTTGATGCAACCCAAGGCGTACAAGCCCAGACCCTCGCAAATGCCTATTTGGCTGTGGATAACGACTTAATGATTATCCCCGTCATCAACAAAATCGATTTGCCAAGCGCGAATGTAGCTCTCGCTAAGAAAGAGCTCGAAGAAAAGATCGGCATTCCTTCTTCTGATGCGCTTCCCGTGAGCGCGAAAACGGGGGCTGGCGTAGCGGAAGTCTTAGAGAGAATCGTTGAAATGGTTCCTCCCCCTAAAGGCGACAATTCCGCCCCTCTTCAAGCGTTGATTTTCGATAGTTACTACGATTCTTATCGTGGTGTTGTCGTTTTAATCCGCGTAAAAAACGGCTGCGTAAAAGTCGGCGATGAGATTTTGCTTATGGCCGCGAATAAAAAATATACGGTTACCGAAGTCGGCATTCGTACACCGAATGAAGTTCCTATCGATGAACTCGATAGTGGGGAAGTTGGCTATTTGACTGCGACAATTAAGGATATTAAAGACGTTATTCCTGGCGAAACGATCACAAGCGCGTCTAACCCAACGGATAAACCTCTTTCTGGATATCGAAAAATGTCTCCGATGGTTTATTGCGGGTTATACCCCGTTTATAGTGATGACTATCCTGAATTGAAAGACGCCCTAGAAAAACTTTCGCTGAATGATTCCGCCTTGGTGTATGAGCCAGAAGCTAGTGAAGCGCTCGGATTTGGTTTTCGCGTTGGCTTTTTGGGACTATTGCACATGGATGTCGTCCAAGAACGATTGGAGCAAGAATATGGACTAAATCTCATTCTTACGGCCCCTAGCGTCAATTATGAGATTTATCTCACCGACGGTTCGCATTTTATGCTTGATAACCCAAGCGCCCTTCCGGATTTGACCAAAATTAAAGAAATCCGCGAGCCATTTGTGAATGCTTCAATTATGACACCGAAGGAGTTTGTCGGAAGCGTCATGCAGATCTGTCAAGAACGCAGAGGCATTTATGAAGATTTGGTTTATTTTGATGACACGCGTGTTGTTGTGAAATATCGTCTTCCATTAAGCGAAATCATCTATTCGTTCTTCGATACTTTAAAAAGCGCGACGAAGGGTTATGCTTCTTTAGATTACGAAATTGGCTCTTACGAAAAAAGTGACCTTGTCAAAATGGACATTTTGCTCAATGGAAAAGTCATTGATGCTTTATCTACGATTGTATATCGGGGAAGCGCCTATAATCGTAGCTTAAAAATTGTTTCTCGCCTTAAAGACATTATTCCTAGGCAGCAATTCGAAGTTCCAGTCCAAGCCTCCATCAATGGCAAGATTATTGCGCGAGCCGATATTAAAGCTGTCAGAAAAGACGTTCTCGCAAAATGCTATGGTGGGGATATCTCAAGAAAAAAGAAGCTTCTAGAAAAGCAAAAAGAGGGAAAGAAGCGCATGAAAGCGGTTGGAGCAATAGAGATTCCGCAAGAAGCTTTTATGAGCGTTCTCTCAATCGATGATAAAAAATAGGTTAAAAACTGCATTCGACAAATCTTACGACAATATCTAATAAAATAAGATGTAATTAGTAGTTTTTTAGTTATTTTATTGTAATTTTTTGTGTAATGAAATAAAATGGTTTTATGGCAAATGATTTAGCGAAATATTACACAGATGAAGAATATTTGAGCAAACGCGAACTTCAGAACGCGTTGAAGACTTCTTTGGTGGATGGGTATTGGAATGATATTCTTCTTTACCGTAAGCAATTCCAAAAGTCTCTTGGCTTTAAAAGCATTAACCGCCGCAACTTTTATTGTGTATTGTCTCCGGCGATTTTAGAGAAAGCAAAGCTAGCGGAAGAGAATCTCATCCGCTTAGTCAATCAAATCAAAAAAGCGGAAGTAGATAGCGAAATGCGCGATATGGAAAGAACGTTACTTCTTGCTAATCTTAGTGGGATTAATCGTGCTTACGCAAATCAGAGCGATGAAT
Organism: Caryophanales bacterium UBA4691; assembly: GCA_002404865.1. Classification (GTDB taxonomy): domain Bacteria; phylum Bacillota_I; class Bacilli_A; order RFN20; family CAG-826; genus UBA4951. The sequence continues at coordinate 81,221 of DHKP01000007.1, read as the reverse complement.
TAACTTTAAAGGCTTTGATCAATGGCACTTATCGTGACTTTGGGGAAGGGAAAGAAAGACATCTTCAGAATTATTTGTCTACCCTAAAAATGTGCTTAAGTGAATCTCCGATTCGACCTGATGAAAATTTTCTCGCTAAAATCTACGCTTCTTTGCTCAATGAGGGCGATGATTTAACAAAATGGTATCGTGAAGGGGATTTCGACAATCGTATTTCCAAAAACTCGATTTATACCGATGCCGATTATCCTTATGCGCCCGCTTCTTCGATCGATACCCTTATGGAAGGCTTTTACCCCTTCCTTCAATCCGATTTTCCGTCACTTATCAAGGCGCTTACGAGTTTGTTCTTCTTTATTTACGTTAAACCATTTGACTCGAAAAACGAAGAAATCGCGACCTTGTTCGCGCTAGATATTCTTGCTTACGATGATGGATTAGGAAAAGAGGCCTTCTATCTTCCTTTGAGCCAAGTACTCATCGTTGAGCCTGTTTTGCAAGACAATTACTTTATTGGTGCTCAACGCGCAGGAGATCTTACTTATTATTTGATGCGCTCCATTAATACGCTCAACACCCTTTCCGCTTCTTTAAAGAATACCTTAGACACGATTCGCTTAGAGCGTTTTGAAAAAGAAGAAAAAACGCTATCGAAGTACGAAGAATCCTTGACACAGAGTCAAAAGAAGGCGGAAGAAGAAAGCGAAACACCTGTCGTTATCGAAGAAAAAGAGGAAGAAAATGAGGCATTAGAGAATTTGCTCCCTATCAAAGAGGAACAAGATACCCTTCCGATTTCAAAGGACGAGCCTAAGGAAGGAACCGCTGAAGTCGTTTCTATGCCCATCGCTAAAGAAAAGAAGGTATTGCCTACTATTACTAAAGAAGAAATGCGACGCGCTAATGGAGAAGAGGTGGTTGCCATTCGTAAAAAAGAATCGCCTCTATCCGATAAGGAAATCAAAGAATACATTCGCTATTTGCTCGAAAGCAATTATTCTTTGAATAAGAGCCAAGCGGCCTTCTTGGCTAATCATTGTATTATTGGCCATTATTATTCCATCCAGCAATACAAAAAATTTGCGCATTGTGCATATGAAACCGCAAGAACTTCTATGGAAAAACTCGTGGCTGAGGGTTACTATAAGAAACTGCAAGTGAAGAATAAGTTTGTTTATACCCCTGTAAAGCAAGACGAGAATCACTAAAAGGAGATTGAATTATGTTTGTTTATGACTTTCTAACAGAAAACCCTTGGCTGTTGATTTTGATTCTATTGCTTGTTTTCGGTGCGATTGTCGTCACGGTTATTTTGATTCGCCGTTATTCGCCGCATTTTAAAACGGTTGAAAAGCCAAAGACTGACGAAGAAATCGCCAAGGAAGAAGTCGAACGTCTTACCGTACCTATGGATGACGAAAACAAAAATCTGGAAGAAGTGAAGAAAGAAGCGCGGGAAATCGTGAAAGAAAAACCGTCGAATTCAGAAGCCGCCGATTATGAATCTCATCGTGTAACGGTTGAAGCGGATGAAGACTTCCAACGCCAGATGGAAGAATATGCGAAAAATCACCCAGATGAAGAAGCTATTTCTTCGCATGATTTGTCTCTTCCTAAGGACGACAAAAAATAATGTCATCGCTTTACGTCCATATCCCGTTTTGCAAATCCATTTGCGCTTATTGCGATTTTCCAAAAGTCATGCTCAATGAGGGATGGGCGTTTTCTTATTTATCTGCCCTATTTTTAGAACTTGAGCAATTTTCTTCCTTAACTTACGACACGATTTATGTTGGGGGAGGAACGCCGACCTCTTTACCTTTAAAAGCGTTCGACAGACTACTCAATAAACTCTCTACTTTCCGTAAGAATGATACCGAATTCAGCATCGAGACCAATCCGGATTCCTTAAGCGACGAAAAACTGGACTTGTGTTGCCAATATGGGGTTAATCGCATTTCGATTGGAATGGAAAGCAGCGCACCTCGCTTATTATCTTTAATGAAACGCACCCATTCTTATCAAGATGTCCTTGATGCGGTTCGTCGCGCGAAAGAGCATAAAATCGATAACGTCAATGTTGATTTAATCTATGCTTTGCCAAGCGAAACCGAAGAGGAGCTAAACGGAGACATCAATCGTCTCATCGCTTTGAACGTTCCTCATTTAAGCGCCTATAGTTTAACGGTTTCTCCTGGTACGCTTTTTTATTTAAAAGGCTACAAAGAGGCTGATCAAGAAATTGCGGCAAGGCAATATGAACTCATCCTTCATTCTTTGCGTCAAAAAGGGTATGACCGTTATGAAGTAAGCAATTTCGCTTTGAAGGGTTATGAATGCAAACACAATCTGACTTATTGGAAAGATGAACATTATGACGCAATAGGATTAGGGGCAAGCGGTTATACGGACGACGTTCGCTACTCTAACACGAAAAACCTTAATAAATATTTGAGGGGGGAATTTCGCGAGAGCGAGGAAAAAATTCTTTTTAAGGACGACTTAGAATATTATTTTTTGACCAACCTTCGATTAGAAGAAGGCTTCTCTTTGCTAGATTTCCGCTCCCGATTTGGCTTCTCTTTCTTTTCTCGCTATGAAAAAGAATTCTCAGATTTATCAAAAAGAGGTCTACTTGCTTTAGCGGGAAACAGGATAAAACCAACTGATCAAGGGATTCTTTTGCTCGATAGAATCCTATTAACCCTCTTCCCTTGATTTGTTTATTCCGATTCAAATCCGGGGAGAACATAATGCAAGGAGATAAATACAAGGCTAGTCGCCATAAGAGGTGTTTGCCTTTTTTATGATTTTAAAGGATGCAAAAGAAAAATAAGTATCTAGATTTTCATTTTTTAGCACTATAAGGTTGACAGTGCTAAAACCGCATCTATAATGTTGCTTAGCACCCAAAAGGCGCGAATGCTAATCGAAAGGAGAAATGATATGACTAGGCGTGATGAGATACTCAAACTAATCGTGGAATACTTCATTCGAACGGCTGAGCCTGTTGGCTCGAAGACGCTTCTAGAGGCATATCACCTTGATTGCTCAAGCGCGACCATCCGTAATGAGATGAACGCTCTTGAAAAAGATGGGATGCTCGAGAAGACCCATATTTCAAGTGGCAGAATCCCTTCGAAAAAAGGTTACGAATATTACGTGAGCAATCTTCGCGACACGACCGTTGATGACCATATTAAATATGCGCTCAGCAATGTGCTAAGCGAAAAAACCAAATCCATCGAAGAGGTGATGAAAGAGAGTTGCGAAATTCTCTCCCATATGACGAATTTGGCTTCGGTAGTCCTTGGGCCAACAAGCAACGAAGAATCGCTAGCCTCGGTGCAGCTTATCCCTCTATCGAGTAATAGCGCGACCGCTGTGTTTGTGACGGATAAAGGCTATGTCGAAAACAAAACCTTCATCGTCGAAAATTCTCTCTCGATTTCGGAAGTACAAAAAATGGTCAAAGATTTAAATGATCGTTTGGTAGGAACCCCAATTAGTGAGATTGTCCCAAAAATGGAGGCGATGAAACCCGCGCTTAAAGATTATTACGTAGGGGAGAAAGCAGTCTATGAAGCGCTTCTAGGTGCCTTCGTGAAATTCACGGGGGAGCGGATTCAACTTTATGGAAAAGATGCCTTGTTCAACCAGCCCGAGTTTGCTTCTAATGCCGAAAAGCTACGTAAGCTTCTTGAATTTCTGGAAGATCCGAAAGCCTTCCGAGCAGCAGTAACGGGCGGGAAGAATATCGAAAGCGGCGTGAAAGTTCATATCGGTAAGGAAGATGGTATCGGGGATGTTGCGGTCGTTAGTTGCGGCTTAAATCTTCCTGGCAATCCTTCCCTTACGGTCTTAGGACCAACCCGAATGGATTACGAAAAGGTAATGGCTACGCTCAAATATTTCGCGGACGCCATTGACGATTATTTCACACCAAATAAGAAAGGAGAGACGCCATGTCCGAAGAAAAAGACAAAAAGCGAGACGAACAAGAGTTCGCAGACCACAAAGAAGAAGTAAAGGAAGAAAAAGATGAACTGACACTTCTAAAAGAAAATCTTTCTAAGGAAAAAGAAGAAAGTCAAAAGTGGAAGAATGAATATTACAAAGCTTATGCTGATTTAGCGAATTTACGAAAAGATTTGGAAAAAGATCATGCCGAAGCCATTAAGTATCGCGCAGAAGGATTCCTCGATGAAATCATTCCGGTGCTTGATAACTTCTATATCGCTCTTGGTGCTAAAGCCAATAGCGAAGAAGCAAAGAATTACCAAACCGGATTCAGCTATATCTATAACCAACTCGTTAACGCTCTCGTCAATGAAGGCGTGAAGGAGGCATCGGTGAAAGTAGGCGACGAGTTCGATCCAATGTTCATGCACGCGATTGATACCGTCGAAAGTGAAAACGAACCTAATAAAGTAGCGGCAATTCACCAAAAGGGCTACTACTTAAAGGATAGGCTTATCCGCCCAGCCATGGTGTCTGTTACCAAAAAGGCGGAAAAGAAAGACGAAAAAGAAGAAAAGAAAGAGGCTAGTAAAGCCTAAGGAGAAAATTATTTATGGCAAAGGAAATTATTGTAGGTATTGATTTAGGAACTACCAATAGCGTCATTAGCTATGTCCAAGGGGATGGAAAAGTCAAAGTCATCCCAAACCCAGAGGGAACCAATACGACCCCTTCTGTCGTTGCTTTTAAAGGAAGTGGTGAAGAAATCGTCGGTAATGCGGCAAAACGTCAGATGATTACCAATCCGGATACCGTTAGAAGCGCAAAGCGTAAGATGGGCTCTTCTTATAAATTCCATATTGGCTGCATTAATAAGGATTTCACTCCACAGGAAATCAGCGCAAAAGTTCTTGCCTATATGAAAGCATATGCCGAAAAATCCATCGGACAAGAAGTCAAAAAAGCCGTCATTACGGTTCCTGCTTACTTTAACGATGCTCAACGTCAAGCGACCAAAGACGCCGGTACGATCGCTGGACTCGATGTCGTTCGTATCATTAACGAACCAACCGCTTCTTGCTTGGCATATGGCTTAGATAACAACAAGAGTGAAAAAGTGCTTGTCTTCGACTTAGGCGGTGGCACGTTCGATGTCTCAATTCTAGATATCGGTGACGGAACCTTCCAAGTTTTGTCTACTAGCGGCGATACTGAACTCGGCGGAGATGACTGGGATAAAGCCGTTGCCGATTGGATCCACGCGCAAATTCAAATCGAATCTGGCGTTGATCTAAACGACAAGATGGCGCAGCAACGTTTCCTCGATGCGGCCGAAAAAGCTAAGATTGAACTCTCTAGTTCGCTAGAAACCACAATTTCTCTTCCGTTCATCGGTATGGGGAAGAATGGTCCTATTAGCTACGAAGGCAAACTCACAAGAGCTAAATTCCAAGATTTGACTCGCAATTTGCTTGAGCGCTGCAAAGGGCCAATGGAGAAAGCCTTAAAAGATGCTGGTCTCACTTATAACGATTTAGGTGATGTCCTTCTTATCGGTGGATCCATTCGTATGCCAGCCGTTCAAGAAATGGTCGAAAAAGTCACTGGGCATAAGCCAAATATGAGCGTTAACCCAGATGAAGCCGTCTCAATCGGCGCCGCCATTCAAGGAGGGGTTATTGCAGGCGATGTTAAAGATGTCGTCCTTCTTGATGTCACCCCTCTTACCTTGGGTATTGAAACCCTCGGTGGCGTTATGACTCCGCTCATTCCAAGAAACACCACAATTCCAACTACGAAGAGTCAGATATTTTCTACTGCTGAAGACAATCAACCAGCGGTGGATATCATGGTTTACCAAGGCGAACGTCCAATGGCTCATGATAATAAGCTACTTGGTCACTTCCAACTTTCTGGCATCAAACCAGCACGTCGCGGACAACCTCGTATTGAAGTCACCTTCAATATCGATGTTAACGGCATTGTGAAAGTAAGCGCCAAAGATCTTGATACCAATCAAGCTAGCGATATCACCATCAGCGGAAGCAATGGCTTATCCAAAGAAGACATTGACCGTATGATTCATGAGGCGGAAGAGAACAAAGCCGCGGATGAAAAACGCAAAGGCGACATTGAAGTGAAGAACAAAGCCCAAAGCTATGTCGACCAAATCAATCAAACGTTAGTCGATAGCGGTGACAAGATGAGCGCTGAGCAAAAAGAGCAACTCACAAAGCTCCGCGATGAAGCGCAAGGAGCTATCCAAGCTAACGATATCGATAAGCTTCGTGAGATTGTTGGTCATCTTGAAGATGCCGCTGCCCAAGCTTATTCGCAAGCTGGTGCCGCTAATGCTAGTGGTGCCGCTAATGCCTCTAGCGAGAAAAAAGAAGGTAATGAAGGACCAGACGACGTTGTCGATGCTGACTTCACGGACAAAAAAGCTTAATCTTAGCTTCGAATCGTTTTGTTTCGGGCGCTTCCCCTACGGGAGGCGCCTTAATTCCTTTTGAAAGGAGGGTCTTATGGCTAGTCAAAAACGCGATTATTACGAAGTTTTGGGCGTGAGCAAAAACGCCACAAAAGACGAAATCAAAAGCGCATATCGTAAATTAGCAAAACAATATCATCCTGATTTAAACCATTCTCCAGACGCCCCTGAGAAATTTAAAGAAGTGCAAGAAGCTTATGATGTTCTTTATGATGACTCCAAACGCAAACAGTACGACCAATTTGGTTTTGCTGCTTTCGAACAAGGATCTTCTATGGGAGGAGCGGGTAACCCGTTCTCCAGTGAAGGATTCTCGTCTCAAGGATTCGGAGACGTTGATTTGAATGATATCTTCCAAAGCTTTTTTGGCGGAGGAACATCATCTAGAGGCCGTTCAACTAATGGCCCTAGAAAAGGGGATGACGCCCTTTACCGGATCAAAATTTCTTTTATGGATGCGGTTAACGGCCGTAAAGTCACAATTCCGATCACCTACGATGAACCTTGCGAACATTGCCATGGGACAGGCGCTGAATCTCCCGATGATTTCCTAACATGCCCAGATTGTGGGGGGAGCGGGGTCGTTAGAACCAGGCAGCAAACCTTATTTGGCATTATGGAAGGTCAATCGACTTGCCCACGCTGCCATGGCACGGGAAAAATCATCAAGAACAAGTGTCATATTTGCGGTGGTGCTGGTTATACTCGCGTTCATCGTGACCTTGATGTCAATATTCCTTCTGGTATCAATAACGGACAACAAATTCGTGTTGCAGGAAAAGGTGGACGAGGGTTAAATGGCGGGCCTAGTGGCGACTTATATGTTGAAGTTCAAATTAAGCCAGATGATAAATTCACGCGCGATGGGAATGACGTGCATCTCAATTTAGATTTAAGCTTTGTTGATTGCGCGCTTGGGGCCAAGGTGGATGTCGATACGGTTTATGGTCCCGTTACAGTCACCATTCCCGCCGGAACCCAACCTGATGATATTCTGAAACTTCGCGCTCGCGGCATTAAAGATTTAAGAACAGGTAAGCCCGGTGACCAATATCTCCATATCAAAGTGAGGACACCGAAGGATTTAACCGACACCCAAAAAGAGCTTTTGAAACAATTCCAGGCGGAGGAAAATAGCAAGAAAAAAGGGTTCAAGTGGAATCCATTCAAGAAATCTTAAAGAACTTGGCTGCCTTTAGAGAAATCTAAGGGCGGTCTTTTTCTTTTGATTTCAGCCATTAATGATATAATCCCACTCATGAAGCTGTTTTTTATCGATATCGATAATACTTTGCTTGACTTTGACGCTTTTACCGAACAGGCTTTGGCAAATGGTTTTAAGCATTTTTCATTACCTCTATTCGATAAGAAAATGATTGATGTTTTTCATAAAGAAAATGACATTTTATGGGAAAAATTAGAAAAGGGAGAACTGAGTTTTGATGCGTTAAAAAAGATTCGGTTTCAACGATTTTTTGATGCGCTAGGTATCTCTTTTTCCGGAGAAGAGTTTGAAACTTATTATCGAAGCCAATTAAATGAAAGTGCGATTGAAGAAAAACATGCGAGGGAAATGTTAGCTTATTTAAGCAAAAAATATCTTTTGGCAGCCGCTAGCAATGGCCCGTATCAACAGCAAATGCATCGTCTTTCTTTAGCCAAAATGGATCATTATTTTTCTTATTTTTTTATTTCTGAAAAAGTTGGATATTCTAAACCATCTGGTTCTTTCTTTAAGAAGGCCTTCGAAGAGATAAATTTAAGTCGAGAAAATATGCTATTGCCAAAGGAAAGCTGTATCATCGGGGATTCTTTATCGAGCGATATGCAAGGTGGGATTAATTATCGACTGAAAACTTGCTTTTATAATAAAAAAGGAATTTCGAAGATTGATATTCCCGTCGATTACGTGGTTAAAGATCTAAAAGAAGTCATTTCTCTTTTTTAGTGCGATCCTCTTTTATTTAAAATCGGTTTTCTTCCTTTTTCTAGATAATTGCAGAGTGGAAAATGCTTTCGCGAAGGATATTATTTCACTCCATATTATTTTTTCGTTTTTCTTTTCTCAATAAGAGGAGAGTCGGCTATACTATTTAGGTATGCCAAAATGTAAGTATTGTCACCGAAATATTTCTTCCTTTGACGCCGATATATGTCCTTATTGCGGAGAAAAAAATCCGATTGAAGAGAATTATAAAACTAAAGATATCACCCAGTTCGTCGATCCGATTAAAGGGGAATATGAGCTTTATAAAAGCAAATCCAAAAAGAAAGCCGTCATTTTAATGGCAACGCTTGGAATGTTCGGGGCTCCTTATTTTTATCTTGGGAATTATAAGAAAGCTGTCCTTATTTTAACGGTTTCTATCATTCTAATTGTGGGGGTTGGATTTCTTCTTTACTATACTTGTTTAAATAACGCCCTCGCGTTTTTGATTCCTTTCTTTTGCTTATTGTTCATTTATGTGCTCGATGCGATTTTCTTAAGCAAAAACGATACGTTAAAAGATTGTAATGGGGAGTTTCTCCGCTGATGAATCGCTTTTTTGCCGAATGGAAGGATGGAAAGCCGTTTTTAAGCGATGCTTCTTTTCGTCATCTCCGTTATGTTTTAAGGGCTAGAATCGGAGAAAAGATAGAGGTCGTTATTAACGGGAAACTTTATCGGGCTTCGATTCGCTCACTTGACCCTTTTGAGGTTGATTTGTTAGGAGAAGTCGATGAAAATCGTGAGACTCTCATTGATATTTGCTTGGGGTTTTCTTTATTGAAAGGTGGTCACGATGAACTTGTGATCCAAAAAGGGACGGAACTTGGCGTTAAAGAATTCTTCCCTTTTTATAGCGAGCGCACGATTGTTTTACTAAAAGATGAGAAAGAAAAGCAAAAACGCTTGGAACGTTTTAATAAAATCGCTTTCGGGGCGTGTGAGCAAAGCAAGCGCATCAATATGGTCAGCGTTCATCCTATCGTTTCTTTCGCTTCGCTTTTCGATGTGCCCGCTGATCATCGCTATATTGCCTACGAAGGAGAAGCGGGGAGTAGCGATTCTTTATGGAAGGAATTACCGACATTTAAAAAGGGCGAATCTATTTTTATCTTGGTTGGACCAGAAGGCGGATTTAGCGAAAAAGAAGTAAAAGAGGCTATTAATAGTGGCTTTAAGCCAATTTCTTTAGGACGGAGAATCCTTCGTGCGGAAACCGCAAGCATAATGGTAAGTGGCTTATTAAGTGCTTATGGAGATGAATTATGAGCGTTTCTTTTTATGATTTCTTAGCCGCAAAACAAGCACAAAATCGTTTCGTCAAAAGTGATGAAATGACTTTTTTTCTTTCCAATCGCGTTGTATTAGCTCCGTTTGAAAGCATGAACAAATTCTTAAAAGCGAGCGATCCATTTCAAATTGTGCGGGCAAATATCTTAATCCGTGGCTTACTAAATAAAAAAATGATCGAGAAACTCTATCACGAAAAAAATAGGAAAAAGAAAAACGATTCTTCTTTGAGTTTAGAAGAATTTATGGCATTAGGGATGAGCGATCTTCCTTATTTACACTACCAAAACGAAAAGATTTATATCCCTTCTTTTTCTTCGACATTAAATCGCATTTATAGTCGCGATTTCACAAAACTTGGCAAAGAGCCTTATGAAAATTTGTTCTCGACATTCGAGCCGCTTCTGATTGACGCATTTGATTATTATGGAAACGCTCTTTATGACTCTTATTTTACGAAACTAGTCAAAATTTCCGAGCAAGGGAATGTTATCACTTGCTTTGATTACGATGCGGATGCTCTTTATTTTATCAATGACCAGGGGCGGCTCGATGCTAAACTCGCCTTATTTGATAAATATTTAGAAAAAGTGAACAAAACGCATATGATTACGCGCTTATTAAATGTTTCAGACGCCTATTTTAATCGCGACAAAGAAGGTCTCATTACCGCTTTGCTCGAAAATGGCTTTGTTTCTCTTCGCTTTATTTCAGAATATTGCAAAAAGGAGGGGAGCCGATGAATTTCTTTCTTTTTTCTTTGGGCTGTAAAGTTAACGGATATGAAACCAATGCCTTGCGCGAGCAATTTTTAAAAAACGGTTTTACCGAAACTTTTTCTTGTTCCAATGCGGATATTATTGTGATTAATACGTGCGGGGTTACCCATGTCGCTGATCAAAAGTCACGGCAGCACATTCGCAAATTCCGACGTTTATGCCCGAACGCCATTCTAGCGATTATGGGATGCTATAGTGAGATTCACGCGGAAGAAGTTGCCGAAATGGGCGCCGATATTATCGTAGGGACGAGCAAAAGAAATGAAATTATCCCTTATGCGATCGCATTAAAGAATAATGACAAAAAAGCGCCGATTATCGACATCAAGAAAAGCGTTCGTCACGAAAAATACGAAGAGATGGGGCAAATTGCTCTTTCTAATCAAGCAAGGGCATATTTAAAGATTCAAGACGGATGTGACAATTTTTGCTCCTATTGCCTCATTCCTTTATTAAGGGGGAATAGTCGCAGCCGTAACAAAGAAAGCATATTATTAGAAACAAAGAATCTCGTGCTCCAAGGCTATAAAGAAATCGTATTGACAGGAATTCATATCGGTAAATATGGTCTAGATTTTCCAAATGAACATTATTCCCTCTCAAATTTAATCAAAGATATTTTAATTGCTTCTCCTTCTTTATATCGTCTTCGCCTTGGAAGTTTAGAGAGCAAAGAAATTGATGACGATTTCATTGTTTTGCTTTACCAATACCCTTCTATTGCAAATCACATTCACATCCCGCTTCAAAGTGGAAGTTCTGCCGTCTTAGAAAGAATGCACCGTCCTTATGATACGAAGGCTTTCTTAAATACGATTTCTAGGGTGAGAGAGGCTCGCCCGGATATTGCAATCACAACGGATATCATCGTTGGTTTCCCTAATGAAAGCGATGAAGAATGGCAAGAGACAATCGCTTTTGTCAAGAAAGCTAATTTCTCACAAATCCATGTTTTCCCGTTTAGCCCTAGAAAAGGGACTCTAGCCGCCTCGATGGATAAGCAAATCGAGCCGTTGATTAAAGAAAAGCGGGTTCATGAGCTTCTTTCCCTAGCCAAAGAACTGAAAGAGAATTATGAGAGGCGTTTCCTTTCGCAAGAAATGGAAGTGCTTTTTGAAGAATATAAAGATGGGTTCGCTTTTGGGCATACGAGTAATTATCTGCATATTAAAATTCCTTGTTCCCGGTCGCTGCACGGAGAAATTTTGAAAGTAAAAATCGAGAAAGAAAATCTCGTTGATTAAAATCCGAAAATCCAAAAATCAGCAGATAGCAATCGAATAAAAATAGTTTTTATTTTGACATTGTCTAAATAAATATTGATTTCATTTTTGAAGAGTCTATAATTTCCCCGAATTAAAAAAGAGGAACATTAAAATGGCAGTACCACAAAGAAGAACTTCGAAAACGAGAAAAAGATTAAGAAGAGGACATTTCAAACTAGAGATTACCGGTAAGACTGTTTGCTCCCATTGTGGCGCGCTCATCGACAGCCACACTGTTTGCCCAGAATGCGGGTATTATAAGGGCAAAGAAATCGTTCATCATAAAGAAGCAAGCGAAAGAACGAAATAAGCTTAGCGGACGATGGTCCGCTTTTCTTTTTCGTGAATACGAACTAGCAATCATGTACAATCATTTCGGGAGTGAATTTATGGAACTTAATAAATTTTTCGATCACACGAATTTAAATGCCTATGCCTCATTCGCAGACATCACCAGACTTTGTCTTGAGGCTAAAAAATATGATTTTATGAGCGTTTGCGTCAATCCTTTCTATGTGAAAGTAGCTAAAAAGCTTTTAATAGGGTCTCATGTAAAGGTTTGCACGGTTGTTGGCTTCCCTTTGGGCGCTAGTAACCCTCAAGCGATTGCTTATGAAGCTAGAAGGGCTATAGAAGACGGGGCCGATGAAGTCGATATGGTCCAAAACATTTCGATGGCCAAAGAGCACGATTACGATTTTAACGAAAAAGAAGTAAAAATGGTTAAAGAAGCGGTTGGTGATAAGACATTAAAGGTTATTTTAGAGAACTGTTATTTAACTAAGGAAGAAATTGTAGAAAGTGCAAAGGCTGCAGCTAGAGGCGGTGCGGATTTCGTAAAAACCTCGACTGGCTTTGGAAAAGGTGGGGCGACTGTAGAAGACGTCAAATTAATGCGAGAAGCGGTTGGGCCTCACATTGGCGTTAAAGCAGCCGGCGGAATTCACACCAAAAAAGACGCTTTGGCTTTAATTCAAGCAGGTGCGAATCGAATTGGCTGTAGCCATAGCGTTGAAATCATGGAAGAGAAATAAGCATGAAAGTCCTCCTTTATTATCAGGACTATGAAAAAATCGGCACAAGTGGTATTGGGCGCGCTCAAAAGCACCAAAGCGAGGCTTTGCGGCGCGTTGGCGTCGATTTTACTTATAATCCAAAAGATAATTACGATATCGCCCATATCAATACGCTGTGGAAAAAAAGCGAACGCGTACTGCTAGAAGCGAGAAAAAAAGGCGTTCCCGTGATTGTGCATGGACATAGCACCCATGAAGATTGGCGAGATTCCTTTTGTCTTTGGCGGTTTCTTGAACCATATGTTGACCATCAGATTGACAAAATGTATGGCGCTGCCGATTTGGTTATTACTCCTACCGAATACTCTAAACGATGTATCGAATCTTATGGCTTAGGAACGAAAGTCATCGCCATTTCTAATGGGATTAATGTTAAAGATTATGAAGCTGATCCAACTATGGAAAAACGTTTCAAAGAGAAATTTAATCTCAAAGACAACGAAAAGTTTGTCATGGGGGTGGGATTTCCTTTCATTCGAAAAGGGATCGACACTTTTTTTGAAGTCGCTAGGTATTTCCCTAATATCAAATTCATTTGGTTTGGGCACCTTCCTTGGATTGCCCAATCTTTGAAGATCCATCGCGTCCTTTCTAAAAAACCGCCAAATGTTGTTTTGCCTGGCTATATTGAAGGGGCGTTGATTCATGCTTCCTATCGATTAGCGAGCGCGATGTTATTCCCTTCTAGAGAAGAAACCGAAGGGATAGTGACTTTAGAGGCATTAGCGAGCGGAACGCCTTTGCTCATTCGCGATATCCCCGTTTATGACCCTTGGCTCATTGACGGAGTGAATTGCCATAAGGCAAAAGATACATCTGATTTTGTGAAAAAATTGTCTTATCTACTTGAAAAAGGCGACAGCCCTTCGATATTAGGCGCAGGCTACGAAGTAGCGCAAGCCCGAAACCTAAATGATATTGGGGAACGTCTTAAAGAAGCGTATTCTTCTCTTTTGATGAAAAAGCATTAAGCGGAGGCAATGCGCGCTTTACTATGTCTTCATATGGTCTTCCTTTTAAAGAAAGGGGACCTTGTTTTTTTAAAATGGAGAATTCTTCTTTTAGCATTGCTTTCGCATTTGGGTTGCCCCATTTTTTATCAAGACTTGCATCGAATAGAAATGATAATTTTGCCCTCCATAATTTGGAAGAAAAGACATAAAGCAAATCTTCCCTTTCCATGTATTCTAGGTATTTTTTCATTGAAGCAAAAACCGCAAGATGGCGTAAGGTGCGGTCAGTTCGTTTTTGGGAAGTCGCGCTTTCTTCAACGCCTTTTCGGTAATAATAATAGGAGTCTTTGGACATATAAATGCTTGAGGCGTGCGTTAATAAAGAGAACGTTAATGCCACATCTTCAAACATATCATGATAATCGTAAAAAGAAAGGAGTGGTGATAAAAACAATTCTCGCTTAAAGACTTTTGTCCATAAAAATCCCCGCATTTCCACATCTAAGAAAAAGAGAGACAGCCCATCGATTCCGCCTTCTTTCCTATTCTTTTTCGTTCGAAAAGGGTAAGGAGTAATTTTTTCTTTTTCATTTACGATAGAAAAAGAAAAATTTGCGATATCCACGTTTTCTTTTTCCATTGTCGAAACAGCCGTATCAATGGCATTAGGCGATAAAAAATCATCCGCATCAAGAAAGGTGATGTATTTTCCTTTTGAAGAAGAAATGGCGTGCATTCTTGATTTTGCTTGCCCCAATCGCTCTTTTTCAAATAGAGGAACAATACGATGGTCTTTCTCTAGATAGGAACGGACAATTTGTTCGCTTTGATCAGAAGAAGGGTCGACGCTAATAACAACTTCGTAAGGGTAGTTCGTTTTTTGATTTATAACGCTAGAGAGGCATTCCTTTAAGTAACGCTCGCTATTATAAACAGGTATGATAATGGATAAAATGGGTGATGGCATCGCTATAGTTTAGCAATTAAAGCGAAATAAAACGATGATAATTGCTTGTTTTTCTTTTTTATCAAGGTAAAATAGCACTCGTTAGAAAGACGAGGTGATTGTTCATGGCAGTTAAAACTGTAATTCGCGAAGGTGAATCTCTTGATGATGCGCTCCGTCGTTTCAAACGCAGCGTTAACAAAAGCGGCATTTTGATGGAAAGCCGCAAACGTGAATTCTATTTAAAAACCGGTCTCCGTCGCAAGATGAAGAGCGAAATGGCACGTCGCAAGAAATATTAACTAAGATGGCTCCCAAAAAAGGAGCCTTTCTTTTTGTGCATAAGTATCAAAAGTAAAAATATTTTTGGTAAAACTTCCATTTTTTTGACTATAGAAGAGTGATGGAACGTTTGGTTTATCAAATTCAAGAGGACGCCTGCGCCTTAGCGTGCTTCCAGATGATTCTTATGAATGAAACGGGAAAGAAAGATTATCGTTTCGCTCGATTAGAAAGTCATCCACCTCATTCCTTGGAAGATTTAGAAAAAGGCGCAAGGCGGTATGGCTATACGCTGTCGTTTTATGAAGCTGAGAGAAAGGAGATTGATTACCCTTGGAACAAAAAGCAAGGATTCTTGGCGATTAAAAATGACAAAAATGACGGCCACATGGTTTATGTAAAGAAAATCACAAAAAGAAATGTAGTTTATTTTGACCCTGCAGTCGGAAAAATGAAGTGCTCGAAAAAAGAGTTTGAAGACGATTGGTCTGGCGTTTTCGGGATTTTGCAGGTAAACAAAAATTCGAAATTGCCAACAAAAGAAAAGCTCTTACCATTTTACGAAACGCTTGCGTTATATTTATTTCCAATTCTTTCTACTTTATCGTTATTATGTGGCTTTTATTTTTTCTCGGATGAAGGGAATATTCTATTGCCAGCACTTTCTTTTTTAGCATTTGGCGTCTTTTCTATTCTCCAGCATTTATTGTCTTTGAAGGTTAATTCGCGACTGGATGAAAAATATTTAGAGCGGCTTGATTATAGCAATAGTGAAAGAATGATGAAAACCTACGAAGAATATCATTGCTACAAGCGATACAGACTTATGGATTTCCCGAACATGGTCAATGAACTTGTCGGTGTCCTCACTCTTATCACCCTCGTTTCGATGAATAATCCGTTTTTCTTATTGCCTATATTCATTACTTTATTTGCCTACTTATTAATGCGATGTATCTCTTTCAGAAAACTTAGCAAGGAAAAGAAAAATATCGAGGATCTAGAAAATGGGCTTCGACATTCTTCCAATCAAGAAGAGTTAAGAGGAACCCTGCGTCGGATTGGAATATTATCTTCCTCTTTCGCTTTGAAGATTGAATATGGACGGATTGTCATTTGCGTTTTAGCATTAGCAAGCAATTTATTGTCTTTATTAGGGTGCCAAGAAGTTACTTTGAATTTCTATTTATTTCACCTATTCTCCCTACTTGCCGTCTTATTGCTCTTTCAACATTGCGTTGACGTCTTTTTCTCTTACAAGGATTACGATATTGCTCAAGGAAATTTTATTGAGTACTTATCTAAAAAAGAATAAGTCCATTCCTGATTAGAGAACATTCTTCGCATGTTTACTTAGCAAGAAAAAGAAACGATAATAA
Organism: Caryophanales bacterium UBA4691; assembly: GCA_002404865.1. Taxonomy (GTDB): domain Bacteria; phylum Bacillota_I; class Bacilli_A; order RFN20; family CAG-826; genus UBA4951. Next base: position 64,813 of record DHKP01000007.1, on the reverse strand, counting down.
TAAGCATGGAATTACTATTTGAGAATCGTCATTTTGATAAAAAATACGATGTTTTAGAAGACCGCTATAAAAAGATAGCGGAAGTCACTTTTTCTTTGCTCAAGGTGACCACGAATTACGAAGTCGATGTTTCTCTCGTCAATGAGAAAGAAATTCATGATATTAATCGCGATTATCGACACGTAGACCGTCCAACCGACGTTATCTCTTTTGCGTTTAACGATGATAAGGATCCAAAAGACCAAATACAGAACCCTTCCGTGGAAAGGATGCTTGGTGAAATTTTGATTTGTCTTCCTGTCGCACTTCGTCAAGCGAAAGAAATCGGAAATAGCGAATTTAGGGAGCTTTCTTTTTTGTTCACGCATGGCTTATTGCATTTGCTTGGCTATGATCATATGAAAAAAGAAGACGAAGAAATTATGTTCCCTCTTCAAGACAAAATATTAAAAAAGGTGGATGAACAATGATGAACAAAGAAAAACTGATGGGGGAAGCTTTAAAGGCTCGCCAATTCTCCTATAGCCCCTATAGCCATTTTGCAGTAGGTGCGGCTCTACTTACAAAAGATGGCGAAGTGTTTTTGGGGGCTAATGTCGAAAATAGCGCTTTTTCTGTTACGATGTGTGCTGAAAGAAACGCGATTTATCATGCAATGATGGAAGGAAAAACTAAAGATGATTTCGCGGCTTTGGCGATTATTGGTGATACGGAAGAGCCCTGTTCTCCCTGTGGAGCTTGTCGCCAAGTCATTAGTGAGTTATTTCCAGCTAATGCACCTATTTATCTAGGAAATTTGGATGGCATGATTAAAGAAACTTCCGCCGAAGAACTTCTTCCATTTGCTTTCACGAGTGATGATTTATGAAAAGTGGATTTATTGCAATTATTGGTCAACCAAACGTTGGCAAAAGTACTTTTGTGAACGCGCTTTTATCTAAACGCGTTTCGATCGTTTCTCCTAAGCCTCAGACCACCCGTGATAACATTGATGCGGTGTATCATGCAAAAGATTTACAACTCGTTTTTATCGATACACCAGGGTTATTTAATAGCGAAGAAAGTCTCGATAAATACATGAATAAAGAAGCCTATAGTTCTTTGAGTGGGGCAGATGCGGTTATTTATATCGTTAGCGCTGAGAATTTAGATACTTCAAAAGATGATAAGATACTTGCAAGTTTAAAGCTCAATTGCCAGCTTTTCATCGTTATCAATAAGATTGACTTAGCGACTGCTATAGAAATGGAAACCCTTTTAAAACACTATATTTCTTCCTACCCTAACGCTATGACGCTTCAAATGAGCGCTTTAACCAATTTCGGGATTAAAGAGGTGCGTGATGAAGTTGGGAGAGTAATGCCGACCGGGCCAGCTTATTTCGATGAAGAAATGATTACTGATAAAGATAAGGTATTCGCTGCAAAAGAGATGGTCCGTTACGAACTTCTTCATTTTTTAAGTGATGAAGTTCCCCATCAAAGTGCCGTCACTATCGAAACTTTTAAAGAATCGAAGGATATGGTTAAGATTTTAGCAACTATCTACGTAGAAAAAGAAGGACAAGTCGCGATTGTCGTTGGAAAAGGCGGAGCGATGATCAAAAAGATTTCGATGACCGCTCGTAGAAACCTCCAAAAAGATTGGAAAAAACGCGTAGATCTTGTGTTAAAAGTGAAGCATGAGCCGAATTGGTGCAGCAAGCCTGATAAATTAAAAGCATTTGGATATAGTGAAGATGAAGGAAACTAAGCTAGTCGAAGGCTACGTGATTCATCTTAGCCAATATAAAGAAAACGATTTTATCGTTACGTTTTTAACAAGAGAAGGATTGATTACGTTCCGCGCACGTGGGGCGAAAAAAATAACGAGCAAAAATGCTTCTTGCCTGCTTTTGCTTTCTTATTCTTCTTGCTTTTTAGAAAACTTTAATGATTCCTGGAATCTAAAAGAGGGAAAATGCTTACAAGAACCTTCTTATCGCGATGACTTAAAAGTAATGTCTTCCCTCTCTTTTATTGCCGAAATTACTAGCAAACTTGTTATGGAAGACATTGCCCAAGAAGCGTATTTATGGCTTGAAGAAGCGATGGAATCGATTAAAAAGGGGTTCTCTCCTTTAACTTCGGCTCTATTATTGTTCGCTCGCTATATTAAACTAGAAGGCTATGGATTAGATGTTGATGAATGCGTCTATTGCCGTAAAAAAGTAGGCATAATCGGCGTTGATTTTGAAGAAGGTGGTTTTGTTTGCGAAAATGAAGACCCTCTTGTCATGAAAAGAATGAGTGCCCGTTATTTATCAATTTATCGCTATATTTTCCGTTGCAAAGTTTCTGATTTTACGCGCGTGGACTTTTTCGACAAGGAATGCCTAGAAATCATCGAAGATCTTGCTGAGTATATCTATCACAATTTAGGCATTTCCTTCAAAACATTAAAAACCCTGTCTGCTTGCAACTAATGTTCACTCATAATGGGTTGACATTCTATTTTATGAATCTAAAATACTTAGGTTCTAAAAAGAAAGGTTTTTTAGTTTGATTTTATGGCTAGTAAATTTTCATTCGAAAAAATTACATCGCATCTAATCACTTCTGGATTTGTATTTCCTGGGAGCGAGATTTATGGCGGCCTCTCCAATACTTGGGATTATGGCCCCCTCGGTGCAGAGCTCAAAAGAAACATCAAGGCGATGTGGTGGAAAAAATTCGTGCAAGAAAGCCCGACAAATGTTGGCATTGATGCTGCAATTTTAATGAACCCAAAGGTTTGGGAGGCAACGGGCCACGTTTCCACATTTAATGACCCAATGGTAGACTGCAAGGCTTGTCACGCCCGTCATCGCGCGGATACTTTAATTCATGACCAATATCCTGGTGTAGATGTTGACGGAATGACTTTTGAAGACATGGAGAAATTCATGGAAGAGCATACCCTCAAATGCCCGGTTTGCGGAAAGAGTGAATTTACGCCGATTCGTAAGTTCAATATGATGTTCAAAACGCATATTGGCGTTACTGAAGATAATAGCAGCACCGTTTATTTGCGTCCTGAAACAGCTCAAGGTGTGTTCGTTGATTTTAAGAGTGTTCAACGCGCGACCAGAAAAAAGATTCCGTTTGGGATTTGTAATGCAGGCAAAAGCTTCCGCAATGAGATTACCCCTGGGAATTTCACGTTTAGAACTCGCGAATTTGAACAAATGGAAATGGAATTCTTCTGCAAACCAGGAACTGATTTGGAGTGGTTTGATTATTGGAAAAACTATTGCTTAAAATTCGTCGAATCTCTTGGTCCGAAGGCAGAAAACTTACGTTTTCGTGACCACGAACCTGCTGAGCTTGCCTTTTATTCTAAAGCTACAACCGATGTCGAATATGATTTTCCTAACTTAGGGTGGGGCGAGATTCTTGGAGTCGCTGATCGCACTGATTACGATTTGACCCGCCATCAAAACTACAGCAAGCAGGATTTGACCTATTTTGATAATGAAACCAATGAACATTATATACCATACGTTATTGAACCTAGCATGGGGCTTGATCGTTTAATGCTTATGGTTATGGTCGATTCCTATGATGAAGAGACTCTAGAAGGCGGAGATTCGCGAATTGTTATGCATTTAGCTCCATCTTTAGCACCTTATAAAGTTGCCGTCTTGCCTCTTTCTAAGAAATTAGAGGATAAGGGGATGGAAGTTTTGAATCTTCTAAACAAACATTTCTCTGCTACGTTTGATTGCACGGCGTCCATCGGTAAACGGTATCGCCGTCAAGACGCGATAGGGACTCCGTTTTGTGTTACGGTGGACTTTGATACCGCTAACGATGGCTGCGTAACCATTCGTGAACGTGATTCCATGCAGCAAATTCGCTTACCGATTGATAAACTCGTTGAATATTTCGAGGGGAAATGCTTCTTCTAAACCGGTGGATAATTAGTTAAAAACTAGTATTAAATTAGTATTTTTATATTACAAAGTAATATATAAGACATAATAGGAGGGAATTACGATGATTGAACAAGACGTGATTGACAATCTTCTTAAATCAGCTGATATTGTCAGCGTTATTTCCTCCTACATTCATGTTATCAAAAAAGGCCGTAGTTATGTCGCTCTTTGCCCATTTCATGACGATAAGCATCCTTCGCTTAATATTTCTAAAGAAAAACAAATCTATAAGTGTTTTTCTTGTGGAGAAGGCGGGAATGCGATTACATTCATTCAGCACTATGAAAAGATTGGTTTTGATGACGCGGCTAGGAAATTGGCTGATTTAGTTGGTTTCCATGATCCTCGTTTGTCTAAGCCGACTTTCCAAAAACATGTTGATCCTTCTTTAGAAGCTTTGTATTCATGTATTAATGACCTTCAAAGTTATTATGAATATTCCCTTTCTATTGGGGAAGCCGAGATTGCTAGAAACTATTTGAAAGAGCGCGGTATCTCGCAAGAAGACATTGAAATGTATCGTTTAGGCTATTCTCCGATGGATGGGAAGAAGACGATTCAATATCTTCAAGCGAAAGGGCATTCTTTGAAATCCATTGAAGATATCGGAATCGCTTTAGCACGGGCCCAAGGAACAAGCGACTCTAATGCTGGGCGATTAATCTTTCCTCTTTTTGATCCTTTCGGACAAGTAGTTGGTTTTTCTGCTAGACGCTTAAAAGAAGAAGATACCGCTAAATACATCAATAGCCCTGAAACAAAGATTTTCCACAAAGGGCAACTTTTGTATAACTACCATAATGCCAGAAAGCACGCTCACCATGATGGGTATGTTTACGTATTAGAAGGCTTTATGGATACGATTGCTTTAGGCAAGGCGGATATGCCTAGCGCCGTCGCTCTTATGGGGACGAACTTAACGAAAGAGCAAATTTCCTTGCTTAGAAAATTGAATTGCGAAACTCGGCTTTGCTTAGACGGCGATGATCCAGGCCAAATCGGAATGATGAAAGCTATTGCGCCACTTCAAAAATCTGGCATTCCGTTTCGTTTGGTCCTTAATCCCCTTGATAAAAGGGATCCAGACGACATTTTTCAAAGCGATGGACCTGAGGCGCTTAAAAAGGCGATGAATTCTTTAAGCGACCCATTCGATTTTCAATTGAATTATTACCTCAATGTGCGTTCTTTATCTACGCCTGAAGAAAAACGGAAAGCCCTTTTTCATTTCCTTCCCTTCCTTTCTAGTGTCCAAGCTGGGATTGACCGAGAAAACTACATTAATAAGCTTGCTAAGGCAACGGGGTATTTGCCTGAGACGATTCGAATCCAGCTTCGGGAACTCATCAAAAACCAAAATCAAATCAGCAGTGATGGCGATGGCTATAGCGAATTTGAAGCTAAAACTCCAAGTTTTTACAAAGAAGAATCGTCTCGCAAATCTTATCAAAGACTATTTAACGCTGAACGAGAGATGCTCTATTACATGCTTTATTACAAAGATGCGGTGACTTATTTTGAAAGATGCATCGATAATTTTTACGACCCCATTTTGAACAAGATTGCCGATATCGTGATAGACACCCCTAGTGAATCTTCTTCCATTGCTTCCTTTATAAGCAAAATCGATAATAAAGACTTTGACAACGCGAATGAATTACGCGACATGCTGATTTCCTTAAGCGGAGAAACGGTTTATCCGCCTCCCAATCGCGAAACATATGAAATGATTAGCAAGGTGATTTTTGAAGAGAGAAAAGCTCTACGAGAAAAGCGCAAGATTCAGAGTGATTACCAGGAGGCTAATGGCGATAACGAAAAGATTGAGCTCATCAAAAGAATGGCAGAGGAACTTGGCAAAGCGTTCCCTTCCACGAAATGAATTGTAAATTGAAAAGAGGAGACAAATTATGACAAAGAAAGCGAAAAAGAATTCGGAAAATGAAGTAATCGAGATGGAAGAGGAAGAATTCTTGATTGACGATGAAGAAAATGAAGAAAACAAAATCATCGCTGATTTAAAGAAAGACTTGCTTAAGCGCGGCAAGGAAAAAGGCTCCCTTGACCAAGGCGAGATCATGGACCTCACGAGCAAATACGATTTGAGTGAAGATGATTATGAAGGCTTAATTGATTTTTTCCAAAATAGCGGCATTAAAATCGTTGGCGACGAAGAAGAGACTTCATTGGACGATGCCGACGTCGGCGAAATCGATTTAGAAAAACAAAACCAAGAAATGGAAGCCGATGAAGAGTTGAGTGACGAAAGTGCCGAAAAAGACGAAGTCGAGGCCATCGACGATTTTAGTAAACTTCAATCAGGCGAAGTCAAAGTAAATGATTCCGTTAAAATGTATTTAAAAGAGATTGGCAAGGTCAATCTATTGAATGCGAAAGAAGAAACCGAATTAGCAAAACAAATTGCTAGTGGCGATGAGGCCATGAAAAAACTTCATGATTTTTACGATGAATATACTAAAAATGGCGGGAGCGATAATTTTGATGCCTGGTACAAAGCCATTCGTTTCAATTATCCTACCAAAGAAATTTTCCTTACAAAATGCACTGCTGAAGATGGGCAAAATGCCAAAAATAAACTGATTACGGCGAACTTACGACTTGTTATTTCGATTGCGAAGCACTATGTGGGGCGCGGAATGCATTTCCTCGATTTGATCCAAGAAGGAAACATGGGCTTGATTAAAGCCGTTGAGAAATTCGATTACACAAAAGGCTTTAAGTTCTCTACCTATGCCACTTGGTGGATTCGTCAAGCCATCACTCGCGCGATCGCTGACCAAGCTAGAACGATTCGTATTCCAGTTCATATGGTGGAAACGATTAATAAGATGACTCGCGTTCAACGCCAACTTGTCCAAGAACTAGGCCGCGATCCAACCGCTGAAGAAATCAGCATCAAAATGGAGGGCGCTCTTTCTCCAGAAAGAATACGCGAAATTCAGCGTATCGCGATGGAACCTGTCTCTTTAGAAACACCAATCGGTGAAGAAGACGATAGCCATCTTGGAGATTTTATTGAAGACAAGGAAGCACAATCCCCCGAAGAATATACGACTAAATCTTTATTAAAAGACGAACTTTACGAAATCATGAAGGATCTTACTGACCGCGAAGAGAAAGTTTTACGTCTCCGATACGGTCTAGATGATAATCGCCCGAGAACGCTTGAAGAAGTCGGGAAGGAATTTGGCGTAACAAGAGAAAGAATTCGTCAAATCGAAGCGAAAGCAATTCGTAAGCTCCGCCATCCAACTAGAGCGAAGAAGCTTGGGGATTATCGCGACACCTTCACCATGAATGGACCTGACACTTCGAAAAAATAATATATGGAGCAAATTAAGAAACCATTAGAGAAAGCAAAGGAAGAAGCCTTAATTCTTTATAAGAAGAAAGGCTTCCTTTCTTGTAATGTCCTTCTTGATCTTTCCGATGAACTTTCACTAAGCGAAGATGAATATGATTCTTTGGTTAGTTACTTAGAAAGCAAAGGCATCAAGCTGGCTGATGAACCCCTTGTTTCTAGCAACGTCACTTCTAGTAACGATTCCGTGGCCCTTTATCTTTCTGAAATGGGCAAATACCCTATTTTGAGCAAAGAGCAAGAAATAGAATTAGGGAAAGCAATGGAAGTTGGCAAAAAAGCCGAAGTAGCTCTTCTTAGTGACAAAAGCGATGAAAAAGAACTAAAAAATCTTGTGAATGATGGCAAAAAAGCGCGAGAGAAATTAATAACTTCTAATCTTCGTCTTGTGGTAAGCATCGCTTCTCACTATAACCGAAGCGATGTTCCCTTTTGTGATCTAATTCAAAGCGGCAACGAAGGGTTAATTCGCGCAGTCGATAAATTCGATTACACAAAAGGCTTTAAGTTCTCTACCTATGCCACTTGGTGGATCAAACAAAGTATCAATCGTGGAATCAATGATTCCAAAAATTCGATTCATATTCCAAATCATAAGGCTCAAGACATCGCTCGATTAAAAAAGAATCGCGCGGAACTCGCTATTACTTTATCGAGAGAGCCGACCGACGAAGAGCTCATTGCTGCTTATCCAGAATGGACAAGCGAAAAGATTAAAGAATTAGATTCCTATTACAAAATGCCAATCGTTTCATTAAATGAAAAAGTTGGGGATGATGAAAATGGGGAACTAGAGGATTTTGAGGCGGATATAGAGAGCGAACCAGATATTACTAAATCGCTTGACTTAGAAGACAACATGCACCAAATCGCAAATGGGTTGACTGCTTTAAACTCCCAAGAAAGAGATATCATTACCCGTATTTACGGCATCTCTGGAAAGAAAAAAGAAGATGGTGAATCAATCGCTAAAGATTACCATGTTTCTCGCGAAAGAATTCGTCAAATCAAGGAACGCGCTTTGCGAAAAATGAAAGAGGCTATTGGCAATGGCAAGTAAGCTTTCTAAGCGCCTAGAGACCATTATTAGTTTTGTCGGCAAAGATTCTTATCCCGCTGATATTGGAAGCGATCACGCTTTAGTTCCGATTGAACTTATTTCGCGAGGCATCGTAAAGCGTGCGTTCGCTGTCGAAAATAAAATCGGACCTTTTCAGCGCATGAAAAACGCGATTGAAGAAGCTGGATATGAAAATGAAATCCTTTGTTCTTTGGGGGGTGGGATCGCTTCTATCCCTAGTGAAGTGAATGAGGTAATTCTCGCTGGGATGGGCGGGGAACTAATCGCCTCCATTCTTCTTTCCCATCCTGAAAAGCTCGTTAAAGTCTCTTATTTGGTGATTGATGCCCACCGCGAATATCCCTTTCTTCTAGAAAAACTTGGCAATCTTGGCTTTTTAGCAATCGATGATTCTTTTTTCTATGATAAAGGCAAACCTTATTGTGTTTATCGATTTAAAAACGTCCATCATTCTTTTGAATATTCCCCGCTTGAACTCTATTTTGGCCCAATTGAAATCACTCGTAAAAGTGAGGCATGGCGGATTTATTTTCTTTCTTTATTAAAGACAAAAAAAGCGATTTTGGCTCAACAGAATCTATCCATTTCCGCAAAAGAAGAATTAGAGAATGAAATTAATCTCATTAAACGCTGCACTCTTTAATTATAGGTTTTTTAAGTATTCTAAACACGCGTTATAGACGGAAGGGGAAGTGGAAGCTCCGCTAGCAAGGATTGCGTAGTGATAAGTCGACAAATTGAATTTTTGAAGTTCTTCTAGGTTTCTTGCGCGGAAAACTCTAGCGTCAGGGTGAGATTCTTTTGCGATTGAGACGAGCTTCATCGTGTTATTGCTTGTTATGGAACCCAAAACGACAATGACATCGGCTTCTTTCGGGGCTAAGTAAAAATTAAATTGACGTTTCTTTGTGCTTTCGCAGCGCCCATCCATAATAAAAGCTGCGGGTATTTTTGAAAGAATCATTTTCCCCGCTTCGCGGACATCATCTTCGCTCATTGTTGTTTGGGTGAGGAATGCAGGGGCCTTATCCTTCACAAGGGAAAAATCAAATTCCGACAACCTTTTCGCATCCAAAAAATGAACTTTATCGCCATAGGATAAGGCAGCGACCGCTTCTAAATGGAGTCTCTCACCTAAAAAAATCACTTCTCGTCCAGCATGGACGAAATAGGCGATTGCATCTAGGTTTTTTTTCACTTTGCTACAAGTCGCATCGTAAACAATTAGCTGCTTATTTTTAGCGATTTCATCATAAATTTCAGGATGACCATGTGCGGAAAAAATGACGATTGAGCCGACTGGTATCGCATTCAAAGAAGAACAAAGGTCTTCTTTTCTTTCGTCAATCAAGATGAAACCATCTTTAGTAAGCTCATTCACGGCATCTTCGTTATGCACGAGCGAACCGAGAAGATATATCCTTTGGTCAGGGTGTTCTTTCTTTGCTTTTCTTGCGAGCAAAAACGCTTTCGTGACGCCTTCACAATACGAATGGGGTTCCAACGTGAAAATTTTCATGCTCGTATTATAGTCCATAAGTCTAGAAAGAACCGAGCAAAAACACTATAATTTTATGAGTTATGGCATCATTTAAAGCATTCAATTTATCATCTAGTCTCATTAGCGCTCTAGAAAAGCTTGGTTATAAAGAACCGTCAAAAGTTCAAAGTGTCGTCATCCCTAGGGCACTTAGAGGCAAATCTCTCCTTGCCCAAAGTGCGACAGGAAGCGGGAAAACGCATGCTTATTTAATTCCAGTGCTCGCAAAACTGGACATGAATTTGGAACGTGTTCAAGACATTATCGTTTGTCCTACTAGAGAGCTAGCGCGCCAAACGTATGAATTTACACGCGCTTTTATTCGTTTTTACCCCAAACTAAAAGTCCGTTTGTTCACAAGCGAAAGCGAAGTCAATCAGAACGTTGAAGGATTAAGCATAGCCCCTCAAATTGTGATTGGAACGCCAGGCCGCATCCACGATATTTTAGTAGAACAACATCTCCTTTCCTTAAATAACGTGAGAACAGTTGTCTTGGATGAAGCGGATATGCTTCTAGACTTAGGCTATTTTGAAGATATCGCCTCTTTGTTTTCCATTCTTGAAGAACCCCAAATTCTTGTTTTTTCCGCGACCTTAAAACAAAACCTTAAAGATGAGCTAAATCGATTCGTGAAAAGTGATTTTGAATATGAAAACGAAGAAGTGAATACCGCAAGCAGCGTCCGTCACCATTTAATTGATATCAAGCACCAGCAAGTGACCGATGCACTTCTTTCATTTCTTAAAATTCGTCGTCCCTATTTGTGCATTGTTTTTGCAAGTACCAAAGAAAAAGTAGGCCAAATCAATCGTTTTTTAGTCGGAGAAGGATTCGATACGATTTATTTTTCAGGTGACCTAGATGAAAGAAACCGCAAGAAAGCTTTGCGGGCAATTAGAGAAAATAAGGCGCCTATCATTGTTTCTAGCGATTTATTAAGCCGTGGAATGGATATTCCGGATGTAAGCGATGTCATTTCTATCGATCTGCCAAATGATTTGGAATTCTATCACCATCGAGCTGGTAGGACGGGCCGTTTTGGAAAAGAAGGGGATTCTTGGGTTTTTTATGATGACGATAGTATTAAGCTCCCTCTCGCTTTAATCGATGGCGGCGTGAAGTTTGATTTTTATTCCTTAAGAAACGGGGAACTTAAAAAGGATCCAGTCGGATTGCTTCCAAAAGAGAAACTGCGCAAGAAAAAGGCCTTCCAAAACGAAGATGAGCAAAAGGAAATCAAAATCGCAAAGGCTAGACATCGCGGAAAAACCGTTAAACCTGGCTACAAAAAGAAGGAAAAACTTGCCATTGAAAAAGTCAAACGCAAATATCGCCGTAAGGCGATTCAAAAAAGCGTTCGCAAGGAACTCGTGAAAAAATTCCGTTTAGAAGCAAGGAAGGACAATGAATCATAATGGATAACATCTATTTAGGAAGCCATCTATCTTTAAGCGCTCCCGATTTTTATTTAGGAACGGCGAAACAAGCCTACGCTTGGGGCGAAAACACTTTTATGTTTTATACGGGGGCCCCTCAAAACACGCGGCGTCTTCCGACTTCTTCCCTTCGGATTGAGGAGGGTCGTAATTTCTTAAAGCAAAAAGGCTTTAACGAAGACAAAATTGTGGTTCACGCACCTTACATCATTAATCTTGCGAACCCTTTAAAAGAAGAGACTAGAACATTAGCGAAATCATTTTTAAAGGACGAAATAAAACGTGTCTCCGATTTTTCTTTGAAGAATCTCGTCCTGCATCCTGGAAGCAGCGTGGGTGAGCTTAAAGAAAAAGGAATCCGTTATGTTATCGAAGGCTTAAACCAAGTTTTTGAGAATGACGATTCTAATGTGATTATCTGTTTAGAGACCATGGCGGGGAAAGGCAGCGAAATCGGTTCCAGCTTTGAGGAAATCAAAGCAATCATCGATGGAATAAAAAGAAAAGACAAAATCGGAGTATGCTTAGATACTTGTCATATTAATGATGCTGGATATGACGTGAAAGACGTAGATGGCACGCTCGATGAGTTCGATCGCATTATCGGAATATCCAATTTAAAAGTGATTCATCTTAATGATTCCAAAAACGAGCGCGCCTCTCATAAAGACCGCCACGATAATATCGGCTATGGAACAATCGGTTTTGCGACTTTAGAAAAGTGGGTGAAGAATCCTCGTTTAATTGACATCCCAAAAATTTTAGAAACGCCAACCATAAGTGAAGGAAAAAAGACAATCTATCCTTATAAAGAAGAAATTGCAATGCTTCGGGATAATCACTTCGTTCCTGCTTGGAGAGAACACTTGGAATAAACTAATCTAGGTGTTCTATTTCTTTTTTTAGTTCTTCAAAAATAACATCGTCACTTACTGTTCTTAAGACTTTTCCTTTTTTAAAAATTGCCCAGCGTCCTTTTCCGCCAGCGGCCCCTAGATCGGCGTGTTTTGCTTCGCCAGGACCATTCACGATGCAACCCATGATTGCGACAGTTTTATTAATGTGATGTTCTTCTAAGTAGGATTGTACTTTCTTCGCTAAAGGGATGAGATTGACTTCGGTTCTTCCGCATGTTGGGCACGAAATAAAAGTAGGATAGTCTCTTTTTAGTCCTAGATCATGCAAAAGCCGCGAAGCCGCCTTGACTTCTTCCTCAGGCTCATCGCTTAAAGATATACGGATCGTGTCACCAATTCCGCTTAATAATAGTGGCGATAAACCTGCGGCGCTCCTGATTAAACCGATATCTTTTGGCCCAGCTTCCGTTATGCCTATGTGTAGAGGATAGGGGAAATATTCACTCGCGAGTTCGTATGCTTTGATTGTTTCTAACAAATTCGAACCTTTCAAGCTTACGACGATATCTTGAAAACCTAGCGCTTCACAAATCTCAACGTGTTTTTTTGCGCTTTCGAACAAATATTCCGCTCTGATGCTTTCGCTTCCGTGATAAATAGAACGATCAAGCGAGCCGGAGTTTACTCCAATCCGAATGGGGATGTTTTTTTCTTTGCAGGCATCGATGACGGCTTTGATTTTATCTTCCGTTCCGATATTTCCTGGATTGATGCGAATTGCCTCTACTCCTGATTCGATGGCATCGAGTGCCAAACGATAATCGATATGAATATCAGCGACTAAAGGAATCGTGATTCTTTTACGAATTTCGCGAATTGCTTTTGCGTCCTTCTCATCTAGAACGGAGACTCTCATCAGCTCTGCGCCTAATACCGCGCAGCGATTAATTTGCTTTGAGACTTCCTCTACACGACTCGTTTTGATGCTAGCCATCGATTGAATGACAACATGTTTAGAACCGCCCAATTTAAGCCTTCCGATACGAACCTGTCTAGTATTTTCTCTTTGGTACATATTAAAACTATTTTGTGTAATAAAAGTATAAGCCAATTAAAGGACAAAACGCGAAGAAAAGCGATGAAAGACCATGAAAAAGTATAGATTTACTCGTTTTAGTATGCTAATATTACGCTCGCGAAAAGAAAGAAGAGTGAATCGATATGGCAAGTAAACGTGATCAAGTAATCCTTAAATGCAGCGAATGCGGTGAACACAATTACATCACCACGCGTAACAAGAAAACTCATCCAAACAAGATGGAAATCAAGAAGTATTGCTCGCGCTGCAAAAAAGAGACTCTCCATAAAGAAGCGAAATAAGGATTGGCCCGCTGCTATGTGGGCCTTTTTTGATTATGATTACAAAATTGTCTGGAAATCCGACACTCTGTAATTCCTATTTTCTCGGGGATTATGGCAAAGACTGCATTTTAGTCGATCCTGGCGATAATTCGAATGGTCGCCTCGATCGGTTTATCGACAATCATTTTAAAAATCTCTCGGCCGTCTTGTTGACACATGGGCATTATGACCATATTCTTGGCTTAAAGAGTCTAAAACATCAAGCTCCAGTTTATTTAGGAATAGGGGATGAAAGATTTTTTACAGATAGTAAATATAATCTTTACCAATCTTTAACTATTGATAATATCATACCGATTCTTCTCTATGGAGGGGAAACATTGAAACTATCTTCTATAGAAATACAGGTTATCGCTACGCCTTTTCATACGGAAGGAAGCGTTTGCTATTACTTAAAGCAAGAAAATGCCTTACTTAGCGGCGATACTTTATTTCATTTAAGTTATGGGAGAACTGATCTTCCGGGTGGTAATCCGTTGAAGATAGAAAATTCACTTCGTAAGTTAATTGTTTTGCCAAAAGAAACGAAAGTTTATCCAGGGCATGGCGAATCGACCACTTTAGGAAACGAATTGAGATTTAACCCTGGTTTTTCCTTTTTGTAAAAGCGAAAAAAGTACCCTCTTTGCCTAACCGGGAGTACAATATGAAAGTTAAAATTCAAGGAGAATTATTATGAATGTTACTGAATTACGTCCTGGCAATTACTTTATCGATGAAAAGGTTCTCTATCGAGTCATCGACATCCTTCTTAACAAGACCGCGATGAGAAAGATGGTCGCCAAAATCAAGGTTCAAAATGTCCGCACTGGCGCGATTACTGAGCTAGCCAGAAATAGTGGCTACGATGTTGAAGAAGCTCGTTTGGACAAAAGAAACATGCAATATCTTTACGATTCTGGAACTACCTATGTCTTCATGGATCCAAAGACATATGATCAAGTCGAAATCGGACACCAAAATCTTGAAAGCCAAGCTCAATACCTCGTTCCAAACCTCGATGTTATCATGATTAGCTTTGACGAAGAGATCCTCGGAATCCAACTTCCTGCTAAAGTTGCGATCACTGTCACCGATTGCGAACCAGGAGTTCGCGGCGATACCATTACGAATGGTGGCTCCAAAGATGCGGTTCTAGAAACTGGCATGAAGATTCGCGTTCCATTATTCATCAATCCTGGCGATAAGATTTCCGTTGACACCGCGACGGGAAAATATGACGGGAGAGCATAAGAATGGAATGGAGTGGTAGCTGGTTTGCCCTTGTCATTGTCGCGTTGATCATTGGATTAATTGGCGGCTTCTTCGGAGCGCGTTCTCTTATTAAGAACCAAATGAAAAAGAACCCACCAATTAACGAAAACATGATTCGCGCCATGTATATGCAAATGGGGCGTAAGCCATCTGAAGCGCAAATTCGCGCCGTGATGAATTCCGTACGCAAAAACATGGATAACCAATAAGCAAAAAACCAACGATTAAGCGGCCTTTGAAAGGCCGCTTTTATTTTTTAAAGTTTTAGACGTAAGAGATTAATGAGGGTTACGACAATATTAGTTCGAGTTATTTGGAGGCGCAAAGAGGATTGGCTGGAGACTAAAACAAATTGAAAAAAAGATTGGTTTATTTCCCTTGGCATGAAGTCATAAATACATCAGATAGTTTCGTTTATATAAATCTGAATTTCTATTCTGATTTAAATATCAAATAAATTCAGTTGTTATCGAAATAAAAATAAAATTAATTAAATAGCAAAAAAGTACTAATAATATGCTAATTATTTACCAAATAAATTATATTTTTGCTCCGTTCCATTTTTAAGTCTAACGATGTTTTCATGATGTCGCCAAACGAGCAAAATATAAATAAGCGTGGTAACTAATGCCGCTTCCCAGCCTAGGTATAAAGTTTTTGTTGCCCCAAAATCCCACATAAGCACAGCTGTTTTGAGACCGCATAAATTCAAGACGGCGGCAATCCAAACGATAAGTAGCAAAATGGAAGAAGAAATAATGCTAGCAAAAGAGACTACATTTTTTCTTTTCCCGATTTTATAGACGGAAAAAAAGACGATAAAATCGAGAGCAAACATGAGCCAACTGCCTCCTCCTGTTGCGCCCATGAAACATGCAACGGCTTTTCCACCTTTGAAACCGATATAGAGGGGATAGCAATGTCCGATTGCACAACCCAATACGCTTAACCAAAGGTATAAGGTTCCGCTGTCCCAAAGGTCAGTAGAGGCTTGGATGCCTGAGAAAGCAAGAATTGCCCAACAAACCCAAAACGTCATTACTGTTTTTGTGATATCCAAAGTGATTACGATCGCTCCGACTTTTTTGCCTAAAACACGCGAAGAATTCGTCCCACCTGACCCATGTGACCCATAGGAACGAGGATCTTTATGGAAAAAAAGTTTCCCGATAATTACGCCTGTCGGAATTGAACCGATTAGATATCCAAAAATCAAGAATGCTATAGCCAAGCCGATATTGATCCAAACGCCCATCGTTTTCTCCTCGTCTTATTTACCCCGTAAATTATGCTCATAGTGTATCAATAACGCAATTCAAGTTCTAAATAAAATCACAAGAATATATCAAGACTATTAATACATTAATAGGGTGTGCAAATATTAAAAATAACGCTTATAATATCGGGG
The DNA here is from genome assembly GCA_002404865.1 of Caryophanales bacterium UBA4691. Classification (GTDB taxonomy): domain Bacteria; phylum Bacillota_I; class Bacilli_A; order RFN20; family CAG-826; genus UBA4951. The sequence goes on along the minus strand of DHKP01000007.1, from coordinate 48,475 downwards.
ATTTATTTTGTTAGGAAACATCATCATGGCTGATTTTGAGAAAGCAGAAAAAGATTACACCGCTAAAAGCATCGAACTGCTTAGCGAATTGGAAGGCGTTAGAAAAAGACCTGGCATGTATATTGGGTCGACTAATACAATGGGCCTGCATCATCTTATTTGGGAAATTGTCGACAATGCTGTTGACGAGGCCGCTAACGGATTCGGTGACAAAATCACTGTGACAATTCACAAAGATGGTTCCATACAGGTTGATGATGAAGGACGTGGTCTTCCAGTGGATATGCACGAAAAAGCGCATATGCCAGCGGTTCAGCTTATTTTTACTACTCTCCATAGCGGCGGAAAATTCGATAGCAAATCCTACAAAACAAGCGCTGGCCTCCATGGCGTAGGTGCGACCGTTACCAATGCTTTATCTGAATGGCTCGACATTACCGTTTATCGGCAAGGTGGCATTTATCATATCCGTTTCCATGATGGCGGAAAGCTTGAGACGCCTCTTGCAAGAATCGGAGATACCAAAAAGCATGGCTCATCCATTCGCTTTAAGCCTGATGCCAGGATTTTTTCCACAACTGAATTTAAATGGGACACCATTTATAACCATCTTCAAGAAGAAGCTTTCTTGTGCAAAAAAGTTCATTTTATTTTAAAAGATGAGCGTTCGAATTTATCTCATGAGTTCTATTACGAACATGGTTTAAGAGAATATGTCGAGAATCTTACTTCAAACAAAACTCCAATCGGGGAAATTATCGATTTTGAAGATAAAACATCTCCTATCAAGATTGAGATTGCGCTTCAATGGTGTCAAAGTGATTACAGCGAGCATCCATTAAGTTACGCGAACGGTGTCAGGACTGCTGGCGGAGGAACTCACGAAGACGGCTTCAAAAGTGGATTAACCAAAGCGATTAACGATTGGGCGATCTCCAATGGTGTAATCAAAGAAAAAGACCGCATTGATGGAAATGACCTTAGAGAAGGCCTTACTTATGTCGTTTCGGTAAAAATTACTGCCGATAAGATTGAATTTGAAGGGCAAACAAAAGGAAAGCTTGGGACTCCTGGGGCTTTCCAAGCGGTGAATAGTTTTACGTATGAGCAATTCACATATTACATCACGGAGCATAAACAGTTCGCGATTAATCTGATCAAGAAGTGTCAGGCGGCCAAAGAAGCTAGAGACGCCGCAAGAAAAGCTAGAGAAGCCGTGCGAGGGAATAATAGTAAAAAGAAGTCGCAAGATTTCATCATTAGCGATAAATTAGCCCAAGCTCAATCCAAAGATTATGCTCAAAATGAGCTATTCATCGTCGAGGGCAATTCGGCAGGCGGCAGTGCGAAAAACGGCCGTGACCGTATTCATCAAGCGATTTTGCCTTTGCGAGGAAAACCGTTGAATACCGATTCCGTCACGATGGAGCGTATGCTTCAAAATGAAGAATTTTCGACATTAATCCAGACGATCGGCGCTGGCGTTGGCCAAGACTTCGATGTGAAAGATTCCCATTATGGCAAGATCATTATCATGACCGATGCCGATGTTGATGGCGCCCATATTCAAATCCTTTTGCTCACTTTTTTCTACAATTACATGAAACCGCTCATTGATAACGGCATGGTTTACATTGCTTGTCCGCCGTTATATCGCGTTTATAAAAAAAGCGACCCAAGCAAGTTCGTTTATGTTTGGGACGATAGTAAATTAGATGAAGCCAAAGCCAAAATCGGGGCAGGGTACGGGATTAATCGTTATAAAGGATTAGGCGAAATGAATGCCGATCAGCTTGCCTCGACTACGATGAATAAAAAAACAAGGTTGCTTTTACGTGTGGACGTTTTAGATCCACTTGTTGTTGAAAAGCGAATTTCAATCCTCATGGGTAAAGACGCTGCCTTACGTCGCGATTGGATTAATGAAAATATCACTTTCAATGAAGAAGATTCCTTCATGGAAGAAATGGAAAAACAGAAAGGGGCAAAATAGCTTATGGCAAAAAAGAAAATCGTTGAGGCCCCGATTATCGAGAATATTAATAATACGGCCTTGGATGAGCTTATGGGGGAACGTTTTGGGATTTACGCGAAAGACGTCATCCAAGAAAGGGCGATTCCTGATGCGCGTGACGGTTTGAAGCCCGTTCAACGCCGCATCATTTTCGATATGGCTATCACGGGTAACACCATTGATAAACCAACAAAAAAGAGCGCACATATCGTCGGTGACGTCATGGGCAAATACCACCCCCATGGCGATGCTTCTATTTACGATGCTTTAGCCCATCTTTCTCAGAATTGGCGTTTGCGTTATCCTCTTGTCGATTTCCAAGGCAATAATGGCTCGATGGATGGCGACGAACCAGCCGCCCCTCGTTATACCGAAGCTAGATTAAGCGCTATCTCGAATGAGCTTGTTCGCGATTTAGATATGGAAACGGTTGATATGGAACTCACTTATGATGACTCCTCCAAAGAGCCAACCGTTCTCCCTAGTTATTTCCCAAATCTTTTTGCGAATGGCTCAACAGGGATCGCTGTAGGTATCGCAACCGAAATCCCCCCTCATAATCTTAAGGAAATCAATAATGCGATTATTTACCGTATTCGCCATCCAAAATGCCGAGCTGATGATCTTCTTTCTTATGTTCCTGGACCAGATTTCCCTACCGGTGGAATCATTTATGAATCGGAAGGTCTTAAGTCCATTTATTTGACGGGTAGAGGACATATCGATATTGCTTCCAAAGCGGAAATTATCGATAAAGAAGGCGAAAAGCAAATCATCATCACCGAAATTCCTTATGGTGTAATCAAAAGCAAACTCGTTTTCCAAATTGATAAGCTCCGCCACGATAAAGTCGTAGCGGGAATTGACGAAGTTCGTGATGAAACCGATAAAACGGGTTTGCGAATCGCCATCGATTTAAAAGACAATGCCAAACCAGAAGCGCTTCTTAAATACCTCATGAATAAAACTGATTTGCGTTGCGGTTATAGTGCGAATATGGTTGCTATTGTTGATCAGCGCCCAAAAACGATGACGCTTGTGTCTTATTGCGATTGCTATATCGCTCATCAAAGTGATGTTGTCACTAGAAGAAGCCGATTTCTTTTAACGAAAGAAGAGAATCGCTTGGCGATTGTCGAGGGCCTTATCAAAGCCGTCTCGGTTCTCGATCGAGTCGTTACGATTATTCGCAAAAGCAAAGACAAAGCAGATAGCAAGAAAAACTTAAGCGACGCGTTTGGCTTTACCGAGCCTCAAGCCGAAGCGATTGTCATGATGCCGCTTTATAAGCTTTCCCATACGGATATCGTTACTTTAGAAAATGAACGAGATAGTCTAAACAAAGACATCGCTTATTTGCGAGATCTTCTCTCCGATCGCACAAAGATTCTTGATGCCATCGTTAATAATCTCAAAGAAATTTCTAAAAAGTATGGTGATGAAAGAAGAACGTCCATCCAAAATGGAGACGCTATTGATTTGAATGTCGATAAGCGCGACCTTATCGCAGAAGAAGATACGCATTTAGTCGTATCGCGTGATGGTTACTTGAAGCGTAGCTCCGTGAAAAGCTTTGTCGGATCAGGTGGTAATAACGGCACAAAGCCTGGCAAAAAGCCTGGAGACGTTTTGATATATAATGGCTTAGTTAAAACGACGGATTATCTATTTGGGTTCACTAACAAAGGGAATTACGTCTATATTCCCGTTAACGATGTGAAGGAAGCGAAATGGAATGATATCGGTGGACATATGAACGCGATTGTTGCTTTGTCGCCAGATGAAAAAATCATTCGCTGCTTTGCTATAAAGACATTTAGAGACGATCTTAACGTTACTTTATTGACTAAACGCGCTCAAATTAAGCGCATTAAGCTATCTGCTTTCCCAGTCGTTCGTAATAGCAAGCCCGTCCAAGCAATTAAGCTTTCAGGTATCACCGACGAATTAGTTGACGTTGCTATTTCTAGTGGAAATAGTTCATTGCTCGTGATGGGGAATAATGGTTTAGGAGTCGTTTATAACGAAAACGAAATTCCTCTCACTAACCCTAGAAGCGGTGGCATTAAGGCAGGCAATTTCCGTGGTGCCGATGCAGCAGCACTTCTTTCTTTTGCACCTAACGAAAAGGAAAAGGTTCTCTTATTGACTGATAGAGGCCACACGCGTGTCGTTGATGCTTCTAAGATCGAAGTCACATCTCGCTTAAAGAAATCAACCGTTTTGTTCAATACTTTCAAGAGCGAACCTCACGCTTTGGTTTATGCTAGAAAAGTCGATGGTTTAGAAGCGCCGTTCGTTATCAATACGGTTTTGGAGAATGGTGAAGAATACAAGGCTACTTTTGCGGATTTCTATCTTACACCGATAGATAAATACGCTAAGCGTCCTGAAAATTTCCCTAGCAAAGATAAAATCTCGCTTGTCGAAAAAGAAGATTATGACCGCATTGATGAAAAAACCATTAGCTATGAGCCATCTATCGCGAATGCTCCTTTGGAAGGAACTCAAGAGCCTTCCTCATCCTGCAAAGACTCCTTTGAACAAATCTCTTTGTTCAATGATAGCGGAAATGAATTCGCCGATGATGATTCTAACGATGTTGTCGTTACTCCGATAGACAGCGATGACGTTTCAAGCGATAATGGCGATAATCCAGTACGAATTAATCCCCTAGATGATGAGGATGAATGATGATTCAGCGCTTGCTCCCTTCCTATTTAGCCAAAAACGCGTATGAAATACCGGCATCTTTTTATAAGGATATAGGAAAGAAAATCGTCCTTTTTGATTTGGATAACACCTTAGACCCCATTGATACTTTAGACCCTTCTAATCAAACCAAGGATCTTATTTCGAAACTAAAACAAGCTGGCTTATCAGTCTATATCGCAAGCAATAACACGAGCAAGCGCGTTTTCCGATATAGTAAAGCGCTGGATATCGAAGCCATAAGCGGCCTTTTTAAACCTTTTTCCATAAAATTAAAGAAATGGTTAAAGAAAAAAGGCTACAATAATAGGGAAGTAATTTTAGTCGGCGATCAAATTTTCACTGACGTTATAGCAAGTAGGGGAGCAAAAATCGACGTGATTCTAACCGAGCCTCTTTCGAAAAAAGATAGCGTTTTTACTCTCTTAAACCGAAAAATCGAAAAATTATTCCGCAAAAAAATAAGGAATAAGCACCTGGCTAGTTATTGGGAGGAAATCCATCTATGAGCAAAGTAAACGTTGTAAGAAGATGCTTCAATTGCGGAGCGATTTTGCAAAACGAAGACCCTTCTAAAGAAGGCTATATTAGTAAAGAAAGTGACTTGCTTTTACCTCTAAATCACGTTTTGTTTTGCGACAAGTGCTATTCGGAAGCTAATTTTTCCTCCAGTTCGCTAAAAGCGGGAGACGATTTATTGCTTATGATGAAGGACGCTGCCGCGAGTGACGCACTAATCGTTTATATTATCAATTTATTTTCCTTTGAATCTTCTTTCATCGCGGAAGTCAATGAAACAATTAAACATAACCCGATTCTCGTTATCGCAAATAAACGCGACTTATTTAGTGAAAATATCACAGACGATTTTTTGAAAGAATATGTTGCTCATCGCTTCCGCGTTTCTTCTCTTCCTATTAGCGCGAAAGATGTCATTTTGACTTCCTTAGTTTCTTTTGGGAAAAATGATTTCATTACCAAAGAAATCGAAAAGCGAAGAACAGGGCACGATGTTTATATTCTTTCTTCGCGTGGAGCAGGGAAAAGAATGTTCCTTTCTAGCTACCTTTATCATTTTCAGAACCGTTCCAATCGTTCCATTCAAACGAAAGCCTGTCGAGGTGCTTCCTTACCTGTTTTACAAATTCCGCTTGATAATTCCTCGACCCTTTTTGATACACCGCCTTTAGTAAGCACCAATTCAATTGATGGCAAATTAGAAAAAGATGTTTCTGATTCTCTTTTATTTTCTAGTCCGGTTAAAACGAAAAAGGCTTTTCTAAAAACAAAAGAAATTTTCGCGGTTGGAGGCGTTTGCTTTATTGAACTATTAAGGGCAAAGAAAAATAAGGACACCGAGATTCATTTATTTTTCGCCCCGAATGTAACGACAAAGAAAATCGGGGCTTATCAAGATTTAGAATCACTAATTCCTTCCTATTTGTCAAAAAGAGGAATCTTCCCAAAAAGTTTAGTGGTTCGGGAACTAAAGGATCTAGATGCTTTCGACATTGAAGTTGAAGAAGATGGTGACCGCTCAATTGGGATTCAAGGGTTAGGATGGTTCTCGTTTTTAGGAAATCATCAAACTTTCCGCATTTACGTTCCGAAAGGCGTTTCCGTTTATACGAGCAGGAGTAAAATATTATCCTATGGAAATCTTAGCAAAAAATAGAGCGTATTTACGTGGCCTTGGCGCAAAATTAAGGCCATCTTTGAATTTAGGGAAAAGTGAAGTCGATGATTCTTTTCTTCATGCGCTTGATCGTGCGCTAGACGCACACGAACTAGTCAAAATCAAAGTCTTGCAAAATAACGAAGATAGTCTCGACGATATTATTAGTCTGATTAAGGAAAAAACTAAGTGTGGGCTTGTCGCAATAACTGGTAAAACGATTTTGCTATATCGCTCCAATAAGAAAAATCCTCAAATTGTCCTTCCAAGATGAATCGTCTTATTGTTTTATATCCCAATCATTTTTCCCCCATTACGCTCAATGAGCTTGAATCCGCGAAAGAGGTTTCGATTCGGTACGGCGCTAAAGTGATGTTTTTGCCAATCAAAGATGATAAAAATGCCTCTTTTTTAGACCGTTATAAAATGTTAGAAGCGGCAATAAACGACTTCAATTACAATTCTTTCCTTCTTTGTGATTCTCTGAACGAGGCCTCCTTTGATAGCTTCGTCATGGCGAAAGAAAAAGCGAATGATTGTTTTGTCTTAATTGATCAAAACAATCAGGATTTCCTTTCTTCTTTCCAAAATAGCTTATTAAAAGGCAAAAACATTATTTTTGTTGATGCCAACGATTCTTTATCTTTTAAGGAAATAGAAAACCGTCAATTGCAAAATGTCGCCTTATCCTTATCGACTATTCGCTACATCCATGAAAAAAAGCTTTTCTATATTCCTAAGATAGAACCTTATTTATCTTCCCATCGTTTATTGCATAGTGAATCCGTTGCTTCATTAAGTTATAGAATCGCAATAAACAACCATCTACAAAATCCTGGGAGATTTTATATTGCCGGTTTGTTGCACGACATCGGAAAACAAACGGATGTGAAAGCATCTAAAATCATGATGGAGAAAGATTTTAAAGATTATCTTTCTTACCCTAGTTGGGCCTATCATCAATTTGTTGGCTGCCTCTTGGCGAAATATCGGTTTCACATAAAAGATAAGGAAATCTTGGATGCGATTTGCTACCATTGCACAGGCAAAGCTAATATGTCCGCAATAGGGGAAGTGATTTATAGCGCAGATAAGATCGATCCATTGAGGGGCTACGATAGTTCGCCGCTTGTTAAGATGTGCTTAGCAAATTATCACGAAGGTTTTCTAAAAACACTAAAAGCGAATCGCGCGTTTTTAAAAGAGAAAAGGGTTAGTGAAAACGACAATCAATTATCGAGAGATTGCTACCATTATTATTTGGGGGAGGAATGAATTATGTATCCAAAATTAGTCCGTGAAATTAAACAAACATTAGACGATCATAAGGTCGAAGAAATTGAACTTCTCAATTTAAAAGGCATCAGTTCATACACTGATTATTATTTAATTGGAACGGTCACCAATGAGAGACAACTTCTCAGTATGAAAGATTATATTGAAGAGGCTGCGATAAAAGCGAAGGGCGAGCTTATTCGCATGGACGGAAACGGCGATTCTGGATGGATGGTTTTTGACTGCGGAGATGTTATCGTTCATTTGTTTTTGAAAGCGATTAGAGAGGAAATTAATTTGCCTGGTCTCATTCAAAAGATTACCAATAAGAAATAAAATTCCATTTATAATTATTAGTTATTGATTAAATAAATTTTTTTGAAAAACCATCTTATCGAAATCTTAAGGGATGGTTTTTTCTTTTATTGACTTGGCAACCATATTAAAAAGCGTAATAAAAACGGTGGGTAAAATATCGATTAAGATTCTTTAAATAAGAGCATATTAAAAAACAAATATTTAAAACTACTAAAAATAATTGTTATGTAATAAAATAAGACAACTACGCATAATCACCATTATGTTAACCAAACAAAGTGAAAGACCACGCTATAAGCTTTTTTAAGATTCTAATTAGTTTTGCAAAAACAATGCAATAATGTGGATAAGTATGGGTTTTCCACAATAAATTAGAAACTACTAAATAACTACTATATTGTTGAATTTATAATTATTGTTCATTTGTTATATTTCGGTTTTTGATTAACCCTTCTTTTCTTTTTGATAAGTTGAATGATTTCTGATTAATTTTGGTCATTCCTTTAGAATTGTCTTTGATTTTTTAGGTGATTAATAAGGCTATAATCTCGTTAATAATCTTTAAATTATCTAAATCTATAAAAATGTCTATCCCGTTTTCCATCTTCGCTTTTGAATGTTTTCGATTGAAAAGTCATTTAAAACAAACGATTCCGCATTGGTGACTTCATATTGCGTTTTGTTCTATATGATTTGTGTTTGATATTTAAAATTTGTTTTTAATCCTTAAACAAGTATCTTCTAGAATTCCTTATAAGCCTCATTAGATAATTATTTAAGAAATCCTTTGGTTTTATATAAGATTAGAATTTTTCGAAAACGATTGTTTTACTTATAAAGGCTTTTGCCTTTTGAAAGGAAAAAAGCATCTATCAATCCCCTTCTTAAAGTGCTTGTTCTTTCGAGTGTCTTTAAATCCAAAAATATCGCGCAATGGTTTTGTATGAGGCGCAAAGAATTGATATTCTTTGTTTCAAAACGAATTCAAAAATCAAAATTGATTTCTCTTCTATTTTCGTATGTATGATTTTCCAATTTTGTGTGATGAAACGGTCCCGGAAAGAAAAATGGTTAAAAGAACCCATTTCGGATTGAATTGAAATCGTGATTTATTTCAATCGTCGTTTCTAGCTAGAAATGAGGAGTCTCGCACGAGGTATTTGACGAAATGAGCCTTAGGTTTATTTTGTTTTATAAGATTTGAATCGATCAAAAAATTCCTGTTTCAATAAAGCAGTAGGACTTTATGGAAAAAAACGTTTCATTAGAGGAACGTTGAACGCATGCCCTTCCTTTAACATTCTATATTTCATTATTTGTATTTTGATTTTATGACTTGAGGAATTTTTGAGCTTCCTATTTTTGTATTGCTTTGTCTAATCTAATCTTGTAGTTCTTTCTTGAAACCTTGAATCGTTATCGTTATCACAACGTGGATTTCTCGATTTTATTTGGAATTTTATTTTCATTAGTCATCTTCTTTTTCTTTTGGCTGCGTTTATCTATCAACGTATTGCGCCATTCTCTTGTTCTATTAATCGATTGTTCATGTAGGGTCTTGAAGCCGATTTGACGTGCAAATGCTTTTTATTGTTCGTCGTTAGACACAATTGCTTGTCAGTTGTTCTCTAGCCATGTCATTTTGAGTTTTAAGATGCTTATCAAAGTTTAATATCATTCATTCCCTTCCTTTAAGAAATACAATTCGTGTCTAGATTCGACGAACCGTAAAAATAAAAAGGCGATAGTTCCTACTACCGCCAAACGTTCCGATAAGCCTTTTAAAAACTTAGAAGAACAATTCTTCGATTGGTTCACCAATAAGATTGTTGCGTTTTTTTAAATTATAATTTTTTAAGATAGAAGCGCCGATGTCGCCGAAGTTGTCTCGTTCTTCGAGATAACTACCGTTTTTAATTGATTTGCTATACATTAAAAGAGGTACTTTTTCTCTTGTGTGATCGGTTCCTGTATGAGTGGGGTCGTTTCCGTGATCTGCCGTAATCATAAGCAAATCATTGTCGTTCATCGCTTCAATCATTTCGCCAACGCGTTTATCAAAGGCTTCTAACGCCCTAGCGTAGCCAACTGGATTGCGACGATGCCCGTATTCGCTATCGAATTCAACCAAATTGACAAAGCATAGACCCGTATAATTGCCATGTTTTACTTGTTCGATAGTTTTATCCATGCCATCTTCGTTTGAAATGGTGTGCACTGTTTTTGTGACGCCATAGCCATCGAAAATATCGCTGATTTTGCCAATGCAAGAGGTCATATAGCCATGATCCATCAACGTGTTCATATCCGTTTCATGTGGCGGCTTTAAGGCATAATCGTGACGATTACTCGTCCGCTTAAAATTAGATGGATTGTCACCTAAATAAGGGCGAGCGATTACTCTGCCGACTCTCCATTCTTCTTTCATACATAGCTCACGAGCGATTTCGCAGCATCGATACAGTTCATTAAGCCCAGTCACTTGCTCGTGTGCAGCGATTTGAAGGACGCTATCGGCGGAAGTATAAACTATGAGGGAGTTTTCCTTCATTTGTTCTTCACCTAGAACTTTGAGGATCTCTGTGCCACTCGCGGCGCAATTGCCAATGACTTTATGCCCAGTTCGTTTTTCTAATTCTTGAATGAGCGTGGCTGGAAAACCATGCTCTGTGAATGTTTTGAAAGGCTTGGTTGTTTTAACGCCCATCATCTCCCAGTGGCCAGTCATGGTGTCTTTCCCGTTGCTCGCTTCTTTTAGCCTTAAGGAAAAGGAATGAGTATGAGAATGAATGGGCTTAACCCCTGGAATGGAGGCTAGTTCCCCAATTCCGAGTTTTTCCATATTCGGAACGTGGATTCCTCCTACCGACTCCGCGGCGTGAACCCATGTATTCGTTCCTACATCTCCAAAATTCGCGGCATCAGGTTCTTCCCCAATCCCCGCGCTATCAGCAACGATGAGAAATATTCTTTTGAATTTTTGATAATCCATGTTCTCTCCTTCATTTATTTAACTATTACCAAAATTATACTACTTGCGTTTCGCAAATTGTTCATATGCACTCATGATTCGTCTAGCGGATACCGAGGTATAAATTTCTGTTGTCGATATTTTGCTATGCCCTAACATTTCTTGCACCATTCTTAGTTCCGCCCCCCGCTCTAGCAAGTGCGTTGCGAAACAGTGCCGTAACGTATGCGGTGATATCGGCTCATCGATGCCGATTTCTGAGGCATATTTTTTCACTTGCTTAAAGAAATACACTCGGCTTAAAGGAGTGCCGCTTCGATTTAAAAAAACATATTGCGTTGGCTTTTTTTCATAACGTTTCCTAGGGCCATCGAGATATTTTTGAAGATATTTTTTCGAGAATGAGCTCATGGGGACGAATCTCTGTTTATCCCCTTTGCCGATAATTTCGAAGAAACCATTCACAAAATTGATGTTTTTTAGTTTTAAAGAAACTAACTCGCTGACACGGAGCCCACTTCCATACATCACTTCTAGCATGGCTCGGTCGCGGATTCCTGAATCTTTTGTTAGATCAGGCGCTTCTAAAAGAGCATCTACTTGTTCTTCTAATAGAACTACGGGAATCCTTTTGGTTTTTTTCGGAGTGTCAATATGGGGGAGATCGATGGAAGCGATTCCTTCTTCGTTCAAAAAGCAATAGAAACTCCTGGTGGACGAAAAGCGCCTTAAAATGGTCGGGATGCTTAAACCGTCTTGTTCTTGAAGCAACATGAAATCCGTTAAGTCGGAAGCCGATAAATCGGACGTGTCCTTTTTTGAAGCGAAAGTCTCGTAAGAATGGAATTTTTTAAAATCGTCCTCGTAGTTTTTTATTGTTTTTTCCGATAACCCTTTTTCCGTTAATAAATAGCGGAAGAACAAAGCCTCAGCACTTTTGATTTCCATTTTTCTTAACCTTTCTCGCCGAAAAAAGAAAATCCCCCTTTAATCGCCGGTTAAAGTCGTTAATGAGAAGTTTTGTCCTATCCATTTTTTCGTATTCGTCATAATTCCAAAATGACATTTGCACCGTTTCCTCTTTTGGATCGATTAGGGAAGACAATGAAACACCAACAAGGCGAATAACGCGTCCTAGGAAATTCTTCTCGTATAAATCTAATGCATTGTCAAAAATGTCATCGAAATCATTCGTGGCAAGCTTACTCGTAATGCTTTTATCGTGAGAATGAAAGTTGCTATCTTTAATAACGAGAGATATGGTTTTTCCTTTTTTTCCTTCTCGCTCTGCTGATGCGCTCACTTCTCTAGATAATTCTTGAATTTTATAGACGATTTCTTCATAGTCGTTCGTGTCAGAAGGGAACGTTTCGCTTCTCCCGATGCTTTTTGGGTCGTATGGAGTCGGATCCACTTTATCGTTTCCCTCCCCGTTCACCCAAGCTTTGGCAGTTAGATAGAATTTGCCAAGGGTATCCATGAGACTTTTATCATTTTCGTCGCTCCTCTTTTTAAAGTCACCAATCGTTTCTATACCTAATGCTTTTAATCTTGGGGCAGTTTTCCTTCCTATTCCCCAAAACGATTCAATGGGGAGCGGATATAGCAAAATAGGCAAATCCTTTTTCCGCAATATCGTTATCCCCATTGGTTTTTTCATATCGCTAGCCATCTTAGCGAGAAATTTTGTTGTTGCAATACCAATAGAACATTTAAGATCAAGCTCTTTCAAAATGTCGTTTTGTAATTTCTTTAAGTACGATAGAGGGCTTTTTTCCTTGCTCAAAATCGAGGTCATATCCACATAGCCTTCATCAATGCTTGCTGGTTCCACTAAAGGAGTGATACGCCTTAAAAAAGCAAAGAAGGAATTCGAGAGCATTTCATAATATTGAAAATCGCATGGAACGATAACCAAGGAGGGACAACGTTGTAATGCTTCGTAGGTTGGCATAGCGCTATGGATACCGTATTTCCTCGCTTCATAATTCGCAGTAGAGACAACGCCTCTTCTCCCAGGATGACCAACAATAATCGGCTTTCCTCTTAAGGCAGGGTTCCTCGCCTCTTCCGCGGTAGCAAAGAAAGCGTTCAAATCGATGTGCATGATGATTTTTGCCATACGAGGATTTTATAGTAAGTGCGAATTCTTGTTAAGAATTTAGATTTCGCTTGCTTGAATTGCCTTTTCTAAAAACTGGCGCATCTCATCTAGCGATAGCCCATAAGAAGATAGCTGTTCATCAAAACTTGCATGTTCCACGAAAGCGTTAGGAACGCTAAAAGCAGAAATCTCCCCTTTGTATCCTTTTTCGAGCAAAGATGCTTCTAATAGGGTTATAAATCCGTTTTTGCTCCCATAGGGGTCATATATGATGATATGAGCGCTATTGATTAGCTTTGATATAGCTGATGAATCGAGAGGATTCAAAAATATCGCGTCAATAAAACCAATGGGAAGATCTTTGCACTTTTGGAAAAGATCAAATCCTAGAGGTCCCACTGTAATGACGTTTATGCCCCTTTCGATGATTTCTTTGCGGATTAGCCATTTCTTTTCTTCGATAGATAGACCTTCGTCATGCCAATTCTCTTGTTCGTTATTCATCACCGAATGCGGATAACGAATAGCGTAAACTCCATTTCCTTCTTTTAAAGACTCACTAAGCAATTTCTTGGCGATTTCGTAAGTGCTAGGCATCGATAATGTTACGTTAGGGATGCTATTCAAAAAGGCTTCGTCATAAATTCCTTGATGGGTTGCCCCGTTTAATCCGACTAATCCAGCCCTATCGATAAGAAGACTTAAGTCGGTATTCATTCTCGCGCAATCATGAAGCAATTCATCGTAAGCGCGCTGCAAGAAAGTGGAATAGATGGTAACAATTGGGTGAATCCCTTCTAAAGACATAGCGCCAGCCATCGTTAACGCGTGTTCTTCGGCAATGCCTACGTCAATCGAACGCATTGGGAAATCATCAAAACAAGCTTCCAAACCGCTCCCTCTGACCATTGCAGGTACGATAAGCTCGCATTTTTGATGCGTAGCCATTTCATGGTGAACCAAGTCGCCCATATGATGACTCCAAGAATTTAAGCCATCGTAATTCTTTAAGGGCCTGCCCGTCGCGATATCAAAAGGCGTTACCCCATGCCAATAACCGACTTTGTCGTTTTCGGCTGGTCCATATCCTTTGCCTTTTCTCGTGCGAACATGAACGATAGCGGATTTGGTCGTTGTTTTAGCCTCTTTAAAAGCTTTTTCTAGCGTTTTGATATTGTGCCCGTCCACTGGCCCGATATAGGTGTATCCCATATTATCGAATAATGTGTTAGGAACAAGGATGCTTTTTATTTTGGATTTAATGAATCTCCAGATGGAACGAATACGTTTTCCATGCCCGCTATTGTAGACCATCGATTTGTGGAAACTACGTTTGATATCATTGTAAAGACGATTGACGGAAACCTTCCGGAACATCTTCCCTATTGCTCCTGTTGGAGCGGATATGCTCATCTCGTTATCGTTTATCACAATAATGACTTTATGGTCCCGACAGCCGATATCGTTCAGCGCTTCAAACGCTAATCCGTTTACTAAGCTTGCATCGCCAATGACTCCGACCACATTATAGTTTTGGCAGGATAAGTCTCTAGCGATCGCAAAGCCTTCAATCGCACTGAGAGAAGTAGAACTATGTCCTGCTTCATAGATATCATAAATAGACTCTTTTCTATTCTCGAAACCAGTGATGTAGCCTCTTTCGTTTAAGTGGTCCAAACAACGACCTGTTAAGATTTTATGAGTGTAGCATTGATGCCCAACATCAAAGATTAATTTGTCGGTTGGGAAGTTGAAGGAACGGTATAAAGCAACCGTTAATTCTACGACACCGAGATTACTAGATAGATGGCCGCCATAAATAGAAGTTTTTAAAATAATTTCCCGGCGAATATCGTGACAAAGCGTCTCTAATTGTTTGTAACTAAGCGTTTTAACGATATTAGGGTCTTTTAATGATGTTATTTCGATTTTATCTATACTTTTTTTCATCGTGAAACAACTATAAAACTACTAATTAATTACTATATTATCCTTCGATTGTCAGATATTTCCCTATCTTTTTCTTTGCGTCAATCAACGTGAGGTTAAGGTCATTAATGAGTTTTTCCCCTTCTTCAAATAGCGATAATGATTCTTCTAATGAGAGAGAACCGCTTTCGATTTTGGCGACAATTTCCTCTAAGCGTTTTAGTTTATCTTCGAAACTCATTTCCGTCTTTTCACTCATGCTCTGTTCCCTCCACTTTGCTTAAGATTATACCATCCTTGACTTTTAGGTTTAATCTAGTCTCGTTTCCTACTTCGTTGATGCTTCTCACAATCGTTCCCTTCTCGTTATAGATGATTCCGTATCCTCTATTCAAGACGGCATATGGGTTGATAGCGGAAAGGTGTTTTTTAAACGAATTTAGTTTTTCTTCCTTTAATTTTATGGCATTCGCGATAGCTGAATTTAGCCTTTCTTTTAAGGAAGTGATTTTTTCCTCAATCGGCTTATATAAATCGATTGGTCGAGAGAAGAAGGAACGAGATGATAATAATTCAATTTTTTCTTGTCTCCGATTGATTAGTCTTTCCATCGTTAAGAGAATTCGTTTTTCTTCTTCCGCAATCATGGTCATGATATCTTCTTGGTTAGGAGTTGCCGCTTCTGCCGCTCCTGTGGGAGTCGAGACTCTTAAGTCGCTTACGTAATCCACTAGAGTAACGTCAATTTCGTGACCTACCGCCGATATCGTAGGCATTTTGCTATTTGCTAAGGCACGAACAAATTTTTCATCGTTGAAGGCGCTTAAGTCTTCGTTTGAACCGCCGCCTCTAGCAACGATGAGGGTGTCTAAGGGATAAGTCTGAGAAAGACTAAAAGCTTTCAATAATGATGAAGGCGCTTCATCTCCTTGAACTAGGCTAGGGAAAAATACGATATCTGCTAAGGGCCATCTGCGACCTAAGTTTTTAATTAAGTCACTCAAAGCCGCGCTCCCTCTAGCGCAGATGATGCCGATTGTTTTTGGAAATGGATTAATCGGCCTTTTCCTTGCTTCATCGAATAAGCCTTCATCGGCAAGTTTTTTCTTTAGTCTTTCTAACTTTAATAAGGCATCTCCTTGCCCTGCTGGAAGAAGGGATCTAGCGATAAAAGAATAACGTCCTCTTGCGACGTATACGTTTATTTTTCCTTCTAAATCAATCAAATCACCAATTTTTGGCGAAAAAGAGAGTTCTTTGTATGTAGAATTCCACATGATGCAATTTAAAACGCTTCGCTCGTCTTTGATATCGAAATAAACCGCGCTAGGATAAATTTTAAAAGAAGAAATCTCGCCTCGAACCTTTAACCAATAATCAAAAGACTCTTCCAGAGTGTCCTTAATGAGACTATTGATTTCTGTTACGGATAAATAGTTTTTTTGCGGTTTATTCACGAACAAGCACCTTATCTAAAATCGCGTTCACAAATTTATAGTCCTTCGCATCGAGGTAATTTTTGGCGAGATTTATCGCCACATTGATGACGATACCTTTCTCGATTTCTTTATCAACAAAAAAATAATGAGTCAAAGATAATAGCAATATGGCTTGCTCTACGCGATTCAGACGTCCAAAAGTCCACTTAATCATATTTTTTTCTAACAAAGAAATTTCCGCGTCTAAGTTTTTGATTGCAGCTAAAACGATTTGCTTGACGTAAATCGGGCATTTTTCATAAGGAAGATCACACAATGAGCTTACAATCGTTTCGATATCGATTTCCTCTCCCATATCCATATAGGTTAAGACGTCATATAGAGCGTTCATTGCGATGATTTGCTGACGATTACGTGATGAGATTTGCTGATTTGCCATAGAACAATGCTTCCTTGTCTTTTGTAAGCCGTGACATTCTACCATAAGTCCCTCTTGAAAGCGAAAAACTATTCAAAAAAGCCCCCGATAAGGGGAGCTATCATTGCTTTTGGCTAATGGAATCCATTCACATTAATCGTGACATTGAAGGGGACGGTCTCGCACATCATTTGAATCGAATTGGAGACATTCTCTTCTATTGCGTTACAAACACGCTTCACATCGACGCCTTTTTTTAAGATGACTTCAAGCTTAATGTCGACTTTTCCGTTTTTCCTGATCGTCGCATGAACGGGCTTAGAGAACTCGATGGTATAGACTTTTCTTTTTTTACTCGTATCAATCGAAACGCCGTTGACTTGATTGCAAGCATTAACGGCAATCGTTTCGAAAACGCGGTGAGAGATTCCCATGTCGCCAAGATAAGTATAATTATTAATTTCAACGTATCCGTTTCTCATAATTATGAATATCCCCTATTTAAGCAAGCTGCGCAAGTAATTTGCAAAACTTTCTACATTAAACCCGTAATGAGCGAGTGCTTGCTCACAAGGAGCGCTGACTCCGAAATCATGTAAGCCGTAAACATAATCACAATATTTATAATAGCTAGTAGCTGTCCCCATTTCTAAGCCAACTCGTTTTTCTCGAGGGAGAGAAAAAAGGCATTTTTTATAGGATTCAGGCTGCTTTTCAAGGATTTCGAATGAGGGGACGCTAATGACGCTAATGTTGATTCCTTCCTTTTTTAATTCTCGGCTTGTTTCAACCGCCAAGTTCACTTCTGAACCAGAAGCTAGGACTTCTAAGGCTGGCTCATCACATTTTTCCACTAGATATGCCCCATGATTCACCCCTTCTTTACTTGAAGAAGAAATCAAAGGAAGGGTCTGGCGGCTTAAGATAAGGCAAGTAGGCGTGTCTAAGCTAGCTAGCGCGTAATTCCAAGAAGCATAAGTCTCCCTAGCGTCAGCTGGGCGCAAAACAACTAGATGCGGCTGCGCACGGAGCGATTCAAGCTGCTCAATCGGTTCGTGTGTTGGCCCATCTTCCCCTACCGCTAAAGAATCGTGAGTAAGAACATAAATCGCCGGCAATTTTTCTAAACTTGACATACGGATTGCAGCGCGCATGTAATCGATAAAGACAAAGAAACTTCCTACATAAGTTCTGAGCCCTCCGTGAAGGAGCATTCCATTTTGGATGCTAGCCATTCCAAATTCGCGAATGCCGAAATTGATATTTCTTGCTTCATGATGAGCTGGGCTAAAGCCAGGATCAAGCGGAATAGAAGTTTTCGTACTGCTTGCTACATCCGCGCTTCCACCCATTAAAAATGGAATCTTTTGGTTAGCGTTTACTAAGAAACGGCCGCTAGTCGCGCGACTTGCCTCATTTTTAAATTCGTGAGGTTCCTCTAAAAGATAGTCTTTTAAATCTCCTTTTAAGGCAATAAGGAACCTATGATATTCATCCGGGTATTTCTTTTGATAATTCTTTAAATCTCTATCGTATTTTTTATAGGCTTTTTTGCCACGCGCGCAGAAAGTCTCTTTGAATCTATCATAGACTCTTGGATCGATTTCAAAAGGAGATAGGGAATAATTGAAAAAATCTTTGGTCTCCTTGCTCATCGCTTCTCCCAAAGGAGAGCCATGGCTTTTATGGCTACCTGCTAATGGGGATCCATATCCAATTTCTGTATGGACCAAAATCATGGTTGGTTTCCCGCATGGCTTTTTGGCCTTTTTGATTGCCTTAGAGATTTCTATTAAGTTGTTTCCGTCTTTTACTTCTAATGTTCTCCAGCCGCTCGCTTCAAAACGTTTCTTTTCGTCTTCATTAAGTGACCAAGAAGTCGGGCCGTCCAAAGTGGATTGGTTTTGGTCATAGATAAGAATGAGCTTCTCTAATTTTTGTAAACCAGCAAAGCTAATCGCTTCTTGGCTAATCCCTTCCTCTAAGCAACCATCGCCACATAAAACGAAAGTATAATGAGAACAAAGCCTTTCCCCTTCTTTGTATTGGGAGGCAACTGCTTCTTCAGCAAGAGCAAAACCTACGGATTGAGCGATTCCTTGCCCTAATGGACCTGCGGTTGCTTCTATGCCTGGGGTATATTTAACCTCGGGGTGACCTGGCGTTAATGACCCTAATTGGCGAAAACGCTTTAAATCATCGATCGATAAAGAAAATCCAGCCAAATGAAGCAACGCATATAAAAGCGCACTATTATGCCCTGAACTTAAAATGAAACGGTCGCGATTAAACCAATCGGTTTGTTTTGGATTGGCCGTCAAATAATCGCGATAGAGGACATAAAGAGTCGGAGCGATATCTAAAGCCATCCCTGGGTGACCGCTATTAGCCTTGTCAATCATGTCTAAAACAAGAGCGCGTAAGGTATTCACCGATAAGGTATCGATATCATCATACTTTTTTGGATAAGCCATGGTTACTAATCTCCTTAGTTGTTTTTTAGTTAATTGTTAGTAGCTACATTATACAAAGTATAATGATTACTCTTTTTTGATTTCAATTCCTACTGCATCTAGTGCGTCTTCAGAGACACTTCCAGGAGCTTTAGACATTGGATCGACTGCCTGAAGATTTTTTGGGAACGCGATAACATCACGGATGTTGTCTGTTCCGCATAATATCATCGAAAGACGCTCTAAACCAAATGCGATGCCGCCATGCGGAGGCACTCCGTATTTGAAAGCATCGATAAACCAGCCGAACTTGCGAGAGATATCCTCTTCACTCAATCCCAGTATTGAGAAGATTTTCCATTGCGTATCATGGTCATAGATTCTTAGCGTCCCCCCGCCTGCTTCATAACCATTAATGATGATATCGTAAGCGTAAGCAAGAACCTTCTCCGGATCAGAGTCTAAATATTTTAGATCTTCATCGCGAGGACGGGTGAATGGGTGATGTTCAGCGGTATAGGAATTCTCTGTTCCTTCGATTTTGTCAAACATTGGGAAATTGATAACCCAAAGTAAATCGTAAGTTCCTGGCTTAATGTAGCCAAGTTCTTTTGCAAAGCGCGTTCTAAGCGCACCTAAACCGAAATCAATGTCCTGACGGTAATCGCTACTAGCAAATAAAATATAATCTTCTTCTTTTAAGGAAAGGGCATGAATCAGTTCATTTTGTGTTTCTTCCGATAAGAACTTAGTGAATGAACCTTCTAATTTCTCGTTTTGGAATTTTAAAGCCATTACGCCTTTTAGATTGAATTTCCTTGCTTCTAGCTGTAAAGCATCCAATAGCTTTCTTGTGCCTTTTTCTGCGTAAGAGGGGATAACAATCGCTTTTACGTATTTTTGGTTATGGAAACCTTCAAATGCGCTATTTTTCATGATAGATGTGATATCATGAAGGAATAAGTCATAGCGGGTATCGGGCTTATCGCTACCATATTTATCCATTGCGTCCCAATAATCAATGCGACGAAGTGGCAGTTTTACTTCGTAATTTACGATTTCCTTGAATAGTTTTGCTAAAAATCTTTCCGACAATGTAAGAATTTGATCCTGATCAAGAAAAGAAGTCTCGACGTCAATTTGCGTGAATTCCGGTTGACGGTCAGCTCGAAGATCCTCATCGCGGAAACAACGTGCGATTTGGTAATAACGTTCCACTCCCCCAATCATGAGAAGCTGCTTAAATAATTGTGGCGATTGAGGAAGAGCGTAGAAATCACCATGATGTAAGCGAGAAGGGACGATATAGTCTCTAGCTCCTTCTGGCGTCGCAAGATTAAGGATTGGAGTTTCTACCTCTAAGAAGCGATTCTCATCGAAATATTCGTGGGTGATTTGGCATATTTTTGCTCTCGTTCTTAAGCGTTTAAGCATGATTGGACGGCGAATATCCAAATAACGGTATTGAAGCCTTGTATCTTCTAAAGCATCAGTATTGTCCGCGATAATGAAAGGTGGATTTTCGGCAACGTTGATGACCTTGAGTTCATCTACGATAACTTCGATTTCACCAGTAGGAAGTTTTGGATTTGGGACATCCTTTTTGTTAACCTTTCCTTTGACCGAAATAACATATTCATTACGCACGATTGGCGCTTTCGCGGAATCGGTAATGATAAGTTGAACAATCCCCGTATTATCACGTAAATCGATAAATTCAATGGCGCCAAGATTTCTTTTGTTGGAAACCCAGCCGACTAGAGTAACTTCTCTTCCGACATCTTTTAAGCGCAATTCGCCATTATAATCCGTTCTTTCCATAATTAATCCCTCTTATTTTTCGTGATGATGACAAGAACATTCATGGTCTTCTTGATTGCAATTGCATTCTTCGCAAGTACACGTTTCTTCCCCGAATTCTTCATCAAGGGTGGATTCTAAATCATCTAATTTCACTTCTTTTTGCTCTTTCGTTTTCAGATTTTTGAGCTGACAAACGCCGTTTTTGAGTTCTTCTTCACCTAAAATGAGGGCGTAGCGGGCGTTTCGCTTTTCTGCTTTCTTGAAATAGTTTCCAAGCTTAGCGACTGCGAAAGGCATTTCCACGCTATAACCTAACATTCGAATCTCGCTTGCTAAATGAGTGGCTTCTTCCATCATTTCTTCCCCGATTGGCATAAGGTAGACATCAAGCTCGCTTTCGATATTGTCGAATAATGCGCATTCTTCCATTAGGGCCATAATGCGTTCTACGCCTACTGCAAAACCTACGCCCACCATGTCTGGACCGCCAAATTGTTTGGTCAAGCCCGTATAATGGCCTCCTCCGCAAAGCGCTCCGTAATCTTTCCCGTCTTTGCTTTTTGCATGGACTTCAAAGACGATTTCGCTATAGTAGTCAAGTCCTCTAACAAGCGAATCATCGATTTCGTATTTAATCCCAAAATCGTTCAAAACGCTGATGGTTTTATAAAATCTCTCTTCGCTTTCTTTGGAGAGGAAATCTTTCATTTTTGGAGCGTTTTTGGCAATTTCTTGGTCTTTTTCGACTTTGCAGTCGAGAATCCTCATAGGGTTAAGATTTAGGCGCGCATGGCAATCTTCACACATCATATCGATGTGGGAAGCGAAATAATTTTTGAGTGCATCGCGATAGGCCTTGCGGCTATTATCGTCGCCGAGCGTGTTGATTTTTAAGGAAATGTCTTTAAAGCCAAGCATCGAGAACGCTTGGACTGCCATAATGATTGTCTCTGCATCAAGAAGAGGAGAATCATATCCTACCGCTTCAACCCCAAATTGGTTAAATTGGCGGTAACGACCAAGCTGAGGCCTTTCGTAGCGGAAAGCAGGTCCGCAATAAAAGAATTTCATTGGCGTATCCATGGAGGCGTAAAGTTTGTTGCTTACGATGGCTCTCATTACCCCGGCCGTAAATTCTGGGCGAAGCGTAACGCTACGATTGCCCTTGTCGAGGAAAGTGTACATTTCTTTACGAACGATATCGCTACTTTCCCCGGCACCACGCGCGAACACATCGGTGTATTCAAGAGATGGCGTCATGATTTCATGATACCCGTATAGTTCGACTACCGCACGAAATAATGATGTCACATAGTGGTATTCGTCCATTTCCTTATTGAAGAGGTCGTGCGTTCCTTTAATTGGCTGAAATTCCATAATTTTCTCCTTTAATGCGTTACTCTTTGGCAACTGATTATGCTTTTTATTCCGTTTAACGAAAGAAAGGCATCGTTAATTGTTTTTGCGTCTTTTACATAAATTGTGAGCGTCAAGGTATCAACCAGGGTGGAAGGGTTAACGTGTGCTTTAACGTCCGCAATCGGGATATTCTTACTCGCTAATAAGTTCAAAATATCGTTTAATAGGCCCATTCGATCGTTTGCAAATATTTGGATATCGACTGGATAGGAAGAGTTATTCAGGTTATCTTTCCAATAAACGGGAATCAAACGTTTTTGCTCGTTAGCGATATTCGGGCAATCGGCGCGATGAACGGAAATCCCTTTTCCTTTTGTTACGTATCCAACAATGTCATCCCCTGGAACGGGAGTGCAGCATTTAGCAAGCGCAACAGCGAGATTGTCGACTCCGGAAACGTAAATCGGATTGCGATCGTCGTTATTGGCGTTATGTGTAGGCGCCTTGATAGCTTTTGGCTTCTTTCTTAATCCCAAAAAATCAATAATGGCTCCAGGCACAGGATTTTTATTTGCAATCGCGGTATATAATGCGTTCAAATCGGCGCAATGATATTCGTTAAGGACTTTCGGATCGGAAAGATATTTTTCCATTTCTCCTTCGCCGATATCTTGCATCTTGAAGGAATCAATCGCCGATTCTTTGCCTTTACGGATGTTTTCTTCAGCAAGGAATTCTTGGTTTTTGGCGTTAAGTGCCTTTCGGATATGATTCTTTGCGCTAGCCGTTTTGACGATTTCAAGCCATCCTTCATTTGGACCTGCAGAATTTTTGCTGGTTTTGATCTCGCAAACATCTCCGGTTTTTAGTTCGGTGTTTAAGGGGACAAACGCTCCATTGACAAGCGCGCCCACGGCGCTATCCCCGACTTTTGTGTGAATTTTATAAGCAAAATCTAAAATTGTGGCCCCTTGTGGCAAATCGATGACTTTTCCTAAAGGGGTAAAAACATATACATTTGCATTAAAGATGTCGTTACTTAAGGCAGCGATATAGCTTTTCGCATCGTCTCCGCTTTCTTCTCCTAAGGTTACAAAATCACGGAACCAATGAAGCTTTTCCTCGATATCCTGTTGCTCTAATTTTGCATTATAGTGATTACCTTCTTTGTAACGCCAATGGGCAGCGACGCCTGTTTCGGCGATTTCGTCCATCTCTTTGGTACGTATTTGCACTTCATAGATATTGCCATCACCCGCTACGATTGTGGTATGCAACGATTGATACAAGTTTGGTTTAGGCATAGCGATATAATCCTTAAATCGCCCAGGGACAGGTTTATAGGTGCTATGGATAATCCCTAGAATTTCGTAGCAATTCAATTCGGTTTCGGTAATGATTCTAACAGCTAAAACATCATAGATTTCATCGAAATCATAATGCTTGAGATACATTTTTCGATAAATTGAATAGATACTTTTGACGCGGCTTTCAATGCGAAATGGAATCTTTTTCTCGAATAAAATATCAGCAATCCGTTTCTTTAGCGCTTCAAGAGATTCTTGACGGTTTTTTTCCCGTTCGTTAAGCATATGGAGAATCGCTTGGTATTTTTCTGGTTCAAGGTATTTCAGAGAAAGATCCTCCAATTCGCTTTGAATGGTATAAATTCCAAGACGATGTGCGATTGGAGTAAAAACATCAAGGGTTTCTTTCGCTAGAGCCTTTTGCCGGTCAGGGGATAAGCTATCAAGCGTGCGCATGTTGTGGAGCCTATCGGCGAGTTTTACCAAAATTACGCGAACGTCTTTTGCCATTCCTAAAAAGATTTTTCGATGGTCTTCGGCTTCAAAATCAGCTTCGCTACGATGAGAGAGCTTCATCCGCTGGATTTTCGTTAAGGAATCAACTAAAAACGCGACGTCTTCCCCGAAACGAGCTTTGATATCATCGATTGTCGTGTCGGTATCTTCGACTACATCATGAAGAAAACCGGCCGCCAAGGTAGCAGGACCACCTTGCAAAGACGCTAAAATATAAGCGACTTCTAGAGGATGCTGAATATATGGCTCACCGGATTTTCGGAAGACATTATTATGCTTTTCTTTTGCAAACAAATAGGCATCTTCCACCATTTTCCGGTCTTCTGGATTAAAAATATATGTATAAAAAAGATCCTTCACGTCTTGGAAGGTGTGCATCGGGTATCCGCCGTTCGGCAATAATGATTTTTTTCCGCGTTCTTCCATACTTTGCTATTATACGCTACTACGAAAAACTCGCGAGATTTACTCACAAAAAGTTTTTATTTCTTGCACTAAAAGCTGAAGGGAGATATTCCCCTTCCATTCATTTGCCTCCATGAGGCAATTAAATGACACTTTTTCGTCAGGAGGAACGTTTTCTTCCCGCAAAGAAAAAGAGAACAGACGTGCTTGTTGGTTAATCTTTGTCGATAAGAATTTTCCGTTTTTTGTAAATGCCAAGTCGCTTCGATTTAAAGAAAGAGAAAATAAAGGCGCAGGATTTTCATTTCCGAACGGGCCAAGAGATTGTAGCAAATAAAAATTCTCCATCGTACATTCGGATTTGTCTATATCGATGGTGATTCTCTCTTTCTTTTCGAGATGGTGTTTCATGGCTGCGAATTCAAAATCTTTTTTGAAAGTTTCTAAATCGACTTTTTTAATGCTCACACCTCCGGCAAATTCATGGCCTCCAGAGGTTAGCAAAGGCGCATGGATTCCACTTAGAGCCTTTAAAATATCAAAGCCTTCTTTGCTTCTTAAACTTCCTACATAAATGGTGTCGTCTTTTTTAGAAGGAGAAAAGACAGCGATTGGCTTTTCATATTCATTTAATAAACGATTAGCCAGTAGACCATTTAATCCTTCTAAGAGATCGGTAACTAGGAAGATACTTTCTTTATCTTTTGGGAAGACAATTTTTTGTTCTGCGTCTTTGGTTAAGCTTTTTCTTTTTTCGTTTACTTTTGCTAAGTATAGAGCGATTTTTTTCTGTGTTTCTATGTCACTTGAAACGAAATAGCGAACCACTCTATTGGTTTCGTTTCCGGTTTCCACTCTTCCTACTGCGTTAACCTTTGGAATGATTTCCATCTGGAGAGTCGAAGCAAAAAAACGTTTTCGTTCCGTTAAAAGACAAAAGGGCAAAAAACGATTCTTATTCAGCGATGCAAGAGCAAGGTTCACCGCGTCCCGGTTATAAGAAATTAAGGGCATCGCATCGCTTAATAAGCTGGTGGCGCCTAAAGAAAGTAGATATTCGTTCTCTTCCTTTGTCGCGGCTCGATAGAATAAATAGGATAAGAAGCCTGCCGAAACGCTAGGATGAGTAAGCTCTACCGTATTTGGGTGAATCAAGGTTACGATTGGAGAAGGAATTTCTTGGTATTCATGATGGTCTAAAACAATCACATCAACCCCTAATTCATTGGCTTTTTGAATCGCTTCAAAGGCAGTTACTCCGTTATCTACCGTGAAAATCAAGGAGAACCCCGCCTTAGCGATGCGAAGCACGTTTTCCGCGTTTAATCCATATCCATCTTGATACCTGCTTGGTACATAATAACTAGCATTGATAGCCATCTTTAAAAGCAAAGAATAAATAATGCTAGTTGCGGAAATTCCATCAAAGTCATAATCGCCGTATACGATAACCTTTTCGTTTCCCTTTTTCGCTTTTTCTAAACGAGAAAGAGCGGCTTTTACACAATCAAAAGAGGAAATATTCTTCAAACAAGAAAACGAGGGTGCCTCGATTTTCTTTAAGAAAGCATCCTCGTCCAATTGGTAATATTTCTTAAGCTTTTCCTTAAAAGAATTCATTAGTCGTTGATTCCGATAAAGATAGCTTCTTCAGGCTCGGCTCCACGTCTTCTTCCTGCTGGAGTTGGAGCGGTTGGTGTTTTCTTTTTCGGCTTAATGGAAATATTAATGCGAGATAAAGCACGTGCCAAAAGGATAGAACTTGGGGCCAATAAGGTAAGGGTAAACAGAGCCATAATGACTATGCCAACCATAATCCCTAAATATATCATTGTCCAAATGCTTGGCATGAATCCCATATACCAAATGAAGCCGAAAGCAGAAATAAAGGCAAACCCTAATACAGATTCGGCCGCTTGCGCGTTTGCAGATGAGATACAAAGCGTTCTAAAAGCAAGCGAATCCTTGTCTTTTTCGCGTGAATCGCGGGCTAATTCTTTTTCTTTTTCTAAAATGAATAACGAAGCGATTAAGACGAGCAGCCCTGCTACGATTCCGCCAATCGACACTAAAGGGACAGAGGCTAAACGCGTCAAGGAAAAGAACCCCATGGTAATTGTAGCCGCTCCTGTAGCGAGCAAGCCTGTAGCTAAGCCACGCGATAGGCGATAACGAATTGCTAGATAAGCGGTTGCAATTAGCATTCCGACCCCAAATCCGAGCCAAACGACGCCTAAACTAGGTTCGCTAGCTTGGCCAACAACGTTATTTGTGGAAACGTAAATTCCATCTTTAGCCACTTTTTCAACAGCTCTAGTTAAGGCACCGTTGAAATCAGAATTGATTGTTTCTTTTGCTCCAGAGAAGTCTAGTACGAATTGATAAGTTTCTGTTACATCATAGTGATCGGCCCAATTAACGGTGAAATAATGTACATCGAGTGTTTTCTCTTCTTTCGTATAATGCACGCTTCCACTTTCTAAAGAAACGCTATTATATGCAATCTGTTTTTGCTCATTGTCATTGACAATATAAATATTTTTAAGGACTTTATCTTCTAAATCGGCGGAAGTAGTGAACGTTAATAAGGAACCGCTACTTACGCGGTATTCGATATAGCTAACGGTCGTATCGTTATAACGATTTGCATAGTTATATGGAGCGCCGTTTATAGCGTTAAATGTTGATAAGCCAATAACGCTGGCTAAAGCCATTAAAGAAGCAATAATTCCAATCGTCTTAGAGTGTTTTCCGAAATCTTTTGAAGCAAACGCGCCGAAATAAGAAGGCTTTTCTTCTTTAGCGAGGTTAGGAACCTTCGTGACATCAATATTATAAATCTTGCCAAAATCTTTTTCGCAATCTTGGTCATTCGCTAGCATGTATCCTTCAAGCCGCAAGAGCAAAAGATTCGATAACGTTCCAAAGAAAGAGCCCAAAACGAGCATTAATCCAAGTTTCCCGACGACGCTAGGAATAAAACCGTAAACGCATAAACCAACGATAATTCCGATAACTCCAGCATCAATCGTTGGCCACAAAGAACGTTTTGAGGCCTCTTCGTGTGATTTCCTCAAAGATCTACCTTGGAATACTTGCTCTTTGAATTTGCTGAAATAGTACATGCCACCGAAAGTAGTGATCAAAGCGACTAAGGCTAGACCGATTAAGGCGCCTACTCCGAACTGTGCCCCGAAGAAAGAGAACATCAATAAACTAGAAAGCAAAGCGATGGCAACATTGGAGAGAATCGCCAAAGCACCAAGACGGTAAAGACTAACTAAGAGGACCGCTAAAAACGCAAATGCAATCAATGAAGCGATGAAAGTTGCGCCAAAATTAGGATGGACCGCCCAGTTTCCGAAGTTAACAAGCGGTTCAACGGTCGCTCTTGTTGTGTCATAGAAAGCAAACGTGACATCGTATCCATTTACACCTAAATCTTTATAACTTGTGGCGTTGAGAAGATTTTTATAATAGAAGGCTGCTTGATAAGCGGCATCGGCCTTAGAAGAATCGTAGCCTTCGCTCGTGATTGCGGCACTAGAAGGAATGAGCTGGAATTCTTTATAATTATCGGCCTCTTCCTTGGCTTGATACCATGCCTCAGTACCCTGCTCAGCAAAAATTAAACGTGAAGCAACATTGGGATCATAAGCGGAATTAGAGCTTTCCGTTTTGGCATAGGTATCACTGACTTGCTTATTTGCCCAAAGCACAAAATAGCAATTCTTTGCTTCTTTGCCTTCCGATTCATTCGCTTCTTGCGTGTTGTCTTTGCAATATTTCACTAAGGTATTGAATTGACCATTTTCTCCGCGAAGATCTTCATCATCCTTTAAAGGGACTACAACGGCGGGAACGCTTCCTTTACTTGTAGAGATATAACGAATCTCTGCGCTATTTTCTTTAAAAGGATTATGCCATTTATCGTAAACTTTATAATCCTCATTTCCTTCATCTAACGATGCGCCGATAGTGAAATCTCCACCGCTGAAGGCTAAGTATTTTTGCAGATATTGGTATTTGGTCTCATCATCTTTAGCGGTTCTGAGCTTGACTCGCACTGTGTCGTATCCTTCTTTGACGACTTCGGCTTCCACATCCATCGTCTTGAGACGTTTTTCCATTTCTTCACCAACAAGATCGACGGCTTCTTTATCGGAGGCATCGATATAATTAGAAGCTTCTACTCCTCCGTATGTGGTATCTACTTTGGAAATTTTATAGACCAAATCACGGCCCGATCCATAAGTTAAATCCGTGTCGAGACCAACAACGGTTGGGCCAATCACACTAAGGGCAGCCAAAATTAGACTTCCCGTTAATAAGCAATATCCAAGTTTACGACGCATAACTGGAGGCTCCTCCTAAAGACAACGTCCACGAAAAAAATCGCTAGTACGCAACGAATACAATACAACAATGAAAGAATTTACGGAAGCAATTTCTTCTTAAGAAGAACCTTTATTGATAACTTTGCTCGAAATTACAAAATTAAAACAAAGAACCTTGATGAGCGATTTTGAGATGATGGTAGGCTTTTTCGGTTGCAATGCGCCCTCGAGGCGTGCGGTTGACTAGCCCTATCATAACTAAATACGGTTCATAGACATCTTCCAAATTGGTGATTTCTTCTCCGATTGCACTTGCGATGCTTTCTAAGCCAACCGGACCGCCATGAAAACGGTCAATAATTGTAAGCAAATATTTAATGTCGACCTCATCAAGCCCCAAACTATCAATTTTTAAAGCACTCAAAGCACTTAGTGCAAGTGATTCGTCAATTGTGGTTTTCCCGCCATAGTTAGCAAAATCCCGAACGCGCTTATAAAGGCGATTCGCAATACGAGGCGTACCTCTGCTTCTTGAAGCAAGCAACTTTTTAGCTTCAATAGAGATGGAGGTTCCAAACACCTTAGAAGTTCGTTCAATGATCTGCGAAAGCTCATCTTCTTTATAAAAATCAATTTTCGCTGAGATTCCAAAGCGAGAACGAAGCGGGTTTGATAAATCGCCAGCCCTAGTTGTCGCCCCTACCAAAGTAAAAGGAGGAAGTGGCAAATTCATCGCTTTTGAGACGCCATCGCGATTGATTAATATCGACAAAGTAAAATCTTCCATTGCGCCATAAAGGACTTCTTCCACAACTCGCGGAAGTCGATGGATTTCGTCAATGAAAAGGACATCACCAGGTTCCAATTCGCTTAAAATTGCCGCTAAATCGCCAGCGCGTTCAATCGAAGGACCATTAACGGTTCTGATTTTCCCGCCCATTTCATTCGCAATGACATAAGCCATTGTTGTTTTCCCCAAACCTGGGGGGCCATACAGAAGAACGTGATCAAGCGTTTCGTTTCGCTTTTTGGCTGCGCCGATAAAAATCTTAAGATTTTTCTTTAGTTCTTCTTGTCCAACGTATTCGGAAAGCGTTTTCGGGCGTAGCGTAATTTCGCTATTCGCTTCGTCTTCTTCTTTATGAGCATCTAGTATTCTTTCTTCTTTTTTCATTTGCTCCCCTTTCCTAATTTGCGAAGGGCAAGGCGAAGAATGTCTTCGTTACTCGCGTTAGGCTCGCTGATGGTGCTTAAAGCATCGTCGATATCTTTGGCTTTGAAACCGAGCGTTTTCAAAGCTGCGCGAACTTCATCATATTGTTTTTCGTTAACGCTTTTGCCACTTGGAGCAAGATGCCCACGTAAATCCAAAATAATTTGGGCGGCGGCTTTAGGGCCAATACCAGGCAATTTTTTTAAGTAGGCGGTGTTATTGCTTTCGATTGCTTTAAACATAGCATCGGGGGTTGTGGCTTTTAGTGCATTTAAAGCCGTTTTTGGGCCAATGCCTTTTACAGCGATCAAGGACAAAAACGCTTCTTTTTCAATTTTGTTAGGGAAACCGACTAAATAATGATCGTCTTCACTAATAACCTCATGAATCAATAACGTCGCAGCGGAACCAATGGCGAAGTCAAAAGGACGAGCACAAACAATTTCATAGCTAACGTCATGGACATCTAACGCGATTCGTTCTTCGTTACAGGCGATAACCGTGCCTTTTAATTGATAAAAAATACCCATAATAATCAATACACCAACACAAACAAAAGAGATAGGAGAATTCCAAATAAAGCGCTGCTTGCCACGATACCCGTCGTAGTGAGATAATCTTTCCCTTTTTTCATCACCATTATTATAGCCACTATTCGCTATATTCGAAGGTGTAATCTCCTAAATGAACGATGTCTCCCTCAGTTATTCCTTTTTCTTTCAGCGCTTTTTCGATTCCGATGGAGTCTAGATATTTCACGAGTAACGCCAAACCCTCCTCTTCATGGGTATTGATACGACCGGCCTTTTCAATGACTTTATCTCCTTCAATTTTCCATTCGTGGGAAGAAACACGTTTGATGACAAATAGTGGACCTTCGTCATCGTGTCCATCATAAACTTTGACTTTTTCAAATTTCTCCATACCTTTGAGAGGGAAGGAAGGAGTAATATCAATAAACTCTTTGGCTTTCGAAATAATGTTTTGGATGCCTTCGTGCGTCAATGAGCAAAGAGGCAAAGAATGAATCCCTAAAGCATTGTCAAACTTTTCTTTCCTTTCTAAGGCGCCTTCACAATCCATTTTGCTTGCGACAACGATTTCTGGGCGCTCGTCCAATCTAGCGCCATAGGAAGAGAGTTCTTTTCGAATTGCTTTATAATCTTCGACTGGATCGCGTTCCCCACCCATGGAAACGAGGTGAATCAAAACCCTCGTCCTTTCGATATGACGAAGAAACTGAATCCCTAACCCTTTTCCTTCATGCGCCCCTTGAATTAATCCAGGCATATCCGCCAAAACAAAAGACCTTCCATCAGGTAGATAAACAACGCCTAAATTTGGTATCAAGGTGGTGAATGGATAATCCGCTGTTGGAACGTTTGCTTTGCTGACCACGTTCAAAAAAGTTGATTTTCCAACGCTAGGAAAGCCAATTAATCCAGCATCGGCGAGCATCTTCAATTCTAAAATAATGCGTTTTTTTTCGGCAGGTTCGCCGTTTTCCGCGATTCTAGGCGCACGGTTTCTTGAAGTTTTATAGGCGGCATTCCCCTTTCCGCCCCTTCCTCCCTTTGCGACAAGAACTTTTTCGTTTTCTTCTTTTAAATCTGCAATGATCCTTCCTGTCTTTTCTTCGCTCACGACGGTGCCAGTTGGTACTTCAACAATGACATCAGGGGCAGAGAAACCAGTCATAAGCTTTTTATCGCCTTTCCCTCCGTCCATCGCTTTAATCAGCCGCGAATGACGGAAATTGTATAAGGTATTGAGATTATTCTTGGCAATCAGATAAACGCTTCCGCCCCTTCCTCCGTTTCCGCCATCGGGGCCGCCGAATTCTTTGTTTTTGTCATGCAAAAAGCAGATGGCTCCATCACCACCCTTTCCGCTTCTTACTTCAATAACGCAACGATCGATTAACATTTTGCCTCCTTTTAACTAAGCTTTTAGAGACATCTTTTCTTCTTCACTTAATAGGTAATTCTTTTTGTTTTTCTTGATTTTATGGAGCGCTTTGTAGAAATTCCATGAAATATTCATTAGCTTTGGGGAGATACTACTATCAGGATCGTCTTTCCAAATGACCGGTACCTCTTTAATAGTAAAATGATTTAAGGAAAGGAAATATAAGTATTCAACATCGAAGGCAAAAGCATCAATGATTTGGTGCTTTGCCATTATTTTAGCGACATTTGTTCGGAACATTTTGTAGCCGCACTGCGTATCAGTGATTCCTTTTAAGTGAAATTTAAAGCGAATCAAAGTGATACAGCCCCAATGGGTTAAACGGCGTAAAAGAGTCTGTTTTTCAACGATTTTAGCTCCTTTGGCCTCGCGGCTTCCGATGAAGCAGTCGTATTTTCCCAAATCTTTCTTTATTGCTTCGAAAGCGCTTAAATCGGTAGAAAGATCCACATCCATAAAAAGAACGTAATCACTATTCGAAAAAAGGATTCCTTTCTTGATAGCGTATCCTTTTCCAAACTTATTCTCGTAGGGAATGTGTTTCACTTGCATAGGCATAGTGAGTAACCCCCTTTCTAATTTTTCTTCCTCTTCTTTTGAGGAACCATCGCTTTCGACCAAAATATCGTAGAGAATGTGCTGATTATCAAAATAGGGAATGATTTTCTCTTTTAAATTTCTGAGTAATTTGTCCGTTTGATTCCTTACAGGCAAGATTATGGATAGCTTCATAGGATTACATTTTAAGCGCTTTCGATATTTTAAACAAAAGCGGCCCTCCTTTCAAAGGGCCGCCTCATTAGTCTGCTTATTTCGATTCAACGGCGTAGACTGAAATCTTTTTTCCGGTCTTGCCGACACGTTCGAATTTCACAATGCCGTCGATGCGGGCAAAGATGGTATCATCTCCGCCAAGCCCTGCCCCTTCACCGGCTTTCATTCTCGTTCCACGTTGACGGTAGAGAATATTACCAGCAAGGACCTTTTGGCCATCACCGACTTTAGCACCTAATCTGCGACCAGCGCTATCACGGCCGTTTTTTGTGCTAGAGACGCCCTTCTTGGAAGCGAAGAGCTGTAAATCGATAACAAATTTCATTTTTGCTTCCTTTCTAGCAGCACATGTCCATTCGAAACCTGTGCGATGCTTTCTAATTGCGTAATAATCGTTTCAATGACTGTCTCGTCATGCTCGCTCATATTTGGCGCGATTCTTTTGATTTCAAGATACCCTTTTTTCATCGTCAACGAATAGTAACTTTCATTGTCTTTTAGGGCTTGTACCCCACCTTGAAGGATGGCGCTAACTGCGGCACAGACAATGTCTTTACCTTCTTCAGCAAACTTTGCGTGTCCACTGGAGATTAAGCTAACGAAGGAATGCTTACAATAAGTAACTTGAATCTTTATCATTAGGCGTTAATGGTTTTGATCACTAAGCAAGTGTAAGGCTGACGATGACCGATGGTCTTTCTCTCGTTAGCCTTGCTTTTGTACTTGTAGATGGTGATTTTTTTGGAAAGACCTTGCTTTTCGACTTTGGCAACAACGTTGGCATCCTTAACATAAGGATTTCCAACGATTGTTTTTTCGCCTCCGACGAAGAGAACTTTATCAAGGGTAATTTCCTTGCCGGCTGCCGCGTCTAATTTTTCCACGTAGATTTTGTCACCGACAGCGACCTTGACTTGCTTTCCACCAGTTTCAACAATGGCGTACATGCTTTGTTCCTCCTATGGCTAATTACTCGCTCTAATGGTGCAATTTCTTGACTTTAAAACCAATTCGATGCGGTTGTAGCCCTAAAAGAAGGGCAACAACGTTAGTAAATATACTTAGTTAAAGTAACTAAAGCAAGTAAAAAGCGAACGACCTTCATATAAAAAACGGTTTTCGGAAGGAGCGTTAATGACTTGCTTATCCTACTTCTTCTCGTCTATTTTTGAAAGAAATGCAGTAGAATCGAGACAGTCCAACTTAGATAATTCGACAAAACCAGAAAGCAGAAGCAACAATGTAAAATCCTGTGCTCTTTTTCTCAATCCTATTCCCCTTTCTTTATTCTTGAGAACCCTCTACTTCCTCTCCATTCATTAGCGTAATCAAAAAAATTGAATGTTTCATTGCTAAAGCCGCAGCTAGTTTTAAATCATTGAAGGTTCGATTTTGACGAGGATTATTATTTAAGAATTCTCTAATAACAGTGTTGCTATTCTTAATAAGTGTCCATACAAACCGCAATCAAAAAACAAAGCGTACTGAATATATTCGTAATAAATCTAGCGATGTAGAACCATTTAGAAATATTTTTTCATTCAACGGATTCCTGATTTTGTCTCATTATTGCCTTAATAGTCAAAAAAATGACAGAATTTTTGTGTTGTTTCATGCCCTTGAATTCAACGATGTTTTTCTTTCTTTGCAACTATCGAATAATTGGTTGGAGGAAAACGAAAAGTAACGATTTTTGCTAATGATGATGTGATCAATCAGATAGAGAAACAGTTCTTCCGCTTCTTCTTTCAAGCGAAGGGTATCACTCACTTCTCCTTTGCTCGGGAGTGGGTCCCCACTTGGATGATTGTGAAGCAAATAAAAATAATGGGCGTTGGAGCGTAATAAGGTTCGCAAAATCTCTAAATGGGAAAAAGTAACCGAATCTTCTGTGCCGATGGAAATAGAGCGTTCGCCTTGGTAAGATCCGGAGCGATCAAAAAGAAGCAAAACAACTGTCTCCTTTTCAAGTAAGGCTACCGAAGGCGCATAAGCCTTAAAAATTTCTTCGCTAGTTGGCCTCTTTAAGGAGGGTAGAGTTTCTTTCGCTGCCCTTCTAGTGATTTCAGCTATCGCAAGCAATTCGATAGCTTTGACCTTCCCTATCCCCAAAAAGGAACATAAATGGGCCATATCGCTTTTAAATAAGCCAGTAAATCCACGGCAACAGTCAAGCAAAGAGCGAGCGACTTCAATCGCGTTTTTCTCTTTTACGCCCTTCCCTAAGATGATTGCTAAAAGTTCTTCATCGCTGAGGCCATCGAAACCTTTTAGCTGCGCTTTTTCTCTAGGCCTGACATTTTTGTCTATTTCTTGGATTTTCATAAATTAGTTCCAAGAAAACGCCCAGCCACCAGGAAGTTTAAGTGTTCCTTTTTTGCTCATGAATATGCGGTATACGACTACAGCGATTAAAGAGATAGACAAAATGGATAAGACAGCGGCTAATGTAATCGCCTCTCCTGGAACGATCTCCTTCTTTTCTTTGTTGGTTAATGGTATTCCTTTCATAAAAAACTCCTTTCACTCTTTAATAGGGGCAAAAGGAGCGTTTTTACCAAAAAAATGCTTTGATTTACAAAGATTGTATTTTGTGCACAATGTTATCGAGCAAAGAGCGGTTCTTTTGAAGTTTTTCTTGTTCGAGCTTCACTTTTTCCGCGGGAGCCTTATTGAGGAATCCTTTGTTAGAAAGAATCTTTTCGCCACGTGCTACCTCGTTTTCTAGTTTTTCTTTCTCTTTGCTAAGGCGGTCCAACAAGGCACCTTTATCAATGTCTTCCTCAGTAAGAAGCTCGTAGCCATCATAGAAGAACGGATTGCCTTCTAGTGGTGTAGCAGATATTTTGATTTCACTAGCGAATGTGAAGCGCTTTAAATAAGTACTCGCGCCGATAAAAGGCTCTTTTGGCGAAATAACTAGTTTAACTGCAGCATTAGGAGCGATATTGTTCGAACTCTTGTAGTTGCGGATGTCACGGATCATTTGCTCTAAAATGCTCACTTTTTCGGTTGCTTTTTTGTTGAGCAAGGAGCGGTCATATTCCGGATAAGACTCTAGACATACGCTTTCTAAATGTTTTGGAAGAGATAAATACATCTCTTCGGAAACGAAAGGAGCGTATGGGCTAATCATGAGAATGATTTCACGCATTACCTTATAAAGCACATTTTTCGTGATTTCGGCTTCTTCGCCTTCGTTTTGAAGCGCGACTTTGCTCATTTCTAAGTAAGAAGAGCAAAAATCATCATAGACAAAGTTATAAAGAATCGTTGAAGCTTGCCCAAATTGGAACTGTTCCATTTTCGCGGAAACTTTTTTAATGGTTCTCTCTAATTTGTCTAATATGGATGCATCGATCGTCGAAAGTCTCTTTTTTTCGATTGATCGCGGTTCAAAATTATCCCCTATCACCATTTCGACAAAGCGGCAGCTATTCCAGATTTTATTTAAATAGTTACTTGAGGCAATCACTTTGGCATCGCTATAACGCATATCGAGCCCCGGGGTACTATTCGTGGAAATAAAATAGCGGAGAGCATCGACGCCGTATTTTTCGATAACGTCAATCGGATCAATGCCATTCCCTAATGATTTTGACATTTTTCGGCCTTGTTCATCACGGATTAAGCCATGGATAATCACTTTTTTAAATGGGGCTTTCTTCGTGAAATGAAGAGATTGGAACATCATGCGGCTCACCCAGAAAAAGATGATGTCGTAACCAGTGACCAAAGCATCAGTCGGGAAATAGCGCTGATAATCTGGGGAGTCGGTATTTGGCCATCCTAAAGTGGAAAATGGCCATAAACCACTACTAAACCATGTATCTAAGACATCTTCATCTTGCGTGTAATTTTCAATATCTTTTGGCGGCTCCTCGCTCACTAAGATCCCGCCCGTTTTTTTGTGATAATAAGCAGGAATTCTATGTCCCCACCAAAGTTGGCGCGAAATGCACCAATCATCGACATTTTCCATCCAACGAGTCAAGACTTTTTCAAAACGATGTGGAATGAATTCGACTTTATTCTCTTTTCCTTTTTGGCTGGACAAAATCGAGGCGGCAAGAGGTTTCATTTTGACGAACCATTGCTTACTGAGCATTGGCTCAACAACCGCCCCGCTCCGTTCACTATGGCCAACGTTATGAACGATTTTTTCAATCTTCACTAGATGCCCGCTTTCTTTGATGTCTTCCACAAGCACTTTCCGACACTCATAACGGTCCATGCCTTCGTATTTCCCCGCTCTTTCATTCATCTTCGCTTCTTCAGTGAGAACTTTAATGAACGGGAAACCATATTTTTTCGCTAAGGCGAAGTCGTTAGGGTCATGAGCTGGTGTGCATTTCATGACACCCGTCCCGAAACTCTTGTCGACATATTCGTCCGAGATAATCGGTAAAATGTCGCCGTTAGCGGGGTTAATGCATTTCTTGCCAACGTATTTAGCATAACGTTCGTCTTTTGGATTGACGAAAACCGCAGTATCGCCAAACATCGTTTCGGGACGCGTTGTCGCAACGATTAGTTTGTCTTTTGTCCCGATAACATCGTAAGAAAAATAAAAGAATTCTCCAGGATCGTCTTTATAAATAACCTCAATGTTGCTTAAGGCCGTTTTCATGACTGGGTCCCAGTTAATGATTTTTTCCCCGCGATAGATTAGCCCTTCGTTATATAGCGTCACAAAAACGCGCCGCACCGCTTTGGATAAGCCATCGTCTAACGTAAATCTTTCACGTGTATAATCAACGGATAAGCCTAGCTTTGCCCATTGCGAATGGATGATTGAAGCGTATTCTTTTTTCCATTTCCAAGCTTCTTCTAAGAAAGCCTCTCGCCCAATGTCATAACGGGATATCCCTTTTGCGTTTAAAGCAGCATCCACTTTCGCTTGGGTAGCGATTCCTGCATGGTCGGTTCCAGGGACCCATAAAACATCGTAGCCTTTCATTCGTTTGTAACGGCAAATGATATCGTCAGGAATCGTATCCATGACGTGTCCTAAATGCAATTTACCGGTCACGTTTGGTGGCGGAATCACCATGGAAAATGGCTTTTTCGATAAATCGCCAGCGGTAAAGTACCCTTTGCTCACCCAGCTATCGTATTTTCCTTTTTCCACTTCTTTGTGGTCATAATGTTTGTCGAGCATACTATTCCTCCAAAAAATAAAACGCCCTCGTTTTTCTAAGGGCGCTAAATGCGTGGTACCACCTTAGTTCAAGATAAATCTTGCACTTCTTTTTTCCGTTAAGGCCGGTTACCGTCTCCATAGCGACTCATTACCGTTCCTCTAGGCCTTTTCTCACCAACGCAGGCTCACTTTACTAGGAAACAAGGTAAATCCCTCTGTTTCTTCGACGAAATGATTATAGACGGGAGCAATCTTCATTGCTAGAAATTATTGAAGTGAGTCATCGTTGCTTATCTAAAGATTATATACCCCTAATAGAATCTCCCGTTCTTCTTTGCTAGCCCCGCTATGGTGGCCGATAAGAGGATGCTTGTCTTTATTGCCGAAGTATTCCTTCAAGACCGTATTGGTTTTACTAATACCCACATAATCCCCGATAAAATCGAGACTGATTTTGGCAGGATCCCCTTCACCAAAGAATTTCATTTTGATGATATCATCTTTTTCCACAAGCAAGAAATCATCGCCTAAATGCTTCTGAAAAGCCGTTTCAAATGCACTTTCTTCTCCTTTTTTCACGAAGAAAGTCGGAATGCGCGCATCAAGAGAAATCGGATAGGAAAGGGTAGATTCAATATCAGGGTAATCGCTTAAATCCTTGGTAATGACATCGATTAAGCCATGATCGGCAAAACTAAAGACCAAAACATCGGGGTTTTTCTTCGTAAAGCGTTTTAAAAAAGAAGCTATTTTGCGGAATTGCCACCATGTATGGAAAGATTTCGTCCCGTATTCATGGATCGTTTTGTCCGGATTT
Organism: Caryophanales bacterium UBA4691; assembly: GCA_002404865.1. Lineage (GTDB taxonomy): Bacteria > Bacillota_I > Bacilli_A > RFN20 > CAG-826 > UBA4951. Next base: position 9,525 of record DHKP01000007.1, on the reverse strand, counting down.
TTGAAGTAGCCATAAAGAAATTCACCGCCGTGAGAAAAGAAAGAAGAATATTGCTTTATAGCGGCTTTATAGTTTCTGGGCCCATTTAAATTTTCAACTGGATATTCATAGGATGCTTTCGCGTTTACTCCAGCTTTTTGCAAAAGTTCAATGATATTGGTATAAGGGGCACTCCTCTTCATAATAAGAGGATCGTTAACCCCTTTGTCGCCATAAGAAGACTTGCCAGAAAAAGCGTCCACTGGCCCAAAAGAAGGAAAATTTAAACTCCATCCAAGCCAACCGGTTTCAATGGGAAAACGTGCGCTTAAAAAGGCCGTGGTGCACGCGACCGTAGTTGCAGGGTTTACCGAATGAATTGTTTTTAGTTTGTGAGAAAGAAGAAAGCGATTCGTTTTCGGATATAAAGAAAGGTTATATTCGCTTGCCCCATCGAAAAGAAACACGGCAACTTTTTTGTGCCCTTTTAATGCAACGTCCACTTCTTTGATCGTAGAATGAAAATGGCTAACACCATAATGTTTTAAGATACTATTAGAAAAATTCGTCAGTGTATTTTTGGTATCGAGTATCTCTTTGTCGATTCCTTTTCCTTCTAATTTCATAACCTTCGTCACACCTCATGAAAGTGGATTATTGTGCCTTTAGAAAAGCTAATTTGCAAGAAAAAGAAAACGCATTAAAGAATTAAAGAGAAGAAACGATTTTCGTTAATCGCTCTACTAATGAGGGGAGAATCTCTTTTGTCTTGGAAATGATTTCGTTATGAAGGCGATACGCGATATCGCTTTCTATCGTTCTTCCCGCCTCCATCAAAAAATTATGATATTCCCGTAGACGTTTCGCATATCTACCGCCTAGCTTTTTATATGTTCGAGAAACACGAAGAATATCATAAGAAATCGCCTTCGCTAAAATCGAGTTTTTCGCAATTTCTTCAAAAGGATATTGTTCATAAAACGAGATGAGTTTTTTGCATTCGTCGATTAGGTTTGCAAAGACTTTTTTGTCTTTATCTATGCTAGTCATTGAACAAAACCCTTTCTAGTTCATCGACAAGTTTTTCCATTCTTTTCGTCACGCAATAGAAAGTTTCTTTTTTCGTTAAATCGACGCCGGCTTTCTTAACGAGTTCGACAGGGTAATCGCTGCCGCCACTCTTTAATAAATTCACGAAATTATCGAAAGCGAAAGGCTTTTTGTTTTTGAAATTTTCATATAAAAGCATGGAAGCGGTAAAGCTCGTCGCATATTGATAAACATAGAACGGAGTATAGAAAAGATGGGGAATATAGGCCCAAACAAGGGGTTTAACGCCTTCTTCACGAATGTCGATTCCGTAATAAACTTGGTAGAGCTTAACCATTTCGTTAGAAAGCACTTCGTGATTGATTGGACTACCGTTCTCTACAAGCTTAGAGATTTCATATTCATATTGTCCAAATAGGGTTTGTCGATAGAAAGTAGCAACAATTTCGTCGATTGCTTTTTGCAGCAAGGCGATTTTGGTATTACGGTCTAAAGAAGAAGAGGCAAGAAGGTAATCAAGAAGGTTGTGCTCATTGAACGTGCTCGCGATTTCCGCGACGAAAATCGTATAGCTTTGTTTCATGGTTGGCTCTGCTTCATCGCTATATAAAGTATGAACGCTATGTCCGGATTCGTGGGCAAGAGTGAAAACGTCATCTAAGGTCCCATTGAAATTGAGGAGAATATAAGGATGGACCCCATTACCACCCGTAGAATAAGCCCCGCTTCTTTTTCCTAAAGCAGGATAAACATCGACATATCCCTCTTCGGTAACTTCATGGGCTTTCTTTTGGTAATCATCGCTATAGCCCTTGATGGATTCGTAGAACAATTTCAAAGCGTCTTCATAGCTATATTTAACCTCGCTACGCGCCAAAGGGACAAAGCGGTCGAAAGAGCGATGCTTTTTCAAGCCTAGATATTTTGCGCGAAGTTCATAATATTTATGAAGCGGCGCGGCGTTAGTTGAAGCCACTTCAACCAAATTTTTAAAGACATCAAGCGGGATGTTATTCCCATATAGGTGCTCTTCTAGAATGGAAGAATAGCCTCTAGTTTTCATGACTGCCAGTTCGCCTTGAAGGGTAGAATTATAGATTTCACCAAAAGTGTTTTTGTGTTCTTCAAAGCCCTCATAAAGCGCTTTGAAAATCCTTTCTCTATTTTCTTGATCCTTCTCGTTTTGTACCAGGCTAACCCAGTTATTTTGACTGACTTTAACTTTTCGTCCATCTAGTAATGTCGCTTCATGCTCCTTCATATCGGCGACAGCTAAAGAAGAATATAAATCCGCGCCTTTATTGACTAATGGGGCATAGGCACTTAATAGTTTTTCTTTGTCAGCGCTTAAGACGTGATCGGCTTCGCGGAATAATTTTTCAAAAGCAAAGTCGAATTGTTCATATTCTTTGTGCTTTTTTAGGAAAGATAAAACATAATCTTTCCCTAAAGAAAGAATTTCAGGGTCAGCGAAAGAAGCAGCACTTGCAAAGTCTTGATAAGCAAGTTGAATTCGCATGAGGGCTTCCCCATTTTTTACATTTCTCTTGTCTAAATCGCTTCGCGTTGAAGCATATACAAAAGCGCGTGAAATGGACGATTCTACGTCTAAAGAAAGGTCGAGGTATTTTTTAAAGCCGCTTTCCGTCCCTAATTTCCCTGCTAAAGAGGCGATTTCAGGCGTCAATTTTTCTTTCAAACGGATGATTTCCTTCTCAAAGTCTTCGTCATGACAATAAATATTCGTTAAATCCCAATTCGTAATCATTTGTATTCTCCTTAGATTAAATTGAAAACGTTTTTACAATAAGTGAGCGCAACGATGAAAAATCGGCGTTCTTCCCGCTATAGAAAACAGCTAGTGAAGGGAAAATTTCCGCCTCCTTTTTTGCTAGTGCCATTTCTTTTTGCCCAATCGTGTCGCATTTGGTATAAATAAGAATTAATTTAATACCGAGTCCCAGCAAATAATGAATCATGTTTTCTTCCTCTTCATAGATGCCACGCCTACTATCGATAAGCAAAACGGCGCCAGCAAGTAAGGGATGGTTTACAAAATAAGTTTCCATCATTTGCGAGAATAGTTCGTCTTTTTTATTTCCATAAGAGGTATAGCCATAGCCAGGTGAATCAACAAGATAAAATCGATTATCGATTAAAAAATAATTCAATAGTTGAGTCTTGCCGGCTTTTTTGGAGCTAAAAGCGATTTTTTGACTAACAAGAGAATTAATCAAAGTGCTCTTACCGACATTACTTTTGCCTAAAAAAACCACTTCTTTTTTTTGATCGATCGGTCTGCCAGCTAAGTTCAAGGAAGAAGTGATGAATTTGCAATTTTTAAAATTCACTTTCGCCATATCGCTATTATAGTGAAAGGAAGAGAAAAAGCCTAGATTTCTCTAGGCTTAATCGTTACTAATTGGCTTAGGCGAGGTGAGCAAGGCAACCTTTAAGGCGTCATCGACGCTCTTCATATAAAGAATTTTTAAGTCTTTCTTTACTTCGGGCGGAAGTTCAGAAACGTCTTTTTTGTTTTCAATAGGCACGATAATCGTTTTGATGCCGCTACGAAGGGCAGCCAATGATTTCTCGCGGAGCCCACCAATTGGGAGAGCGTTCCCTCTTAAAGTCACTTCGCCAGTCATCGCAACGTTATTGTCGACCGGAATCTTTGTTAAGCAAGATATGATAGCAGTAGTAATCGCTACACCAGCACTGGGCCCGTCTTTTGGCACAGCGCCTTCAGGAACATGGATATGGAGGGTATTTTCATTGAAAATATCTTCGTCAATTCCGTATTTCTGAGCATTAGCGCGCACATAGTCTAAAGCGATTGTGGCGCTTTCTTTCATAACGTCACCAAGTTTGCCCGTAAGAACTAATGAAGGGTTCTTGCTTGGGAAATAAGTGACTTCGATTGGAAGGATATCGCCGCCAAATTCGGTGTAAGCTAAACCGGTGACCACACCAACTTGAGGCGCTTTTTCTTTTTTGGTGTCTTCAAATATTTCAACACCTAGATATTTCTTTACTTGTTTTTCGTCAATCGTAATCGGTTGAGCGGTTGAAGGATCTCTTAAGATTTCCACGACGGCCTTTCTGCAACAGCTAGCAACGAGGCGCTCAAGCTGACGAACGCCCGCTTCTCGCGTGTAACATTCAATAATTTCTTTAATGCCGGATTCGGTGAATTTCACGTCTCCTTCTTTTAAACCATTGAGTCCCATTTGCTTCTTAATCAAGAAGCCTTTCGCGATTTGAATCTTCTCAAGCTCAGTATAGGAAGGAACTTCGATGAGCTCAAGCCGATCAAGAAGAGGGGCAGGAACGTTTTCCAAATAGTTCGCGGTGCACAAAAACAAAACGTTGCTCAAGTCGTAAGGTTCCTCGATGAAATTATCATTAAAAGCGGTGTTCTGCTCTGGGTCAAGCACCTCTAACATCGCACTAGATGGATCGCCTTTATAATTGGCCCCACCGATTTTATCGATTTCATCTAATAAGAAAACTGGGTTATTCACGCCAACGCGAGTCATGCCTTGAATAATGCGCCCGGGCATAGAGCCGACATAAGTGCGACGATGCCCACGGATTTCCGCTTCATCGCTAATGCCGCCCAAAGAGGCTTTAAAGAACTTGCGACCAAGAGCTTTAGCAATACTTCTCCCTAAAGAAGTTTTGCCGCATCCAGGCGGCCCATAGAAACATAAAATTGGAGCTTTTAAGTTGCCGGTGCTCTTCTTCACGGCTAGATATTCGATGATTCTCTCTTTGACTTTGACTAAGCCATAGTGATCTTCATCAAGAATCTTTCTAGCGTTTTCTAAGTCTTCGTTGTCTTCCGTATGCTGATACCAAGGCACGTTCATTAAAGTTTGGACGTAGGTCAATATCAAAGAGGCCTCTAATGAAGCTTCCGGCATCATCTCATAACGTCGGAGTTCATTGAGCACTTTCTTTTTTACGTTTTCTGGATAAGGGTTTTCTGCCAAGCGCTTTTTGATGGCATCTTCGCTATCTTCACCCCCCGCGCCTTCTCCGAGTTCGTCTTTAATCGCCTTCATTTTCTCGCGAAGGTAATATTCTTTTTGGCTCTTTTCGGCTTTTTCGCGAACCGTATCGTTAAGTTTTTGATCAATAGTAGCAATCTCTTTCTGCTCATTAAGGTATGCTAAAACGATTTTTAACCGTTCGTTGCAGTCGACAGTCGCGAGAACTTTTTCTTTCTGTTCGGGATTGAGTTGAAGATAAGCCGCAAGGGTGTTGCTTAAGTCATTTGGCGTAATGCCGTGATCAAGCGTATTGAGAGCACCACGCGGGATATCTCTTCCTAAAGAAGGGTTATTGGCGAGAATATCAACAATGGAGCGCACAAGTTGCACTTCTTCGTTTTTATCGCCGAGGACATCTTCTAGGATTTCCCCATCCGCTAAATAAGTCCCGCCCTCGAAATGAATATTTGATAAGCGCACGCGCTTCGTCGCATAGACTCTGATCTGATAAAAATCAGGCTTTTTGATTAAACTAGTGATGCGGCATAAGCTTGCAACCATAAAAAGATCCTCGCTTGGATTTTTGATCTCTTCCATGTTGGAATCTTTCTGGGCGGTAACAAGAATTAAAGAATTCGTTGTTTCTTTAGCCTCGTCTACTGCTTTAACACTAAAAGCGCGGCCAACATCAATGGATTCGCTCATAGAGGGGAATACAAGTAGACCGCGCGTGATGAGCAGAGGCAAGGTGAGTTTATTATCGTTAGTTGGCATCTATTGCCCCTCCTTTCACTCGTAATATATTAATACAATTAATTTCCTTTTTATTTGCTAACGCTCAAAATAAAGTCATGAATCTTTTGATCACGAATGGTATTTAACCAACGCTCTTTATCTTGATTCATATATTTAAGGATATCTTCGGCTTTCATCCCGTATTCAGAAGCGCGCTTTTCGCTTTCCGCCTTCAAATCGTCGTCGGTCACTTCTATTTTTTCGGCTTTAGCAATTTCTTTAAGCGCTAGGAAACCTTTGATATTTTTCTCAGCTTGTTCGTGATAATTTTTCTTTAAATCGTCTTCTTTAACGCCGGTGATTTGAAGATATTGGTCAAAAGTTAAGCCATTGCTTTCAATTTGCTTTTTGAATTGGCTCTCTAAGGCAGCGGCTTCATTGAGTATCACTTCATCCGCGATTACGTAATTGGTACCATCAATGATTTGTTGCATGATTGCGCTGAAATATTGATTATCGGCATCGCGGACTTTCCCTTCGAGAATTCTTTTCTTCTCGAATTCCTTTAATTGATCAACAGTGCTGACGTCTTTAATATCGAGTTCTTTGACGGATTCATCATTAAGGGCAGGAATTTGTTTTTCTTTCACTTCATGAATTGTGCAATCAAAAATGGCTTTTTTGCCCGCAAGTTCCTTAACGTAATTGGTTGGGAAGGTAATTTCGATAGTTTTCTTATCGCCGCTCTTCACACCGACAAGAGCGTCTTCGAAGCCAGGAACGAATTGGTTGCTCCCTAATTCAAGAGAGTAGTTATTGGCTGCTCCGCCATCAAAAGGGACCATGTCGCCTTTATCGTTGGCCGTCTTCCCTAAGAAATCAAACACAACGGTATCGCCTTTTTTCGCTGGGCGATCCACGAGGACAAGCTCGGCATTCCCTTTAAGGCGATTGTTAATACTATCTTCAATCTCTTTATCAGTAACGCTTGGAGCTTCTTTCTTCGCTTTAAGGCCTTTGTATTCACCTAAAGTAGCCGTCGGAGTGGTAACAAAAGTATAGGCGATTGTTAGCTCGTCAGGGCTTAATTTGGTAATGTTAACAGAAGGACGGAAAAATGGTTCAAGTTTCTCTTCGCCGATAGCTTGCGCAAAAACAGGATTTAAGACCTCTTCAATCGCTTCATTCCAAACAGCTTCAGGATTGGTGTATTGGCGAAGCATTTCTTTTGGCGCTTTGCCTTGGCGGAATCCTTTGACCGTCACTTTGCTGCTCACTTTCTCAAATGCGCGGTTTTGTGCTGCTTTCCAAAGATCTTTATCAACTTCAACGGTAAGTTCGATTTTGCTGTCGTTAATCTTTTTGATGGTGCGTTTCATAAATTTTAATTTACCTCATTTCGCTCGTTTACGAGCTTACTAAAAACGTTCACGCGTAAGAGTATACTCTAGCGAGTCTTCTTTGCCAAAGAAAATCACTTCAAAAATCCCTAATTTCCGAAAAAACTAAGCTCATTCAGTGAGAGGCGGAATTGAAGAAAGAACCGAAGAGATTTCCTTCTTCTTTTTTTCGATTTCTAAAGAAGGAATATGATAGGGATTGTCTATTAGAGAAACATCGTCATTTCTTAAATAAGATAACGCCAAAGAGTAAAAAGAGAGAAGCAATAAATCATCGTTATTGCAAAAGAAAGGAGAAGAAGGAAAAACCGCTAAGGTGTAATCGCTAAACAAAGAGAAACCAACGCCAGCTACGCTTGGGTCTTTTGCAAGAGCTTCCAATTTGTTTTTGAAGTCTTTAAAACGCTTATTCACAAAAGGAGGTTCTACGTTTTTTGGTATCAGTTGATATACAACATCCCCTTGCTTTAGCGTCACTGATTCGTCATATTTGCAGTTTATCAAAAGTAAAAACGCATAAGTTTTGACGCTGGGATGGGCAGAAGAGATTAATAAGCTCTTTATTTCTGGCAAAAACGGATCGATTGTGACACGTGAAATAGCTTCTAAGGCCAGCAAGGTTTCATAGTCGCTTTTCGGGGAAGAAAGCAATCTTTTTACTTCTTCAATTGATAGAGGTTTATTCCGTAATGATTCTTTCTCCTTTTTTCTTAAATAAGTTGGAAGAGATGATAGTTTTTCTTCTACGCTTTGAGAAACATAAGGATAACTGCGGAATTCCTCTAAGTCTTGATAGGCTTCATCGAATTCGTCAAGCAAAATTCGAATTTCGAAATTATGCTTTAAAGTAACGAGAGGATTATACGAAAACAAGGCCTTTCTGTTTCTTTCAAAAATGCCCATCGCCTCTTTTGGCTTTCCTATGGCCAAAAAAGAGCTTGCCCGGTAAAATAATGATTCTGCGTCAGCCGCTTTTTCCGTTAAGGATAGAATCACTTCGTAATTTCTTTTTTCAAAAATTGTCTTTAAGGAATCCATAATCATTTTCGATAAGTCAAGATAGCGATGGCGCCATAGCAAACATCGCCGCCACAATTTCGCTTTCCGCCGCTTGATGAGGAATTTGCACAGCTAGCTAAAAACAATATCGAAGATAGAAGCAATAAGAAACCAATGGATAATCTTTTTGTTTTCATAATTCGTTATTGTAATAAAATTTTATTATTTTTCTAGAATGATTCGCCAATTTTTGATGAGCGCATCTAATGAATATGAGGCATTGGCGGAACTTGAACTTGGCAAAAGAGTCACCGGCAGCCCTTTCGTATCGCTTTTTAAACAATATTGATAGGCGGTTTTTCCGTTGCAAAAGATATGTCTCACCTCGCTATTATCCAAAACAACGCTTAAATTTGTAGGCTTAGCTTTACGGATGGAAGCATCGCTAGCCCCTTTAATGTTTAAGGAAAAGATCGCATCGTATAAGGCGATTTTATTTTTCTTTAAGAATTCTTTCTTTTCCAAAACGGAAAGAGGCAATTTCTCATCAAATAGAAAGGAAAGAATTTTCCAAAATCGATTCTCCTTATGCCCATAATAAAAATCAGATTCGCGGCTTTTTGGACTAGGAAAGCTGCCTAATATAAGAATTTTACTGTCCTTAGAGTAGAACGGTCCAAAGGGATGGGAAAGAAAATAATCTGCCATTACAAATCAAAAACCACAGCGGTCTTATTTTCAATCGCATAATTTGCGAAATAAGAAAGATATTTATAAAAAGGGCGAATTGCTTTTTCTAAATTCGGATTTTGAAGGCGAGAATCACTATAGGCTTTTAGTTTTGGCAAAAATTCCCCTTCGATTTTAAGAAAGGATTTATCGGCGAAAGTAATACCTGTCGCACTGCTTAATTTGCTTAAATAATCATCGGCGGTAAGCCAACGAGCTAGAGCCATCGGAATCTTGAAAATCTCAAAACCGGATGTGTATTTTCGCGGTTTAACGTCATCGACCGCCTTTTGATCAAACGGCAAAACCATCGCCCGAGGATGATCATCGACTGGAACATTTAGAACCGGTGTTCTTTCCTCTTTGGGTTCGTTTTCAATTCGCGGAAACCCATAATTATTATTTCTTTGGAAGGAATTTCGGTTTTTATTGCGGTTATCCTGATTGTTTAAGCTACGATTATCGTTACGACTAGTTTGATAACGCCCCTTCTGAAAATTGTTTTTCCGGTTATTGTTTTTGGAATGGCTTTGGCTATTTGGCCTTTTATTATCGTTTTGCATACTTTCTTATTATGGCATTTATCCTGCTCAAAGGATAGAAATACCTCTTATTAGATAGCGTTTCACCAATGTAGG